>NZ_WURP01000039.1:0-3244 GCF_009829025.1 Acinetobacter sp. 18QD2AZ41W | reverse complement strand
CAGGGGTGTCGAAAGAGTCAACTGCGGTCCAAAGCTGTTGGACTTGGGTGAAAAGGGCGTTTATTCTTCCTATACGTGAACCGCATCCTACGGAATGAGTAACCCTTGCCCTATTGTGAGTAGAACGTCGTATAATTCAAACGAAAGCAGTTAATAGGTATGAAATATCACAGCACAAAAGAGCGACAGGACATGTTTAGATGATGTTATTATAAAATAATAACATCATGGATGAATAAAAAATAATTTTCTATCTTTACAACTATGTTATACTTCTATGATAAGGCTATGATGGCAAAGCCTTGGTTTTCCTAATCAAATAGTCGCCGAGATGGCTTCAATGCGACAGTAGGTCTACTGTCTCACAATTAATTCATGTATCAGATTTTTGTTCCCTGATGGGAAGTGTTATCCATACGAAAAGAATATGGGTAAAGTGTTACACCTGTATATGACATTCAGAATGTCCTGTCGGGGGAACTGGTACCAATTTAATAAAAGAAAACAGTATAGAAATGACAATCGAAGATATGCAAACATTAGCCCTAGAGCATGGGCTGAGAATTTCGGAAGAGATGAGCGTCAATGAGATGGGCATCGACTTTAGAGTTGCCTTTGTAAAGGAAGTAAACGGTGAGAACTGGGTACTCCGTATACCTCGAAGAAGCGATATGCTTGAACAAATCGAAAATGAAAGTAGAATATTGGATTTAGCCAAAAGAAACCTGTCGATCAATGTCCCTGATTGGAAAATTGTATCGGAGCGCCTAATAGCCTACCCTTTACTGGAGGATGCGCCTGCTCTGACATTCGATGCGATAACACATGAGGTTTCTTGGAACATAGATCGCGATAGCATAGCTTATGTGGAGTCTCTGGCAAAATCATTGGCCGAATTACATCGTATTACAGCTGACGATGTGAGAAAGAGCAACTTGAAAATAATGACTCCAAGTGAATTGAGGACCGAAATAGCTGACCGTATCCACTTGGTGAAATCTGAGATAGGTATCAGCGAGCCGTTGGAAAACAGATACCGTAGATGGTTGGACAATGACCCTTTGTGGCCTGAATTCACTTGTTTCATCCATGGCGATCTCTATGCAGGGCATGTCTTAACCTCGAAGGAAGGTAAGACCTCTGGTATCATAGATTGGTCTACTGCGCATATGGGTGATCCTGCACTGGACTTTTCTGGTCACGTATCGGTTTTTGGAGAGGATAGCCTGAAGAGTTTGATAACGGAGTATGCTAAACAAGGCGGAACGATATGGGATAGGCTCTACGAACAATCTATAGAGAGGGCTGCTGCAGCTCCATTAGCATATGGCGCTTTTGCGGTAGAGTGCAACGACGATAATCATATCAATGCCGCCAGAGCAGCCTTAGGTATTGTTCAATAAAATGATGTGAGGATACTTTTTTAAATGCTAAAATAGGAGTTCGATTGGTGCCACTTAAGAGTATCATTGATTTCTATTTTAGCCAGTATCCTCCACTTTTAGGAGCTCCTCGAAACTCGATTTTATGATCATCTCTTAAGATTTTGAGCCACCGCTCTACTATCTTGACAGGAACTAATAGCTCGTTTACTAAAAATGGTGCACGCTTTCCTGGATTAGTTCTTATCTGATTAAATAGTAGATTTACTCCCTCACTTACTCCCTCATTAGATTCGAAAAGTAGCTTTGATGAGACAATAACTCGAAAACCGTGCTGGAAATTTTCAAAGACAGGGGGACGCAGACCATAGGATGCGAAGCCTTCTTGGATTCGTTTGATGCCTGACCCATATTTTTCAATAAAATGCGCTTCTTTGAACGTGGCAGATATCCTTTTATTGCGCGCCCATGGCGAGTAATCTTCACGAAGAAGCTGATCAATCGTTAAGTTATCAGCTAAACCACCTGGATTGAAAAACTCTATGGAATTGTAATACACCCTGATTATGGAATCGGCAAATTAATTTGGACTTGGGTGAAAAGGGCGTTTATTCTTCCTATACGTTGTCGGCAGCGGGCCAAAAAGGAATACGTCCATGCCCATCGAGGTGAAACCGGCTGTGAGCGCGGGTTCAAGCATATAGCCCGACAGGCGCGTATCCTTGCCGATCACGACACGATGGCGGTGGTCACCGCGACGAAAGACACGGCCAGCCGCCATGCCGACGCGCAAGGCGGTTTCCGCCGTCATCGCGCCTTCGTTGGCTTTGCCACGAATACCGTCTGTGCCGAAATATTTGCGCACCATAAGGTCGATTATCCTGTCGTCGGGTCGCCCTCAAAGGGGACATGCCTGCTGAACCGCGAATATAGAGAAATATCCCGAATGTGCAGTTAACGAATTCTTGCGGTTTCTTTCAGCGCCGCCAATACCGCCAGCCCGTCGCGCAAGGGGCGCGGCTCGTGTGTGCGGATGAAGTCAGCTCCACCTGCGGCGGCGGCAAGCTCTGCAGCGAGTGTCGCGGCCCCGACATCCCCCGGACCACGGCCTGTGAGCGCGCGCAGAAAGGATTTGCGCGAAACAGACAGAAGCACCGGCAAATCGAAGCGCAGCCGCAATTCATCGAACCGCGCCAGCACCGAGAGCGAGGTTTCGGGAGCAGCCCCCAGAAAAAACCCCATGCCGGGATCAAGGACAAGGCGGTTGCGTTTGATACCGGCACCCGTCAGCGCCGCGATGCGCGCGTCAAAGAACGCCGCAATGTGATCCATGATGTCGCCAGCGGGTGCCTCGCGCCGATCTGCCTGCCCGTCTTGCACCGAATGCATAACGACGAGTTTGGCAGATGATTTCGCCAATTGCGGATAGAACGCAGCGTCTGGAAAACCGCGAATATCATTGAGATAGGCCACACCACGCGACAAGGCATAGGCTTGCGTCGCGGGTTGATAACTGTCGAGCGAGACGGGAATGCCATCTGCCTTGAGCGCGTCCAGCACCGGCGCGATACGCGCGATTTCTGTGTCGGACGAAACAGGCGCGGCGTCGGGATTGCTGGATGCCGGACCGAGGTCGATCACATCTGCCCCCTCGGCCATCAGCTTACGCGCCTGCGCAATGGCTGCGTCTGGCGCCAGATACCGGCCTCCATCGGAGAAACTGTCCGAGGTTATGTTGACGATGCCGAAAATGATGAGCGATTTATTCATGGGGGCTTCTATAATAATCTCTGTACACGACAAAAATAGATAACTCATTGAAATAATGTCACAATAATTGTTTTCTAACGACGAATACTATG
>NZ_WURP01000038.1:0-3378 GCF_009829025.1 Acinetobacter sp. 18QD2AZ41W | reverse complement strand
TCAGGAGTACAACCAATCTTAGGCGCAATTGCTGTGATTGCAGCCCAAGTAGAAGGATAATCTTTTTCAGATTCAATTAGTAATTGAACCGCTCTTTCTCTGATTTCAGGGGTATATTTTAATTTTGTCATCGGAATAGTCTCTCAGAATATTGAGTCTCCGACAAACCCGGTACGGTTCTATCTTTGGTAGAGTTGCAAAAAACATTACCAATTTCAGATAAAGATTTTAGATAGCCGCTTAGCTTACTGAATAACTAAAAATCCTCAGCATCTTTAATTTATTAAGATGAGTATTTCTCATCTTAAGCTGAATTTATATCGTTTTACTCACTTTCTTATTCACGTTTAAATATAGCCATTCAGAAATTTAACTTTTTATAAAATTTTTAGGTGGCAATCTCCATGAGTACAGCATTTGAGTGTTCAATTAAACGTATCCGTTTTGATGAGAATTATACACCAGCAGAAAACACACGTTTAACCACAAACTTTGCCAATTTGGCACGTGGGGAAAGCCGTGAAGAAAACTTGCGTCGTACCCTTGCGATGATCAACAACCGTTTTAATAGCTTGGCAACCGTTGATAACCCGAAAGGTGATCGCTATTCACTTGAGATTGACATTATTTCTGCGGAAATTGATATTGAAGGTAATGGTCAAACTTTCCCATTTATTGAAACACTTAAAAGTGTTGTGATTGACCATCAAACAGGTGAGCGTATTGAAGGCATGATCGGCAATAGCTTCTCATCTTATGTGCGTGATTACGACTTCAGCGTGGTATTGCCACAATTGGGTTGTGGTGTAGGTGAAAAACCTGAAGATTTTGGCAATCTACATGGCAAGCTTTATCAACATTTAGTCAATTCAGATGTATTTAAAGCAGAATTTAAAAAACAACCTGTCATTTGCTTAAGCGTTTCAACCTCTAAAACGTATTTCCGTACAGCCAACGTACATCCTATTTTGGGTGTGGAATACAAAAATGATGAATATTCACGTACCGATGAATATTTTGCCAAAATGGGTTTACGTGTACGCTACTTTAAACCAGAAGGTGGTAATGCACCATTAGCATTCTATTTCGCTGGCGATTTAGTCCGTGATTATACTGATTTTGAATTGATCAGTGCTATTGCGACCATGGAAAGTTTCCAACGGATCTATCGTCCTGAAATTTACAACACCAACTCTCCTGCAGGTGTGGTGTATCAACCAAGTCTAAGCTATGGCGATTATTCACTTACACGTGTGGTCTATGACCGTGTGGAACGTGGTGAGCTTGCAGTTAAACAAGGTAAATGGACGGAAGAAAACTTCATTAAGCCTTATCAAGACATTTTAAATGAATGGGCTGCAAATTTCGAAGTCGAAACAGCTGCTTAATCCATTAAATTGATAAACAGATTTACGAATTTAGACAAAGAAGATTAGACATGGCGCTTACACAACCGAAACTTTTACTCCCAACTTCAACTGCGGGTAGCTTGCCAAAACCGTCTTGGTTAGCTGAACCTGAAAAATTATGGTCTGCATGGAAGCTTGAAGGCGAAGAATTATTAGAAGCTAAACGTGATGCTTTGAAATTATCATTACATGAGCAAGTCACTGCAGGTATCGATATCGTGAGTGATGGTGAGCAAACCCGTCAGCACTTTGTAACCACGTTTATTGAACATCTTGAAGGTGTAGATTTCGAAAAGCGTGAAACCATGCGTATTCGTAATCGTTATGATGCAAGTGTACCTTCAGTTGTGGGTGAAGTTTCTCGTAAAAAAGCAGTGTTTGTAGACGATGCGAAATTTTTACGCAGCCAAACCAGTCAGCCAATTAAATGGGCGTTGCCTGGTCCAATGACCATGATTGATACACTTTTTGACGGACACTACAAGAGCCGTGAAAAACTGGCTTGGGAATTTGCCAAAATTTTGAACCAAGAAGCTTTAGAACTTGAAGCAGCAGGCGTAGACATTATCCAATTTGATGAACCTGCGTTTAACGTATTCTTTGATGAAGTGAATGACTGGGGTGTACCAACCTTAGAACGTGCACTTGAAGGTCTAAAATGTGAAACTGCAGTTCATATTTGCTATGGTTACGGCATTAAAGCCAATACAGATTGGAAACAAACTTTAGGTAATGAATGGCGTCAATACGAAGAGTCATTCCCGAAACTACAACAATCTAAGCTCGATATTATTTCACTTGAATGCCAAAACTCACGTGTACCAATGGATTTGATTGAATTGATCCGTGGTAAGAAAGTGATGGTGGGTGCCATTGATGTAGCAACTAGCAAAGTTGAAACTGCAGAAGAAGTGGCGAATACCTTACGTAAAGCACTTCAATTTGTTGATGCAGATAAACTCTATCCTTCAACCAACTGTGGTATGACACCACTTTCTCGCCAAGTTGCACGTGGCAAGCTTGAGGCTTTAAGCGCAGGTGCTGCCATTGTTCGTAAAGAGCTAGAAGCTTAATCAAACGTAGTCTCGTGCGAAGCAGGGGCAAATTATTGCAAGATGATTTGTTCTACTTAAAGCACGAGCACGTGATATGTACATTTGAGATGAAAGAGATGATTGAAGCAACAGACTTTAGAAATGCAATGTCTTTACTCACCACAGCAGTGAATGTTATTACGACTGCGAGTAAAGCAGGTATGCATGGATTTACTGCATCTGCCGTATGTAGCGTGACGGATACACCGCCAACGTTATTGGTCTGTATGAATCAATCCTCCCGTTCACATGCCCATTTTGTTGAAAATAAAGTCTTGGCTGTAAACGTACTAAGTACTCAGCATGAACAGCTTTCAAATGCTTTTGCTTCAAGTAAATTCAGTTCTGAAGAGCGTTTCAACTTAGGTGAGTGGAGTGCGTTGGAAACTGGTTCACCTATTTTGCAAGATGCCTTGGTCAGTTTTGACTGTGAAATTCAGGACATTCAGCAAGTGGGTACACACAGTATTTTCATGTGTCGTGTGCTTCAAGTTCAACAAAGCGATCAAGAAGAAAGCCTGGTGTATTTTAACCGTGCTTATCATCAAGTGGGTCAGTTGGAACACGCTTAATTCAACGCCTTAATCCTTTCATTTTTTAAAGTTAGTCTATTGTGGAACTTATAACCTTTTTAGTCATCGGTGCTTTTGCTGGTTTTGCAGCAGGGCTGTTTGGTGTCGGGTAAGCGTCCGCTGAACCCCATACCTATTTTTTAATTTTGGTCGGATTTCCAGCGGTGTGGCAGTAATTCTTCTATTTGGGTGACTTTATGCGTCGGCAGCCTTTTCAGCACATCACTTAAATAGGCATACGGATCCAGTCCATTCAGCTTTGCTGACTGGATTAAAGTCATGATATTGGCAGCTCGTTGGCCG
>NZ_WURP01000037.1:0-3419 GCF_009829025.1 Acinetobacter sp. 18QD2AZ41W | reverse complement strand
CAGGGGTGTCGAAAGAGTCAACTGCGGTCCAAAGCTGTTGGACTTGGGTGAAAAGGGCGTTTATTCTTCCTATACGTCGATCGATTGAATGAAGGACATATACAATCATTTCTCCGACATTTGGTTATGGAGCGAAAAGTTTCAATATCTTATCAAAACCAGGCAATCAATGCGATTAAGTTTTATTACGAACGTGTTTTGGGTGGACAACGGAAAACATATTTCATCGAAAGACCAAAAAAAGAAAAAACACTTCCTGTTGTGATGAGTGAAGAAGAAACCATTCGGGTACTACGCGCTATTGAAAACGTGAAACACAAGGCTATTCTGATGACTATTTATTCGGCAGGTTTGCGCATTTCTGAATGTATAAACCTGAAAATAAAAGACATTGACTCCAAGCGCATGCAAATTCGTATAGAACAGTCAAAAGGAAAAAGAGATCGTTATACCATTTTATCTGAGAAAACATTAATTATTTTAAGAACATACTTTATGGAATATAAACCAAAAGATTATTTATTTGAAGGTCAAAAAGGTGGCGCATACTCAAGCCGAAGTATTCAAAACATTTTTAAAGCAGCTGTTTTAAAAGCAAAGATTCAAAAGGAAGTTACTGTACATACCTTACGACATAGCTTTGCAACGCATTTGCTTGAGAATGGTACGAGTTTACGTTATATTCAATCGTTGTTAGGTCATTCAAGCAGTAAAACAACTGAGGTTTATACACATATTACCACCAAGGGAATGGAACAATTAAAAAGTCCGATGGATTTGTTAGATATATAGAAAGGATTTGTATATTTGAGCAAAACTTAACAAAAAGCACTATGAATATAAATCCTTTTGAGAGAGTAGAAACGAACGGTAAACGGTTGAAAACGGATTTGTCACTGATAATGAAAGGTTTAGCAAAATAAGATATAGTGGATATATACGCCATTTGGCGTATAGCCACTTGTTATGTGCCATTTTTGAATGACAATGCGAATAGATACAGGCAAACAAATGAATTTACTTAGTGATAAGAACGTTGCAATAATTGGTGGTGGACCCGTTGGACTGACTATGGCAAAATTATTACAGCAAAACGGCATAGACGTTTCAGTTTACGAAAGAGACAACGACCGAGAGGCAAGAATTTTTGGTGGAACCCTTGACCTACACAAAGGTTCAGGTCAGGAAGCAATGAAAAAAGCGGGATTGTTACAAACTTATTATGACTTAGCCTTACCAATGGGTGTAAATATTGCTGATGAAAAAGGCAATATTTTATCCACAAAAAATGTAAAGCCCGAAAATCGATTTGACAATCCTGAAATAAACAGAAATGACTTAAGGGCTATCTTGTTGAATAGTTTAGAAAACGACACGGTTATTTGGGATAGAAAACTTGTTATGCTTGAACCTGGTAAGAAGAAGTGGACACTAACTTTTGAGAATAAACCGAGTGAAACAGCAGATTTGGTTATTCTTGCCAATGGTGGAATGTCGAAAATAAGGAGCTTTGTTACCGACACGCAAGTTGAAGAAACCGGTACTTTCAACATCCAAGCTGATATTCTTCAACCGGAAATAAACTGTCCCGGATTTTTTCAGCTATGCAACGGCAACCGATTAATGGCGGGACATCAGGGCATTTTATTGTTTGCCAATCCCAATAATAATGGTGCATTGTATTTAGGAATTAGTTTTAAAACGCCCGATGAATGGAAAAATAAAATTCCCTTAGATTTTCAGGACAGAAACAGCGTTGCCGATTTTTTATTGAAAAGATTTTCCAAATGGAGTGAAGTTTACAAACAATTAATACGTTCGGTATCAACATTTCAATGCTTGCCCACAAGGAAATTTCCTTTGAACAATGATTGGAAAAGTAACCGTCCATTACCCATAACAATGATTGGCGATGCTGCTCATTTGATGTCGCCTTTTGCAGGACAGGGTGTAAATACGGGATTATTGGATGCTTTGATATTGTCTGAAAACCTTACAAACGGAGAATTTACAAGTATTGAAAATGCCATCGAAAACTACGAACAACAAATGTTTGTTTATGCAAAAGATACGCAGGACGAATCGACAGAAAACGAAACCGAAATGTTTAGTCCCAATTTTTCGTTTCAAAAATTATTGAATCTATAAACAGTAAGAAAAAACGGCTACTAACAAGCAGTTTTGCAATAGTGGGGCAGAAGTGCAAAATTGAACTTGTGTGCTTCTATCAACTTTTGTACATTAGCTGCCAGTTTAAGATGGGTGCATTTGAGTATGCCCAAAGGAGCCCGCAAGTATGCGCAGGACGAAGCCAGTAGCCGCGCCGATGGTGGCGCGGGTCTATCTGCGCGTCAGCACCGACGCGCAGGACTTGGAACGCCAAGAGGCGATCACTACGGCCGCGAAGGCCGCCGGCTACTACGTCGCCGGCATCTACCGTGAGAAGGCATCCGGCGCACGCGCCGACCGGCCTGAGCTGCTGCGCATGATCGGCGACCTACAGCCCGGCGAGGTGGTCATTGCCGAGAAGATCGACCGCATCAGCCGCCTACCTTTGCCCGAGGCCGAGCGCCTGGTGGCCTCGATACAGGCCAAAGGCGCACGCCTGGCCGTCCCTGGCGTGGTCGATCTATCCGACCTGGCGGCCGAGGCCCAGGGCGTCGCCAAGATCGTGCTGGAAGCCGTGCAGATCATGCTTTTTCGCCTGGCCTTGCAGATGGCCCGCGACGACTACGAGGACAGGCGCGAACGCCAGCGCCAAGGCATTGAGTTGGCCCGCCAGGCCGGGCGGTACAAGGGCCGCCGTGCTGATCCGAAGCGCCGCGCCCAAGTTGTCGCGCTGCGCAAGTCCGGCTACAGCATCAACAAGACCGCCGAGCTGGCCGGGTACAGTGCGGCCCAGGTGAAACGGATATGGGCCGAGGTCAGCCAGGCCGAAGCGAAGCAGCACGGCGCGTTCGTGGAGGACGCATTGACGGAAGCCGATGCCCTGGCCGCTGTCGGCCAGGATGAGCGCCAGGAGGAAAGGGCATGAAGAAGCCGAACCAAGACGACGAGCCGTTTTTCATCACCGAGGAGATTGCGGCCGAAATGATCGCCGGCGGCTATGAGTTCGAGCTGCCGCCCATTCCTTGCACCATCCGCCTACGCGACGTGCTGGAGCGCATGACCGATGCTGAGCTAGCATTGCAGCCGGGCGAGATCGCCGACCAGGAGCGTGAACGCTGCCGGCGCAAGCCGTGTTCAACCTCATGATCTGGTCATGGTATTTTTCATGGCACTGAGCCTGATAGTTCTTGCAAATTGTTGTCACTAAAGGGTTTTGTGTGCTTGTTTACAATCGAGTGGGAGTGACGGGCACTGGCTGGCAATGTCTAGCAACGGCAGGCATTTCGGCTGAGGGTAAAAGAACTTTCCGC
>NZ_WURP01000036.1:0-3787 GCF_009829025.1 Acinetobacter sp. 18QD2AZ41W | reverse complement strand
ATAGAAGAATTACTGCCACATCGCTGGAAATCCAACTCAAATTAAAAAAATAGGCATGGGGTTCAGCGGACGCTTACGAAATATTTGCGGAATATGATGAATAAATTAGATTAGATCTATGTTCACATTTGATATCTACACCTAATAATGTAGGCATAGTTCCAATGGTCAGCGCTCTCCATTAGATTATGAAGAGGCCCATCAAAAGATTAATACCAGTCAGTTAAGGAAATTTGGATGAAAAACAAATCTAAATTTCCTTATATTTGAATTTAAATTGATCTAAATTTATGTCTTAATTGAGCATAATTTTAGTTTTTCAATTCTTAACTGACCGGCATTATGGTAGGTATCGGGCTTTCATCATTCAATTTAGGAAGCGAGCAAATTGCGCAAGACATAGTGCAAGATCCCACCGGCCTTAAAGTACTCCACCTCATTCAAGGTATCAATACGACACAACACTTGAAAATGGCTACACGTACCATCGGTATGTTGCACATCTACTTTCAGCATTTGATGCGGATGAATATCATCCGACAAGCCTAAAATTGACAGTGTTTCATGGCCCGTTAGGTTCAAGATCTGCCGGTTTTGACCCTCTACAAACTGTAAAGGTAACACCCCCATGCCAACCAGATTGGAACGGTGAATCCGCTCAAAACTTTCAGCAATCACCGCTTTCACCCCCAACAGGTTGGTGCCTTTGGCCGCCCAGTCACGTGAAGAACCGGTACCATATTCTTTCCCAGCAATCATTACGAGTGGGGTTTGTTCTGCCTGATAGCGCATTGCCGCATCATAAATCGAGAGCTTCTCTGCACTTGGAATATGCAGGGTATTGCCACCCTCCTCTCCACCCAGCATTTCGTTTTTGATGCGGATATTGGCAAAGGTACCTCGCATCATCACTTCATGGTTGCCACGGCGGGAACCATAAGAGTTAAAGTCTTTTACATCAACCCCCTGTTGCTGCAAATATCGGCCGGCCGGACTATCTTTTTTGATATTACCCGCCGGGGAAATATGGTCCGTCGTGACTGAATCGCCTAATATAGCCAAAATCCGTGCCTGTTTGATCGGCTGAATTGGTCGCACCGGCTGATCAATTTCTGCAAAAAAGGGAGGATGCCGGATATAGGTTGATTGTTCATCCCAAGCATAGGTTTGACTTTGTGGAATCTGGATCGCTTTCCACTTGGCATCGCCTTCAAACACTTCCGCATATTCTTTATGAAACATCTCGGTATTCACGTTCTGCAGTGCGGCATCGATTTCCACCTGTGTCGGCCAGATATCTTTTAAATAAACCGCTTGGCCATCAAAGCCTTCACCTATCGGCTCAGCAGTGAGATCAGTTCGAATATTCCCGACCAAACCATAGGCAACAACCAAGGGTGGAGATGCTAACCAGTTGGTTTTCACCAAAGGATGCACCCGTCCTTCAAAGTTACGGTTTCCGGAAAGCACTGAGGCTACATTCAAATCAAAACATTGCACAGCTTCTTCAATCGCTTCAGGTAAAGGTCCCGAATTACCAATACAGGTGGTACAACCATAACCCACCAGGTTATAACCCAGTTGATTCAAATAAGGCGTCAACCCTGCTGCATTGAGATAATCGGTAACTACTTTGGAACCTGGAGCCAGTGAACTTTTCACCCAAGGTTTCCGCTGCAAACCTTTTTCGATTGCCTTTTTGGCCAATAGCCCTGCTGCCAACATGACACTGGGATTCGAAGTATTGGTACAGGAGGTAATGGCTGAAATCACCACATCGCCATGCTGCAACGGATATTTTTTACCCTCAATCATACAAAAAGGATTCTCATGTGGCAGGTTGGCCTGTTTCGCTTCAACAGCCGTACCTCCACCTCCTTCATTTTCCAGACGCTCTTTTTCTTCTTTGACCGGTTTCAAGGTCAGATCCATGAAGGCAGCAAAGGTTTTTGGCACTTGCGACAATAGCACACGATCCTGCGGACGTTTCGGACCCGCCAGACTGGCTTCTACCGTCGACATATCTAAAGCCAGAGTGTCTGTAAAGACGGGTTCATCCCCCGGATTGCGCCACAATCCTTGCAACTTGCTATAGGCCTCTACCAAGGCAATTCTTTCGGGCTGACGTCCAGTTAAACGTAAATAGGAAAGCGTCACCTCATCAACCGGGAAAAAGCCACAGGTAGCACCATATTCGGGTGCCATATTGGCAATAGTGGCACGGTCAGCCAAGGGTAAATCGGCCAGGCCATCGCCATAAAATTCGACAAATTTTCCAACTACGCCTTTTTGGCGCAGCATCTGGGTAATGGTCAGCACCAGATCAGTTGCTGTAATCCCTTCTTTGAGTTTACCGGTGAGCTTAAAGCCGATCACTTCCGGAATCAGCATGGAGATCGGTTGACCCAGCATGGCCGCTTCCGCTTCGATACCGCCTACCCCCCAACCTAACACGCCTAAGCCATTGATCATGGTGGTATGTGAGTCAGTACCGACCAAGGTATCAGGAAAGGCAAAGCGCTGCCCATCAACCTCATTGCTCCAGACCACTTGTGCCAGATATTCCAGATTGACCTGGTGGCAAATCCCGGTTCCTGGCGGCACCACGCGAAACTCATTAAGTGCCGCCTGCCCCCAGCGCAGAAACTGGTAGCGCTCACCATTGCGTTGCATCTCAATTGCGACATTCTGCTCAAAAGCTTGCGGGCTGGCAAAGTAATCGACCATCACCGAGTGATCGATGACTAAATCCACCGGTGACAACGGATTAATTTTTTCCGGATCACCGCCGGCTTTGGCCACCGCTGCACGCATCGCAGCAAGATCAACCACTGCGGGAACACCGGTAAAATCCTGCATCAGTACCCGTGCCGGACGATACTGGATTTCCTGTTCTGAAGTTCGGTCGTTTAACCACCCTGCCAGCGCATGAATATGCTCGGTTTTCACCGTAAGCTGATCTTCAAAACGCAGTAAATTTTCCAGCAAGACTTTTAAAGATTTTGGCAGCCGGGACAGGTCGCCCAACTGCACTTGCAATTTGGATAAGTTGAAAATCTGATAGTGTTCTGAACCGACGGTTAATGTTTCTAAGGTATTAAAACTATTGATATCACTATACTTGGCCATCTAGTTTCCCTCCGGCTTGAGATGTTATTTTTATGATCACAGTCAACCACTTCTTTACTTACTGTATGCCAACTGCGCGGCGGGTTTGTTATTATTTATTATCGGATTGTGCTAGGCAGTTAAATGCAGGGCTGCCAGGAATTTTTGCCAGAGAGTTGTCGACAGTTCAGATCCGGCATCGACAATCTTTCTGCCAATTCCGTAAGGAGATAAGTTAAATTGAACCGCGTATTTTAACTGTATTTTCAGAATGATTTCAGATCACTACGTAGCTAGGGCTGTTTTACAGATCGAAATAATAAAATTATAAATGCTTTTCAAAAAAAAGAAACTAATATGTTTCTTATAGAACCTAAAAGAAATAAATGTGTCTACAATGAATGAATCTTTACTTCAGCAAATCAAAAAAAGACGAACCCTATTGGGCTTAAAGCAAGTTAATATGCAATCCCGTACCGGCATTTGTAAGCGTCCGCTGAATCCCATGCCTATTTTTTAATTTTGGTCGGATTTCCAGCGGTGTGGCAGTAATTCTTCTATTTGGGTCACTTTATGCGTCGGCAGCCTTTTCAGCACATCATTTAAATAGGCATACGGATCCAGTCCATTCAGCTTTGCTGACTGGATTAAAGTCATGATATTGGCAGCTCGTTGGCCG
>NZ_WURP01000035.1:0-3935 GCF_009829025.1 Acinetobacter sp. 18QD2AZ41W | reverse complement strand
GCCAAATCGGCATAGCGATCTGCTGTTCCGAGCCGCCCAAGGTCGATCAGACCCGTGCATTGAAGAGTTTTAGGGTCCACCATGAAGTTCGGCATGCAGGGATCACCATGGCAAACAACCATATCGGTGCGCTCTTGGTCGAGCCGCACCGGTAGCTCTCGTTCGACACGAGCCAAAAGATCGAGCTGCGGCGTACTCTTGTCCTCGTCCGGTAAGAAGTCGGGATTGACGGCATTGCGGGACACCACATCAACGGCGCGTCCGAACATTCGCGACAGCCTGCGCTCAAACGGACATTGATCAACCGATAGGCTGTGAACAGCGCCAAGTTGCTGCCCCATTGACGGCCACGCTTTGAGCAAATCCGCTCCAGACAGATCAGCCGCCGGTACTCCCGGAATTGCCGTTATCACCAAGCATGCACCCTCCTGTTCCTCCTGCCAGTTGATCACCTCGGGGCAAGCCACACCTCGACCTTTGAGCCAAATGAGGCGGTCACGCTCTCCAGCGAGCTCACCGCGGCGGGAAGCAGGTGCGATTTTCGCGAAGGCATGCCCGTCACCACGTCGAAAAACAAAATCACCAGATTCTCCGCCTCTGACAGGCAACCAGTCAGAATGCGATTCACCAAAAAAAATATTAGTTCGATTCAATGGAGGTTCCTTCAGTTTTCTGATGAAGCGCGGAGGTGAGAGGTGGTCCCACTTGTTTGAACAACTAAAAGCTTATTTATAAGTGATACTCTGCTCTAGTTAAGCTACCTTATTTTGTTGTGGTAGCTGGTCATAGTAAAACTCATCTGGAGTCATTTTGTCCAGACTCGAATGAGGTCGTTTCAAATTATAAAATTCAAAATATGCGTTTAATTGCTTCTTCGCATCCAAAACATTGCTGTAGGCTTTGAGATACACCTCTTCATATTTAACGCTCCGCCATAATCGTTCAACCATCACATTATCAACCCATCGACCTTTACCATCCATACTGATTTGAATGCCATTTGATTTCAATACATCAATAAATGCATCACTGGTAAACTGACTGCCTTGGTCTGTATTAAAGACTTCAGGTCGGCCATATTTTTCAATAGCTTCATTTAATGTTTCTATGCAAAATGTAACCTCCATACTAATCGATACTCTATGCGCAAGTACCTTGCGGCTATGCCAATCAATCACAGCACATAAATAAACAAAGCCTTTTGCCATAGGGATATACGTTATATCCGTAGACCACACTTGATTACTGCGCTGAATAGCCAATCCTTTGAGCAGATATGGATATTTACGGTGAGCTTGATTGGCCTGACTTAGATTTGGTTTACGATATAACGCATTAATGCCCATTTTCTTCATTAAAGTACGTGTATGACGTCGTCCTATATGATGTCCTTGACGATTCAATAAATCACGCATCATACGGCTACCTGCAAAAGGGTATTGCATATGTAACTCATCCATACAGCGCATCAGCTTCAGATCTGATTCACTCACAGGTTTTGGGCGATAGTAATAACAACCACGGGAGACTTTCAGCAGCTTAGCTTGCTTAGATACTGAAATCTGAAGTGAGTCATCGATTAACTTTTGTGGTTGAAGCGACCCAGTTTCTTCAACACACCTTCTAAAAAATCAATTTCTAATGCCTGCTCACCGATTTTTGCATGTAGTTTTTTTAGATCGATGGGTGGTTCTGTTGGAGCTTTTGATTGATCGAAAGCTTGCGAGGAAGCTGAAATCAGTTGATTTTTCCAGTCAATAATTTGGTTTTGATGAACATCAAATTCAGCACTCAATTCAGCAAGTGTTTTTTCTGCTTTAATCGCAGCAAGTGCTACCTTAGCTTTAAAGTCATTTGAATGATTTCTTCTTGGTCTACGTGTCATAAAATACTCCATATATTGATGTTTATAACATCATTTGGGGAGCAAAATATCACTTATAAGTGTTGTTCAAATTTCCTGATCCACCTCTGTGGCTCAACCTGCGAAAAGAAACGAGTTGCTACGTAAGTCCGAGAACATGCTTTCCATGGTCTCTGAGCTCGCCTTTGGGACCGACATATCGGTAGAGAGTGACGCGCTCGATGCCGAGTTCCTTGCAGAGATCGGAAACTGAAGTATCGCGCTGGGCCATGGCGGCTTGCGCGAGACGCACCTGAGCTTTGGTGAGCGCGAATTTTCGTCCGCCCTTGCGACCGCGCGCTCTCGCGGAGGCGAGACCCGCCATGGTGCGCTCTCGGATCAGATCCCGCTCGAACTCGGCCAAGGTGGCGAAGATTCCGAACACCATGCGACCGGACGCAGTCGTGGTGTCGATCTGAGCGCCCTTTCCAGTCAGAACCCGCAGGCCGATCTTGCGGTCTGACAGCTCCTTCACCGTGTTGACCAGATGGGCAAGCGATCGTCCGAGGCGATCGAGCTTCCAGACCACCAGCACATCGCCGTCACGCAATGACTTGAGGCAGGCAGTCAAGCCAGGGCGATCATCACGACCGCCGGAAGCAAGATCATCATAGATATTGTCCCGTTCGACACCTGCGGCGCGCAAGGCGTCGTGCTGCAGGTCGAGAGACTGCGAGCCATCGGCTTTGGAGACGCGGGCATATCCGATCAGCATGTATCACAAACGTTGGTTTGAGGCGGCGCTTCGGCCACGATTGCATTGACCTCTGGAAATGTATCTCAACCAGCTTCATAAACAAAGCGTCTTGAACGCTATCAGATTTTGAAAAAGGAACATGTATGCCGCGTCGCGTCACTCTAACCGATCGGCAGAAAGACGCGCTGTTGCGCTTGCCGACTTCACAGACGGATTTGCTCAAGCACTATACGCTGAGTGATGAAGACCTTGGGCATATCAGGCTGCGTCGGCGCGCTCACAACAGGTTCGGCTTCGCCCTGCAATTGTGTGTCCTGCGCTATCCCGGCCGGGTGCTGGCTCCAGGCGAACTGATCCCTGCAGAGGTCATCGAATTTATCGGAGCGCAGCTTGGCCTGGGTGCCGACGATCTCGTAGACTATGCTGCCCGCGAGGAAACACGGCACGAGCATCTTGCCGAGTTACGGGGGCTCTACGGCTTCCGCACCTTCTCCGGACGTGGTGCGAGCGAGCTGAAGGAATGGTTGTTCCGAGAAGCCGAGATGGCGGTGTCGAACGAGGATATCGCCCGTCGCTTCGTAGCCGAGTGCCGACGCACCCGCACTGTCCTTCCCGCGACATCCACGATCGAGCGGCTTTGTGCCGCGGCTCTCGTCGATGCCGAGCGACGCATCGAGACGAGGATCGCCAGTCGGCTGCCTATGTCGATCCGAGAACAGTTGCTGGCATTGCTCGAGGAGACGGCTGATGATCGGGTGACCCGTTTTGTGTGGCTGCGCCAGTTCGAGCCTGGCTCGAACTCTTCGTCGGCCAACCGGCTGCTCGACCGGCTCGAATATCTGCAACGCATCGATCTCCCCGAGGATCTGCTTGCCGGCGTTCCTGCCCATCGGGTGACTCGTCTGCGCAGGCAGGGTGAACGGTATTATGCCGACGGCATGCGCGATCTCCCGGAGGACAGGCGGCTTGCGATCTTGGCTGTTTGCGTCTCGGAATGGCAGGCGATGTTGGCCGACGCAGTGGTCGAAACCCACGACCGGATCGTCGGCCGTCTCTACCGTGCTTCGGAGCGTATTTGCCATGCAAAGGTCGCAGACGAAGCGGGGGTGGTGCGTGACACCCTGAAATCCTTCGCCGAGATCGGGGGCGCCCTGGTCGATGCACAGGATGATGGCCAGCCGCTGGGCGATGTCATCGCGAGGGCACTGTTGCAAAGTTAGCGATGAGGCAGCCTTTTGTCTTATTCAAAGGCCTTACGTTTCAAAAACTCTGCTTACCAGGCGCATTTCGCCCAGGGGATCACCATAATAAAATGCTGAGGCCTGGCCTTTGCGT
>NZ_WURP01000034.1:0-4211 GCF_009829025.1 Acinetobacter sp. 18QD2AZ41W | reverse complement strand
CAGGGGTGTCGAAAGAGTCAACTGCGGTCCAAAGCTGTTGGACTTGGGTGAAAAGGGCGTTTATTCTTCCTATACGTTGTTCAGAATAACATTGTTCCGCCAACAATCAATTCGGTAGATATTGAACCTGAATATAGGGATATATTTAACTTGACGTTACACCAATCACAACAACGGCAAGTGAATTACGCAATGAGTAATACTTTTGGTTTTGGCGGACACATTGCCACAAGTATTTTTAAAAAATATGCTGAATAGAGAGTAGGTGCTAACTTCGGTTTGCTCGTGTTGGCGCTAAATCGAAAGTTCAAGTATCCCAACATGTTCCTTCGTATAGAAGTTAAAAGTTGGCAATTATCGTAGAACAACCTACAGACAACACCAATATGTAACCGATAAATAATTACAAAATATGACCGACAGAGTAAACATCATCAATAACTACATCGATGGATACAACCAATTTGATATCAAAAAAATGGTTGCAGACCTTGACGATAATATTGTTTTTGAAAACATTCAAAATAATGATATAAGTTTATCGCTGAAAGGGTTAACAGCGTTTAAACAACAGGCAGAAACAGCAAAAACATACTTTGCAAAGAGAACACAGACAGTTAAATCGTTTAGGCATTTTGACAACAGCACTGAAATAGAAATTGATTATACAGCAATTTTAGCAATTGACTTTCCGAACGGCTTAAAAAAAGGGCAAAAGCTAAAGTTATCAGGAAAATCCGTGTTTGAATTTAAAAAAAACAAAGTGATTAAATTGACAGACATTAGTTGACATTAAAACCAGCGAACAAGAATATGACTTTACTAAAACATAAAAAAATTACAATAATTGGTGCCGGGCCTGTTGGATTAACAATGGCGAGATTGTTACAGCAAAACGGCGTGGACATTACAGTTTACGAGAGAGACAAAGACCAAGATGCAAGGATTTTTGGTGGGACACTTGATCTGCACAGGGATTCGGGACAGGAAGCAATGAAAAGAGCGGGATTGTTACAAACTTATTATGACTTAGCTTTACCAATGGGTGTAAATATTGTTGATGAAAAGGGCAATATTTTAACCACAAAAAATGTAAGACCCGAAAATCGTTTTGACAATCCTGAAATAAACAGAAATGACTTAAGGACTATCCTATTAAATAGTTTACAAAATGATACCGTCATTTGGGATAGAAAACTTGTTACCCTTGAACCTGATAAGGAGAAGTGGATACTAACTTTTGAGGATAAATCGAGTGAAACAGCAGATCTGGTTATTATTGCCAATGGTGGAATGTCTAAAGTAAGAAAATTTGTTACCGACACGGAAGTTGAAGAAACAGGTACTTTCAATATACAAGCCGATATTCATCAACCGGAGGTGAACTGTCCTGGATTTTTTCAGCTTTGCAATGGAAACCGGCTAATGGCTGCTCATCAAGGTAATTTATTATTTGCGAATCCTAATAATAATGGTGCATTGCATTTTGGAATAAGTTTTAAAACACCTGATGAATGGAAAAGCAAAACGCGGGTAGATTTTCAAGACAGAAATAGTGTCGTTGATTTTCTCCTGAAAAAATTTTCCGATTGGGACGAACGCTACAAAGAACTGATTCGTTTGACATCATCTTTTGTAGGGTTAGCGACACGAATATTTCCCTTAGATAAGTCTTGGAAAAGTAAGCGTCCATTACCCATAACGATGATTGGAGATGCTGCTCATTTGATGCCTCCTTTTGCAGGACAAGGCGTAAACAGTGGGTTGATGGATGCCTTGATATTGTCGGATAATCTGACCAATGGGAAATTTAACAGCATTGAAGAGGCTATTGAAAATTATGAACAGCAAATGTTTGCTTATGGAAGAGAAGCACAGGCAGAATCAATAATAAACGAAACGGAAATGTTCAGCCTCGACTTTTCTTTCCAAAAACTAATGAATCTATAAAACAGAAAGGCGAGGAAATGAAAGAGAAAATAGTTAAAAAAAACGGAATAAGACTTTTTACCGAAAGTTTTGGATGTGAAAAAGATCCGGCAATACTCTTGATTGCGGGAGCAACGGTATCCATGTTGTATTGGGATGCTGAATTTTGCCAGAAACTATCTGAAAAGGGATTTTTTGTTATTCGCTACGACAATAGGGACGTAGGAAAATCTACTAATTACGAACCGGGTTCAACCCCCTATGATATTGTTGACTTAACCCATGATGCTATTTCAATTTTGGACGGCTATAAAATAGTCAAAGCCAATTTTGTGGGAATTTCACTGGGCGGACTGATTTCTCAAATAGCATCAATAAAATATGCCGACAGGGTAAGTTCAATAACACTAATCTCATCAGGTCCTTGGGGCGACTCAGACCCCACAATTCCTGAAATGGATACGCGTATTTTAGATTTTCACGGAAAAGCTGAAACCGTAGATTGGACAAATGAAGACAGTGTGGCAAATTATTTAATTCAAGGTGCTGAATTGATGAGCGGCAGGAAACAATTTGACAAACAAAGAAGTGAAAAACTGATTAGAGCCGAATTTAAAAGAGCTAATAACTATATAAGTATGTTCAATCATGCGGCACTGCAAGGTGGTGAAGAATACTGGAACAGATTGAGCGAAATCAATCAACCAACCTTAATTGTACACGGAACGGACGATAAAATATGGCATTTTAAGAATTCAGCAGTTTTACTTGAAAAGATAAACGGCTCAAAACTAATAACGCTTGATGGAACCGGACACGAACTACATTTCGAAGATTGGAATAAAATTATTGATGGAATAACGCAACATACAACAAATAACAAAAGAATGAACAAATAGGGTATTATGTATTTCCAAATCAACGGTTTAGAGATTGAAGCTAATATCAATGTGTTATGACGCTCAAGCTGGTGGAGCCGCTGCGCGAGCTGTTTAAAGATGAGGTGCGCAAGATCGGTATGGAGTTAGGTCTGCCCTACGACATGGTTTACCGTCATCCCTTCCCTGGCCCTGGCTTGGGTGTGCGTATTCTTGGCGAAGTAAAAAAAGAATATGCCGACAGGTTGCGCTTGGCTGATGCCATCTTTATCGAAGAGCTGTATGCCGCTGACCTGTATCACAAAACCAGCCAAGCCTTCGCTGTATTCTTGCCAGTGAAGTCGGTTGGCGTAGTGGGCGATGCCCGCCGCTATGAGTATGTGGTGGCATTGCGCGCAGTAGAAACTATCGATTTTATGACAGCGCGCTGGGCACACTTGCCGTATGAGTTTTTAGAAACGGTTTCTAGCCGCATCATTAATGAGATTCCCGGTATTTCGCGGGTAACCTACGATGTTTCCTCAAAGCCGCCGGCAACTATTGAGTGGGAGTGACGGGCACTGGCTGGCAATGTCTAGCAACGGCAGGCATTTCGGCTGAGGGTAAAAGAACTTTCCGCTAAGCGATAGACTGTATGTAAACACAGTATTGCAAGGACGCGGAACATGCCTCATGTGGCGGCCAGGACGGCCAGCCGGGATCGGGATACTGGTCGTTACCAGAGCCACCGACCCGAGCAAACCCTTCTCTATCAGATCGTTGACGAGTATTACCCGGCATTCGCTGCGCTTATGGCAGAGCAGGGAAAGGAATTGCCGGGCTATGTGCAACGGGAATTTGAAGAATTTCTCCAATGCGGGCGGCTGGAGCATGGCTTTCTACGGGTTCGCTGCGAGTCTTGCCACGCCGAGCACCTGGTCGCTTTCAGCTGTAAGCGTCGCGGTTTCTGCCCGAGCTGTGGGGCGCGGCGGATGGCCGAAAGTGCCGCCTTGCTGGTTGATGAAGTACTGCCTGAACAACCCATGCGTCAGTGGGTGTTGAGCTTCCCGTTTCAGCTGCGTTTCCTGTTTGCCAGCCGGCCCGAGATCATGGGGTGGGTGCTGGGCATCGTTTACCGCGTCATTGCCACGCACCTGGTCAAGAAAGCGGGCCATACCCACCAAGTGGCCAAGACGGGCGCGGTCACCCTGATCCAGCGTTTTGGATCGGCGCTCAATCTGAATGTTCACTTCCACATGCTGTTTCTCGACGGTGTGTATGTCGAGCAATCCCACGGCTCAGCGCGTTTCCGCTGGGTCAAGGCGCCGACCAGCCCAGAGCTCACCCAGCTGACGCACACCATCGCCCACCGGGTGGGTCGCTATCTGGAACGGCAAGGCCTGCTGGAACGGGATGTCGAAAACA
>NZ_WURP01000033.1:0-4408 GCF_009829025.1 Acinetobacter sp. 18QD2AZ41W | reverse complement strand
GTTTTATGCTTGGATATAAGGCTTATTTTAAAATAATAGTAGTGAAGATTTTCTAAAATTAACATAATACACCTTATCCGAAATGCTTAGATATTTTCATTATCTTTCAATGTTATAGTCAATACTTAATAGCCCGAAACGTCATGCTCGGGCTTTTTTTATGATTCTTCACGTTCCACGACTAATATTTCATCAATGTTTCACAACTTTGATTAGCTCCAGTAAATAATTAAAACCTAGATAATAAGAACCGAGCGAGTGTCTACGAGCGATTGAGCATCATCAAAATTTCGACCTCGCTTTTTCTCTGATTACAAGCTCCCTTTCGATTTTAAACGGTAGTTACAGAGCATCCCGAATGGGTGCGAACTTTGGAGCTTTTGCTTTTCAAAAAGTATGAGCGAAGCGAATACATTACCAATGCTTTTGCTTTTAGATTTCATAAACAGGATTAACCAAAAACTGCCCCATGAAGCGAGGAACGAGCTTCAATAGAGTACGAGCTTTAGCGAGTACATAGGGCAGTTTTAAGCACTCCCCTCTTTTTAATATTTTTTAATTTTTTAATTTTTAGCCTCTACAATTAATTGATATATAAGAATAAAAATAGCAATAAGTACACCTTTATCTTGCAATAAGTACACCTTTATCTTGCAATAAGTACACCTTTATCTTGCAATAAGTACACCTTTATCTTGCAAAGTGACACTCAATAAAATAGAGTGTACTTATATATTTAAAAAACATGTGTGCTTATGAAAAAGGAACTAGTCGTTAAAGATAATGCACTAATAAATGCCAGTTATAATTTAGACCTATCAGAACAACGTTTAATACTGTTAGCCATACTTGAAGCTAGGCAATCAAATACACCCAATGATAAAGATTTGACGATTCATGCTGAAAGCTATATCAACCATTTCAATGTTCATAGAAATACAGCCTATAAAGTTCTTAAAGATGCTTGCAAAAGCCTATTTGATCGTAGATTTAGCTATCAAAAGCTGACTCAAAAGGGCAACATTGAGAATGTAATAAGTCGATGGGTACAACGAATATCTTATGTAGAAAATGAAGCTCTTGTTCGTATTAAGTTTTCTGATGATGTTGTACCGTTGATTACAAATTTAGAAAAACACTTCACCAGTTATGAACTAGAGCAAGTCAGCAGTTTAACTAGTGTTTACGCTATACGCTTGTATGAGTTGCTTATCGCATGGCGTAGTACAGGCAAAGTGACTATGGTAGAGCTAGAAGAGCTAAGATTAAAATTAGGCATAGAACCCAACGAATACAAGAGAATGGGGCAATTTAAAGAAAAAGTTTTACACCTTGCCATTGATCAAATTAATGAGTACACAGATATAAAAGCAGAGTATGAACAACACAAACGTGGTCGTTCAATTATTGGTTTTTCATTTAAGTTTAAGCAAAAATCACAGCCGAAAAAATTAGATTCTAAGCGTGACCCAAACACACCTGACTTTTTTGTCAAAATGACCGATGCACAACGCCATTTATTTGCCAATAAAATGTCAGAAATGCCTGAAATGGGGAAATATTCACAAGGTACAGAAAGCTACCAACAATTTGCTATCCGTATAGCAGATATGCTTTTAGAGCCTGAAAAATTCAGAGAGCTTTATCCAATATTAGAAAAATCAGGATTTCAGCCATGATTAAATTAAACAACCTATCAACTGATCTAAAACATGTGACCGTTGAATACCTCGACATCGTAAATTATGAAATTGCGAGGGAAAATATATGCGGTTATATCTTCCTATTATCTCGAATATCCAAAAATGCAGAACCCACCAAAAAAATGCAGATGGAAAGCAAAATACAGGACTTAATTTACTATCGAGATAATTTGCAGATAGAGGACAAAGACAATATTCAAAAGGTTTTAAATACGCTCATTCCCGAGTATCAAGCCGAACAGAACAACCAAACAGCTAAGAAAAATTAGGCTTCAATATCGGGCAAATCAAAAAGCTGTCTATCTCTATTTTCTGTTAAATATTCGTTGAGTTCAGCGAGTATTTTTTCTTTATTGGCTTCATTAGATTGCATCTTTTTAATTAAGTAAGAACCGAGCAAAATTTTACGTCTTGTATCGTCCTTTCTTTCTTGTTCCTTTTGCTTGGTTTTTTCTCTTGCATCAATAGCCTGTTTTTGAGCTTTTAACTGTTTCAACTTTTCTAATTGGGCTTCAATTTTCTTTTCGATATTTTCAGCAGATTTTGTCATAACGGTTAATTTCGGGATATAGAAAACCACTCAAGCATAAAACCCTATGAATTGAAATTCAAGCGGGCTATATGCTATCGTGTTTTTCATGAAATGCGCACTTACGACTTGGATTTCATCCAAGTCAAAGTTTGCGTAAGGGGTATCCCCTTAACCCCAAAAAACTGCTACGCAATTTTTTAAAAGCAAAAGCATCTCAAGGCGACTGCATGGCAATCTATCATTGTTCAACTAAAACAGTTAACCGAAGTTCAGGACGAACTGCGGTTGCATCAAGTGCTTATCGTGCAGGTGAAAAACTAGAAGATGAACGCACAGGGCTGACCCATGACTTTACGAGAAAAGACGGTGTCGCCCATTCTGAAATTATCTCTAATTTAGATATTGAAATTGACCGTGGCGAACTTTGGAACTTGGCAGAAAAAACCGAGAACCGCAAAGATGCCCGAACCGCTAGAGAATGGGTGATTGCCCTGCCTGATGAATTAGACGCTGATCAACGTAAGGACTTGGCAAAAGACTTTGCCAGGTCCTTAGTTGATCGCTATGACGTAATCGCAGATTTAGCCATCCATGAACCGAGTAAAGGCGGTAATGATAAAAACCATCACGCCCATATCATGCTCACAACCCGAAAAGCCGAATTGGACGCAGACAAAAAACTCACTCTGACCACCAAAACCGATATTGAACTCAGCAACGCCAAACGAAAAAGCCTTGGTATGGGGACAACCCAAGAAGACATTAAGCAAATTAGAGAAACATGGGCAGAGTTAGCCAATAAAGCATTGGAACGTGCAGGCTACCGAGAAAAAATAGATCACCGCAGCTATGCCGATCAGAACAACGGACTACAAGCCACCATCCATGAAGGCACCAAAGTCACTCAATTACGCAGACAAGGCATAGACACTGAAATTAGCCGTTTCAATGACAACGTCAAACAGCAGAATACCCAACAACTTGACCAACAGAAACAGCAGAAAGAGAGCGTTTTACAGCGTGGTTTAAACCGTGTCGATCAAGGTTTTGAGCAATGGCAGAAGAACCAAGAAAGCAAACGCCTAGAACTGGAACGCCAAGCGGAAATGAAGCGACAGCAAGAATTAGATAAACAACGAGCCGAACAAGCAAATCGTAAGGCATCACGAGATTTAGATAATGATGGATGGTCACGATGAGTAACCAAAATGATGATTTAGACCTAGACGATCAGTTATATATTCTATTGGCATCTATGAAGGAATACAGAGAAGCCATAGCAGACGATAACAAGCGATTAGAGACGTTTTACAACGAAGTGGCTAGCGGAGTGCTCAATAAGGCTGAAAAGTCGCTAGAAAACGCAAATAAGAAGCATACAGGCGCATTGAACAACAGTATTCAGCATTTAAACCAAGTTACAGCTAAACTAAATGCAAAATTTATCCTGTTTTTTGCCAGTACTTTTGTGGCTTTGGTTCTCGTATTGCTTTTGGCTATATTTTTGTATGTTCCAAGCCTTGATGAAATTCAACAGCGCAGAGCAGATAAGAAAGCATTAGAACAATATGCACTTCAAATCAAAGTTGATGATGGAGAAACACTCGTCAGAATCATGACGAAAAAGCCGTGTTACTCATTCCAACCAAATAACGTCAAAGAAAAAACCTATGACTGGTGTCAGATCGACCCTAAAAAATACTAGATGATCGGTACTTTGCTTGGTTTTTCTCATTACTGATCAGATTACAGCAAGCGCAAAGTTGCCCGACTTTGAAACATGGCTAAAGCCATGTTTCAAAGCATCGAGCTGAAATTTCGTATAAGAGATTTTATGTTAAATTTTTTATATCAAAATTTCAAAGTGTACTGATGAGTACACTTTGAATGGGTTCTAACACCCGAATTTCGTATATGAGATTTTATGTTAAATTTTTTATATCAAAATTTCAAAGTGTACTGATGAGTACACTTTGAATGGGTTCTAACACCCGAATTTCGTATATGAGATTTTATGTTAAATTTTTTATATCAAAATTTCAAAGTGTACTGATGAGTACACTTTGAATGGGTTCTAACACCCGAATTTCGTATATGAAATTTTATGTTAAATGATTGTTAGAAATGCCCCTTGATCGAGGCATTTTCTATAAAGAATACTAAAAACTAATTA
>NZ_WURP01000032.1:0-4483 GCF_009829025.1 Acinetobacter sp. 18QD2AZ41W | reverse complement strand
ATTTTAGAGGCAGGCTTATTCATTTTGAAATTATATTGCTGAATAAGCTTTTGATGCTAGGTTTGTGCAACAAAGCCAGTAAGCCTGAATAGTTCTGCTAAAAATTGCTCACTATAATGGGTCAGGAAGCTTTCTTTTCATTTATCTATCGGGACACAGTACTGGTCATAAAACAGCCATAACAAGGGTTATGAGATCATTCCTCCAATGACCATATTTGCTAGTAGGCGCTGTATTTCTTTCTCCAATTTCAATACCTTCCTAACTCATTAGAAAATTTTTGAGCACCATGACATCAATTTTTTCCAGTTTTATCGTTGCAAAAATGAAATGCTGCGTCGCTTAAACGGCCTTCACCTCTGTTTTTATTTACATTAACTTACAATAGTGAGAATGATTAACATTCATTATCCCGTTAAGCTTTAGCTCTATTTTACTCTCAATAGTTTGATTCATGATCAAATTATGATCTTCATTAAGTAAAAAGATCACTGCATAGTGATGCGCTTTTTTATATTTATATCGCCTGATTCCTGATGAAAATTCCATGAAAAAATTCCGCTATCTGCTGATCCTACTCCTGCTCTGTGCAGGATTATCTTTGTCAGTCGGTGTCGGAGATATGAGCTGGCAGGGTCTATTACAAGGTCAGGCACATGACTGGCAACTGTTCTGGACCAGCCGTTTCCCACGTTTGATGGCCATATTGATTGCCGGTGCGGGGCTGAGTGTTTGCGGCCTGATCATGCAGACCTTGAGCCGCAATCGCTTTGTCTCCCCGACCACAGCCGGATTATATGACTGTGCCCGTCTCGGGGTACTGGTTTCAATTATTCTGCTGCCAACTGCATCGATTTTTCTAAAAACTGGTTTTGCGATTGTAGTCACCCTGCTCGGGGCAATGGGCTTTATGGCGATTTTATCGCGGCTGAAACATCGGGATACTGTATTTGTGCCACTGGTCGGCATGATCTTCGGCAGTATTATTTCTGCCTTTACCACCTTTATTGCCCTGCAAATGGATCTGCTACAGAGCCTTGCCGGCTGGTTACAGGGAGATTTTTCCACCATTTTAAACGGGCAATATGAACTGATCTATCTCAGTGTACCGCTGTTTTTGATCATTTACCTATTTGCCCAGCGTTTTTTATTGGCTGGCCTGGGACAGGATTTTGCTTCTAATCTGGGGCTGAATTATCACCAGACCTTATTTATCGGCCTGATTCTAGTGTCGATCATTACCGGCGTTGTCGTGATTACTGTCGGTGCGATTCCCTTCTTGGGCCTGATTGTACCGAATATTGTCAGCTTGTATCTGGGCGATAATCTAAGTAAAACCTTGGCACCGACGGCTTTACTGGGTGCCTTGCTGGTGCTCATCTGTGATGTTATCGGCCGTATTTTGATCTATCCTTATGAAATCCCGATCAGTCTGATTATGGGGGTATTTGGCAGCGTGATTTTCCTGTGGCTGTTACTACGGAGTTATCGTCATGTCTAATTCGGCCAAATTAGTGCTGCTGAGCTGTGCGGTATTGGCCAGTCTGCTGCTGTATCTCTGCTGGGATCTGGGTCCGGCATGGCGCTATTCACTCGGTCTGCGTTTTAAAACGGTATGCGGCATAGTGGTTGCC
Source organism: Acinetobacter sp. 18QD2AZ41W (assembly GCF_009829025.1). Lineage (NCBI taxonomy): Bacteria > Pseudomonadati > Pseudomonadota > Gammaproteobacteria > Moraxellales > Moraxellaceae > Acinetobacter > Acinetobacter sp. 18QD2AZ41W. The sequence continues at coordinate 2,849 of NZ_WURP01000032.1, read as the reverse complement.
GGCACGGCGGTGGGAATTTCAACCCTTATTTTCCACAGTATCGTCAATAACCGGGTGGTTACCCCACAGGCGCTGGGACTCGACAAACTGTATGAGCTGTCCAAAAACCTGATTATTTATATTTTTGGTGCCAGCGCCCTGCTGTCACTGAATATTGTGGCTGATTATTTTATTTCACTGGCGCTGATGCTGGCCTTTGCCCTGCTGCTTTATCATTTTATTTTCAAAAAAGTGGCGGAAAAGAATATCTATTTCCTACTGCTGGTCGGACTGATCTGTGCCACCTTATTTGACAGTATGGCCACCTATATTCAGGTACTGCTCGATCCGGATGAGTTTCAGGTCGCCGCCTATGCCGGCTTTGCCAGCTTCAATTTCGTTAGAGTCGAACCGCTGATCCTGTCGACGCTGACCATTCTGCCAATCCTGATCTATTGTCTGCTAAAGGTGCGGATTTTTGATGTCATGGCACTGGGCCGCGATCATGCGCTCAATCTGGGACTCAATTATGATCGCGAGAGCCGTATCTCGCTGATTCTGGTGGTGCTGGCTCTGGCTTCAGCTACGGCTTTGGCCGGTCCGATGATGTTCCTCGGTCTCTTGGTTCTGAATATCAGTCTGGAAATTTTTAAAACCCATCGCCATCAGATTCTGCTTCCCGGCATGATCCTGGTTTCGTTACTGGTCCTGTTGATCGGGCAGTTTATTGTGCTGCATCTACTGAATTTGCGCACTACGCTCAGTGTCATCATTAACTTTGTCGGCGGACTCTACTTTTTTTGGATCTTATTGAAGGACAATAAAAAATGGCAATTGTCTTAGAACATATCAGCAAGCATTATCATGAGAAAACCGTGGTCAGGCAGGTGTCTCTCGACATCGGTGAAGGACAGTTCACAGCCTTTATTGGGCCGAACGGTGCCGGTAAAAGTACCCTGCTCGGCATCATGAGCCGGCTGATGAACCCGGATGCGGGTCAGGTGATGCTGGACGGGGAAAATTTGCAACAGATGAAAAATGCCGAGATTGCCAAGAAAATGGCGATTTTAAAACAGGCCAACCATACCGAATTGCGTCTTTCGGTTGAAGATCTGGTGGCATTTGGACGCTTTCCCTATTCACATGGCCATCTGACTGCTCAGGATCATCAGATGATTGACCAGTCCATTCAATATATGGAACTGGAGCCGATGCGACACCAGCAACTGAGTGAACTGTCAGGTGGACAACGCCAGCGTGCTTATATTGCCATGGTATTAGCGCAGGACACCAAATATATCCTGCTGGATGAGCCGCTCAATAATCTGGACATGAAACATTCAGCCCAGATCATGCGGGTGCTTAAGGACCTGTGCGTCAATCATGGTAAATCCATCATTGTGGTGATTCACGATATCAATTTTGCTTCGGTCTATGCCAACCAGATCATTGCCATGAAACACGGTGAGCTGGTCTATCAGGGCACACCGCAGCAGATCATGCATGAAGATATTCTGCAGGATATTTTCGATTTTCATATTCCGATTCAGCAAATCCAGCAACATCAGCTGGGCCTGTATTTTATTAGTTAGGAGACATCCATGCAATTCAAAACCAGCGTATCTGTACTGCTTGTCACCGGTCTTTTGGCCGCATGCAGTCCGACGGATGCACCTTCTGGCCAGAACACGACATCTGAAATGCAGCAGTTCGAGAGTCAGGCCGGTAAAATCAGTATTCCCAAAGAATTAAGCCGGATCACGGTGCTGGATACGAACTCCTTAAATACCATCCATACTTTGGGCGGCAGTGATAAAGTGGTGGCGCTGCCGCAAGGCACTCCGTTACCGGCAGCACTGCAGCAGTTTAATAACAAGAGCTATATCGATGTCGGTACAGCGAAGGAACCCAATCTGGAAAAAATTGCCGAAAGCCAGCCGCAGCTCATTTTAATGAGTGGACGCATGGAAAACTTGATGGGCCAGATTCAGGGGATTGCCCCGGTGTATTTCAATCAGGTGGATTATCGCGACCGTTTTAATTCTTTCAGCCAGCATACCTTGAATATTGCGGATATGCTGGGCAAACGTGCTGAAGCCGAGCAGCAGCTGGCTACGCTGTCTAAAGACATCGATGCCCTGCAGGAAAAAACCAAGGATAAAACTGCCTTGGTGATTCTGGTCAATAACAACAAACTCTCTGCCTATGGGGTCGGTTCACGTTTTGGCCTGATTCATGACCTGTACGGTTTCCAGCCAGCCGACCCAAGTATCAAGGTGGGGACGCATGGCATGTCGGTATCGCATGAATTTATCGCCGAAAAGAATCCGGACTACCTGTTTGTGATTGACCGCAGTGCGGCGATTACCGAAGGTGACGGGGGTGCACGCAAGGTACTGGACAATAATCTAGTCAGACAGACCAAGGCGGCTAAAAACGATCATATTGTTTTTCTGGATTCTAGCACCTGGTATTTGATCAACGACAGTCTGGGCGGCATGCAAGCCATGCTCAAAGAAGTAGAGGCAGTGGTAAAATAATTTCCAATGCTGAAAAGACCGAAAGGCTCATCTCTTTGTGTGATAACGCATGAATAAATGAGTTCAAAATAGGTAGCTGAAAATAGACTGGTCGTGGTGATTTTAAAGTTGTCTCTCCTGATTTTAGTCATTGAGCTGAAGTAGAGGTGGCAGAAAACCGTTGAACTGAGACGCTTATCAGTATTTATCTGACGGCACTGTTGCAAATAACCACGAATGGTAAGCTGAAGACTGTTTTAGCTAAAGGTGCAGCATATGAATCCTTTCCATGGTCGGCATTTTCAGGGCGAAATCATTCTTTGGGCTGTGCGCTGGTATTGTAAATATGGC
>NZ_WURP01000031.1:0-4953 GCF_009829025.1 Acinetobacter sp. 18QD2AZ41W | reverse complement strand
GCCAAATCGGCATAGCGATCTGCTGTTCCGAGCCGCCCAAGGTCGATCAGACCCGTGCATTGAAGAGTTTTAGGGTCAGGACCCATTGATTTGAACTGACGGCTGTGATTCAGATGGGCGTATAGGAGCCCGACTGATGAGTAATTTGTTTTGGCTGACGGACGAGCAAATGGCTCGTCTTCAGCCCTATTTCCCCAAGAGCCATGGCCGCCAGCGCGTTGATGATCGACGCGTTCTGAGCGGCATCATCTTCGTCAACCGCAACGGGCTGCGTTGGCGTGATGCGCCGAAGGAATATGGCCCGGCGAAGACGCTTTATAACCGCTGGAAACGCTGGGGCGACAAGGGCGTATTTATCCAGATGATGGAAGGTCTGGCCGTGCCTGAAGCCGCAGAGCACAAGACCATCATGATCGATGCGACCTATCTCAAGGCCCACCGCACGGCTTCCAGCTTGCGGGTAAAAAAGGGGGCGCGGGCCGCCTGATTGGACGCACGAAAGGCGGCATGAACACCAAGCTTCATGCCGTAACGGATGCGAGTGGTCGCCCGATCAGCTTCTTCATAACGGCAGGCCAGGTCAGCGATTACACCGGTGCTGCCGCCTTGCTTGATGAACTTCCCAAGGCCAAATGGTTGCTGGCCGACCGTGGCTATGATGCCGACTGGTATCGTGACGCTTTACAGGCGAAGGGGATCACTCCCTGCATTCCAGGTCGAAAATCCCGCAAGAAGACCATCAAATACGACAAACGCCGCTACAAACGGCGCAACCGGATCGAGATCATGTTCGGGCGTCTCAAAGACTGGCGGCGTGTCGCTACGCGTTACGACCGGTGCCCAATGGCCTTTCTCTCCGCCATCGCTCTCGCTGCGACCGTTATCTTCTGGCTATGAGCAATGAGTCCTGACCCTAGCGCATATCAAGCCAGAGGAGCCTGAGGTACTTGGTCTTTTAGCCCTCATGGAACTCCAGTGCTCTCGGCTGCTTGCCCGACAAGATCGTCAAGGCTTGCCAGTGCCGCTCGATCGTCAGGATCGTGGCTTGTGGGATCGATTGCTCATACGTCGAGGTCTGGAGATAGTTGAGCGAGCATGCCGCATGTCGTCTCCCACTGGATGGTATCTTCTGCAAGCGTTGATTTCTGCTTGTCACGCGCGGGCTGCGAGCTTTCGAGACACCAATTGGCGAGAGATACTGGCGAGATATGACGCGCTCTTCCTGTTGAGCCCTACATACGTAGTTGCCCTCAATCGAGCAGTCGCTGTGTCGTGGGCCATGAACCCCGCTGCAGGGATGGCGGTCCTTAAGGCGATTGAGGACGAGTGGGACGTGGAGACCTACCCGCTTTTTCACGCGACGCGGGCGGATTTCCTTTCGCGTCTTGGTTTCCAAGACCAAGCTGCGGCAGCCTATCAGGCTGCGGCCGTACTCAGCACCAACCTACCTCAAAAGTTGTTCTTGGTCACGCGCGCTGAGGAATGCCTGGCAGGGTCTCGGACAGATGTTGGATAACATCAGTCGATTGACGGTGATTGCGCGCACGTGGACGCGCATCATGACAGGTATGACGAGCCTTTGAACGTCCGCTGGCTGTGCCGGCGCCATCATATCCGGCTGCACTTCTACGGTGAGGACATGTTTCCTATGTGCAGGCCGCATCACGTATGAACGGCGGCTCTCCGGTTATGCCTCAACGCCGCTGAAAGCGTCGCGCGGTCAGTCAGCCATGACGATCATACCTTATTCAGATCATGCGATCGGCGCCCTGCCATCAGGAGGATGAAATGCGTAAAGATCAGATCCCGGATTTCGTTGATGAGATCTTCGCCACCGGCTGCCCAATCACCGCAGTAGGACAAGATTGCTATGTTTTGCAGAGAGCGATCTGCTGGCAGAAGACTTCGACCGTGTTGGTGAGGTGGTCGATAAAATCTGCCAGCGATAAGGAAAGCGTGACCATCTGTTGCTGACATCGTCGATCATTTGAGGAGCCTCGGCCGTTTCTACGACCTGCGGCTTGAGACACTCCAATAGCGACTATGGGTCGGTCCGCGCTTTAGAATAAGGGATCTAGACCCTGTCGCCAATTTTGGCCTGACGGGGGTTTCCAGCTACGCCTTCATATGTCGTGCCTCAGCCGCGCTGCAAGCGCCGGGCACTGATGCCCAGCATGCTGGTGGTCTTCACCTTTCCGCCGACGCGCCTGAGGATGATGATTGCCGCGTCCGTGGCCAGCCCGGTGCCGATGGCAGCCAAATGACCCAATTGGAACGGCAGATAGCCCGGCTTGACCACGAGAAGCACTCCGATGAAGCCGATGACCACGGCGGTCCACCGCCGAACCGCGATGCTGAAGCCACAAATCGAGCTTTGCGAGGAGTTTCTTTATCCGTCTCAATGAGATAAGGGCCAACTTTAGATCAAGTGCGTCGTAGTACGGCGTGCACCTTGGGCTTGATCCAGCTATAGTGTAATTGTATGCTGGAAATATGTGCAACCCTGGTGTCTAGGCCGTGCGAAGCCAATCAGGCTCGAAAGTCGTTGCGGGTTGTTATCCGTTAAAGGCGGCGACTGTAGCCGCCGCTATTTGGCCCCTTGATACCATTTAGCATTTGGAGCTTTAGGTTCTATAATTTAACGTTACGCTACAGCCGACACCCCGCTTGCCTGAGCGTTTGGATTTCAATCACTTAGTAGACCAACTTGCGGGTCGACGGTTCGTGTCCCTTCAAGGCGGAGGCTTCGGCAGCTGGCGTCTCTATGCCGCGGTGGTGCTTTTCCGAAACGGAAGTCGCCCATTCGCGTCACGTAAACCGACCGTCAGGCGGTACGGCTTAGGAGAATAATCGCAAAGCAGACTGAGACCACCACCCTCGCGCTACCCTTTGCGCAGGCGTCGAAGGCGATCAGGTGCGCTGATCGAGTCTGTCGAGCACCATCGCTGCAAGTTCATCGCTGGTGTGTGCACCACTATCGAGAACACGGGTTGTGGACGGAAGCCGTTCCCTTGCGGCCAAGCATCGGGCGACATTCGCTAATCGCCACTCTCGAATCTCCGCATTCCGATTCGGGTCAGGATGCATGGTCTGGTTCGAGATCCGGTGACGCAATAGGTCCTCGTTAAGCATCAGAAAGATGTGCAGCAGCTGATCGTCGATCTGCCTTAACCCGTCGAGTATCTCAGTCAGATAGTCCGGGTGCACGAGCGTCATTGGGATGATGATGTCCTGCGAGTAATTCCTGCGAATCTCGCTGACCGCAGCGATCGTAAGTCCCCTCCACAAGGGGAGATCCTGATAGTCTCCGCTCGCTGGTATGGGGACCGTTTCTTTCACCACGAACCCGATTTCCTCAGGGTCAAAGATCAGCGATTTCGGACGCCGATCGCGCAGCCGCTCAGCGAGAGTCGTCTTTCCGGCGCCGAAAGGTCCGTTGATCCAGATTATCATTGTCGACGGCCTCTAACCGGAAGGCTCGCAAGAGCGCTGGGCGGCTTCGTGTGCTGGCACGATCGGAGTGGCTCCGAAGTGCTTCTCAAGATAGGTGACGCCGAACGTCACGATGTCCTGCGCGTCGAACAGGTAGCACTGAGCAAAGCCCACGACACCTTCTCGATGGCGACCGAGCTTCACGTAAGCATTTGCTATAGTTTCGACCGCATCCGGCTTTCCTTCGATAGCAAAGCAATCGAGAATGCCGTTTGAATCGTATTCTGATGCCGTTTTCCAGGCGACTTCACCGTTTCTTCCAAGCATCGGCATCTCATACGTCACCCATCGTTTGTTGGGGATATCCGCAACCGCCTCGGCGTAGTGCAATGCGGTAACGGAGTTTAGCGGCGCACCCAACAGCAGGGCCTTCCCGCCAAGGCGGACGAACCGCTCGACGGGCGACCCTTCCCCCAAGGCGTGACCGAGTTCGTGAGGCTCCGTCAGCGTTTCAGCTAGCGGACCAACCGCGACCATCGATGCATCGGGGTGCGCGCTGCGCCGCGCGCCGGGGGCTTGAACCAGAAATTGATTCAGCAGGCCGAACCCACGGTAAGTCCCGGCCGTTGCGGGATCGAACGGCGGCCAGGTACGGCGGGCTTTGTCATCCAACCGAGCGCCATTCAGAGTCTCCTCGTAGGGTGATCGGTCCCACGACGCGTATCCCATCACAGTGCCAGTCGGCCCAACCGCGGAGCGTAACGCGGCAACGACCGTCTCCGCTCCTCCTTCGACCGGACCAATCGCTTTAAGTGAGGCATGCACCATCAACAGGTCACCGGTTTGGACTCCGAGTTTTCGAATTGCCTCCGTTATTGCCTTCCGCGTATGCATCGCGATATCTCCTCTAAACTGCAAAACACTATACGGGGTCTGACGCTCAGTGGAACGAAATTGAATGTATTTAGAAAAATAAACAAATAGGGGTTCCGCGCACATTTCCCCGAAAAGTGCCACCTGACGTCTAAGAAACCATTATTATCATGACATTAACCTATAAAAATAAGCGTATCACGAGGCCCTTTCGTCTTCAAGAATTTTATAAACCGTGGAGCGGGCAATACTGAGCTGATGAGCAATTTCCGTTGCACCAGTGCCCTTCTGATGAAGCGTCAGCACGACGTTCCTGTCCACGGTACGCCTGCGGCCAAATTTGATTCCTTTCAGCTTTGCTTCCTGTCGGCCCTCATTCGTGCGCTCTAGGATCCTCCGGCGTTCAGCTTGTGCCACAGCCGACAGGATGGTGACCACCATTTGCCCCATATCACCGTCGGTACTGATCCCGTCGTCAATAAACCGAACCGCGACACCCTGAGCATCAAACTCTGGCACTGTTGCAAAGTTAGCGATGAGGCAGCCTTTTGTCTTATTCAAAGGCCTTACATTTCAAAAACTCTGCTTACCAGGCGCATTTCGCCCAGGGGATCACCATAATAAAATGCTGAGGCCTGGCCTTTGCGT
>NZ_WURP01000030.1:0-5057 GCF_009829025.1 Acinetobacter sp. 18QD2AZ41W | reverse complement strand
AAAATATAGAAATCAAAAGAGCTTAAAGGAGGATTTTAAGTATTTAAAACCAATTTTTCAAATGAGGACACGCCCTAAAAACTTTATTTGAATTGGCCGCAGCTTGAAGATGTTGCTGATATTTTGTGAAAGCTAGCTACCATACATTCAAAGCGAACCGAAGTTCGCTTTGAATGTATTTCACTTCTTAAAAGAACCCGGCTGGTTTGGTCGAATAGCTCACTAACAGATTTTTGGTTTGTTGATAATGATCCAGCATCATTCTGTGATTCTCACGACCAATGCCGGATTTTTTATAGCCACCGAAAGCCGCATGCGCAGGGTAGATGTGATAACAGTTGGTCCAGACCCGACCGGCCTGAATGGCACGGCCAGCACGGTAGGAAGTATGCGCTGAGCGTGACCAGACCCCGGCACCGAGTCCGTAAATCGTATCGTTGGCGATCTTGATCGCATCATCAAAGTCTTTAAAGGTGGTCACAGCCAATACAGGCCCGAAGATTTCATCCTGGAAGGTCTTCATGTCATTGGTGCCTTTAAAGATAGTCGGCTCAATATAGAAACCTTGACCCACTTCCTGACGTGCTTCACCACCAGTCAGGATCTGTGCGCCTTCTTCACGACCAGTGGCAATACAGCCCAGAATCTTGTCCTGCTGTTCCTGTGAGGCTTGCGCGCCAATCATGGTGTCAGTATCCAGCGGATGCCCGGTTTTAATCCGTTTCACCCGTTCAACGGCACGCGCCAGAAATTCGTCAGCAATACTTTCCTGGATCAGCGCACGCGATGGACAGGTGCAGATTTCACCCTGGTTCAGGGCAAACATGGCAAAACCTTCCAGCGCTTTGTCCAGATAATCGTCTTCCTGATCCATGATGTCGGCAAAGAACAGATTCGGTGATTTACCCCCCAGTTCCAGCGTCACCGGAATAATATTTTCGGTGGCATATTGCATGATCATCTGACCGACGGCGGTGGAACCGGTAAAGGCAATCTTGGCAATGCGTGGGTTGGTGGCTAGCGGGCGACCGACTTCAACCCCATAACCATTGACGATATTCAGGACACCCGGTGGCAAAATATCCTGAATCAGTTCAGCCAGCACCAGAATGCTGACCGGAGTCTGTTCTGCAGGTTTCAACACAATGCAGTTGCCCGCAGCCAGGGCAGGTGCCAGTTTCCAGACAGCCATCAGAATCGGAAAGTTCCACGGGATAATCTGACCCACGACGCCCAACGGCTCATGAAAATGATAAGCAATCGTATCTTCATCAATTTCGGAAATGCCGCCTTCCTGCGCACGAATACAGCCGGCAAAATAACGGAAATGGTCAATAGCCAGCGGAATATCGGCAGCCAGCGTTTCACGGATCGGTTTGCCATTGTCCCAGGTTTCTGCCACAGCCAGAAGTTCCAGATTTTGTTCCAGACGATCGGCAATTTTCAACAGAATATTGGAGCGGGTGGTCGGCGATGCTCTGTTCCATTGTTCTTTGGCTTTGTGCGCTGCATCCAGGGCCAATTCAATGTCTTCTACAGAAGAACGCGGAACCTTGGTAAAGACTTTGCCATCTACCGGAGAGATGTTGTCAAAGTATTCACCTTTGACCGGAGCGACCCATTCGCCGCCAATAAAATTCTCGTATTGTGCTTTAAAATGAACTTTTGAACCAGGTTGATTAGGATTGACGTAACGCATATGTATTTCCTTTGCTTATTTTCGTATGGCAAAACCGCTTCTACAGCTTTGGTATAAGGTACTTCTGCATCTTATTTGATTAATATAACTGGTATAAGGTTGGAAAAAGGTTGGAGCTAGCATGTTCACGATATTTTCATCCATTTTAAAAAAATAACGATTACAGCGGATGTAAATCATGAATTGTTGTGAGAATAAGGAATGATGACAAAACAAGATTTGATGGAAAAAAGGCACAATACTGATCAGCTTCGGCAAAACAGCAGTTTGTCTCCCTTACATGCAGAACAGCTGGGACAGAGTATTGCCAGCTCCTGGCAACGTTCATCCTCGGCTGAAATCCCGAAGAATCGTTTAGCAGCACCGCTGACGGATTTAAAAAAGACCACTTCTTCCTCAACTTTAGCCCAAGCCCTGCAACATTGTGCTCAGGATTTAAAACATATTGCCGAGCAATCTTCTATGGTGCTGGCGGTCGGAGATATCGGCAGTACCATCATTTGGGCAGCTTCTAGCCCACAAATGCAAAGTGCCGCAGAAAGTGTACATTTTATTGAAGGTGGGCAATGGCGCGAAGAGCTGGTCGGAACCAATGCACTGGCACTCTCCTTAAAAACGCAACAATCCACCTGTGTCTTTTCCAGTGAACATTACATGTCCTCCATTCATGACTGGGTTTGTTATGCTGCACCGATTATCGATCCCTATTCAAAACAGATCTTAGGTGTCATTGATCTATCTACCACTTGGCAGAAGCATAACAGTTTGGCCCTGTTGGCTGCTGAGCGTTGCGCCACAATCATTCAATCTGCTTTGTTAGAATGCCAGAAGCAACGCCTGTTCATTCGGGCTTTTTCAGTACCCCAAATACTGTTTAATGGCAAGATGCTGGTTCTGACCCCTCGCCAGATTGAAATTTTGACCATTTTGGCCTTATGCCCGCAAGGCTTGAGTCTGGATACCTTGCATCAGGCCTTATATGGTGAACGCAAAGTTAGTATGGGCACCTTAAAAGCAGAAATGTCGCAGTTGCGCGATGTACTGGGGGGCATGTTAGGTTCTAGGCCTTACCGATTATTGGTACATGTAGAGGCCGATTTTTTACTTACCGAACAGTCTCTGGATGCTGGATATATTAATTCTGCCCTAAAATTATGTACTGGCGTATTTCTGGCTAAAACGGAAAGTCCATTTTTATGTGCCTGGCGAGATTGTCTGGAATCACGTCTAAGTAATGCCATTTTTAAAGCCAATGAAACTGACGTCCTGCTGAAACATGTATCGCATTTCCCTGAAGCGATTGATGCGGTGGAACGCCTGATTGAACTAATGCCCAAAACCCATCCCGTCCATCAAACTCTTTTAAAATATAAAGACCTTTAAAACGAATCCCTTCAGCGGTAGAAGGCTATATAGGAAAATCCTGGAATATTCAGCATCATCCCTATTCACAATAGATTTACTTGTCGATTTCATCTGAATCAGATCCTAAAATTTTATTAATCTGATGATTTTTCAGTGGCTATGCCATTTACTTGGCCGCTTGAGGGGACTCACTTCATCAAAATCAGCTACGATCATCTTCATTTCATATGAAGGACGTACAGTTTATTCCTCAGAGATTAAATATGATATTAAGATCATACGATGGGAAATTTTTTCTGGCTGGAACGAAGTAGAAGAAATTAGGATATTTTTATGCTCTAGGATAAACATGGATATTTTTAGGCTAGGGGACTTATAAAATAATTCCCCTCTATTTTTTATCCTATTATGAAGGTAAAAGCGGTAGCCAAAAGCAATGAATTGCTATTGGCATACTTCTTCAGTAGGCGAAATAAGGCCTGTTAAAGTGTAAGTCAGATGATTGAAAATAAGACTTACAAGGAGGTATTACATTGCCGCTTTAAAAATATCCACGACTTGAGCATGACTGGCCTTACGTGGATTGGTTAACATGCAGGCATCTTTTTGCGCATTTTCTGCCATAGTGGCGAGGTCAGCTTCTTTTACATTCAATTCCGCTAAACCTGATGGAATGCCAATTGACGATGAAAGCTGCCGAATGGCGTTAATCGCTTCATAAGCTGCCTCAGTTACAGTTAAACCTTCTATATTCACCCCCATCAATTGGGCAATTTTGGCATAACGCTCCGGACAGGCAATCAGGTTAAACTCACAGACATGTGGGAGCAAAATCGCATTACAGACCCCGTGTGGCAAGTTATAGAAACCACCAAGCTGATGCGCCATCGCATGCACATAACCTAAAGAGGCATTATTAAAAGCCATGCCTGCAAGATACTGGGCATAGCTCATGGCATCCCGTGCTTCCAGATTATCCCCATTCGCCACTGCGGGACTGAGCCATTCACTGATCATGGTGATCGCCTTTTCTGCACAGGCATCAGTGATGGGATTGGCGGCCGTAGATACATAGGCCTCGACCGCATGTGTCAGAGCATCCATCCCTGTTGCCGCAGTCAGGCCTGCAGGTTTGGCTAACATCAGTTTAGGGTCATCAATCGCAATGAGTGGGGTACAACGCCAATCTACAATCGCCATTTTCACATGGGTATCGGTATTGGTAATGATACAGAAACGTGTCATCTCCGAAGCTGTCCCTGCCGTGGTATTGATTGCAATCAGTGGTGTCATCGGAACGGTACTTTTATCAATCCCTTCATAATCACGGATATGTCCGCCACCTGCAGTGACCAGACCGATGCCTTTGGCACAGTCATGTGATGAACCCCCACCTAACGATACAATAAAATCACAGGCGTTTTCATTATAAGCTGTAACTCCATGATGCACGTTAATATCAGTTGGATTAGGTTCCGCGCCTGGGAAAATATAACTGTCAACACCTGCCTCTTTCAAATAATTTGCAATATCATCTGCAACACCAAATTTAAACAGGCCAGCATCAGTTACAATCAGTGCTTTCTTGGCGCCTAAATTTTGTGCTTTGATCCCGATTTCTTTAGCACAGCCCGGACCAAAAAGTGAAACACAGGGAATATAAAAACCGTTAGTTTGATCTGAAATATTTTTAAAAGCCATGGTGTTATTCCTTCTACCATCCATTGATTATTTTATCGGTGACCCTCACCGTAATATGAGTATTGGATGAAGCTAAAAAGAATCCTACCTACCAAATACCTACCAATTTAAATTTTTGATTCTAGCCAAAATAATGCATTTGAGGTATTTAAAAGGGCACTGTTGCAAATAACCACGAATGGTAAGCTGAAGACTGTTTTAGCTAAAGGTGCAGTATATGAATCCTTTCCATGGTCGGCATTTTCAGGGCGAAATCATTCTTTGGGCTGTGCGCTGGTATTGTAAATATGGC
>NZ_WURP01000002.1:0-625323 GCF_009829025.1 Acinetobacter sp. 18QD2AZ41W | reverse complement strand
TGGCACGCAATTATAAATCTATGATTCGTATAGCCTGTATATTTATTTGGTGCAAAGCCAAATGAGGACACACCCTAATTTATCTGGCTATGCGCGGTGATTGACAGGTTAAATACAGCTTGTTATTTTGCGCGCATTGTTCCAGATGCTGTATTCCTAAAATGCCCATCAACCCCGACTTTGTCTATTGCCCACCGCAAGAACCGTTGCATATTGTTTATGAAGATGATGATCTGGTGGTGATTGAAAAGCCGGCCGGATTATTGTCGGTTCCCGGGCGTTTAGCTGAACATCATGACAGTGCTTATTTGCGGGTTCTGGACCAGTATCCGCAGGCTAAAATCACCCATCGTCTGGATATGGCCACTTCAGGTATTTTGATGTTTGCCAAACACCGTGATGCAGAAGTGGCGGTGAGTAAAATGTTTCAGGCACGTACCGTGCATAAAAATTATGTCGCACTGGTACAAGGCAAACTTGAAGGTCAGGGCAGCGTCGAAGTGCCTTTGATGACCGACTGGGAAAACCGTCCGCGTCAGATGGTGCATTATGAACTGGGCAAAACTGCCAAAACCTTATATCAGGCAATAGAATATTTGCCCCAGCAAGACATTAGTCGGGTTTTACTCACGCCCATCACAGGCCGTTCTCATCAGTTGCGAGTACATATGCTGTATCTGGATCATCCCATTACTGGCGATAAAATCTATCATCCAGAACCACAGCGCAGTCCTTTAAATCGTATGGCTTTGCATGCCAATTATCTGGCTTTTAGCCAGCCGCTGAGTGGTGTTCCGGTTGAAATTGAAGTCGTAGTCCCGTTTTGATTTGGATCATAAAAACGATGGTATCCAGTCAAATTAGTTCTATTTTGTGTAATCATTCAAAATGGTATTTGCCCTTAAACTGAACCGCTTAAATTAAAAATTGTGAGAATTTATTTCAGTCAATGCTCTGAAAATTAATGGTTTTTCATGTTTTTTATTTGAAATCTAATACTTATGCATTGCCCAATCTTCTGTCGATGTAGAACATACCGGTGAATGCTCGCTGCATATCTTGATGATGAGTTTAGGAATTTTTATTGTCTTTATCTGCTTTTATAAGCTTGATATCTTTATTTCTATTGGTTTTTTAATTTTACTGTCATTAATTTTAAACTTTTAAATTATATCCTTTGATATAAAAAATACCGTTAGCTGTTTCAGGATCGTTTTGATTTAAGCTGCAAATCAATTCATGATGTATGACTTGCACATAAAAAATTATAGAAAAATAAAATGAATGAACGACTTAGTGGCGATTAATGGCTTTGATTATCTGGCCGAAGTGATGCAAAATCAACCGGTACTTTATAATAAATTTTTAATTTGATGTTTTAGGGCAATGCCCGGGGTTAAAGGACAGAACAATGCTCAGTATGGCTTTTTTCGTTCTCGCGAGTATTTTATTATGTGCCTTGCTCTGGAGCTTGAAGATCCAGGCTTCATTACGCAGCAATATCCGGTTTTTACAGGAAAATCTGGATCATTCACGCAGCAGACTGGCAGATTATGACGCTCAAGTCGATGAACTAAATTATGACGTGACCCAACTGCGGGTACAGCATGGCAGTTTAACGACTGCGCTGAATAAATATAAAAAATATCAGGATATCTATGATATCGAACAATATATTATCAACCGGACTTTGCAGGCCGAAAATTTTGTTGAAGTGACCAAACTGGATGCTTCGATCATGATTGATGATCTCAAGGCTTATATTGAAAGCGTGAAAGACTATCTCGCCCAGTTTCAAGCGAAAGCCTTAGTCGAAGTTGAACAGCAGGCCAGAAAAAGTTTAGCGGGTTATTATCAACAGGCCAAGCAACAGCAGCACTTAGAGGACGTAGTGAATGCCCTGGAACATAAAATCCAGGCCAAGCATTACGGTTTATGTCTGCCAGTACCGCAACTTTTACAACAGCTGATCGCAGGATATAGTGAAACGGATGCGGCTCGGCATCTGCTCGATGTACGTGAAAAAATTCAGCAGGCTATAGCAACACAGCAGATCGCCAGTTGTAATTATATCGATGACGGCCGCCGTAGAAGTATCATTGAAATCTTTAGTTTGGCCTTTAATAGCAAGGCAGATTTATATCTTGCTCAATTAAACAGAGAAAATTTGGGACAGATGTTGCAAGCCTTAAGGGATGATTATGTCCTGCTGAATTATACCGGACAGCAACTGAGTCAGGCCACGATTCAGTCATCCTATCTGGATTTACGTTTAGAGGAATTAAAGTTTGCTGCGCTGGTTGTGCACATGAAGCAAGAAGGCCGGCATCCAGAGACCGTATAGTTTTGATAGGTATCAAGCGCACTAAGTCTTGATGGTAGCTGATAACGAATAGGGTTTTAGCGAAAGATCGATATTCCCGGACGTGATAGGCTGTAAATATTTAAGAAATACCCATTTGACAGATAATTTTTATATTTATAAAAATCATATGTTTATTTATGGTTAAAAGATAATATTTTTTGTCCGGATCTCGATAATTGTCTAAAAATCAGCTAATCTTAGATGCAGAATAAAACAGCATCATAATAAGGATACTTCTATGTCACGTGATTACAATCAATTCCCTGACGATGAAAATGGCAATGTACTGTGGCAAATGCATCAGGATGGCGACGACCTGCAAGAAGCACATGAAATCGAATTTTCGCTGGTGTTTAGTGATGAAGAGCAGGCAGATCGTTGTGCCTTGTATCTCTTAAAGGAAGAACAAAAAATCAGCCTGTTTCAGGATGAAGAAAGCGCGACCCTGGAATGGATTATCACGATTTATGTCTATATGGAACCAACCTACGAGGATATTGTGGATCTGGAACAGTGGTTCAGCAAAATCGCTGCAGAATTTCAGGGTGAATATGATGGTTGGGGCTGCATGGCCTATGTCTATGATGATGAGCTGGATGAAGAAGAAAGCAGTCTACGTAATAGCTGATTGTGCCTGTATTTAAATAAAAAAACCCCGGTGCTGCCGGGTTTTTTTATCCTTTATATTTAGTTATATCGGAATGTCAGGACTTTAATACAGATACATAGTCATTATATATACCAGATTGAGGATTGCGTAAAATCAGTTCTATGGATGCTCAGCTTGGTCTGGTCAGTCTATACAAGAGAAGGGCAATATCCCTCAATAAAAATACATAATAACAATAAGGGACTAGGCAAAATGAGTTACACCCTAAAAATGCATCGAGTGTTTAGTGCACCTCCGGAGCGGGTGTATCGTGCTTTTGTTCACCCGGATGCCCTGGCAAAATGGTTGGCACCACATGGTTTTATTGCCAAGGTAGAACATGCGGAAGTCAAACCCGGCGGCAGCTATAAAACCACCTTTACCAATTTTTCCACTGGTACCCAGCACCATTTTCATGGGATTTATCATGAGGTGATTCCCAATCAGTTACTGCGTTATACCGATCAGTTTTCGACACCAGATCTGCAAGGTGAAATAGAAGTCACTGTGATCTTTGAAAAGGTTTCAGTCGGTACAGGCCTGCATATTATTCAGGTCGGCTATCCCGATTTAGTGCCGCCTGCGGTATGTCATTTGAGTTGGCAGGAATCATTCCAGCTACTTTCCTTGCTGGTGAATCCGCATATCCCGGATAATTAATGCTTGATGATTATGAGCTGGCCTTCAACGAAACTCCTGTTCAAAAGCGCATCTCTGCAAAGATGCTATACTGTGATCTTATTTGTTTCATTTATTTAATTTTTCTCTTTTTCGAGGTTCTTATGGGTCTGCCAAACTGTCCAAAATGCCAATCTGAATATACCTATGCAGATGGCGATCTACTGATCTGCCCTGAATGTGCACATGAGTGGAAAGAAGGCGAAATTACTGAAGAACAAGTGATCATTAAGGATGCTCATGGCAATGTGCTGGCGGACGGCGATAGCGTGACGGTGATTAAAGACCTGAAAATCAAAGGTTCATCTTCAGTGGTGAAAGTGGGTACCAAAGTCAAAAGTATCCGCCTATTGCCGGATGCTGCCGATGGTCATGATATCGATTGTAAAATCGAGGGAATGGGCCCGATGAAGCTAAAATCTGAATATGTAAAGAAAGCTTAAATCTGGCATCAGACTAGAATTTTAACTGGACATGAGACGGTGGATAAGTCGTCTCATTGCTAAAATTCAGCGTTTATTTTTTATGTAGTCCCAATCCTCACGTTTTTGATCCGAGATCACTCGTATGCCACATCTGCATCTGGAATATTCTGACAATCTTCAACATCTGCTCCAGACTCAGCCGCTCTTGCTGGCCATGCATCAGGCATTGTTCAATGCAGGCTATGTCAGCGATCCCGATGATTTAAAAAGTCGTGCGATTATGCAGCAGGATTATGTCATTGGACTGAGTCCACGGACAGATCAGGCCTATGCACATGCCAAAGTCTCACTATTGAGTGGACGTAGTGTCGAAGTGCGTCAGGCGATTTCTGCATTGGTGCTTGAGGTGATGCAGCAATCTATTGCTCCACAGCCCGAATTAAAAATTCAGCTCTGTGTCGAAATTATTGAAATGCCAAAGCAGACCTATCGTAAAGCCATTATCTGAATGATGGTTTTTATCTGTTGATATGACATGGATCAAATGCCTTAAAACTTTATCAATGCCATACGAAATTTATAAACAGATCGACTTGGTTTGTAATGGTCAGCTATCTTATTCAGATCTAAAATTATTTCTATTTTTAAATGACGCTTTATGTCATTTACAGGCATGCAATAAAAGTTCTAAAGTAACTTTTAATCGCTGCTGATTTTTGAATCATCCAATCTAGAAACGGCATATTCATCCTGATTGAAATAAAAATAATTTAAAAAAATAATCTTCAGGTGAGCTGAACCGAATCAGGCAGTGGGGAGAGCAAAGCGAGAATAACGCTTTAGCATAGGCAAAATAATAAGAACAAAAGATCAGAAATCCGGTGAGTTGATTGAATCCCGATTTCAGGTCTGACTTGTCCGGTTGAGGAAAATTTGATGCAGGTTTTTGGGGATAAACAATTGGCTCAGGAAGTCATGGCATTTCTTCAGCAATGGGACCATGCCATATGCAGTCTGGAGATCCAGGATATTATTCAATTATGCCGGCCAGATATCCGTCTGGTCGATGTCAGTACTGAAATAAAAGGCATAGATGCCTATCAGGCGCTCTGGCTGCAATATCGGCCTTTTATACCTGAAGGAATCCGGATAGAGCGTCAAGATATCAATATTCATGTGAGCACTGATTTAGCCTTGGTCGATGGCTATGTTCGGGTGAATTATGCGGTAATTGAGCCAATTTTTCAGTTGGGTTGGTGCCGGGTCAGTATGTGTCTCAGCAAGCAGCAGGGACGATGGCAATTGTTGCATCAACATACCTCAGTACCGGTACAGCTAGAAACCCGTAAGATGCGCAGGATCAAAAGCGTCAGTTAAGTCATAAGCTTAAAAAATTAAGTGCAATATCTTGGTAAATGATTACAGGCATGCTTTATCAGGACACCATTCAGCAAAAACTGAATATACTCAAAGACTATCGTCAGGGAGCCGGGATGTGGGACGGTGCAATTCAGACCTTTGACAGGCTAGAAAATTCGATCGATACCCCGAAGCAGGAAGCGAGGAATCCAAATGTGCAGAATGTCAAAGTGGTCGGCTGGAACCTTCCAGTGAGGAAGCCGCACTAGGCTGGCCGAATACAATTTAAGGACTAAATAATGAAACAACAATGGATAGACAGCATCAAAACAATGAGTGTCGCATTTGGTCTGGCCAGTATCAGCTCATTAAGTCTTGCTGCCATTCAGGGGCTGCATTTTTCACATAAAGATTGGGAAATGGCCTGCGACAATACCGGTACCTGCCGCGCTTCTGGTTATCAGTCGGATCAGGAGATTGATCGACCAGTTTCGGTTTTATTAACACGCGCAGCAGGAACGACCAGTGCGGTACAAGCAAAAGTCCAAATTTTACCCCTGCAAGCTGCAGCATCGACAGCTCAGCTTCAGTTACAAATCGCGGGCAAGCCCTATGGTGTTATTCGTTTAGATCAGCAAGGGATAGGTCAACTGAGTCGTACACAAACACAAGCCTTATTAAAAGCAGTTCAAGGCACGGATCCACTGATATTTAAGAATGCACAATCACGCTGGACTTTGTCGACAGCCGGAGCCAGTGCCGTTTTGCTGAAGATGGATGAATTTCAGCGCTGCCTCTCTACGCCCTCAGCCTTGATCAAGCCTGGGAAAAAATCCAGTCAAGCGGTGCTTAAAGCCGCAGCGATCCCGCAAATTATGATACCCAAATATCAGTCAGGCAAGATCACTCACGCGAAACTGAGTACGGCGGCGGGTCAGCAGATGATTCGGAAACTGCAAGCGAGCACTAACGAAGATCAATGCGATTTGCTGTTTAGCCAACATTTTATGCCGGATGATGTCATGATGATTTATCCCATCAATGCTCAAAATCAGCTGATTCAGATCCCTTGCTGGCGTGGAACCTATAATATGGGCAGCGGTTTTTGGCTGATGGATAAAAACAAGCAACCGAGACAACTGGTGACCACCTCCGGAGAAACCTTTAGCCAAGGCCAGATATTTTCCGGGCATAAAGTACGTGGTTTGGGTGATTGTCTGAGTCAGGATGAATGGGCATGGGATGGTAAAACATTTGTCAAAAGTTTCAGTAGCCTGACCGTACAATGCAAGGGCTTTGCTGGCGGTGCCTGGAATTTGCCGACCTATGTAAGCACAGTCATTCAGGGTAAATAGAAATACCCTCGAAAAATAGAAGTGATAAAAAAAGCCTGAATCATTCAGGCTTTTGAATTTAAAAAAATATTATCTTAGAAGCGCTTTGGAATTCTCTGACCATTCGGAACAGGGATGTCGGCAATTTTTAATACGCCGAACAACCAGGTCTCTGCATGCTGTACCGCCGTTTTGAGTTGATCACCCATGGCCAGGCGCCCGGCGATGAAGCTGGCCAGTGAACAACCCGAACCATGATATTCACCCTCCAGACGTGGACAGCGGGTCTCATTAATCAACTCGCCCGCGATATACAGACTGTTCTGAATATAATCCGGCGTATCTTCATGACCGCCTTTAACCAGAACTGCTTGTGCACCCATATCAAATAGTTTTTGAGTGGCCAGCTGTAGGTCTTCTTCACCTGTTAAAGCACGCAGTTCAACCGTATTCGGAGTTAGAAGGGTAGCCAATGGAATTAGTTGGGTAAATGCTTTGACCAGTGTCGCCTGATTGCCCAATGAACCGCCACTATTTGCCACCAGAACCGGATCGAGTACATACAGATAGTCCGGATGTGCAGTCAAAAACTCCGCCAGTGCTGTGATATTCTCTGTGGTGCCTAACATGCCAGATTTAATACAGCGAATTGGCAGGTCATTCACCACGGCATTGGCCTGAGCCAGCAGCAGCTCTTTAGATGTCGCTTCAAAACCAAAAACCTGCTGTGAATTTTGAATGGTGAGGGCTGTGCAGGCAATTGCTGCATGTGCACCACTTTGACCAATGGCTTCAATATCTGCCTGAAGACCGGCTCCACCTGAAGGGTCTAAACCGGAAAAGCAAAGTACGGTAGGGCGCAAAATGATGTCCTTCATTCACTAAAATTACATTAGTATAGGCAAATTTGAATGAACTCTCGATATTAATTTATATCGGTGCTGATGAGAGGGGATGGGCTGTGATTAAGAATATTTTAATTGATCTGGATGGGACATTAACTGATCCTAAAGTGGGGATCACCACGTCTGCGCGTTACGGTCTGGAAAAGGTGGGTCATCCGATTAGCGATGAGATCAATATCGACTGGATTATCGGTCCTCCCTTAAAAGCCTCGCTGGCCAAACTTTTAAATATCGAGACCGATCATATTCTGGCTGAGCAGGCGTTGATGGCTTATCGCGAACGTTTTGCAGTGAAAGGCCTATATGAAAATCACGTTTTCGAGGGTGTGGCAGAAACGTTGGCAGAACTGAAACGCCGTGGTTATCGTTTGTTTGTCGCTACGGCAAAACCGACGGTTTATGCCAAACAGATTTTAGAGCATTTTGATCTGGCTCAGTATTTTACTGAAATTTATGGCAGCGAACTCAATGGTGACAGAACCAATAAAGGTGAGCTGATTCAGTATATTTTAGAACAGCAACATTTAAAGGCCGAAGGCTGCATCATGGTCGGTGACCGTGAATACGATATTTTGGGTGCACACCGCAATGGAATCAAATCTATTGCAGTTACATATGGCTATGGCAGTGCAGATGAATTACAACGTGCACAACCTGAATATAAAATAGAAAACTTTGATGACTTGTTAGATTATTTAAAATAAATATTTATTTTTGTGGTTAAATTTATTTTAAACCCCTTAAAAAATTATTTTTTGAGGGATTTTTTAATTGAATTTGTTAATGATTATATATGGGTAGATAATATTTTAAATTTAAATATCGGCGTATATATTAATATTTAATATAATTTATAAATTTATTTTTTTACATAATCTAACAATTGTTTACATATATATTTATATTTTACAAAATCAATACGAATATTATAATTATAAAAATAATTACTATAATAATCATGTGATTATAGATTTATTTTAATTTTTGTTACATTTCATTTCTTACTTTTAGTAGGGGTTTTAAATATTATTTTCTTTTAATACAGATATTTAATGTTATTTTATAAAATTATAAACTATTAATCTATAGAGTTCTTTTCCTAAAATAATTTCAGGTAATTTTTTGCAATTATCAACTGCTCAATTTAATGCTATGTAATTTTGGTTGTTTTTGGAAATTACTTTCTTAATAAGAGTAGGAAATATAATATGATAAATATTGAAATAATATCTTCAGAAAGCGGTGGGGTGATTCAAAGCACTAATAATAGTGTTGTGAGTCTTAATCAAAGTTCTATTGTTAAGATAAATCTTAATATAGATGAAGTGGCAAGTATTTCTCGTCAAGGTAATGCAGCAGTTATCACCCTTAAAAATGGTGAAACCATAACACTAGAAAATTATTTTAATTATCCAATTGAAACCAGCCAAATTCTTTTTGAAAATGAAGGAGAATTGATCTGGGCACAATTTACGGATGCTACAGGTGCTGTTTTAGACAGTGTAAATTATATTCCTTTAAGTAATATCGCTCCCTTAGCAGGTGAGACAGTAGCGGGTGCTGCTATTTCACCTTGGTTAATTGGCGCGGGACTTGCAGCAGGCCTAGGAGTAGCAATTGCGGCAGTACAAGATGACTCTGGTAGTAAAAATACTAAAGATACAACAGCACCAGATGCGGCAATTATTAATCCGATCAATGCGACTGATCCAATTACAGGCAAGGCTGAGCCAGGTGCGAAGGTTGAAGTAACGTTCCCGGATGGCTCGAAAACAGAAGTTGAAGTTGGTGTAGATGGTAACTGGTCAGTAGACAATCCCGGTCTGGAAGATGGTGATGAAGTTAAAGTCATCGTAACTGATCCTGCAGGAAATGTTTCTGAAGAAGCCGTTGCTGTGGTAGATGGTAAAGCACCAGATGCACCAACAGATATTGTCATAAGTCAAAACGGATTAGAAGTTAAAGGACAAGCAGAACCAAATTCTATAGTGACCATCAAAGATGCTGATGGTAATGAAATTGGTAGTGCTCAAACTGATGAAAAAGGCTATTTCAAAGTCATTTTAGTGACACCTCTAGCTGATGGGGATGAAATTGAGGTAATAGCTACTGATGTTGCTGGTAACAAATCAGACTCTACAAATTATATTGTAGATTTTGGTGACTCGGACTCAGACAGCGATTCGGATTCGGACAGCGACAGCGACTCTGACTCTGATAGCGACAGCGACTCTGACTCTGATAGCGACAGTGACTCTGACTCTGATAGCGACAGTGACAGCGATTCTGACTCTGATAGCGACAGTGACTCTGATTCCGATAGCGACAGCGACTCAGACAGCGATAGCGATTCCGACTCTGATAGCGACAGCGACTCTGACTCTGATTCCGATAGCGATTCTGACTCTGATAGCGACAGCGATTCTGACTCAGACAGTGACAGCGATTCTGACTCAGATTCCGACAGCGACTCTGATAGCGACAGCGATTCTGACTCAGACAGCGATAGCGATTCCGACTCTGATAGCGATAGCGACTCTGACTCTGATAGCGACAGTGACTCTGATTCCGATAGCGACAGCGACTCAGATTCCGACAGCGACTCTGACTCTGATTCCGATAGCGATTCTGACTCTGATAGTGACAGCGATTCTGATTCTGACAGCGACAGCGACTCTGACTCTGATAGCGACAGCGATTCCGACTCTGATAGCGACAGTGACTCTGATTCCGATAGCGACAGCGACTCAGACAGCGATTCTGACTCTGATAGCGACAGTGACTCTGATTCCGATAGCGACAGCGACTCAGACAGCGATAGCGATTCCGACTCTGATAGCGACAGCGACTCTGACTCTGATTCCGATAGCGATTCTGACTCTGATAGCGACAGCGATTCTGACTCAGACAGTGACAGCGATTCTGACTCAGATTCCGACAGCGACTCTGATAGCGACAGCGATTCTGACTCAGACAGCGATAGCGATTCCGACTCTGATAGCGATAGCGACTCTGACTCTGATAGCGACAGTGACTCTGATTCCGATAGCGACAGCGACTCAGATTCCGACAGCGACTCTGACTCTGATTCCGATAGCGATTCTGACTCTGATAGTGACAGCGATTCTGATAGTGACAGCGATTCTGATTCTGACAGCGACAGCGACTCAGACAGCGATTCTGACTCTGACAGCGACAGCGACTCAGACAGCGACAGCGACTCAGACAGCGATTCTGACTCTGATAGCGACAGTGACTCTGACTCTGATAGCGACAGCGATTCTGACTCTGACAGCGATAGCGATTCCGACTCTGATAGCGACAGCGACTCTGACTCTGATAGCGACAGCGATTCTGACTCTGACAGCGATAGCGATTCCGACTCTGATAGCGACAGCGACTCTGACTCTGATTCCGATAGCGATTCTGACTCTGACAGCGACAGCGACTCAGACAGCGATTCTGACTCTGATAGCGACAGTGACTCTGACTCTGATAGCGACAGCGATTCTGACTCAGACAGCGACAGTGACTCTGATACGACGGCACCAGCTGCCCCAGTGATTGATCCAATCAATGCAACGGATCCAATTACCGGTACAGCAGAGCCAGGTTCAACTGTCACAGTAACCTTCCCGGATGACACAACAGCAACCGTTGTTGCCGATTCAAATGGTGATTGGACTGTACCGAACCCAGGTCTGACCGATGGTGATACCGTAACTGCAATCGCAACTGATCCAGCAGGCAACGACTCAACAGAAGCGACTACAACTGTCGATGGCGTGGCACCAGCTGCCCCAGTGATTGATCCAATCAATGCAACGGATCCAATTACCGGTACAGCAGAGCCAGGTTCAACTGTCACAGTAACCTTCCCGGATGACACAACAGCAACCGTTGTTGCCGATTCAAATGGTGATTGGACTGTACCGAACCCAGGTCTGACCGATGGTGATACCGTAACTGCGATTGCAACGGATGAAGCAGGCAATGCTTCAGATCTAACCACTGCAGTTGTCGTTTCACCATTGATTGCAAATGATGATATTGATGATCTAGTGCTTGATGAGCCAGTAGTGATACCAGGACAGCCAAGCATAACTCAAAATGTTGATGTCATTGGTTTACTTCAATCAAGTGATGGTACTGATGCAGCAGTTGTAGTCGTTGTTCAACCAAATAGTTTAGGTAACTTAACCGTCACCGTACAGCAAACAGCTTTACTTGCAGTAGGTGATGCTTTCCGTCTAGATCTAGTCGATGAAAATGGTGTAATTGTTTATTCAGCAGTAACACAGAATTCACTTCTAGGTGATGTTGCAGGCTTACCACTACTTGGTGTGGTGGGCAATGATGGCCTAACTGCTACAATCGAAGGATTAGCACCTGGTACATACTCTGTAATTGTGCGTAATGATCAAGGGACTGTAGATCAGTTGATTGATGGTTTAACACTTGCGGATCTTGGTGAAAATGGTGTTGTACTTGGTCAAGACAACCAAGATTTAATCTTAGATACAGTAGTGAATGCGCTCAGTGATCAATTTGGTCTTACTCAGATTGTATTGATACCATTACGTGGTGCGCTAGAGCTGGCGCTCAATGTAGTTGATGGTGTGGGCGTTGGTGTTGTAGTCAATATCCTTGTAGATACACTCAACAGCTTTGGTCTAGTATCTTATGCCAATGAAATCATTGATGCTGTTTCGGGTGCATTGTTAAGTAACTTATTAACAGTGTTGCAAGAAACCACAATTACAACTCAATTAGACGCAGTTACATTTGCTGACAACGTTCTTACAGGTGAATTAATTGTGGACGATGGTCAAGGCGCTGATGCACCAGTCAGTGGAACTACAGTTAGTCAAGTTGTATATGATGGTGATGTATTCCTCCCAGTTAATGGCGAAATTGCAGTACCAACAGAGTACGGTACCTTAGTCGTTAATGCAGCAACAGGTAGCTATGTTTATACCTTGAATGATCTTAACGGCATTGATCAAACGGAAGTATTTACGTATACAGCTGTGAATGGCGTCTATACTGATGATGCAACTTTAACAATCAATATCGGTTTGCTTGACATTACTGCACCGCAACCACCGATCATTAATGCAATTCAAGATCTTAGCCCAGCAGCTGATCTTGATATTTCTGGTAAAGCAGAACCAGGTTCAACTGTCACTGTAACTTTCCCAGATGCTTCAACAGCAACAGCTGTGACTAATGCAAACGGTGATTGGAGTGTGCCGAATCCTGATCTAAATGCTGGTGATGTTGTTACAGCTACGGCAGAAGATGCAGCAGGAAATGTTTCAGGTACAACAACAACAACAGTAACACTGCCTCTGAATGTGCAAAATGATATCGATAGCATCGATGTTGGAGAGTTCACAGTTGTTACGGGTCAGCCAGCGGTCACACAAAATGTAGATGTGATTGGTATTGGTCAATCTAGTACTGGTACGGATGCTGCCGTCCCTGTAACGCTAGGTTCGTTAAGTACTTTAACCGTTACTGTACAACAAACGTCATTACTTGCTGTAGGTGACGCATTCCGACTAGATATTGTCAATGAATTTGGTGTAACTGTTTATTCAGCAGTCACGCAAAACTCATTATTAGGCGATATTGCAAGCTTACCACTTCTTGGCGTAGTGGGTGATGATGGTTTAACAGCAACTATTCAAGGACTACCTGCTGGTAATTACTCTGTAGTGGTTCGTAATGATCAAGGTACAGTCGATGCTTTAATTGATGGCTTAACCTTAGCTGATTTAGGTAAAGATGGAGTTGTGCTTGGTCAAGACAACCAAGATCTCATCCTAGATACGGTTGTTAATGCCCTTAGTGATCAATTCGGTATCCTACCTCTTGTCCTAACTCCACTACGTGCTGCTCTAGAAGTCGCTCTAGACTTGGTTGATGGCGTCGGTGTTGGTGTTGTAGTGAATATCCTTGCAGATACACTCAACAGTTTTGGTTTAGTAAACTATGTGGATGAAATCATTGATGCTGTTTCGAATGCACTGTTAAGTAATTTATTAACGGTATTACAAGAAACAACGATTACGACTCAAATCAATAGCATTGAATTAGAAACTACAACGGTGATTGGTGACGTCATTATTGAAGATGGCGATCTAGGTGGTGATACGCCTGTTGCTGGAACAAGTGTGACTCGTGTTGAGTATGAAGGAGTGATTTACGCACCTGATGCTAATGGTGATATTACAGTCAAAACTGAGTATGGTATTTTAGTACTTGGTAGCGCCGGTCAGTATACATATACCTTGACTAATACAGACGGCTTAGGTCAAACAGAGGTATTTACTTATACAGCTGTCAATACTAATGACGGTTCTAGCGGCACTGCGACATTAACCATAAATATTGGTGATGTGAGTATTGGTGATGTAAATGGAACCTATCAAGATACTGGTTCAAGTACAACAGATACAATCACTAATGATGGTCTTGTTACCGTCACAGGTCTTGAGGCTGGTGCAACTTTACAATATCGTTTAGATGGTGGTGATTGGATTGCGGTCACAGGCAATAGCTTCGAGCTAACTGAAGGTATCTATACTTCTGTCGACGTACGCCAACTTAATGCTATTGGGCGACCAGGTACTATTGATAGTTTAGGTCCGATTACTGTAGACAAGACTGCAGATGTTAATATTGTTGGCATTTACGATACCGTAGGTGTACAGCAAGGGCATGTAGCAAATGGTGATACTACAGATGATACTACGCCATTACTGCAAGGTACGACTGAAATTGGCTCCACTGTAACTCTGTCTCTAGATGGAAGTGCTACGGTTACCATTCCAGTCAATGTTGATGGTACATGGACATATCAAGTTACCTCTCCACTAACAGTAGGGTCTCATACTTGGACAGTAACTGCGACTGATGTAGCGGGTAATGTTGCTACAGATACGCGAGTCTTAGATGTTGTTGATCCAGCCGCTGCTCCAACTGCTGCTGCTGGTACAGGTGGTCTACTTGGCTTACTTGGAGGAAATCTTTTAGGAATTATTGATTTGAGTCAACAGCAGTTTGTGGTTGGCGATGTCAATGGTGATCTTAAACAAGTACAAGTCTATTATAACAGTGGTTTAGGTGTATCACTTGGCTCAATCAACTGGGTTTACTCGCAAGCTTTAGCGAACTCTTTTGGTTACAATGTAGTCCCTACGCAAGGGGGTAATCTCCTTACTGGTTATAATATGAATCTAGTGATTACTGCTACAGATGGTTCAGCATTAGATAATCAGGAAATTATGGAGTTTTTAGGTACCGTCCGTAGTTCTACGGATCTTACAAATCTCACAGTACTCCCTACTTTAGAAATCACAGCAACAGACCTCGCCGGTCATACAAATGTTGGTGGTGGTTCTGATTTAGTGAATGTAGGATTATTAGGAGGTTTATTAAGTGGTGGCGTGCCTTCGTATCTCAAAGAAGGTACTGCTATAGCTGATATTTTAGACTTCTCAACATCAACTTCTGCGGTTCGTATCTATGGCTATGATGGTGATGATATCCTTACTGGCGGTTCAGGTAATGACATTATTCGTGGTGGCAATGGAAATGACACTTTAGTGGGTAATGCAGGTAATGATTACCTTAGCGGTGGAGCTGGAAATGATATAATCACAGGTGGTATTGGTGCAGATACAGTTGGTTTCGACTTACTTGTTGATGATGCAACTGGCGGTAATGGTACAGATACTTGGACTGACTTTAGCCTTGTACAAGGTGATAAGATTGATATTACTCAGTTATTGGATGGTACATCTGCGGATGCAACTAATCTAAGTGAGTATGTCAGCCTGAACTATAATGCAGCAACATCTACAGTAACTTTATCGATTGATCGAGATGGTTCTGGTGGTTTATATAATCAAACTGCCTTACTCAACTTAACCAATCAAACTTCAGTAATTACGCTTGAAGACTTAATTGCAAATCAACAACTCTTATTCTAATCGGTTAATTTATTTAAGATAAAAAAAGAGGCTCTTAGGAGCCTCTTTTTTTATTTGAATAATTCCTAAATATACAAAAAAAAACAAATTATACATAAAATAACATTGCCACTTAATCTCTTTCAAGTATTCTGATTTTAATGAAAAATTTTATATAAAATAGATATATACAAGTTATGGAAATTAATACGCAAACTAAATATTTCGAGTTTAAACATAAGTTAACAGAGTGGTTAAATGAAAAACTAGGTTATGAGCATCAAAAGCTTTATGTGATTTTTATTTCTTATGGTAATTCAAATAAGCGTTGTAAGATATGGAGTTCTGCTGCACCCAATACAAAAACAGCTATAAGTAGAACACTAAAATTTTTAGAAAAGCTATATGAAAAAAATAGGGGTTTACCTGAATTCTTAAAGTTTGATATTGCTGTGAATATTGAGAAAAAATCATGGCAGGATGTTAAAAACATTCTAAATACTCAATTACATAATAATCATTTTAGAAAGGGTGTGAGTTTTGATTCAAAATTTGATATTTGCTTTTTAGAGCAAGAGTTATATGGTAAAGCCTTAATCCGAGGCATTGTTTATAATGAACCAACGTTTTGGGATCAGGACAATGTTAACCGTGCTATTCATTCAAAATATCCAACCATCACTAAAACTTTCGAACTGGATAAACTCGAATATATTTGGGTATTTGATACAGTTTCAGCTCTTTATGAAAATGAAACTATATTGACGTTACAATCATTAGGACCTGTTAATGGGGTGCGTGAGCTAACTTCGGATTTAAAAGATCATGTTCGTTGTATGGTTGAAAAGAATGCAGCGTTTTTACATGGTGAAATCCAGGATGATGGGAAATTTATCTATGGATATTTCCCAGCCTATAATCGTGAAATAAAAAGCTATAATACTGTACGTCATTGCACGGCAGTGTATGCCTTACTTGAAACATTAGAAGTCGATTATAAAAAAGAATATTTAAGCAAAATTAAATTAGCGATCGAATATGCCATCAAAACCTTTTATAAAGAAATAAAAGGGCATGGTTTTATGACTGATGGTGAAAATGATAACGAAATCAAACTCGGTTCAAATGCTGCCGCTATTTTTATGTTGGCTAAATATCAGGAAATTACCTCAGATAATCAATATCAAGCTGCTGCCGAAAAATTAGCTGAAGGTATTTTGTATATGGTCGATGGTCACGGGGAGACCACCCATGTACTTGATTATCCGAGCTTAGAAATTAAAGAAAAATTTCGTATCGTTTACTATGATGGAGAGGCTGCTTTAGGCTTGCTGAGATTATATCAAATTAATCAAGATCCAAAGCTATTGCAGACCGTTAAATTAATGTTTGAGCATTTTATAGAAAAAAAATACGATAAATATCATGATCACTGGTTAAGTTACTGTACCAATGAGCTGACAAAAATTTGTCCAGAAGATAAATATTTTGAGTTT
The DNA here is from genome assembly GCF_009829025.1 of Acinetobacter sp. 18QD2AZ41W. Taxonomy (NCBI): domain Bacteria; kingdom Pseudomonadati; phylum Pseudomonadota; class Gammaproteobacteria; order Moraxellales; family Moraxellaceae; genus Acinetobacter; species Acinetobacter sp. 18QD2AZ41W. The sequence goes on along the minus strand of NZ_WURP01000002.1, from coordinate 608,133 downwards.
GGTCTAAACAATTACTTAAAGCATATGAAGTTTATTGCTGAACGTAAGACAGCCTATGCAACTTTCTTAGAAATGATGATGTCCGCTTACAAAATGGTAGTACGTATGCGTGAGCAAGGCTTTGACACTTTATTCGCTAAAGCAAAGTTTGAAGAATTAAAAAAATTGATTGAACAGCGTGTCGAATTTCAAAGAAGTACAGGTTATTTCTATCCTGAAGTTGCAATGTATATGGCAAAACCTGAGAAAGTTTTAAATGCGTTCTATGTACGCCATGATCGTTTTAGAACACGTATCGATGACCAAGAACATAATTTGTCTGGGTATGTGGCTTATATTAATTATTTTTCGTAGGTGATAGTCATGTATTTCTTTTTGAGTGTAGGAATTGGAAAAAATCTTACTGGAATTGAACACGCGATTTTAAAGCGTAAAAGAGTTTTCGATAATTGCAGTTTGGCACATAAAATAGTTACGCTAAACTTTAATCCAAATTATGCTGAAAATTTATCATTACATGGTATTGATTCAAGAAGCTTTTTAAACCTATATGACTGTTTTCAAAATCTTATCTTTGCTGAAGAAAAATATAATGGTTTAGATCAATTTCTTTCTAAACTGTCAGGAGATATAAGAGTAGAAATACAAGAAAAAAGTGGTGATGCAAAAATATATATTAATGAGGTTTATACTCTTTATGTCCATTTTTTTGATAATAAAAATATCTCTTATATTAATTACTTTGATGTGAATAGAGTTAAATTTAAAAGAGAAATATATAATAAAAAGGGCTATCTTTGTAAGGTTATATATTTAGAGAAAAATATACAAAAAAATGTACATTATATTGATAAAAAAAATAATCTGGTACTTGAAGAGACTTACAATGATAAAGAATTAAGTTTAATGATTTTACATTGTGATGCTAAACAATCATTTTTTTTGAATAAGAATGAGCTTATGGAATTTTGGTTTCAAAAACTAGTTTCACAATATCCAAAATCTGTCTTTTACTCTGACAAAAACAAACTTTACAATGAAACTTTAATAAGGATTAAATCCCCATCATTTAAATTAATCTCTGTATTTCATAGTGTTCATGTCAGTAATCCAAGGCAGATTGAAACTGGAAGAATTAACTCAAACTATCAGCTTTCTCTAGGAAATAAAGATAAGTTTGACGGTTTTATTTGTTCAACTGACCAACAAAAAAAAGACTTATTAGAGCGCTTTGGGAGGGATTTGAAGATATGGGTAATTCCACCTGCTTATTCAGAAACTCAAGATCATCAAGGGGAGGTTATACTAGAAAATCGATTCAGGATTATTTCTGTTGGCCGATACTATGTTGAAAAAAGGTTACATCATATTATTGAAGCGGTTGAGTTATTAAAAGAAGATTACCCAAATATTCAACTTGATCTATATGGTTTTGGTGACGCACGCGATAACTTTGTATATGAAAAAAAAATCAGACAATATGTCCTTGATCATCAACTGGAGAAAAATGTTCACTTTAAAGGCTATGTACAAAATATTTTAGACCATATCGCTGAAGCAACGGTATCTGTTGTGACAAGCACCCTTGAAGGGTTTTGTATAGGGATATTAGATAGTTTAGCTGTGGGTACCCCAGTGGTGGCTTATGACATCAAATATGGCCCTAATGAAATAATTGAAGATGAATATTCAGGGTACTTAGTAGAAGATGGGGATATTGAAGCATTAGCATTAGCGATAGAGAAGACTCTTTTAAATAATGTTATGCGAGATAATGCAAAAGAGTCTGCTAAAAAATATTCACTTGAATTAAATAAACAAAAATGGATGAACCATTTATTGGAATTAAGCAATGTTTAATGTCATTGTAAAAAAAAATGAACAAGAAACTGATTATTCGTATGCGAATAATATTGATTTTAATAACTTAAATCAGGGGTTGGGGCCACTTTTTGTACTATACATAGTCTTTGATCTACTGGAAAGTCGAAAAATCAGCATTGATGATGTTATAGAGGTTAATGATATCGCGCTGAAAGAGAAAGGTAAGGGAGTAGTTGGTTATCAAAGAACAGACATAATTAGCTTATTACAAGTCCTTAGTAATTTTAAAGTTACAGCAGGTGTAGACTCGTTATTTTTATTGGCAAACCATGTCTATATAAAAACACAAAAGAAAATGAGTGAATATTTTAATGATTTAATATTGCAATATGGCCTAAACCAAGGTTGTGCACTTAATTTATCAGGTAAATCAAACTCTAAACTAAAGCAAGTGTATAGCTTAAAAGATGTTGAAGTGATTGCAATACTCCTTACTCGTATTAATCCTTTTTATAAAAATGTACTTAGTTTAAGTAAAATATTTTATAAAGGGAAAAACTTTTTCGCAAATACCTATTTACTAGATTTAAATAAAATCACATATTTTTTTAGTTTTTTGAATGTATCAATTGCTTGGCATCAAACTAGTTTTAATACTTTTACCATCATTATAAGTCAAGGGCTTAATCAAGTATTTCAACAGGATTCTGTTATTGAGCGAATTCTACTTAATCAACCTCTAGATGTAATAGCAAATATTGAAATTAATACAGAATTGAATAAATCTAATGTTGTAATGAATATTATTGGTGATACGTATTTAGGCGAGTACTATACAGAAAGACGTCGCAAGAGACAAAATTCCTTTGATCCTTTAATTCATGGCGGTTATGATTACAGTTTTGAAAAAATAAAAGGTTTTTTAAAAAATGCAGATATTAATTTAGCGAATCATGAAGCCTGTTTTATTGATCATAATATTCAGTCACCCTTGAAAGGTTTGAAAAAATTTATTTTAGGTGCCAAAGACAAACCTACTGTAGATGCATTGAAAAAAGCCAATATTCACTACTTATCGCTTGCTAATAACCATATCGCTGACTATGGGGATCTGGGAGTTTGGCATAGTCTCAAAACCCTTAAGCAAGCAGGCATTCATGCTTGTGGTGCAGGAATGAATGAGGTAGATGCATGCAAGCCAATTCGAATAAAAATTAATGGCCGTGTTATTTCTTTTTATTCAGGTTATTGGCATCGAGCAACTAACCAAAAAATATTTAAATTCTATGCGACCCCTTCACAGCCTGGTGTGGCGACTTTAGAAAGTATGCTTAGTGAAGCAGTCCAATACGAAAAAAAGCATTATCCTGAACACATGGTTATTGTATTGGCACATTGGGGGGTAGATTTTTTGCCAACGCAACATTATCAACGTCATATCGCAAAGCAGTTATTTAATTACGGCGCAGACTTAATCATAGGTCATGGAGCTCATACCTTACAATCTATAGAGCAATTTGAAAATAAAGTTGTGCTGTATAGTATAGGGAATGGGATTTTTAATAGTGATGGAGAGTATGATGGCTATCCAAATGCTTTGCCTTTTGGAATAATTGCACAGTTGATTTTTGAACAAGATAAAATGGTATTAAGGTTGTTACCAATTCTGTCTAATAATAGAAAAAGTATGTGGCAACCTGATTTTGTACAGATCGAGGAATTCAAAGCTGTTCAAAAATTCTATGCTAATAATGAGTTTGATTATATTAATACGACAAAATGGCCTTATTATTTTGAGAAGAATATTATTTAGATTTTTGCAAGCGTTTGGTTAAATTCGTATAATATTCTAAAATTATTTTTATCTGATCAGGATTGAATCCAATATTTCGCTGACCACCGCTACCATCACATCCCCCTTTACTGGCCATCAAATTGGTAGCGTCTTTAAATTTCGCTCCTTTTATACAAACGTGGCGTAAGCCAAAAGCATGTCCCATCTCATGAGGGAGAGCGGCTTGGACATTATAGTTCAGCCGTTCCCAATCCAGCAGCACAACTGGTCTGCCACTATTGTGAAATCCCCAACTATCAGCAGCTTTAAATCCTAATTTTGAGTTATAGCCATCAAAAATAAAGACATAAATTTCTGGCACTGGTTTTTCGGAATTAAAACATTGCTGAAACTGCTGAAGAACATCCGATCGATCTACAACTTTTTGCCTCTCAAGCTCTGTTCTGAGGTCACATTGCATTTTTTCAAATTGTTTATAAGAGATATACTGATTGAGTTCAAATTTAAAAATAGGTTGTTTTTTGTCTGTCACAAAATATCGGTTTAAAATATCGACTTCTTTTTTAATTTGGTTCAAGTTGTCAAACTTTTGAGCTTTAACTTGATTCGTTGCAAATACAAAGTTCACTTTAACGACGGGTAAAGCCATAGCGTGCCCTCCAAAGAATAACAGAAGTATTATCGAAAGCATCCTAGGTTTCATAATACGGCTTCAAAGTGATTAAGCCTTAAGTTTAATTTTTATTGATAGCTATAGGGTAAATGGCTGAGGCTTTTTTGTATATTTATGCAAATGTATAGGAATTCAATAGGTTGTTGCATTAATGCTCAGGCTAGCTAAAACGTCACAAACTCATTTTCATAACCTTCTATCATACAAATTACAACATAATCCATGCAGGTTTTTTGAAGTGAGGATACATTTCCAATTAAATGCGTTTAAAGGCGCTCGAGCATTTTCATAATCGATAAATAGACTTGGCCTTTAGTCATAGGTACAGGGGAGACATTCAGTCTTTAAAACGTTGCCATCAGGATTTATTCGCTTCAGTTGATCTCGACGAAATGAGCCTGGAAGCTTTGAGGTGGCTTTAAAATGAGACTGTTTCAGGTCTAGGATACTAGAAGCACTCCACAACATTTAAAGCGTCAAAACCAGGTCGATGCAATCACCGCCATAATAATAATCACCAGCAAGATTTTGATAATCGTCATGTGATGTTGCGGTGGAAGCTCTGCTTTGGTCAGGACATTTCCTGCCTGATCAAATAGAATGACATTTGCTACATGCTTTCATAACCAAGCTCCAGTAAGACTCATTTTTCAAGTTCGGTTAAGACCGTCTTCAGGCAAGCCCATAACTTGTAGTAGTGCACTAGAACTGAATAATTTTTTCATCAAAGTTTTTGGTAAAAACTTTTTTAGTGTCACCAAGGCTGTATCAAAGTTCGCAATAATACTTCTAGGATGTGCATAAGGCACATCGGGTAGCAGGTTATGCATAATCGTACCATCCATATTTATGAGCTATATTTTATCTTTGTAGATTTGCATTCATACAGCATCTAGAAATTTTACTAATTGATCTTGTAGTATGGAAAAGTCTTATCTTGCTGATATTTGCTCCTCAACCAAGCCTTACAAATCCTGCTTCAAGATGGGATTGTTTAAGGCTTGGTGATTTGGCTGAAGCAATATATTCGTTATTTCATTGCTGGGTTCGGTCACCTATTAGATGATTGGTACAATATGCTAATTACACTGAATATTAGTAATCCTCATTAGTCAGAGGTCTAATCTCAGGGGAAAACGAGTGCCAATGTTCAGATTTGGAGCAAGAATTAGTAAATAGAACAGGCTGTTTAATAGTGGTTTAGCGGCTAAAACGGTATCAATGAAACCGGGTAATCACTGCTGAAATTACACAAAATAGTATAAAGAATCAAAACTCTTCACGGCGTGCGCAGCTAATAAGTTCGCATAGCTGTTCAGATATTTTTCAGGCCATTCAATACTTAAGTAATTTTCTTCGCCTTTAATTCAGATTGGAGTATTTTTCATCTGAGTAGAAATATTCCTTCAGCTCAATAAGAGCCACCTAAGGCTTGATAAATTTCAGTGGCTTCACTACAAAATCGATCTAATTTTTGCATAATAGTGGACGTTTTTATCAGAATAATTTTAGATTTGAGCAGTCTTTAGATCTTTAAAATAAAGCGTGATGCATCGATTTTCAATCATCCATACTTATTCAGAAAATACAGCAGAACAAGGTTCTGTAGAAATGCTGGTGATTTGTTTCCTAAGCTTATAAGTATCTTTATAACCCTCTAGAATACTAGAGAAATATGTATACAGCACAATATTGAAAAATTCAAAGAAAGACTTTTATAAATTGCTTTGATGTCAAAAAACACCTGATCACGCGGCTTAAGAAGAAAATTTCTATCCGTATTCTGATAAAGAAAATTTGAATTTACGGGTCATTAAAGATCAATCCGGTTTAAAGAATAAATAACCTGATTTGCTCCAGCAGTATATGGATTTTTCTGAGTCATATAGAGAAACAGGAACCAAAAATTATGCAGCATCGACTTCAATATTTCCCTATAAAAACCGCATTATCTTGTTTAATCACTTGTCTAACTCAGGTGCTTTATGCCGAAAATACGGTAACAGAAGTACAAAAACTTGCACCGATTATTGTGCAGGCGACCCGTACTGACCGGGAGCGTTTAAGCACACCCGCTTCAGTGTATTATCTCAATCAGGAACAACAGAACAGCCTGAATGTGAATCTTTCGGAAACCTTAAAGGGTGTTCCAGGGCTACAGCTCAATAATCGTGAAAACTATGCCCAAGATTTGCAAATTTCAATGCGTGGCTTTGGTGCCCGTTCCAGTTTTGGGGTACGCGGCGTGCGTTTATATGTCGATGGAATTCCGGCGACCATGCCGGATGGGCAGGGGCAAACCTCGAATATTGACTTGAACAGTCTGGAGCATATTGAAGTTTTAGGCGGTGCATTTTCATCGCTATATGGTAATTCTTCTGGAGGGACAATTTTAACCACCACACGGGAAGGGCAAGGTGCTGATTCGATCGAACTGGGTCATTCTGCCGGCAGTCAACATAAAGGTCAGACCAAGCTGGTTTTGCAGGGCGGTTCAGAAAATGCCAATGAGCCGAGCTATATGATCAGTTCATCCTATTTTGATACTGACGGTTTTCGGGATCATAGCGGTGCGCATAAAGTCCTGAGTAATGCCAAGCTGACTTGGGATCTGGAGGACGGCTCTAAAATTAACTGGATTAATAATTACGTTAAAATTGCTGCAGATGATCCCGGTGGTTTAACTCGCGAACAGTGGCAAGCCAATCCTAAACAGGTCGCTGCGAATGTCCTTTTATATAATGCACGTAAGGAAATTGAACAGCTGCAAACCGGGATAACCTGGAATAAACCGATCAATGATCAGCATGAACTCTACGGGATGGCCTATTGGGGACAACGGGCAGTGACCCAGTACCAGTCGATTCCTCGTACAGCGCAAGGTGGAGTCAATCATGCCGGTGGCGTGATTGATTTTGACCGTCATTTCTACGGCACTGACCTGCGTTGGACAGGTAAAGATATTTTGCCAAATACTAAATTGATTGCTGGTATTGCAGTGGATGCCATGAGCGAAGAGCGCAAAGGCTACCAAAACTTTGTCAGTGATACCTTGGGGGTAAAAGGTGAACTACGCCGAGATGAAGACAATCGCTTGTGGAATCTTGATCCTTATTTACAAACATCTTATGCATTCTTGCCCAACGGGACATTCGATGCTGGTTTGCGTTATAGCAATGTGCATTTTAAGTCTAAAGATAAATTCCTGTCCAATGGCGATAATTCCGGTAAAACCGATTATCAAAAATTATTGCCCTCTTTAGCTTTAAGCTGGCAGCTCTTACCCGAATTGATGGCTTATGCCAGTTATGCCCAAGGTTTTGAAACCCCCACATTTACCGAAATGTCTTATCCGGCAAATACTGCTGAAAACCGCAGCTTGAGTTTAAAAGCAGCAGAAAGTGAAAGCTATGAAGTCGGTTTGAAATTTGCCAATGCTTGGGGGGATTTCACCGTAGCCGCCTTTCAGACCAGAACCGAAAATGACATTGTTTCTGCGGGAAATGAGGGTGGGCGCGCAACTTTTCGTAATGCAGATAAAACCTTAAGAGAAGGTGTAGAGCTCTCCTGGAACAAAAACCTGTGGCGAGATCTGACTGCACAAGCCAGCTATAGCTATATTGATGCCACTTTTGATGCAGATATTCCTGAACTTCGGAATGATGAAGGAGAGGTTGTAGTATCTAGAGTAGCATCGGGGAACTATATTCCGGGGATTGCCAAAAATCAGGCATTTTTCAGTCTGGGCTGGAAGCCTGAAAAAGGCTTACATGCAGGACTCGATGTGCGTTACTCCGACAAGATTTATGTTAATGACTTAAATTCTGATACTGCACCAAGCTACACAGTCGCTGGTACAAATATTGGCTATAACTGGAAAATGCAGGATTGGGCAGTGAATACTTTTGCGCGTGTCGATAACCTGTTTGATAAAGATTATTCCGGTTCGGTGATTGTCAATGAAAGTAATGGTCGTTTCTATGAGCCGGCGGAAGGGCGTCATTGGAGTGCGGGGTTGAGTATGACAAAAGCATTTTAATTCAAAGCATTAAAAGTAAATTAAGTTTTTATGCGTCTAGAAAATAAAAAACGACAGGCGATTGGTATATTTTGAAATCTGGGTCAAAATATATAAAACTTGCCATTCGCCTATTGATTATTTTAGTAAGTGAATTTTTTGCTGACCTGAAATAAATAAACTAATCACTAACAGTCTTTGCTTAATTTAATAAACGCTTTATATATTGCTTAAAAAAACAACTCAAACATTACACTGTTTTTAATCTAATTCACCTATTTTATAAAGGCAAAATTAATCAATAAAACCTTAAAAGGATGCCATTATAAAAGCTATTTTAATGAAGAAGATGATTCAGTGTGCTGCAGTCAGTGGTGTATTGGTTTTTGCTGCAGGCCAAACTATGGCAATGAATCAACAATCTACGAATGCTGCTCAACAGCATTCCCAAGTGTCGAATGACAGTCGTGTGACTTTAACTGACAGTCAGGTGATTAAGGTATTAAGTACAGCGAACAACGGTGAGATTAAGCAGGCAAAAACAGCCCTGCCTAAACTGAAAATGGATGAAGCCCGCAAGTATGCTCAGATGATGATTAATGATCATTCAGCAAATGAGAAAAAAGCTCAAGCCTTGGCAAATCGTTTAAACTTAACACCACAAACCAGCACTCTCAGTACTGCATTGCAAAATGATGGTGATAAGGTGGTGGCCAAACTGAGTCAGTCATCCGTAACAGATAAGGACTATATGATGAGTCAAGTTGAAGTCCATCGTAAAGTGGTGACAATGCTCGACAAGCAGTTGATTCCAAATGCTAAAAATATAGAGTTAAAGAATATGCTGACGCGAACCCGTACTGCGGTTGCTGCACATTTGAAAAAAGCTGAACAAATCGTTGAAAAGATGAAATAATTTAATAATCATTCAATAAAAAAACCGCCATTAATGGCGGTTTTTTTATTCATAATACTTTATATATCACGTGGTATTTCTAATTACCAGCTTAACGCACCGCCAGTCTGATAATCCGTAACACGCGTCTCGAAGAAATTCTTCTCTTTACGCAAGTCCATCATCTCCGACATCCACTGGAACGGGTTATTCACACCAGCGAACTGTTCAGGCAAGCCTAACTGCGCCAGACGACGGTTGGCAATAAACTTCAGATATTCTTCCATCATGCCCGCATTCATACCCAATACACCACGTGGCATCGTGTCACGTGCATATTCGATTTCCAGCATTGTGCCTTCAAGAATCATCTGAATGATTTCTTCCTGGAACTCGGTTGTCCATAGACCCGGGTTTTCGATCTTGATCTGGTTAATCATATCAATACCGAAGTTCAGGTGCATGGATTCATCACGCAAAATGTACTGGAATTGCTCGGCAACACCATTCATCTTGTTACGCCGGCCCATCGACAGGATCTGGCTGAAACCGCAGTAGAAGAAAATCCCTTCAAGTACACAGTAGAACGCGATCAGGTTGCGCAGCAGGATTTGATCATTTTCAGGTGTACCGGTTTTGAAAGTAGGATCACTTAAAGACTGGGTGTATTTCAGACCCCACGCTGCTTTACGTGCCACTGACGGAACTTCGCGGTACATGTTGAAGACTTCGCCTTCATCCATACCGAGCGATTCGATACAATACTGGTAAGCGTGTGTATGAATCGCTTCTTCAAATGCCTGACGCAAGATGTATTGACGGCATTCAGGGTTGGTAATGTGACGGTAAATCGCCAATACCAAGTTGTTTGCAACCAGTGAATCGGCAGTCGAGAAGAAACCGAGTGAACGCATGACAATGGTACGTTCATCTTCAGTCAGGCCGTTTTCAGATTTCCAAAGTGCGATGTCATGGTTCATGTTGACTTCTTGCGGCATCCAGTGGTTGGCACAACCGTCTAGATATTTTTGCCAAGCCCATTCGTATTTGAACGGAACAAGCTGGTTCAAGTCGGCACGACAGTTGATCATCGCCTTGTCGTCAACCTGTACACGCTGTGCACCCATTTCAAGCTCTTCCAGACCTGGAGCAACATCAAGTTGTTCTAGGGAAGCAGATGCTCTTGCCAGCGAATCGGTTGGATTTGATCCTCGGTTTTGAGTGGCTCTAAGGGGTTGTGCAGTTGCCACATCCGGCGATGCGTTGCCTGCATCAGATACCATCTGTGAATTAGTCGCTTTTTGCGGCTCGACGGGCGCAGGCTGCTGTTCAGGAGCAGCCGGTTTTTGCGAATCATCTTCGAAATCGTCCCAACTTAGGATAGACATATCAATTCTCTCTACGTTGCTTTATATCTTTTATGAGACATTCAGCTTGGCTGAGATGTCTTACTATACGCTTAATTTGTGTAAGCAAAATTAAGTTTTGTCGATGAATGCTGTGAATTTATACAGCAGCACCATCCCCACTACTTATTTTGCTTACGCTGCTGGCGAAGCTTGAACCAGAAATAAGCAATTGGCGCATAAAACGTAACTGCAAAGGAAAGCAGCAATACCACAAGTCCTAACATGTAGTTGTGAGTCATATGGGGCATTGAGGTTTCCTTTGTTGTTAAATATTAAATCCTCCCCAAACCCCTCCTTTAATAAAGGAGGGGATTTCCGTGAATTCTTTTGCTTCCACAGAAGTCCCCCCTTTGGAAAAGGGGGATTTAGGGGGATTTTTATCAAGCAACTACCTGAGTAGTTGGCTTAAAGTTTTCAATATTTTGCTCATTTGTTTGGTCTGTGAAGACAAATATAACTGCTGAGCAAGGAAGCAAGCACGTATAGCAAAAGATTTGAATCTGTTTACGTATAATGCGAGCTCTCTTTTTAAAATCTTTTAACTTCTTCGACATGTTCGCTCCTAAAAGGAACCAACCATTACGAAGTAGCAAGAGTGAGTTCTTATGCTAACCACTCATAAGAATCAACCATTGCTAATTTGCAATAAAGAGATAGATCTCGGTTGATTCCTAAATTGGTTAACTTACTGACAAGCCTCACAATCAGGGTTGTCAATTGAACATGCCATTGGCACTGGTGCTGCATTGGCAAAACCTTCTTCCTCTGCAGAAACTTCAGGTTTCTTCTCTTCAACGACTGGTGCTGCAACCACAGGAGCCGCAACAGTTGCAGGTTTAACTGCATTCAATGCGCCAGTGTTAATAGTCGATTTCTCAGCAGAAGTCGCACCCAATGCACGTAGGTAATAAGTCGTCTTAAGACCACGTAACCAGGCCATCTTATAGGTGATGTCCAGTTTTTTACCATTTGCACCAGCGATGTAAAGGTTCAGAGACTGAGCCTGATCAATCCATTTTTGACGGCGTGATGCAGCATCTACGATCCAACGTGTATCTACTTCAAATGCAGTCGCGAAGATGGCTTTAAGCTCTTCAGGAATACGGGAAATCTTCTGTACAGAGCCTTCGAAATGTTTCAGGTCATTGACCATTACCGCATCCCAAAGACCACGTTCTTTCAACGCACGTACCAGGTACGGGTTAATCACGGTGAACTCGCCAGACAGATTCGATTTCACATACAGGTTCTGGAAGGTTGGCTCAATAGATTGAGACACGCCACAAATGTTAGAAATCGTAGCAGTCGGAGCAATTGCCATCACATTCGAGTTACGCATACCGTCTTTTTGAACTTTGGCACGTAAAGTGTCCCAGTCCAGACGTTGAGTGCGGTCGACTTCGAACATGCGTTCAGGACGAGTTTTCGCAACCAGATCAAGCGAGTCGATTGGCAGGATACCTTGATCCCACAATGAACCCTTGAATGTTTCGTATGTACCACGTTCAACAGCCAAATCGCTTGAGGTTGAAATCGCGTAGTACGAAATCACTTCCATCGATTCATCAGCAAACTCAACCGCCGCGTCAGAACCATACGCCAGATTCATTTCGTATAAAGCATCCTGGAAGCCCATGATACCCATACCGACTGGACGATGTTTCAGGTTTGAATTACGTGCTTGTGGAACAGCGTAGTAGTTGATGTCAATCACGTTGTCGAGCATACGCACAGCAGTTTTTACTGTACGTGCCAGTTTTTCGCGATCCAGTACACCGCCTTGCACGTGTTGAACCAGGTTGATCGAACCTAAGTTACATACCGCGATTTCTTCTTTGCTGGTGTTCAACGTAATTTCGGTACACAGGTTAGAAGAGTGCACTACACCAACGTGTTGCTGTGGTGAACGTAAGTTACATACGTCTTTGAAGGTGATCCACGGGTGACCAGTTTCAAATAACATCGACAGCATTTTGCGCCACAAATCTTTTGCACGGATTTTCTTGTGCAGCATGTTTGTTTCTTTGGCAATACCTTCGTAGTGTGCATAACGCTCAGCGAATTCTGCACCGGTCAAATCATGTAGATCTGGGGTTTCAGAAGGTGTGAACAATGTCCATTCCGCATCTTCGAATACACGTTGCATGAACAGGTCAGGAACCCAGTTCGCTGTGTTCATGTCATGGGTACGACGACGGTCATCACCGGTGTTTTTACGAAGTTCCAGGAATTCTTCAATGTCCAGGTGCCAGGTTTCAAGATATGCACAAACTGCACCTTTACGCTTGCCACCTTGGTTGACCGCAACAGCCGTATCGTTCGCGACTTTAAGGAATGGAACCACACCTTGCGACTTACCATTGGTGCCTTTGATGTAAGAGTTTAAAGCACGCACTGGTGTCCAGTCGTTACCCAAACCGCCTGCCCATTTAGACAGCATGGCGTTATCACGCATTGCGCCATAAATATCATACAGGTCATCATCAATGGTGGTTAAGTAGCAGCTCGACAATTGTGGACGAAGCGTACCTGAGTTAAACAGGGTAGGCGTCGATGCCATATAGTCGAAGCTAGACAACAAGTTATAGAACTCGATGGCACGTTCTTCACGGTTTTCTTCATTGAGCGACAAGCCCATAGAAACACGCATAAAGAACAATTGCGGCAATTCGAAACGTACGCCATCGGAATGGATGAAGTAGCGGTCAAATAAAGTCTGTAGACCTAGGTAGGTAAACTGGTTTGAGCGTTCTGGTTGAATCGCCGCTGCCAGTTTCGCCAGATCAAAGTTAAGCAGTTCTGGTGAAATAAGCTCAAGCTCAATCCCTTTTTTCAGGAAAGTTTCAAGTGCTTCACCTTCATGCGTATCCGTAGGCAGACCCAGGAATTTCAAACCAGTCGCCACCAGATCATCACGCAACAAACGTGCAGTCACATAGGTGTAGTTCGGCTCTTGCTCGATCCGGGTACGGGTGGCCATCATCATGGTGGTGGAGATGTCAGATTCTTTTACACCGTTGTACAGGTTTTTCACGGTCTCATCGACAATGGCTTGTACATCAATTCCTTCAAGGCCCTCTGCTGCTTTAGTAACATGCGCAGTTAAAGCACTTAAATCAAGTGGCTTAAGTTGGCCTTCAGCATCGGTAATTTGCAGGGTCGGGTGATGGTGTGCACCTAACTGTTTACGTGCTTCAGAACGTTGTTCACGGTAAATGACATAAGAGCGTGCAACTTTCTGTTCGCCCGTACGCATTAGCGCAAGTTCAACTTGGTCTTGAATTTCTTCGATATGAATCGTTCCGCCAGAAGGTAAACGGCGTTTAAAGGTATTCAGTACCATTTCCGTCAGTTGCTCGATACGATCATGGATCCGGCTCGAGTCAGCGCTTTGCTGGCCTTCAACCGCCAAAAACGCTTTACCAATTGCGACAGAAATTTTTTCTGCATCAAAAGCGGCAACATCACCGGTGCGTTTAATCACCTGAAGTTGACCAGGAGTTGAAGTGATTACGCTCATGTTAGCATAGCTCCATTGTCATCTATTTTTATGTTTATGGACCGTTTGAACTGGGCAAGTTTCATGCACAGTGTTTGAGGAATAAACACAAGACCTAGTGGTTTTAAAATTAATTGAACACAAGATACGGGAAAATTTAGGGTAGATCAATATTGACATTTAGCTAAATATTTTTCTTAAGTTTTGCTTTAATCCTTGTAAAAATATCGCTATTTTTATTGATTTTTGTATAAGCCTTATCAGGCAAGGCATAGCATAACAAAGTCCCGAGAAAGTGCTTATAGATAACATTGTGGATAACTAAAAAGTGCTGAATCAAGCAGTCATATTTTGTTCATGTAATAGTTGTGTAAATCACAAATCAGATCTAAATCACTGTTTCAAGCATAGTTGCCCAAAAAATGCACGATAAAATATTACAAAATGCTATCTTGATGTATCAGTTTGGTGAACGCTATCTTGTTTACAATGTAAACGTGTGTATATTGCAAGCATATTAAAAACGTATCTATTGGATTTCAAAAGGATACGCCTATAGCGTAGATCCACCAAATAAGGGGCAATACATGAGCCAAGAAGAAAAGTTACCCAAGATTTTAATTGTTGAAGATGATGAGCGTCTTGCTCGTTTAACGCAAGAATACCTCATTCGTAATGGACTTGAGGTTGGGGTGGAGCCGGATGGTAACCGTGCCATTCGCCGGATTATCGCTGAGCAGCCAGATATGGTGGTGCTGGATGTGATGTTACCAGGAGCGGATGGTTTGACCATTTGTCGTGAAGTGCGCCCGCATTATCATCAACCGATCTTGATGTTGACTGCGCGTACTGAGGACATGGATCAGGTCTTGGGTCTGGAAATGGGTGCCGATGACTATGTCGCTAAACCGGTACAACCACGTGTATTGCTGGCACGTATTCGTGCATTACTGCGTCGTACGGACAAGGTGCCTGAAGATGAAGTGGCACAGCGTATCGAATTTGATGATCTGGTCATCGACAATGGTGGTCGTTCAGTTACTTTAAATGGTGATCTGGTTGATTTTACCAGTGCGGAATATGACCTGTTGTGGTTGCTTGCATCAAATGCTGGCCGTATTCTTTCCCGCGAAGATATTTTCGAGCGTTTACGTGGCATCGAATATGATGGTCAGGATCGTTCAATCGATGTGCGTATTTCGCGTATCCGTCCAAAAATTGGTGACGATCCAGAGAATCCGAAGCGTATTAAAACCGTGCGTAGTAAAGGTTATCTATTCGTTAAAGAAACTAATGGTATTTAAGCAAATGTACGTTGTTGCTTGAACGAGCAGGATAAACTATAGGTGTTTAAACACAGTATATTTTTGCGTATATACGCAGGACTCGTCATCCTTGTCGTGTTGGTGGCTGTGTTCGGCTATCTGTTGGTACAGATTATCAACTATCAGCGTGCGCAAGAATATCGTGAGTCTCTGACTGATGGTATGGCCTATATCATCAGTGAGGGTGTCGCGCGCCAGCCAAATCTTCAGCAAAAGATGGATTGGGTTTCCGATGCTTCTGATTTGCTGGAATTGCCAATTCACTATGTAGAAGCCAGTAAGGTGGATATCACCCGTGCTGAAGGTCGCCGTATTGCAGATCGTAAAGCCGTCGTGCGCTGGGATGCCAAAACCGGCATTGCCTATATTGTGGTGGGGCTGCGCGATGACCCGAATCATTACCTGTATATAAAGGCCGACAGTATTACCGAGCGCCAGATGAAGGCGCTGCCGGTCTTTATTCTGGATTATCTGGTCTATTATCCGGGTCAGGAAAAAGAATATCTGTCCGCTATTCAGGATCATTTTTCTTATCCGGTATCGATTGAAAATGTACAGAGCTTACCTTTAGATTCCGAGCAGATCGGGCGCTTGCGTCTTGATCACAGTATTATCCTGTATCGGGATAGTGCCTCAATCCGTGGCACCACCATTTCAATTATTTCGCCAATTCCAGGTTCGACCTCACAAGTCTTGGTGATGGGGCCGGTGCCATTGTTTAACTGGATGCCATTCCAGTTAGCGACTGGTATTACTTTATTGAGCCTGTTTGTGCTGAGTCTGGGGGTGTATGGTTTGTTGGTGCCAATGCAGCGCAAGTTGCGTGAAGTCAGCTATGCCTTAAACAAAATGAAAACCGGTAATATGTCATTGCGTCTTCCTGTAGAAGGAAGTGACGAAATGGCAACGCTAGCCTCTAGCTTTAACAATATGTCTGATCATATTCAGCGCCTGATTGAAGCCCAGCGTGAATTGATGCGTGCGGTTTCACATGAACTTCGTACACCAGTGGCGCGGATTCGTTTTGGTGTGGAAATGATGGCAGATGAAGATGATTACGATTATCGTCTGCAACAGGTCGAACAGATTGATAAAGATATTGAAGCGCTGAATACCCTGATTGACGAGATCATGACCTATGCCAAGCTAGAACAGGGCATGCCTTCGATCGAGTTTGAAAAGGTCAATCTGTTTGAAGTGCTGAATCAGGTAGCTCTGGAAACTGAAGCATTAAAAACCCAGAAAATCATTGAGTTACATTCAATGCCTGATGTGGTAGTTGAGGCAGAGCGCCGTTATCTGCATCGCGTAATTCAGAATCTGGTCGGCAATGCGGTGCGTTATTGCGACAATAGGGTGCTGATCAGTGGTGGTCTGGATCAGGATGGTCAGGCTTATGTCTCTGTTGAAGATGATGGCCCGGGAATTCCGGAAGTGGATCGTGCCCGGGTCTTTGAGGCCTTTGCCCGGCTGGATGACAGCCGCACCCGTGCTTCGGGTGGTTATGGTTTGGGTTTATCCATTGTCAGCCGGATTGCGTACTGGTTTGGTGGCAAGATTCATGTGGATCAAAGTCCGAGCTTGGGTGGTGCGCGCTTTATCATGAGCTGGCCTGCACAGCGTTATGTAAAGAAGAGCAAGCGCAAGTTGGCAGAAAAGACTGAGGAAATCAGTGATCATTCAGCTTGATGTTATATAAATGCTTTTGAGTTATAAAAAAACGATGCCTGAGCATCGTTTTTTTTATTGGGGAAGAATTTTATTCCTGAATGGTGGCATCCGGCTCAATCAATGGTTTGCCTTCTTTTAGGCTATGCAGGGCTTCAGGATTGAAGTCGATCATTAGCTTGGTATTTTTTCCATCAATGCTATAGCGCTGGATCAGCCTCTGATCACCAGATAAAGTTTCGACTTTGTATTCATCGGCAATATTCATGATGCCATCCAGATTAATGCTGGAAGAGGCATGATCCTCTTGAAACAGTGCATGGATATCGCGCAAGTCAAAAGCGACCTGACTCATATTGGGGTGTTTCTGAACATAATCTTGGATATGTCGCACCAGTAACTGGGCAAATAAAAAATAATTTGGCTTATGCGAGAAGCGTAGAGACATGCAAGGACTCCTTATTGTTACTTTATTAATGTCATTATGTGGCTTAGAAATACAAATAACATATTCTGAATCAGTCTGTTGGGTGTGTTGCAAAAAGATACAATTGCTTGCCTTGAGTGAGGCTGGGCTTAAAGTGCTTTAATCCAAGTTAAAATGTGAAAATCATGTTAAATATCAAATTAAATCAAAAGCTTTATCCGCTGAAAGTTATGGATAGAATAAGTTTTTGTCTGATTTTTCTTTGCTTTGGTCGTGAAAGGGGCTATATCTAAGCCAGAGGCCAAGCAAGAATGATCTGAAATGGATTTATTTTTCAGGAATACTGTTTATAGAAAAATTAATAGAAAATTAAAACTTAATCCAATAAAACGATTAAATCGGATGTTGAGAGATCAAACGCAAATTAAATGCTGAAATGCCTAAAAAATCATCCCAAAGACTAAGGCTTATAAACTAGCAAGTGAAATCCAAAATCAGGTACAATTGGCGGGATTAATTTTGTGTTTGGTGTATTTGAAGGCCAATACATACATTCTTTGTTAACAAATAGGCCTGCCAGGAGTTATCCCCGCATGAGTGCTATTACTCCATACGAATGGGCAATTATTGCCTTCGTGATCGGCGTTACATTTTTATGCGTCTTTATGCTGACCGTCCCATTACTCCTCGGGGGTAAATCATGGGGCCGTGCCAAGCAGGAGCAGTTTGAGTCAGGTGTTGTTGGTGCAGGTGGGGCTCGTATCCGCTTGTCTGCAAAGTTCTATTTAGTTGCAATTTTCTTCGTGGTGTTTGATTTAGAAGCACTTTATCTATATGCATGGGCGGTTTCTGTTCGTGAAGTAGGTTGGATTGGTTTTGCAACTGCAGCTATCTTTATTTTAGTTTTACTTGTTGGTTTGGTTTACGAATTATCCACAGGCGCACTCAACTGGGCACCTTCAGACAAACGTAAAGCCGCAGGAATTAAAGCTAAGATTGGTTCGCCAAATATGGATCTAGCAGAAATTACGCGCTTTAACTCAATTGAAGAATTGGTAATCGACCCTACAGGTCAAATCCCAGCTCAATCCTCTGGTCGTGTGAAAAGCTCACCGGCTAAATCATCTGATAAGGAGTAAGACGGGATGAAATATACATTAACCCGTGCGAATCCGGATGCTGATCAATATCCACTTCAAGAGCGTATCCTTGTAGAAGATCCGTTACTTGAAGAAGAAGTGAATAAGAATGTATTCATGACTCGTTTAGAGGATGTGGTACATACAGCAGTCAACTGGGGTCGTAAAAACTCAGTTTGGCCGTTTAACTTTGGTACATCATGCTGCTATGTAGAGTATGCGACGACCTTAACCGGTGTGCATGACTTGTCACGTTTTGGTGCCGAGGTGATTCGTGCTTCACCGCGTCAGGCGGATTTAATGATTGTGGCGGGTACCTGCTTTGTGAAAATGGCGCCTGTCATTCAACGTTTGTATGAACAG
The DNA here is from genome assembly GCF_009829025.1 of Acinetobacter sp. 18QD2AZ41W. Lineage (NCBI taxonomy): Bacteria > Pseudomonadati > Pseudomonadota > Gammaproteobacteria > Moraxellales > Moraxellaceae > Acinetobacter > Acinetobacter sp. 18QD2AZ41W. The sequence continues at coordinate 589,098 of NZ_WURP01000002.1, read as the reverse complement.
ATGCTTGAACCGAAATGGGTCATTTCAATGGGGGCATGTGCCAACTCAGGTGGGATGTACGACATTTATTCAGTGGTACAAGGTGTGGATAAAATCATCCCGGTCGATGTTTATGTTCCCGGCTGCCCACCACGTCCTGAAGCTTTGATTCAGGCATTAATGCTGTTGCAAGACCAGATTCAACTCGAGCGTCGTCCGCTTTCTGCGGTGATCGGTGATGATCTTAAGCCAGTGTATAAGCCAAAGATGATGCCGGAACGTGACCGTAAGAAAGATCAGCGTGTTGCTGTGAAGAACTTGCGCTCTATGGATGAAATTAAATAATTTAAACGACTGGTCTTTTTTGCTGCACCCGCTATGGGTGTAATTGTCGTTTAGGTTGACTGAATTTGTATTAAATAGGAAGCCAAGCCAATGGCTGAAACTGACATTGCTATGCCAGAATCAACACCAGTTGATTCACGCCCAGCATTTGCCATCATTGAAGAACTCAAAACCAAATTTGGTGAGAACTTCTATGTGCAAACGACTTTCGAGGATTTCCCGACAGTCTGGGTTGAGCGCGCACGTGTACAAGAAGTTTTAATGTTCTTGCGTACAGTATCACGTCCTTACGTGATGTTGTTCGACTTGTCTGCGGTAGATGAGCGTCTGCGTACGCACCGCGACGGTTTACCTGCGTCTGACTTCACAGTGTTCTACCACTTGTTGTCGCTCGAGCGTAATACTGACATTCGTATTAAGGTTGCCTTAGCTGAAAGTGATCTGAATCTTCCGACGGCAACCAACATCTGGCCAAATGCCAACTGGTACGAACGTGAAGCTTACGATATGTTTGGGATCAATTTCGAAGGGCATCCAATGCTCCGTCGTATCTTGTTGCCAACCTATTGGGAAGGTCATCCGCTACGTAAAGAATATTCTGCACGTGCGACTGAATATACCCCGTATTTGCAAGACAAGGCCAAGCAGGACTACGAACAGGAACATCTGCGTTTCGTGCCTGAAGATTGGGGTATGAAGCGCGGTAATGCCGATGAAGACTTCATGTTCCTGAACTTGGGGCCTAACCATCCATCTGCGCACGGTGCATTCCGTGTGATTTTGCAGTTGGACGGCGAAGAAGTGAAAGACTGTGTGCCTGATATCGGTTATCACCACCGTGGTGTGGAAAAGATGGCTGAACGTCAAACCTGGCATTCATTCATTCCGTATACAGACCGTGTCGATTACTTGGGTGGTTGTGCACAAAACATGCCTTATGTGATGGGCGTGGAGCAAATGGCGGGCATTACTGTACCGGACCGTGCGCAATGTATCCGTGTGATGATGTCGGAATTGTTCCGTATCAATAACCACTTGTTGTTTATTGGTACTGCAATTCAGGATGCCGGCGGTATGACCCCAGTATTCTATATGTTCGCTGACCGTCAAAAGATTTATGACGCGATTGAAGCGATCACGGGTTACCGTATGCACCCAGCTTGGTTCCGTATTGGCGGTACTGCGCACGACCTTCCAAACAACTGGCAGCACCTCATTCGCGAAATCCTCGACTGGATGCCGAAGCGTATGAATGAATACTACACAGCTGCATTACGCAACTCTGTATTCATGGGTCGTACCCAAGGTGTAGCGCAATATGACGCTAAATCTGCATTGGCTTGGGGTGTAACCGGTACTGGTCTTCGTGCAACAGGTATTGACTTTGATGTTCGTAAATATCGTCCATACAGTGGCTACGAAAATTACGACTTCGAGGTTCCTTTAGAGTACGAAGGCGATGCTTATGCACGTGTCATGGTTCACTTCCGTGAAATCGAAGAATCACTGAAAATCGTCAAGCAATGTCTAGACAACATGCCGTCTGGTGCGTACAAAGCAGACCATCCACTGGCTGTTCCACCACCAAAAGACAAGACATTACAAGATATTGAAACCTTGATTACGCACTTCTTAAGCGTATCTTGGGGTCCTGTAATGCCGGCAGGTGAAGCATCTGTGATGGCGGAAGTGGTGAAAGGTGCGTCGAACTACTACTTGACTTCAGACAAGTCAACCATGAGTTACCGTACCCGTATTCGTACACCAACCTTCACGCATTTACAGCAAATGCCTTCTGTGATTAACGGCAGCCTCATGTCTGACTTAATCATTTATTTAGCGACCATTGACGTCGTAATGGCTGACGTGGATCGCTAAGGGGTAAACGCATTATGATGATTTTGACTGATAAAAAGCCACGTGTGAACGTTGAAGGAATTTTGACTGCGGACGAAATTCACGATATCGAACATCACATGGGGCACTATCCATACCCACGTGCGGCATGTCTGGACGCGCTAAAGTGTGTACAACGCCGTAATGGCTGGGTAGATGATGCGCAAATGAATGCCATCGCGCAAATGCTGAGCATGAGCGTTGCAGATCTGGAAGGTGTGGCAACCTTCTATAACCGTATTTACCGTCAGCCGGTCGGTCGTCACGTAATTTTGTTATGTGATTCGATCGCGTGCTTCTTGATGGGTGCGGAAACTTTGGCAGAAGCATTCCAGCGCGAATTAGGCATTCAGTTTGGTCAAACGACTGCAGATGGTCGTTTTACCTTGCTGCCAATTTGCTGCCTGGGCAACTGTGACAAAGGTCCAACCTTAATGATTGATGAAGACACGCACGGTCTGGTTGAAGTGACTTCGGTGAAACAGCTGTTGGAGAAGTATGTATGAATACTGAACCAAAACCAATTTATGGCGACGGTAACCCGGAAACGCATCCACTCACATGGCGTTTAAGCAAACAAGCGAACGTACGTAATGCCGATGATTACGAAGCGCTCGAAGGTTATGCAGGCTTTAAAAAAGCCCTGTCGATGTCGCCTAAAGATGTATTGGACGTGGTGAAAGCGGCGACTGTTAAAGGTCGTGGTGGTGCAGGCTTCCCGGCAGGCATCAAATGGTCACTGATGGCGCCAAATGACAATTCAGGTCCACGTTACCTGATTTGTAATGCCGATGAGATGGAACCAGGTACCTTCAAAGACCGTTTGTTGATGGAAGATCTTCCACATCAACTGATCGAAGGGATGCTGATCGCGGGTTATACGCTTGAAGCAACCCATGGTTATATCTTTATCCGTGGCGAGTACATCGAAGCGGCTCAGTACTTAAATGAAGCGCTTGAGCAAGTTCGTGCCAAAGGTTACTTAGGGGATAACATCCTGGGTACCGGCTGGAACTTCGAGTTACACGTGCATACCGGTGCAGGTCGTTATATCTGTGGTGAAGAAACTGCATTGATTAACTCGCTTGAAGGCCGTCGTGCCAACCCGCGTACCAAACCGCCATTCCCGCAAGTTGCAGGTGCTTGGGGTCGTCCTACGATTGTCAACAACGTAGAGACCTACAACAACTTACCCGCCATCATGCTGCGTGGCCCTGAATGGTATATCGGCTTGTCTGCGGGCAAATCGAAAGATCCAGGTACCAAAATCTATGGTGCATCAGGTAAAGTGAAATTCCCGGGTCTATGGGAATTGCCTTTTGGTACGACTGCGCGTGAAGTGATTGAAGATCACGCGGGTGGTATGCGCGATGGCTTAACGCTGAAAGCATGGTTACCGGGTGGTGCATCAACGGACTTCCTGGCGGCAGAGCATATCGATCTTCCGATGGATGCGGAAAGCATCATGAAAGCAGGTTCTCGTTTGGGAACATGTCTGCTCATGGTGGTTGATGAAACCCAATGTATGGTTTCAGCAACACGTAACCTAGAAGAATTCTTTGCACGCGAATCATGTGGTTTCTGTACCCCTTGCCGTGATGGCTTGCCTTGGGCAGTGAAAGCGTTAAAAGCGCTGGAAAATGGCACAGGTAAACAGGAAGATATCGATCACTTACAAGAGTTAACGCGTAAGCTTTGGATCGGTAAAACTTTCTGTGCCCACGCACCGGGTGCAATGGAACCGCTCATGGGCGCACTCAAACATTTCCGTGGCGAATTTGAAGCGAAGGTGGTGAATGCCGCTGCTCAAGTTAGCTCCGTAGAACAAGCTTAAGGAATTCGACTATGGCTACAATTCATGTCGATGGCAAATCGTATGAAGTCAACGGCTCGGAAAACTTGCTACAAGCATGTTTGAGTCTTGGCATTGATATCCCATACTTTTGTTGGCATCCGTCCTTAGGTTCTGTCGGTTCTTGCCGTCAATGTGCCGTGACTCAATACGCGAATCCGGAAGATACCCGTGGTCGTTTGGTCATGTCATGTATGACGCCTGCATCTGACAATACCTACATCTCGATTGAAGACAAAGAAGCAAAAGATTTCCGTGCTTCGATTGTTGAATTCTTGATGACCAACCACCCGCACGACTGTCCGGTCTGTGAAGAGGGTGGTCACTGTCATTTACAAGATATGACCGTAATGACGCAGCATGACCGTCGTCGCTACCGTTTCACCAAACGTACCCATTACAACCAAGAGCTTGGCTCATTCATTTCTCACGAAATGAACCGTTGTATCGCCTGTTACCGTTGTGTGCGTTATTACAAAGACTATGCAGGTGGTACGGACTTCGGCGTGTATGCCAACGCATCACGTGTGTATTTCGGTCGTCCAGAATCAGGCACTTTAGAATCTGAATTCTCGGGTAACCTGACTGAAGTTTGTCCAACAGGTGTATTTACCGATAAAACTCATTCGGCACGTTATAACCGTAAATGGGACATGCAATATGCGCCAAGCGTATGCCAAGGCTGTTCTTCAGGTTGTAACATTTCTCCGGGTGAGCGTTATGGTGAACTTCGCCGTGTCGAAAACCGTTTCAATGGTGAAGTTAACCAATACTTCCTATGCGATAAAGGCCGTTTCGGTACAGGTTATGTGAACCGCGAAGACCGTCCGCGTCAGCCACAATTCCGTAAAGGTGCGACTGTAGAAACTGTTTCAGTAGATGCAGCACTTGATACGGTGATTGCAAATATCCAGGACAAAAAAGTTCTGGGGATTGGTTCACCGCGTGCATCACTTGAATCAAACTTCGCGCTGCGTGAATTGGTGGGTCAAGAGAACTTCTCAACAGGTTTATCTCAAAAAGAGCAAAATCTGGTTGAACTTGCAGCTTCAATCATGCAAACCGAGGGTGTTTACAACCCGAATATGCGTGAAATTGAAAGCTATGATGCAGTTCTGATCTTAGGTGAAGATTTAACCCAAACTGCGCCTCGTATGGCTTTATCTGTTCGCCAAGCTGCGAAAAATAAAGGCAAAGAGATGGCAGCGGAACGTCGTACCCAAGAATGGTTGGCTGAGCCGGTACAACGTATTGCTCAAGATGCGAAATCTCCGATTTACATCCTGGCTGCGACACAAACCCGTCTGTCTGATGTTGCCGAAGGCGAAGTGGTTGCTTCTCCAAACGACATTGCACGTTTAGGTTTTGCTGTTGCTGCGGGCGTGAAGGGCGAAGCAATTCTCGGTTTAGATGACGATGCGAAAGCATTTGCACAAACGATTGCCGACACCTTAAAAGCTGCGAAAAAACCATTGATCATCTCGGGTACCAGCTTACAAGATGCATCAATCATGGAAGCTGCTGCACAAGTTGCACAAAATCTGGGTAATGCAGGCTTGACCTTGACAGTTCCTGAAGTGAACTCGATGGGTATGGCAATCTTCGGTGGTCAAAGCTTAGAGCAAGCCTTTGCACAAGATTATGATGCAGTGATCGTGGTTGAAAACGATCTGTATCGTCGTCTACCTGCTGCACAAGTGGATGCTGCACTTTCAGGCAAAGACGTGATTGTTTTAGATCACTCTGAAACTGAAACAGTGAAAAAAGCCGACATCGTGCTTTCTGCTGCAAGCTTTGCTGAAGGTGATGGTACGGTGGTATCGCAAGAAGGCCGTGCACAACGTTTCTACCAAGTGTATGACCCGAGCTACTACAATCCTGAATTGGCAATCAAAGAATCTTGGCGCTGGTTACACGCTCTGGAAACAGGCGTGAAAGGCAAAGCGATTTCTTGGACGTTGCTGGATGATGTGATCGAGTCAGTTGCGAAAAATGTACCTGCTTTAGACGGTATTTTGGATGTAGCACCAGATGCGGGCTTCCGTGTCCATGGTCTTAAAGTAGCACGTGAACCACGTCGTTACTCAGGTCGTACTTCGATGCGCGCGCCATTGTCTGTCCATGAGCCAAAACAGCCAGTGGACAAAGACTCTGCATTAACCTTCTCGATGGAAGGTTATGTCGGAACTCAAACACCTTCAGCACTGGTACCATTTGCATGGTCTGCCGGCTGGAACTCGCCGCAAGCCTGGAACAAATTCCAGGACAATGTCGGTGGTCATTTGAAAGGTGGTGATTCAGGCGTTCGTTTATTCGACCGTTTGGCAAAACTTCCGGCACGTACCTTTGTTGCACCGGCACCTGTTTTGGTTAATGCTGAAAGCTTCCGCCTAGTTCCAATGCACCATATTTTTGGTTCAGGTGAATTCACCGTAAAAACACCAGCAATGGAAACACGTATTCCTGAAGCGGTATTTGCAGTGGGTGAGCAGGATGCAGCACGCTTAAATGTTCAAGATGGTCAGACAATCACGGTGAAAGCAGGTGAGACGTCAATCGTTCTTCCAGTTCAAGTGATTGAATATTTACCGACAGGTTATATTGGCTACCCAATCGGTCTGGCACCGACGGTATCTCTTGCAGAGCCTGTTTCAGTCGCGGTAGGAGTGTAATTCATGGAACAAGAATTAATCCGTCAAACGCCGCTGTGGGCTGAAAACTGGCCAATTGCCTATTCAGTCATTCAAGCGATTGTGATCTTGCTGGTTGTAGTACTGATCGCTGCGTTGATGTCTTTTATTGAACGTCGTTTACTCGGCTTGTGGCAAGACCGTTACGGTCCGAACCGTGTCGGTCCGGGCGGTATGTTCCAGATTGTTGCCGACATGCTGAAAATCATGTTCAAGGAAGACTGGACACCAAAATTTGCTGACAAACTGACTTTCCGTATGGCGCCAGCAGTTGCGATGGCAACTGCGGTGCTGTCGTTCATGGTTATTCCTGTTTCACCTTATCTAGGTGTGGCAGACATGAGCATCGGCCTGTTGTTCTTTATGGCAATGGCAGGTATTGCAGTCTATGCAGTACTGTTCGGTGGCTGGTCATCCAACAACAAATACGCCTTACTCGGTGGTTTACGTTCTGCGGCTCAGACCATTTCTTATGAAGTGTTCCTGGGGATCTCGCTGATGGGTGTGGTGGCAATTGCCGGCTCATTCAACATGCGTGAAATCGTTGAAGCACAACGTGATGTCTGGTTCGTGGTGCCTCAGTTCCTTGGCTTCCTGATCTTCGTGGTTGCGGGTGTTGCGGTGACGCATCGTCATCCATTTGACCAACCAGAAGCAGAACAAGAACTGGCTGAAGGTTATCATGTCGAATACGGCGGCATGAAGTGGGGGATGTTCTTCGTTGCGGAATACGTCAACGTAGTACTAATCTCTGCTTTAATCGTGACGTTATTCTTCGGTGGCTGGCTCGCGCCATTCAACCTTGAAATTCCGTTCCTTCCAGCAGCATTCTGGTTCATTATCAAAACAGCATTCTTTGTAATGATGTTCGTGTTGGCACGTGGTTCATTAATGCGTCCACGTTATGACCAGGTAATGAATTTTGGTTGGAAAATTTGCTTGCCATTAGCTCTAGTCAACCTGTTGGTGACTGGTGCCGTGATCTTGTGGTAAGGGCAGGGAGAACAAAATGTTTAAATTTCTAGCTGGATTTGGATCGATTGTTCGTTCGCTTTGGATGGTGTTTAGCCATGTAACGCGTAAACGTGACACCATTTTATATCCAGAAGTGCCGGCCGAAGAAATCGTGCCACCACGTTTCCGTGGTCGTATTGTATTAACGCGTGACCCTGATGGCGAAGAGCGTTGTGTCGCATGTAACCTGTGTGCGGTTGCCTGTCCGGTAGGCTGTATCTCATTACAAAAAGCAGAACGTGAAGATGGTCGCTGGTATCCGGAGTTTTTCCGTATCAACTTCTCACGTTGTATTTTCTGCGGTATGTGTGAAGAAGCCTGTCCAACCACAGCCATTCAAATGACCCCGGATTTCGAACTCGGTGAATATGTTCGTCAAGACCTGGTCTATGAAAAAGAACACTTGCTGATTTCAGGTCCTGGTAAATATCCTGACTATAACTTCTACCGTGTCACCGGTATGGCAGTTGCAGGCAAGGACAAAGGTCAAGCACAGCGTGAAAGTGCACCTGTTGATGTACGGAGTCTATTACCATGATGTGGCCATTTTATTTAATGGCCCTTGTGGCCATTGTCTCTACGGTTCGCGTGGTGACTAACGCGAATCCGGTACATGCTTTATTAAGCCTGATTGTATCCTTGCTTGCTGTTGCAGGCATGTTCATGATCGTTGGTGCGCCGTTCGCGGCTGCCCTCGAAATTATTGTCTATGCTGGCGCGATCATGGTGTTGTTCGTGTTCGTGGTGATGATGCTGAATCTGGGTGAACAAACCGTTGAACAAGAACGTAAATGGTTAACTTCATCGGCTTGGGCTTATCCGGCGCTGATGAGCTTCCTGATCGGTCTGGTACTGGTATGGGTATTAAACTCTGATTACGCACAGCCTTCACTGGTAATGGGTGTGGAAATGGTGGGCCCGAAAGCCGTGGGTCAAGCACTCTTTACGCAGTACTTGTTGTTGGTTGAAGTTGCCGCGATGTTATTGCTTGCTGCATTAGTAGCTGCATTCCATTTGGGTAAACGTGAGCCAGATGCAGAAGAGGAAAAAGAATAATGGGCAACATCCCTTTAGAGCATGGTTTGATCGTTGCATCTATTCTCTTTGCACTGGGTTTTTACGGTGTAATGGTGCGACGCAACCTACTATTTATTTTAATGAGCCTTGAAATCATGATGAACGCTGCTGCTTTGGCGTTCGTCCTGGCGGGCAGTGCATGGGCACAGCCAGATGGTCAGATCATGTTCATCCTGATCCTGACGCTTGCTGCGGCAGAGGCTTGTATTGGTCTCGCGATCGTCCTTCAGTTCTATCATCGCTTCCATCACCTGGATGTGGATGCTGCTAGTGAGATGCGCGGATGAGTTATTTATATCTAACAATTTTATTTCCGCTCATTGGTTTTGTCCTGTTAGCGGCGGGGCGCAACAAGCTTCCTGAAAATGTTGCAGCGATAATTGGTGTTGGTGCTGTTGGTTTATCGGCACTGTTTGCACTGATTGCAGGTCTGGACTTTGTTAACAATGGTAAAGAACTCTATGTTCAGCACCTGTGGACCTGGTTCAATGTCGGTGGTTTTGCACCGGGCATCAGCTTGCAGCTCGACGGTTTGTCTTTACTGATGCTGGGCATGGTGACAGGTGTGGGTTTCTTAATTCACATCTTTGCTTCATGGTACATGCGCGGTGAAGAAGACTTTGCACGTTTCTTCTCTTACTTCAACCTGTTCGTTGCAAGCATGTTGCTTCTCGTGCTTGGCGATAACTTGGCGTTATTGTTCTTAGGTTGGGAAGGTGTAGGTCTGTGTTCATACCTGCTGATTGGTTATTACTACCAGAACCCTGCAAATGGTCTGGCGGCAATCAAGGCGTTTACTGTTACCCGTATCGGTGACGTATTCCTGCTGATTGCCATGTTCCTGATCTTCCAGCAATTCGGTACTTTGAACATTCAGTACATCGTTGAAAATGCAGCGACTGTAATGACGCAAAGTTCTTCGCTGACCATCTGGACAGCATTGTTATTGTTCTTGGGTGCGGCAGGTAAATCTGCACAGATCCCATTACAAACATGGTTGGCCGATGCAATGGCAGGTCCAACACCTGTTTCTGCATTGATCCATGCTGCAACCATGGTAACGGCGGGTGTTTACCTGTGCTGCCGTCTGTTTGCAGTCTTTGAACTTGCGCCAGAAGTGATGGTGTTTATTTCGATCACAGGTGCGGTGACCTTGCTTGTAGCTGGTTTTGCTGCATTGGTTCAGACCGACATCAAACGTATTCTGGCTTACTCAACCATGAGTCAGCTCGGTTATATGTTTATGGCAGTAGGTGCTGAAGCATACCAGGCGGGTCTATTCCACATGCTGACTCACGCATTCTTCAAGGCACTCTTGTTCTTGTCGTCTGGTGCGGTGATTCTGGCTTACCATCACGAACAAAACATCTTCAAGATGGGCGGTTTGTTCTACAAGAACAAATTCCTGTTTGCATGTTTCGCGATTGGTGGCGGTGCCTTGGCAGCGATTCCATTCCTGACCATTGGTTTCTTCTCAAAAGACGCAATTCTTGCTGCAGTCTGGACGCAAAGTCATATTGCTGGTTTACCAGTGTATAACACGCTGTACTGGGTCGGTGTTGCAGGTGCTTTCTTAACCTCGATTTATACATTCCGTCTAATCTGGGTGGTATTCTTCGGCAAAGAAAACACGCCTTATCATGAAATCAAAGGTGCAACTTACTGGGCGCCACTGGCGATTCTTGCTGTCCTTTCGACAGGTCTGGCAATCGTACTGAAAGCACCCGTGATGAGCATTCTAGATGCAGCCCAAATTCCAGCCTTCATTATTCCTGAAGCGCTTGAAGCAGGTGCACATGGTGCTGAATACATCGCCATTGCTGTTGCATTGACGGGTCTTGTGGTCGGTGTGGTGCTGTTCGCTTTTGCTTACAATGCAGTCAAACGTTTTGCTGCCACTTCTGTGGGTGCGGGTCTGGTCAATATCTGCCGTAATGCATTAGGTTTCGACAAGCTTTATGACCTGATTTTCGTCAAGCCATATTTGCTGTTCGCTAAACTGTTCGGTCGTGATCCAATTGATGGCTTATGGCTGGTACTTCCTGCACTGGTCAAAAGTGGTCACAGCTTTACAAGTTCACGTCAAACCGGTTCACTGCGTGAATATGCATCTAGTATGGGGCTCGGTGTCGTTGTCCTACTGATGATCTTGATCGTGATTCAGGTCGTGGGGAAATAAAATGGAAGCTCCAAACAATATTATTTTGCCGGCTCTGATCCTCATTCCGTTCATTGCAGGTTTCATATGCTGGTTGGTCGATAAACTCGACCAACACTTGCCGCGTTATATCGCGCTGATCGGTATGCTGGTGACCTTGGTCTTGACCATAGTCCTTTGGCAGACTGGTACTTACAACTATGAATTAGGCGGTGCTACACCTTCGTGGGCTGCCGAATTCAAATTGCCTTGGATTCAAACCCTGGGCATTAACATTCACTTAGCCGTGGATGGTTTATCACTTCTTATGGTTGGTTTGACTGCACTCCTGGGTGTGCTGGCAGTCGGCTGTTCATGGGGCGAGATTCAAAAGAACGTTGGTTTCTTCCACTTGAACCTTTTATGGTCTTTAGGTGGTGTCATCGGTGTGTTTCTGGCGATTGACTTATTCCTGTTCTTCTTCTTCTGGGAGATGATGCTGGTGCCGATCTACTTCCTGATTGCCCTTTGGGGTCATAAAGGGGCAGAGGGCAAGTCACGTGTTTATGCAGCTAACAAGTTCTTCATTTACACGCAGGTTGCCGGTTTGGTGATGCTGATTGGTATCCTTGGTCTGGTGACTGTGGGCTATACCATGACTGGCGAAATCCGTTTCGACTACAACTATCTATTAGGTGTGGCGAATACGCTTGACGCTCAGGCGCCAGCGGTGGCTTATGCATTCATGATCTGTTTATTCATCGGTTTTGCGGTAAAACTTCCAGTTTTCCCATTACACGGCTGGTTACCAGATGCGCATGCGCAAGCACCAACAGCGGGTTCTGTTGACCTTGCAGGTATCTTGATTAAAACTGCGGCGTACGGTTTATTGCGTTTCGTGATTCCGTTCTTCCCGGCAGCTTCGGCTCAGTTTGCAGATATCGCGATCATTCTGGGTTTAATCGGTATCTTCTACGGTGCTTGGTGTGCTTTCCAGCAAACCGACATGAAACGCTTACTGGCGTATACATCTATTTCCCACATGGGCTTTGTTTTACTTGCGATTTACGCAGGTAACATCCTGACCTTCCAGGGTCTGATGATCATGATGTTGGCACATGGTATTTCCTCTGCTGCACTGTTCATTATGTGTGGTCAGGTATATGAGCGTGTGCATACGCGTGACATGCGTTTGATGGGGGGGATGCGTGGTCAGTTCCCGTATCTTGCATTCTTCCTGATGTTCTTTGTTGCGGCGCTTGTCGGTATTCCAGGTCTGGGTAACTTCATTGGTGAGTTCCTGATCTTGATGGGTGCTTATGCACAATTCCCGGCGTTCACTATTCTTGCGGCAATCAGTCTGGTCTTTGCAGGTCTGTACGGTCTAATCCTGATTCACAAAGCCCTGTTTGGTGTGCCAAACGAAGCGCAAAAACAGCACTATACACATCCGTTAAAAGATCTGAATGTACGTGAAATCGCGTTATTGTTGATCTGTGCGTTTGGTCTACTTTGGCTTGGTCTATACCCACAAAGCTTCCTTGATGTGTCTAACTCAAGCATGGCGTGGTTAGCGAATAGCTACATTCCAGTTCAAGAAGTGGTTGAAGTTGCTGATCAGGTAACGACTCAACTTGAAAATGTGGAGATCCAATAAGCCATGAACTTCACAATGTCTTTTTCTGAGCTTATGCCGCTCGCACCTGTGATGATCGTGTCGTTAACTGCGATCGTCGTGATGTTGCTGACGGCAATCAAGCGTAACCATAATCTTGTTGCGACGACGACTGTTGTTGGTCTGAACTTAGCAGCGTTCTATATCATTTTCGTTCTGTTGGCAGGCACATTTGCACCTGCCAATGTGATGAATCTGTTCATCGTAGATCCATTTACGATGTTGTACCAGTTTGTGATTCTGATTGCTGCACTTGCCTGTAGTACCTTGTCACACGCGTATATCGAAACTTATAAAGATAACCGTGAAGAGCTGTATATCTTGATGTTGATATCCGTCGCGGGTGCAATGTTAATGGTGGCAAGCTCGCACTATGCATCATTCTTTATTAGCCTTGAGTTGATGTCGATTCCTGTATACGGCCTGTTGGCATATACACATCAACGTTCTCAATCGCTTGAAGCAGGTGTGAAATATCTGGTGCTTTCAGCAACTGCGTCTGCAATGCTGCTGATGGGTATGGCCTATATTTATGCCTACACAGGTACTTTAAGTTTCGTTGCTGAACCGGGCAAACTGTTTACTGTATTCAGTCAGCCAGCTGTGATAATTGGTCTGGCCTTAATTGTATTTGCTGTGGCATTTAAATTATCGCTGGCACCATTCCACAAATGGACACCAGACGTCTACGCAGGTGCACCAGCACCAATCGCGACTTTCCTTGCGACTGTGGCAAAAGTGGCGATGATTGGTCTGTTTGTTCGTTATGTTTTGTCTTCAGGTTTAATCCTGGCAGACAGCTTCGTAACGATCATTTCGATTATTGCAGTATTGTCGATTCTTGCAGGTAACTTGCTGGCTGTTCGCCAAGTGAACCTGAAACGTATTCTGGCATACTCTTCAATTGCGCACTTTGGTTATTTGCTGGTTGCCATCGTCAGTTCACGTAATACCGATTTCTTACAGGTTCAAGGTTTTGCGACTTTTGAAAGTGTAAACGTGTATGTGATTACTTATGTATTAACCACGATTGGTGCTTTCGGTGTTGTGACGCTGATGTCGAGTCCGTATAACAATACGGATGAAGCGGGTAGTCTGGCTGAATACCGTGGTCTGTTCTGGCGCCGTCCAGTCCTGACTGCTGTATTAACCGTAATGATGCTGTCTCTTGCAGGTATTCCTTTAACTGCCGGCTTTATCGGTAAGTTCCTGGTGATTAAAACTGCAGTTGCAGGCGAGGCTTGGTTCCTAACTGCAATGGTGATCCTGGGTTCAGGTATTGGTTTGTACTACTACCTGCGCGTGATGGTCGTGCTGTACATGACACCACCTGAAACACCACGTCTAGATGCGGTGAATCATTGGGGTCAAAAAGTCGGCGGTATCATGGTATTACTTGCTGCACTTGCCGTACTTGTGATTGGTGTTTATCCAGATCCAGTGATTGCGATTTCTAAATATGCGTTCTTCGCAATATCACCTGAATTACAGCAATTCATTTTCACTTTGGTTCAAAGTGGTTTTAACTAATATCTGCGAAGATTGACGTTATTACAAAAAAGCCTCCATGATTGGGGGCTTTTTTATTTATACAAATCAATAAAAGCCTTTATAATAGCGGAAATTTATCTTTAACCTTTTAGGTGTTCTCCTGTGGCAATCCATGAAATCCGTCATCCGCTCATCCGACATAAGCTCGGTTTACTCCGTCGTGCAGATATCAGTACCAAAAACTTCCGCGAGTTAGCTCAAGAAGTGACCATGCTTCTGACTTATGAAGCGACTAAAGACCTGCCAATGGTTGAACATGATATTGATGGCTGGAATGGTGCTGTCACAGTTGACCGTATTGCCGGTAAAAAAATCACGGTTGTGCCGATTCTACGTGCCGGTATTGGCATGCTGGATGGTTTCTTAAATCTGATTCCAAGTGCAAAAGTATCTGTACTCGGTTTAGAGCGTGATGAAGAAACCCTGGAAGCCCGTACTTATTATAAAAAACTGGTTCCAGACGTACAAAACCGTATCGCGATGATCATTGATCCGATGTTGGCGACAGGTTCTTCTCTTGTAGCTGCAATTGATGTGCTCAAAGCCAGTGGCTGTAAAGACATTCGTGTTATGGTTCTGGTTGCCGCACCGGAAGGTATTAAGCGTGTAGAGGCTGCACATCCTGATGTGATCATGTTCACTGCATCAATCGACAGCGGTTTAAATGAAAATGGTTATATCGTTCCGGGTCTTGGTGATGCTGGCGATAAAATCTTTGGTTCAGTTCAGAAAGACTAATTTTTGAACAGGACGAAAAAAGGGGCTACTACAGCCTCTTTTTTATATAATGTAGATCGGGCATTTTCAGCATAGGACAACAGCATGAAAGATGAATTATATCAGGGCAAAATCAAACAGTACGACCCTGCAAAAGGTTTTGGTTTTATTGGTTCAGCTGAGGGAGATGTGTTCTTCCATATTTCAGACTTTCCTGCGGCAGAAGGCGAGCCAAAACGCAATGAACGCGTGAAATTTAATGTGGTAGAAAATGGCGATAAGTATAAAGCCATTAAGATTGAACGTGTTGAGGATACTTCAAAGAAAGCTAAAAAATCTAAGGTCGCTGCACATAACCAGTCAATTACTTCCGCATTACTATCAAATCTCAAGCGTTAATTAACCGTGAATTTGACTAAATGAAGAGGCATTTTCGCCTCTTTTTTATCTAAAAATTCATGAACTATAGTCTTACATCAGTTTTTGTAACTTAAAGCTTGTACTTCGTTACGCAAACAATAAAACGTCTACCAAAGCGCTACAATCATCTCTATTCCTTCTCACTTAAAATACTATCTGTTGATTTATAGGGATAAATGTCATGTTTAGGAATGGAAAAATTAAAACTTATGATTCCGAACGTGGTACAGGCAGCATTGAGTTAGCAGATGACGCTCAAGAACTAAGTTTTAGGCTACAGGACTTACCTTCACCTGAAATTGATCCTCAAATTGGAGAACTGCTTAAATTTAGAATGATTCCTCATCAGGAAACCATAATATTGGACAATATGGTACGCCTAGATGTCAAAGTACAGGACGAGTTTGTAGCGGAAGTTGTGGCATTACCATATTTGGCACCCACAATATCTGTTCCGTTAAAGCGTTCAATTCTTTTTAGTCCAATGCTATGGTTGGCACTGGTATCCGCAGTTGGTTTTATAATTTTGGGCGAAGTATAAATTTAAACCAGAAATTTTTAACTTTCTATTTTTAACTCGGTATTTCTCTATTCTTCAATTTAAAAAAAGCGCCTATAAGTGGTTTTTTGGTTTTTCTATTAAAGAATTTCATAAAAGCTTTTTGATGTATTTTTTATTACAATTATTAAAAATATCAAAGACAAGAGTGAATTATGTTTCAAGAGGGGAAAATCAAAACCTATAACGAAGATCGTGGTTTTGGTTTTATTCAGATCGAAGGGCAATCCAAAGATTTATTTTTCCATGTCAAAGACTTTCCCAATAAAAATATTCCGCCAAAAATGGGGGAAAAATTAAAGTTTTTGATTGTGGAAGATAATGGAAAGTTTAAGGCAAACCATATTATTCGCTTGGATATTAAGCAAGAAGTTCCTGTTACACAAAACAATGATCTACATGGAGATACTGAAACCAGAGCTTCTCTACGTTATGAAAAGAAAAAATCATCAACTACATCAAAAATAATCACAATATCAGGACTGGTGATTATGGTGATTCTTGCTGTTCTTGTTTATAACAAATACCAAAGCTACCAAGTTCAAAAACAGCAAAAGCTGGAAGGACTGATGGTAGAGCAGCAACGAATTGTCGCTGAACAGCGAGCAGCGCAAGGTGATCTACCTATGCAAGGATTATCTGAGCAGGGCAGGAAGAACCTGGAAAATCAAGGCACTGAGTTAAGAAGCCAAAGTAACCCAGTTAATTCGAAAACTTCAGAAACGACTTCGCCATCTGTATCTCAATTTAAATGCGATGGTCGAGAACACTGTAGTCAGATGGGTTCTTATGAGGAAGCATTATTTTTCATTCGTAACTGTCCAAATACTAAAATGGATGGTGACGGCGATGGGATACCATGTGAAAGTCAGTTTTGATGAATCCTAAAAAAAGCACCTGAAGGTGCTTCTAATATTTTAGCTTTCACAAAAATTCATAAAGGCTCTCAGGCCTGGCCCCTGATATTTCTGGCGATGTACCAGCATAAACAATGGACGCGTTAAAGACCAGAACGGAGTATTGAGAATCACCAGTTGACCTTTCTCGCGTAAAGGCTCAATCGCAAGTTTGGAAATACAGGACATGCCGATTCCGCCGGCTACGATTTTCAAAATTGCTTCATTATGGCCAAGTGTCAGACGGATATTGGCATCCGGCACATCTTTCAAAATGGCATTATCAAAGACTTCGCGAGTACCTGAACCTTCTTCGCGCAGAATCCACTCTACAGATTTGAAATCTTCCGCGGTCAGCTCACGGTTCAATTGCGCTAGGGGATGATCCGGTGCACAGCACACCGCCAGCTCATCATCGCGCCAATGGATACATTGCAGTTGTGGCAGATGACAGGAGCCTTCGATCAAGGCCAGATCCAGCTGGAACTGATTCACCGCTTCAATCATTTGACGGGTATTACCAACTTGCAGCTGTAAATGCGCTTGAGGCTGAATTTTTAGAAAATCGGCCATCAGGTCAGGAATCAGGTAATCTGAAATGGTCAGGGTTGCACCTAAACGTAAATCGATACTTTGAAGCTCACCTTTCGCAACCTGTTCAAAAGATTCGCATCGACCTAAAATTTCCAGCGCTTGAGGGAGAAGAAAGCGCCCCAAGTCATTGAGCTGTAAACGTTTGCCTAGACGGTCAAATAATGGAGCACCCAGACCATCTTCCAGATCTGCTAAAGCCATACTAGCCGCACTTTGAGTAAGTTTGACGGCATCGCTAGCCTTCGTTACGGTACCCTCTTGTGCCACTGCTACAAAAACAGCCAATTGGCGTAAAGTCATGCGCATGAGTAGAGCCTTAACATTTAAAAAATATTAATAAATTATATTGCCATGCTACCATGAGCACAGTCTTTCATGCCACGTTGAAATCATGTCAATTGAAAAATTTAGCCTAGAAAAAGTTTTATCTGTACACCGCTGGACCAATACATTATTCAGTTTCACCATGACACGCCCGGCACACTTCAAATTCACTGCGGGGCAATTTGCGCGTATTGGCCTGCAGGTGGGAGATGAACTGGTGGTTCGTGCCTATTCGGTGGTGTCATCTCCTTTTGATGAAACTCTGGAGTTTTTTTCGATTGTGGTTCCAGAAGGTAAATTTACCTCCAATTTACAGCACCTTAAAGTAGGGGATGAGCTATTTCTGGAAAAAATTCCCTATGGTTATCTGACGCTGGCCCGTTATCAGTTGCCCTTACCCAAAGACTTGTGGTTATTGGGCACTGGAACTGGTCTGGCACCGTTTCTGTGCATGTTGCAAGACTTTGAAACCTGGAGCAAATACGAAAAAATCAATCTGGTATATAGCGTGCGTAGCCGGGCTGAACTCGCTTATGTGGAACGGATTCAGGAAATTGCCGAAACCTTTGGCGAAGGACATAGCGGATTTAAATTTATTCCGATTATTACCCGTGAGCCTGATGCACCTTTGCACGATCGTTTACCGGTGCTGATTGCCAATGGTGAACTGGAAAAAGCCGTAGGTATGCAGCTCAATCCGCAAACCACCCATGTCATGCTTTGCGGTAACCCGGAAATGGTCGATGATACCAAAGAAGCCTTAAAAGCCCGTGGCCTGATCATGAACCGGCGTGGCGAAGGCAATATTGCAGTCGAGAATTATTGGTAAGTCTGAATTGCAGATAAAAAAAGCTCATCCTTGGATGAGCTTTTTTATCTGCAAGGTGAATAATGACAGCTTAGTGCAGAATCTTGTTCAGGAATTGCTGGGCACGCTCACCACGCGCTGTATTAAAGAAATCATCTTTACTGCAATCTTCCACAATTTTTCCCTGATCCATAAAGATGACCCGGTTGGCAACCTGTCGGGCAAAGCCCATTTCGTGGGTGACACACATCATGGTCATGCCTTCTTTGGCCAGACCGACCATGACATCGAGCACCTCATTAATCATTTCAGGGTCAAGCGCAGAAGTTGGTTCATCAAACAACATGGCAATCGGATCCATGCTCAGCGCACGGGCAATCGCGACACGTTGCTGTTGTCCGCCAGAAAGTTGTGCCGGGAATTTATTGGCCTGTGCACTTAAGCCGACACGATCCAGATAGGCAAGTCCTTTCTGTTTGGCTTCGGCTTCAGAACGACCCAATACCTTGATCTGGGCAATGCTCAGGTTCTCGGTAATACTGAGATGCGGGAACAATTCAAAATGCTGAAATACCATGCCCACGCGACTTCTTAGTTTATTTAAATTGGTTTTCGGATCATTAATTTTAATTCCATCGACCAGAATACTGCCTTGCTGAACAGGTTCCAGACCATTGACAGTTTTAATCAGGGTGGATTTTCCTGAACCGGAAGGACCACAAACCACCACCACTTCACCTTGCCGAATCTGGGTGGTACAGTCGGTCAGTACCTGAAAATCTTTATACCATTTACTGACATGCTGGAGGTCAATCATGACTTTGGCTTCGTTCATACAGTTAACCTCTGCTGTAATTTTTTAACAATATAGGTGGCGATCATACTGATGGTGAAATAGACCAAACCGGCAAAAAGAATATATTGGGTGAGTAAACCCATCAGGTCACCACGCACATAATTGGTGCGGAAAAAGTCCAGCAGGCCAATTGCATACACCATGGTGGAATCCTGAAACAAAATAATGGTCTGTTGTAATAATAGCGGTGTCATTTTGCGAAAGGCCTGAGGCAGTACAATCAGGCGCATGGACTGGCCATAGCTCATGCCGAGGGCAGAGGCCGCATCTGTTTGTCCCTTCGGAATAGACTGGATTCCGGCACGGACAATTTCGGAAAAATAGGCGGCTTCAAACAGCATAAAAGCCACAATACTGGACACCAGTGCCGTATCCACGGTCAGATATTTTCCAGTCACCCCAGTATAGATAAAAGGCACAGCGAAGTAGAACCACATCAGTACCAACAGCAGGGGAATTGAACGGAACAGGTTGACATAACCCTTGGCAATCCAGTTCAACACCTTGATTGAAGACAGCCGCATCAATGCCAGTAAGGTGCCAATAAAGACCCCGCCAATAGTGGCAAAAAATAAGACTTTTAAAGTAATACTCAGACCATGCCATAGGGCAGGTGCGGATAATTGTAAATCCTGAAAAAATGCAGTGAACCATTCCATTATTTAGTCCCCGCAATCAGACCGGGCACCTGAAGGCGCTTTTCCAGAAAGTTCATCAAGCCAATCAGGCAGACATTGATCAGGATAAAAATCAGGGTGACATAGGTGTAAATCTCAATGGTATTTTGCGTATATTCGCTGATGGTTTTCATCTGGGAAATGAGTTCCGCAACCCCGACCAGTGAGGCCACCGAGGTGTTCTTGACACAGTTGGTCAGCTCAGAACTTAAGGGAGGTAAGATCATGCGAAAAGACTGCGGTAAAATCACATAGCGATATAATTGTGTGGTGCTAAACCCCATAGCATAGCCGGCATTGATCTGCCCGGGTGGAATGGCTTCAATCCCGGTACGCACCTGCTCACAAACCCGCGCTGCGGTAAACAGTCCCAAACCAATACTGGCTGAAATCAGCGCCGTGGTATTGGCTCCCAGATCATTGATCCACCAGCTTTGAATGCTGTTCGGCAGAAAATTCGGAACCACATAGAACCAGATAAATAACTGGATCAGTAAAGGCACATTCCGAAAAATGGTGACATAAGCGCTACCAATCGCCCGGGCCGTTGGGCTGGGCAAGGTGCGCATGATGCCCAGCAGGCTACCCAAGAGCATGGCAATCGACCAGGCTACAATCGCAATGACCGCTAACCAGCCGAGGCCAGTCATGATCCAGTTGAGATAGGTGCTATCACCAATCCCGGTCGGTTGTAATAAGACACCCCAATTCCAGCTGTAATTCATGATCACTCCAAAATGGGCTTAAACAGGTGATGCTTAAGCAGATGAATAAGATTCAGAATCTATTGATCGCGATCATGCGGGGTGCTGATCAGGGCCTTCAAGTCATCAGACATGGCAAAGTTCAGGTTGATATTTTTCGGTGGAATTGGCGACTGGAACCATTTCTGGTACATGCTATTGATTTCACCGGAGCTATATGTGGCTTTAATCGCGTCATCTACCACCTGCTTAAATTCGGGGTCTCCCTTACGTAACATACAGCCATAGATTTCATTGATGGGCGCTGTACCTACAATGTGCCATTGTTGCGGATTTTTAGCCTTGGATTTTTCTCCCGCCAGTAAAATGTCATCCATCATAAAGGCAGCAGCACGGCCACTTTGCAGCATTAAAAAGGATTCTGCATGGTCTTTGGTCGAAATAATTTCACCAATGCCCAATTCTTTTTCATGCTGACGAATATAGCGTTCCGATGTGGTGCCGGCAGTGGTCACCAGTTTTTTGCCTTTCAGATCGCTAAAATCTTGAATACCAGAATTGGTTGCGGTTAATAGACGGGAACCTACTTGAAAAAAGCCGACAGAGAAATCGACCTGTTGCTGGCGTTCCTTATTATTCGTCGTCGAGCCACATTCCAGATCAACCGTACCGTTGGAGACCAGTGGAATCCGGTTCTGGCTGGTCACCAGGTTGTAGCGGATTTTTAAATCAGGAAGATTCAGCTTTTGTTTGACGGCTTCGACCACTTTTAATTGCAGGTCATGGGCATAGCCGACCGGCTGATTCGGATTGTCAGCGATATAAGAAAATGGAATCGAGGAGTCACGATAACCTAATACAATCGTGCCGGACTGTTTGATCTTATTGAGCGTGCCAGAAGTATTCTCGCTGCCTTGCTGATTGCTTGGTGCCTGATTATCACTACAGGCACTCAGTCCCAAGGTCAGGGCACTGGCACACAGCAGCGTAGCGAATTGAGTCTTTGTTTTCATCGTGAAACTCCATTTTTCATTTTCAATTATTATGAGTACGCCCGTTTTCAGGCGCTGCTAAGACAATATTCTGATTATTGCTATAAAGTCTAAGTATTCGTTTATATTCATCTTAGTTGATGATTCAAGCATGACTCAAGCTGAATTTATTGCTGAAATGTTACTGAATCAGAAAAGGAAATCTGTGGGATGCTCAAAGGAATGCAAATAAATAAAGAGATTGAACTACAAGCATAAGAAAGAAAAAGTCACAAAAAAACCTCCAAACTGGAGGTTTTTTTATCGGTTCAAGCTTAATGCACAAACATATCCATCGATTCACGAATTTCTTGAATGGCCGTTTCGACATCGGAACTGAGCCAGGTCGGTTCAAAGAATCCAGCGTAGTGCTCAAGACGATCCGCAGGGACGACTAAGCGTACCGGACAATCCTCTTCCAATAAACGCCATGGAATAATTGGCACTTCATTGTCAAGCCATGCTGTTACATCTCGGATATCGATAATCATTGCGTTGACACAGTCCGGGAAAGGCATCACGGAAAACTCTTCAGTACGACGACGGAAATACTCCAGGTCTTGCCAGCGCAGTGCAAAACTCGGTTTACTGAATTCGATAATCCCGATCAGATGCTGATCGCGAGTATGATGCAAAGTGCATTGGTGGGTGACATCAGTGTCAAGATCCAACGATACACTTTGTTGACGATACGCCATAGAGCTCGATGAAATAAAAAAATGAGGGACACATTATAGCCCATTTTATAGAAACTGAGCAGTGCTATTGTTTAGCGCAAATTTTAGTGTTGGTTCTGCCCTGAGGTCGCGTACTGAAGCTCTTGAATTTCAAAGGACTGCATACCACTCAGGCAACTCAAGCAAACTGGGATTGGAAAAGAATGGAGAAGCTAAACCTCATTATCAGATTGATTATAGAGCCTTTTTTTTTCTGATACGCTTTATATAGCTCTATAAGAAGGTTTAAGCGAATAGTGTTGCAATTATTCAAGCGATTAGATGTGTTGATCTGCCAGTAATTTTCTATGTCATTCACATGAGGGGAAAATGAATAGCAGGATAATACTGAGTTAAACCCATTCACCATCAACCAGTAGCGATCAGTGAATTAAAAATGAGCACGATTGCTTAAAGATTATTCTAAATATTATTCATACATATAACTTACATCCCGTCACCATCTCACCATGTTTTGTCACAGAAGCTGTTTTAACTGCTTGTTATGCTAAAAATCTACTTATGAATAACAAAGAGTGAGGATGGTTATGGTCGATGATTTCAATAAAAAACCACCTTTAGATCATCAGACAGCAGTGACGCAAAAAAAGCGTATTCCTGTTTATATCTTGATTTTGGTAGGTATCTTTTTACTGGCATTACTGTTCTATATGTTTGCTGACATGAATCCAGACGCAAATGATGCACCTGCTGGACATCCGAACCCTAATGTGCAACCTGCGACACCAAACAATACGACTCCAGTCGGTGAACCTACAGAAGCTACTGCAACGCTAGGTGATGGAACAGAAGCAACAGCAACTGCGACAGATGATGCACAGGCGGCTCGATAACTCAGACATATATCAAAAGCTCTAGTGAAACCACTGGGGCTTTTTTGCAATATATTGTGATGTTTAAGCTAATGATAGCTAGCTGGCTCAAGTCTAAAAACATCAAATCTGAAGGTGAATCCGAAAGAAGAAGGGGCTGAATGTTTCAAGGATAGGCTCCCGATTTCAGATAAATAGCTTAATAACAAAGAGGGTAAAACAACATGAATGATTATATGAGAAGTCCGCGTGGCGGCTTCGACGCCATGTATTATTGGGATCAGTTTCATCCCATTCTGAGTGCAATTGCCATATTAGTCATTGGTTGGATCATTGCATTACTGGTTTCGGCAGCAGTCAAGAAAGTCTTGCAAAAACTTGGAACCAATACACATTTAAATACGGCGACAGGCCATCGCTCTAATATCGAAAGTATTATTGCCCGGGTGGTGTTCTGGATTATTCTGATTATTGCCGTAATTGGTTCACTGAATGTACTCAACCTGACCAGTATCAGTGGTCCTTTCAGTAATATGATTCAGCAATTCCTGTTATTTATCCCGCAGTTACTAGGTGCAATTGCAGTCGGATTCATAGGATGGATTGTCGCCAACCTGGTGAAAATAGGGCTACAAAAGCTACTTGACCGAACCCAACTAGACGAAAAACTCAGTGCTGAAGTGGGTGTCAGTCCCATTAGTCAGAACATCAGTGAAATTGCTTACTGGTTAATTTTATTACTGTTCTTGCCAATCGTACTGTCTATTCTGGGACTCAACGGTCTGTTGTTACCAGTTCAGAATATGCTGACTGATGTCGTAAGCTACTTACCAAATATCTTTATTGCTGCAGTGATCATTTTTGTCGGTTATATTCTGGCAAAAATTGTTCGCGGTATTGTTGAAGGCCTATTAAACAGTCTGAATGTACAACAACAAGCTGAAAAAGTAGGTATTTTCAAAAATTCCAATGTGGCACAGGTGATTGGTTCATTCATCTTCGCTGTCGTGATCATTACTGCATTGATTATTGCTTTTGAAGCATTGGGTGTCGAAGCGATTTCTCAGCCTGCCACGGCGATGCTGTATGAAATCATGAATGCCATTCCGAATATTATTGCTGCTGCCTTAATTCTGATTCTGGCTTATGTGGTCTCTAAACTGGTCGCACGTCTGGTGGTTGAAGTGGTATCGGGTACAGGTGTTGATGAAATTCCTGCCAAACTGGATGTACAGCGTTTTTTAGGCACCACTAAACTTTCGAGTGTGGTCGGTTATCTGATCGTATTGTTCACCATGTTATTTGCAGTGTCCGAAGCAGCAGACCGTCTCGGCTTTGAACAGGTGAGCGGCCTGATTGCGATGTTTATTTACTTCGGCGCCAACATCTTGCTCGGTGCCGTGATTCTGGTGATCGGTTTCTGGCTGGCAAATATTGTCGCGAACATCGTACAACGCGGTGAATATAACAGCTCACGCTGGTTAGCGAATCTGGTGCGTGTCCTGATTATGGGCTTGGTCGTTGCCATGGGTCTACGTGCCATGGGTATTGCCGACTCGATTGTGAACCTGGCATTTGGTTTAACGCTGGGTGCTGTCGCAGTAGCATTTGCTCTGGCTTTTGGTCTGGGTGGTCGTCAGCCTGCGGAGCGAGTTTTAACAGATCTGATTGATAAAGCAAAACGCGAAGCCAAAGAACCGAATCCAGTCAAAGATCAAGCTGAAAACAGCATATTTTCAGGATTAGGTACTCAGAGTACTTCAAGTACAACGGACATGGCAGGCACGACAGGTGCAGCGATGGGGATGGGTTCTACAGATACATCAATGGGACAATACTCCGACCGTTCACAAAACATGACCGGTACTACTGATTCTTCAACCACTACGCCAGGAGCAGGTATTGTGCCAAATCAAGATTCAGACGCAGAGGGTACTACGCCAATGAGTACGGACTTATCGCATACCACACCGGCAATCCTCACCACTGCACCGCAGGATGATGAATCATTGGGTATTGATCCGGTCAATCCGGATGCGGATCAAGCCGTACCTGATTCAGTAAAAGTCGATCCGACTCATCCGCCAGTCAATAATCCATTTGGTTCAACCGGAGAAAAAGAACCAAATGTCGATATTGATCGTTCCACTCAGAAAAAAGATGACCTGAAATAACCTGTCATTTTTAACCAAAATCGGCCACGCTCATGTGGTCGATTTTTTTCAGTCACGAGGAAAAATAAATGAATAGCAAGAAACCCAACAAAGTTCTGGCTCCTTTGGTTATCGCGGGAATTACCATTGGCTTTTTTACCGCGGCCTATCGATTTATTTTTGTGAAGAGCAAACAGGACGAGCAGTCAGAGCGAGCGCTGGATAGGAAAATACCTGATACAGACGAATTTAACTGAAAGAATTCTGCTGAATAACAAACAATAGAATTTGGCCTTTAAGAAATATATAATATTCAGGTGAATACCAAAATGATTTTGGTATTCTTCTTGCATTAAAAATATAAAAAAGGGAGATCAACATCATGTGGCAAACACTATCATATACATTCAAGAACACTTCAGCAGATGAAGCACCGCTATATTTGCGAGAAGCCACTCGAAAAATGCAGCTGACGATTGACCGTTTAGGAAATACGGCCAATCTCAAGCTGTTTAAGACAGATTATCTGGAATGAACTAAATATCAGTCTTGATGATCTATTGATTAAATATATTCCGATGCGGCATGCGCAGATGACCATGCCCATTGGAAATTATAGCCGCCCAAATGTCCGGTAACATCCAGCACCTCACCAATAAAATACAGGCCTTTCTGCTTTTGACTTTCCATGGTTTTTGAAGAAACCTCGCTGGTATCCACACCGCCCAAAGTCACTTCCGCAGTACGGTAGCCTTCTGTTCCGGATGGTTTCACTTCAAAACCATGCAGCCGTGTCGCAATCTGCTCCAGTTGATTATCACTGATATTACCAATTACGGTTTCTGCGACCTCAGCCCAGATCAGGCTCTGTAATTCAGCCACGACACTTTTCGGTAAAAATTCATTGACTAAGGTGCGTAATAACACTTTGGGCTGGCTTTGTTTTTTGCTTTTAAAGAAATCCAGTAAATCTGCACTTGGTAAGAAATCGACCTTAAAACTCTGACCAACATTCCAGTAATTGGACAATTGCAGGGAGCTTGGGCCACTTAAACCGCGATGGGTAAATAGCAGCGCTTCGGTAAAACTGTTGAGCTCATTGGAAAGGGTCGCTTCTACGGCATTCCCGCTTAAACGAGTGGTCACTTCCTTAAATCCATCAGAGAAAGTGAAGGGCACCAAACCGGCACGGGTCGGATAAACATGATGTCCAAACTGTTTTGCGATTTCATAGCCAATGCCCGAACCGCCCAGCGTCGGAATGGACAAGCCGCCGGATGCCACTACTACAGATTCAACCTCAAAATATCCAAGTGATGTAGCGACTTGAAAGCCTTGATCATCGACCGGATTGACTGCCTTTACTTCGCAGCTGGTTTTAAGATCGACCAGACCGGTCTTGTCACATTCTGCCAATAGCATTGACAGAATATCTTTTGCACCATTGAGGGTAAACAGTTGTCCATGTTTGCGCTCTTCATAAGCAATACCATATTCACAGACCAGGCCAATAAAGTCCCAATTGCTATAACGCGTTAATGCTGAAATCACGAAATGTGGATTATGCGAAATATAATGGCTTGGTTCGATCTCCAGATTGGTAAAATTACATTTACCGCCGCCAGACATCAGGATTTTTTTGCCAACTTTATTGGCTTTTTCCACCACTACGACTTTACGCCCACGTTGTGCAGCCATATACGCCGTCATTAAACCTGAAGCACCGGCACCTATGACGAGAACATCGTATTGCTTGGAAGACATAAAACACTCGAGGGAGAACAAAAGGAAAGCATTATAGACAATTTTATTTCCGCTTTCTCTATTCCTGAACAATCAACAGGCTGATTGCCGATTCGTATTAGAGTTTAAACATAAAATATTTGTAAGTCGGCTTAAAATCATGCATAGTTTTTGTACAGTTTTACAAAAATCACAATAATAAGGCAGGGCTTATGGCAACGTCAGAGGATCTAAAACAATACAACCTGATCAGTTATATTCTTTATATTCTGGGGTTTTTTCTGGGTGTGACCCCATTTATAGCCATTATCATGAACTATATTAAACGTGATGAAATGCGCGGCACCTGGCTGGAAAGTCATGTGGACTGGCAGATTAAAACCTTCTGGGTCAGTTTGCTGGGTTATATTGTTGGTGGCTTATTAACTATGATCTTGATCGGATTTCTAATCATCTTTCTGGTCTTTATCTGGCATATCTACCGCTTGGTCAAAGGGATGATTGCGCTGAATAATAATCAACCGATTCAGGCTTAAGCAATTGTAGAAATAGTATCCATGTTACGGCCTTGCAACCCGCCGCTATGAATCACCAGCAGTCTAGATCCTGCTGGGAAATAATCTTTTTCAATCAAATCAAAGATGCCCATCAACATTTTAGCGGTATAGACCTGCTCTAGTGGAATGGCAAATTCGGTTTCAAAATCCCGAATAAACTGTATAAGGGCTGTGCTGGTTTTGGCATAGCCGCCACAGCAATAATCATCCAGAATAGTCCAGTTGGTTTTGCTGGTTAGTTGCGCGACTTCATCTTTTAAAAATGAGCCTTGCAGCGCTGAAAATCCTAAAACCTGCTGATGCGCCTGACTGGCTTCGATCAGACCAGTGATGGTTCCACCAGTGCCTACTGCGCAGCAAACCACATCAAATTGAGCATCTTGCGGGCTTAAAATTTCCTGACAGCCCTGAATGGCCAAAGCGTTGGTTCCACCTTCAGGAATGAGATAATGCTCAGGAAATTGTTGTGCGATTTCGGCCAGATACTCAGGCTGTTGCTTGCGACGATAGTGTTCACGACTGACAAAATGTAGCTGCATCCCCAACTGCCGTGCGGTGGCTAAAGTCGGATTGAGTGGCCGATGGGCCAGCTCCTCACCCCGAATAATCCCCACACTTTGAAAACCAAACTGCTGTGCGGCAAATGCAGTGGCCGCAATATGATTGGAATACGCACCACCAAAGCTGAGAATCTGCCGATAACCCTGTCTTTGTGCTTCCAGAAAATTGTATTTCAGTTTAAAAAACTTGTTGCCTGAAATTTGCGGATGTACCAGATCCAGACGACGTATTGTTAAAATAATATCGTGAAAATTAATCTGTTGATCGGGAATATTTTGGGCAATCTCTGCAAACATAAAAATTAACACAGTCAGTTATTCGGCCATTATAGCGAAAGCAGTAAAGATCAGGGATTGAGAATAAGTCATTTTCAGGCATGAGATAAAAATTGACGCAGAATGTCACAAATATTCTGCTGATTATTTAAGCAGGGATGCTAATCTAAATACAGGAAACCCTGAGGAGGGTAGAATAATGAAAATATTGTCCTATGCTGTTTTGGTCGGCGTAATGCTCAGTTTGTCGGGTTGTGATGATGCGATGAATAAACCTAAAACAGAGACCCGTACCATGATTATTGGCGGTGTACCGGTACATGATCAGGATTACCAACTGTTAGGCACGCAATTCATTGCTCAGGATCAGTTAAAACAGTAAGCCATTACAGTAACTAAAATTCCTGACCAATACTGAAATTTTTAAAGCAAATCATCCGGTTTTTGCTTAAAATAATCCTTCAATTTTTAAGTCAGGTTATCTCGTGGAATCATTCTGGATTTTAGGCTCAATTGCTGTTGCCCTGATGTTAGGTGCAATGAGTCCCGGGCCGACTTCTATTTATGTGGCAAAAAATTCAATTGCGATTTCACGTAAACATGGTTTATTTACTGCACTGGGAACTGGTCTAGGTGCAGCAATTTTCGGTTTGCTGGCAGTACTGGGTTTGCAGGCATTTTTGCTGGCTGTGCCTTCGGCTTATCTGGCCTTAAAAATTTGTGGGGGGCTATATTTACTTTGGCTGGCTTTTAAAATTATTAAGCATGCCAAAGATCCGATTGAGGCAGATTCGAGCATTACCAAACAGATGTCTTTACGTCGCGCTTTTACCACAGGTTTAATCACGCAGTTGTCGAATCCAAAAATTGCGATTGTGCTGGCCAGTATTTTTACCGCCTTATTACCAAAAGAAATTCCGAACTATTTCTACTTTGCTTTGCCCATTTTATGTTTCTTTATTGATGCTGGCTGGTGCTCACTCGTGGCTGTCGCACTTTCTGCTGAAAAGCCGCGCCGTGTGTATTTAAAGTTTAAGGCATTGTTTGACCGGGCAGCAGGTGCGGTGATGACCGTGCTCGGACTAAAACTTATTTTCGGAATGAAATAGTTTCAACACTTGAAGTCCTCATCCTTGGAAAGTGATCATTCTTGCTAGCTTTCCAAGGGACAGCTGATCATTTGAAATTAATCTTTAAAATGCAAGGGGATCCATTGGTAGCTTTTAGCATCTTTAGAATAGACATGCCCAATCCCCGGAAATGGTAAATGTGGTGCTGCCACCGTCTGGCCATTCTTTGCATATTCCGCAAAATACTTTAAGCGGGTTTCAACCGCTTTTTTCGGATCGATATCAAAATCTATAGCGGTCTGTGGACGGTCAAACTGAATGGTATGGGAGTGTACAATATCCCCAATAAATATCATTTCCTGACCTTGTGATTTTAAGCTAAAACCAAAATGTCCCGGTGTATGCCCAGCTGAACTGATCACATCAAAACCATGGATTTTATCGCCAGCTTTAAAGGTCTTTAACTGACCTTTGGCCTGATAAGGTGCGATGGCTTTCTTGATTTTATCGACTGTACCCAAAAAACCGGCCTGTTTTGCTTTTGGTAATTTTTCTACACTTTTAGGATTCATCCAGAAATCCAGTTCGGCTCGCGATACATAAATATTCGCATTGGCAAAATTGGCAACGCCGTTATTACTGATGCCGCAAACATGATCAGGATGTAAATGCGTTAATAAGATTGAATTGACTTGCTCAGGCTTTTGTCCAGATGCCTGTAAATTTGAATAAATAGACCCAAAGTTTGGCCCATTACAGCTAGAAGCACCGCTATCCACCAAGACCAGTTCTTTGCCTGTATTTACCAGGAAAGCATTGACGGAGGTCTGGATGCCTTTGCTTTGGTCAACATAATATTTTTTTAAAATCTGATTCACTTCTGCTTCAGGAATATCCTTAAACAAGGCTTTGGCTAAATAATTGGTGCCATCCAGCAGGGCAGTAATCTGGTAATCTCCAAAGCTGTATTGATAATATCCGGGAACCTGTTTTTGTTGTTCTAAAGTGGAAGGCGTTTGTGCGTGTGTTGGGGAAATACCTGCCAATGAACCTAAAGCAAGGAGTGATCCGACAAGATAAGAGCTGAGGTATTTCATGGCTATTCTTATGTAATTAAAGTCAACTCTATGTATTAGCATGGATATTGATAAAAAAGAATATGAATATATTTACTATTTTTTTAAATCGAAATGGCGATTTAGCATCTGTACTAAAAATTCAGTGTGAATCTGTATATTGATTTTTTGAAAGTAAAGAATGTGTTTTTTGTAAAAATATTATTATAAATAAAATGCTTAGATGTATTTCACTTTTTATTAAAAGCTCGTTAACATAGGGTATTACGAACAAGCTTTGGGTGTCGCGATGAGTTTTTGGAAAAGAAAAAACAATGCCAGCTTTGTATTTTTCATTATTACCTTATATTCACTACTTGGTTTTGGACTGGGCTATGTGATTTGGGAATTTGTGTTGCAAGGCTAAGTGACCCAGCAATAAAAAAGCCTCTAGAGATAGAGGCTTTTTTATGATCGTATGAAGGTTTTATTATGAGATTTTCTAGAAAAAACATTAATAACCATCAAAGTATATTTCCTATTTACTTTTGTCAGGGCAAAAGTAACAAAATCCTTCTTTTCGTTAGAGGCCACGCCCATTTACCCCTAACAAACGGGCGACATTCATGTCGCAGAGCAATTGAATCAATATTCATCTTCTTCAAACTCGATCGATGAAAAATATATTTTAGGGTCGTATCCTTCACAGTAATCATATGGAATATTTTTAATTAGTTCATATTTTTCAATGAAGTTGTTCTCAATCCATTTTTTACCAAATCTTGAGATAATATTAAAAAAGAGAATATATAATTCAGGGTTAGAAAGCTGAGCGCGTAGTATTTTTATTAAATTTTTCTTTTCTTCTAGAGTTAAAATATCGCTTTCATCGATCATTTTTATTGCATTATACATATTTCTAAAATAAGAGCTTAGGTATGTTTGATTTGCTCTCACTAGTTTTTTATCAATTTTCTGATTAAGTTTTTGTTGGATTTCCTTAAGTGTAACTGAATTAATAAAATGATACTTTTTGCATTTATTAAGAATGAATGTAGTCCACGAGCCCTCTAAGCCGTAATAAAAAATAATATAACTGATGTCAACTAAGTCATCTTGTGTATAGTTAATATTTCTATGATCTAATGTAGCCTGGGTAATTTCCAATATGTTTTTAAACTGAATTTTAAATTGTATAAAAGCCCTTTTTCCCTCAACCATTCCTTTTTCAGCATTTAGATGAGGAATGCATATGTAATTCAAATGTTGATTGTGATAATCAAGCATTTTAAAAAAATTATTCTCTAAATTATTTTTTTGCGTTTCAATTTTTTGGTGGAATATTGTGTAAATTAAAAGAAATACACTAGACGCACTAAGTATAGTTCCAATTAGTCCACCATATAAATTACCGAATTGAGCAGATAAATTAGCATCAATTATCTTAGAGCTTCCAAAATTGAATGTTTGGTTGGAAAAAATAAAAATTGATCCTAAAATACTAATTCCTATAAGAATTAAAGGAATGTATAGGCATAAGTATTTAATAAAGTTATTCATATTTTTTTTAAAGTAATTAAATTTAACGCAATATATCAGTACTTGATAATAGTGTCTAAATTTACCTCTCCCTGACCCTCTCCTAAAAGGAGAGGGAACATCCTGAAATTTATTTAGTAATGAAAACTCCTTCTCCCTCTGGGAGAAGGCAAGGATGAGGGAAATATAGTCCAATAAAAAAGCCTCTACATCAGTAGAGGCTTTCTTTGCTTAAAATGGAAACCTTAAGACACTTTATCACCCGGTTTAGCACCAGATTCAGGTGAAATCACCCAAACCCCTTCGCCATTACCCGCAGCTAAAACCATACCGTTCGAAATACCAAAACGCATCTTGCGTGGCGCAAGGTTAGCCACCATCACCACCAATTTACCTTTTAGGTCTTCTGGTTTATAGAACTCACGAATACCACTGAACACATTACGTGGCTCAGCTTCACCGACATTTAAAGTCAATTGAAGAAGTTTGTCAGAACCTTCAACCGTTGCAGCTTCCAAAACCTCAGCCACACGCAGGTCAACTTTCATAAAATCATCAATATTAATAATTTCAGCTTCGCCGACTTTAGCTTCAGGCTTCGTCGATGCTTTCTTCTCTTTTTTCTTTTCCGTTTTTGCTGTTTCAGCAGGGGCAGCCAAAGAATCTTTAGACGCATCGACCATTGCGGCAACCGCTTTTGGATCTACACGTTGCATCAATGGTTGGAACAATGCAATTTCATGACCCAGCAGAATCGTTTCACGAGAAGCGAAGTTGAAAGATTCTAATTGCAAGAAATCTTGAACTTGTTGCGCCAGTGTTGGCAACACCGGAGCCAAATAAACAGCCAATTGACGGAACAAGTTAATACCGACAGAACATACGTCATGTACTTGTTGTTCCTGACCTTCCTGCTTCGCCAGCGCCCAAGGCTTTTTCTCATCGATATATTGGTTCGCTTTATCTGCAAGTGCCATGATTTCACGAATCGCAGCAGAGAATTCACGTGACTCATATTGTGCTGCGATTGAATCACCCGCATCAATGAAGCTTTGAACCAATTCAGGCTCTGCACAGTTTGCACTTAACTTGTTATCAAATTTAGTATTGATGAACTTCGCACAACGGCTGGCAATGTTGACCACTTTACCAACCAAGTCAGAATTTACTTTTTGAACGAAATCATCCAGATTCAAGTCAGAATCTTCAACTTTGTCTGAAAGTTTCGACGCGAAGTAGTAGCGTAAATATTCAGGGTTTAAATGCTCTAAATAGGTTTCCGCTTTAATAAATGTGCCGCGAGATTTCGACATTTTCTGACCATTTACAGTCAAGAAACCGTTTACAAATAACCCTGATGGCGTACGGTAGTTAGCACCTTCTAGCATTGCCGGCCAGAACAGCGCATGGAAATACACAATGTCTTTACCAATGAAGTGATACACCTCATTTTTAGAATCTTTTTTCCAGTAGTCATCAAAGCTTAAATCAGGACGTTTGGTTTTGATATAGTTTTCAAAACTCGACATGTAGCCAATTGGCGCATCGACCCACACGTAAAAGTATTTGTTGGGTGCGTCTGGAATTTCAAAACCGAAATATGGCGCATCACGCGAGATATCCCAATCGTTCAGGCCATTTTCAAACCATTCATCTAATTTGTTGGCAATCGAGACCGGTAAGCGGCCTTCATCACGTGTCCATTTTTGCAGGTATTCACCAAAATTCGGCAACTTAAAGAAGTAATGGTCAGATGATTTTTCGACAGGTGTTGCACCGCTTAAAGTCGAATGTGGGTTCAATAATTCGGTTGCATTATAAGTTGCACCGCAAACTTCACATGAATCGCCATATTGATCTTCTACTTTACATTTCGGGCAGGTGCCTTTAATGAAACGGTCGGAGAGGAACATGCCTTTTTCAGGATCGAAAAGCTGGGTGACAGGACGAACCGCGATATTGCCGGCATCACGGTTTTTGAGATAGATTTCAGATGCACGTGCGCGGTTGGTATCGCTATGGGTAGAATCATAATGATCGAAGTGCACCGCAAAACCGTCAAAATCACGGATATGTTCTTTTTGCACGTTGGCAATTTGTGCTTCCGGTGAAATTCCGTTGGCTTCAGCACGTAACATGATGGCTGTGCCGTGAGCATCGTCCGCGCAGACATAAGTCACATCATGACCCATTGCACGCATCGCACGTACCCAAATATCAGCTTGGATATAACCGAGTAGGTGACCCATATGAATCGGGCCATTGGCGTATGGAAGGGCGTTAGTGACTAAGATATTACGCACGGATATGACTCTCTCATTCGTATATTATGCAAGGTGGATGATTTTACCTGATGCAGGTCCGAATACAAAGCAATCCTTTAAGCGAATCAATTCCATTTCACCGCTAATTCGTGTCGAAAGGTCTTTGTATTTACAGAATGTCTTGGAAATGTAGATTTCTCTATATTGCGTTGCCAATAACAGTGATAATAGGCCATTGATCTAAAAGCTTTGAGCTAGAAAACCATGATTGACGAAGATGATTTTGATTTTGACCAACCTGTCACGCGTATTAAACAAAATGCAGCGAGTCAAAAACAGTTGGGCAGTCAGATTTTAAAAGATGCAGAAGCTTATCTTGAAGACATCTCGGCAGATGAACATACACTTTTAATCAAAAACTTATCGGGTTTAGTCGCGCAAGATGCTTATTTCCAAGTGCTGGCAGATCAGCTCGATCAACCGATTGGCGCAAAGTTTGCCAATGATGCTTTAAATTTGATGCATTTTTGGCCGGCCACTCACCAGTTTGAAGATATTGAGCAATTTAAGCTACTCGATATGATCAATAGCGAATATTTCCAAACTGAAATGCTGAAAGCCTTTGATGCCTTAGAGATTGATGAAGACATCAAAGCCAAGCGCCGTTTGGTGCTGCTTGAAAGCTTGAAAATGTACAAACTTGGCTTTTACAGCGGTTGTATTCCAAATGTTTATGCGCAGCTCGAAGGTATTTTGACAGATATCCTGATCAAAGCAGGTTTCCTCAAGCAAAATGGCACCAAGTTTGTCGATGTCTATAAAATCGTACCGGGTTTAAAAGGCAATGAAATTAAAAGCCTGTGGCATAAGTCTAAAATTGCGATTGAACTGAATCCGTATTTTGCTGAACTTGCTGCCTATAAAATGGATTCAAGCTCGAATGTGACCATGAGCCGTCATAACATGCTACATGGCACAGATGTCGACAACTTCAATCAAGCACGCAGCTTCATTCTGTTGATCTGGTTGTTCTCTGCGGTCAGCTTTATGAGCACCTTGCGTGTCTGACTTGAAATAATATCTCCTGATGCATTTGCATCCTATAAACATCTGATGTGAATTGGCAACACTGACTCTTTGGCTTTGGACATTATGCTATGACGGCATTTGAATTGGGCAGCCAAAGAAAATGTGCTGACAGGCTTACCAAGCCAGACTTTGTCGAAACCCCAAGTAATCGATTGACTTGAATCGCCAGAATCCAAAAGAGTTGGATTATTGATCTTTGCAATACTGATTGGGCGCAGCTCATGCTACAGACTGCAAACAATAGCAACAACATGTACAGGCTTTGTTGCAGTTTGCTTACTGCGCCCGATTTGCCCCACGCTTTGTGCTAAAAAATGGCTGATTGTTTATATGATATGCCTAAGGAGGGTACCTCATGACTCAGCAGAACCAGAGCAATAGTTCAAAGCAAAATCAAGACAAAGAACAACATGAGAAACAATTAAATCAGAAAGCCAAAGAAGAGCAAAAGCAAAACCAGAATGACCAGAAGCACAATCAGTCGCATGATACACAAGATACAAAGCCACACCAGACTGATGAAAATTCTGATAGCAAACAAAACTCTAAAGATACAGGTACTGACTCGGAATCGAAGGATAAAGACTCTAAAGAGCAGCCATCTGATCAAAAAGATGATTCAAAAAATGAGCAATCAGATAACAAAACTGAAAGCTTTAAGATGGATGATTTAAAAGCGAAGGCAATTGCGATTGGTGAGGAGCTATTACAAAAAGGCGAAAAACTTCTGAATGAGCTAAAACATGGCAAGTCCAACGGTCAGAAAAATGATGATCAAGGTTCAGATGACGCAAAAAAGGCAAAAGCTGATCATAGCACTGAAGATAAATCATCGAATCAGTCAGATAAACAAAATGCTAAAGAAGCTCAGACCGATCAACAGGCAAGCATGGCCAATTTAAAAGATGAGGCTGTACATAAGTTTGAAGATACAAAACAGAAGATTACTGAGTTAGTCAGTGAAGCCTCTACCAAGCTGGGTGAGCTGAAACAGATGGCGGCTGATAGCATGAATAAAATGAAAGAAAATCAATCTCAGGGCAATGATTCTGATCAGCAAAAAGATGCCAAAGCTCAAAATTCAGAATCGAAATCAGGTCAGTCTGACAAGAGTGAATCTAAAGAAGATCAGGATAAAAATGCCAAGGATCAGCAGCACAAGTCTGAAAATAATAAAAATCATAAATAGACTGTGATTATTGTAGAGCCACTTTAATCAAAGAAGGTTAAAGTGGCTTGCTACACCTAAAATCAATAAAAATTCTTTTCACATCAAAAAGAATCCAGTTGGCTTTACTTTGATTGATTCACTTTTAGCATGCCTATCCGCTACAATCCAACAAAACCAAGTAAAATGGTTGGAAATTGCAGATATCTCCTCGATCTTCTCGGCAGAGTGCTTAACCTTAAGCGAAAACCCCGTTAAACTATGCCATTCGGATATCTATCTATAGTTTTGGAGTAACCTATGTCGTGGCTTTCTTCGCTCAAATCGGTCTTTTCACCTTCGCAGGAGGTGAACGAAGAAGCTGTGCAAAAAGTATTGCAAAACTATCTGTTGCCAAATTCAAATGATCCGCTCAAACAGCGTATTACTCAGGTCAATGTTCAAGCTGAGATCCTACAAATCACCTTAAATACTTATCCTGAAGAAAAACAAGATCTGCAACAAATCCATGATGAACTGGCGCAAGCTTTGCAAAAATGTGGTATTCAAGAACTGAATATGCATGTGATTCAGCAAAAAACTGGGCCTAAAAGTCATAAATCGGATGGCTGCGGGCATAAGCATGCCAAAGGTGAAA
This sequence comes from Acinetobacter sp. 18QD2AZ41W, assembly GCF_009829025.1. NCBI lineage: Bacteria > Pseudomonadati > Pseudomonadota > Gammaproteobacteria > Moraxellales > Moraxellaceae > Acinetobacter > Acinetobacter sp. 18QD2AZ41W. The sequence goes on along the minus strand of NZ_WURP01000002.1, from coordinate 551,636 downwards.
GCTGTTCCAGTCAGCCTAAAGCAGAAGCAAAACCCAATCTTCCCCCTGTGGTGGATGCCTCCGCCCAGCCTGCAAAACAAGAAGAAGCTGATCCCAATAATCCACCGATTCAAAAAGCTGCACCTCAGCAACGTGATGTACCAAAACATCCACGTATTCAAAATGTGATTCTGGTGTCATCCGGCAAGGGCGGTGTAGGTAAATCGACGACTACAGTGAATCTGGCACTGGCTCTGCAAAAATTAGGCTTAAAGGTCGGTGTGCTGGATGCCGATATTTATGGTCCGAGTATTCCGACCATGCTCGGTAATGCGGGCAAAACGCCGATGATCGAAGCGGAACAGTTTGTCCCTATCGAAGCCTATGGAATGGCAGTGTTATCGATTGGCCATTTAACTGGTGATCACAATACTCCAGTGGCTTGGCGTGGACCGAAAGCCACCGGTGCATTGATGCAATTATTTAACCAGACCTTATGGCCAGATCTTGATGTTCTGATGATTGATATGCCACCCGGTACAGGGGATATCCAGTTGACGTTGGCACAGCGCATTCCGGTAACCGGGGCAGTGATTGTCACTACACCACAAAACGTGGCCCTACTCGATGCGACCAAAGGCATTGAACTGTTTAACCGTGTGCAAATTCCGATCATGGGCGTGATTGAAAATATGTCGACCCATATCTGTTCAAATTGTGGTTTTGAAGAACAGATTTTTGGCACAGGCGGTGGAGATAAACTGTCTGAGCAATATCATATTCCATTATTGGGTCGCTTACCTTTAGATGCTGAAATTCGTGAAAATGCCGATGCTGGCACACCTTCAGTCATTGCCGGAGATGATGCAGCCGAAAGCTATATGCTGATTGCAGAAAAAATTGCAGCGCAGCTACCTAAGGCCGAAAAAGATCAGAGCCGAATTTTCTAATTGACCCATTAAATAGAGAGTTCACATATTTAAGCCCTAATTCAAGTTAGGGCTTTTTTATTAATAATTCACGGAAATAAACAGCTTTAAATTAAGAAAATTGACTGAAATGACTGTTGCGTATTGGTTCCCAAAATGGTTTCAAGTGATTGAATTAAATTGATTTAATTCAGTGTGAATTCTGATTATATGTTCTCTTACAATTATTTTTTTGCAGCATTGACCGAACTATTCTATGCTACGCGGATTAGAGCGAGGTCAAACTATGATTTCATGGTTTTTTATTGGTTTAGTGGCAACCATTCTTTTAACACCAGGCCCAACCAATACCTTATTGGCATCTTCAGGCATACAGGCCGGATTTAAAAAAACATTTCGTTTAATTCCTGCTGAAGCCTTTGGCTATCTGATTGCCATTAGCTTTTGGGGCATTCTGATCGGAAAAATTTCCGTTCATCTTCCGCTTTTGCCGACCATTCTCAAGCTGTTTAGTGCCGGCTATATCCTTTTTCTGGCTGTGAAATTATGGCGCACGGCAGAACTCAGTGAAAATTTTGAAAATGTCTCGATTCGTGTACGAGAACTATTTCTGGCAACCTTGTTAAATCCTAAAGCACTTTTATTTGCTTCAGCGATCTTTCCGGTGATTGTCTGGAAAAGCAGTCAGCACTATGTGACTCATATGTTAGTATTCCTGGTTTTGCTGATTCCGATTGCATTCTTCTGGACTTTCCTCGGCTCAATACTGGCCAGAAAAAACAGTCGCTGGCTCAATCAAAAAAACCTGCAAAAAACCGCATCACTGGTGTTAATGAGCTTTTCGATTCCTTTAAGCTATTCTGCACTTTTAAGTTTATAAGCTGATATCTATCAGCAATTTTTTATCCACTGTGGCTGCAAGCGCTTCACTTATTTTCATTGGGGGCAATTTCAGTTAAAGTACGTCGCAATAACTTGTTCTTAAGATTTTTGGATTATATCAATGGCAATTAAGTCTGATCGTTGGATTCGCGAAATGAGCGAAAAACACGGCATGATTGAACCGTATGCAGAAAACCAGGTACGTTTGGATGAAAATGGTCAAAAGCTGATTTCGTATGGCGTATCGAGCTATGGTTATGACGTGCGTTGTGCACGGGAATTTAAAGTATTTACCAATGTGCATTCTGCAATTGTCGATCCGAAGAACTTTGATGAACGCAGCTTTATTGATATTGAATCGGATGTTTGTATTATTCCACCGAACTCATTTGCATTGGCCCGTACCATCGAGTATTTCCGTATTCCACGTAATGTACTGACGGTTTGCCTGGGCAAGTCGACTTATGCGCGTTGCGGTATCATTGTCAACGTCACTCCGCTTGAGCCAGAGTGGGAAGGTCATGTAACTTTAGAGTTCTCAAATACCACCAACCTTCCTGCGCGTATTTATGCAGGGGAAGGTGTCGCACAAATGCTATTTTTTGAGTCTGATGAAGTGTGTGAAACGTCATATAAAGATCGTGGCGGAAAATATCAAGGCCAAACTGGCGTTACTTTGCCGAAGACCTAAGCAGTTTAAAATATTGAATAACGGGACTACATGTCCCGTTTATTTTTTTGAGATTTTCATTCATCGGAAACTCAGGTTTTTACTTCAATTGACTTTGGCATCTGTATTAAAAGTCAGCATAATAGATTCCGAATAACCATAAAAAAGATGCAATGCATCATAAAAAACAAAATGTAGCGGCTGGGAAGCTGAAACATAAAGATGCGGAGCATCGGATAAAAAGGAAAGAGTGAGATGACTCAGATAAAAGATCTATTTAAATTTCGCAAAAATTATTTAGCAATGACAATTGGTTTAATCCTGTTGCCTTCTGCGCATGCGATGCAGGAATTATCAGATTCTTCTCTTTCTGACACCACGGGTGAGGGGGTTGCGCTCGTACTTGATGATTTTAAAATGGTGTTTCAAGGCCCTAAAGATATTTCTGCTGGTTCCAGTTATGCCAGAGGTATTGAAAATCCGGGACAGGCGGATACGGGTTTTATTCGCATTATTCCAACTGGTGAAAACTATGAAAAGCTAGGGGAGCGTTTATACGATAAAGTTTATAGCAATACTTACCATAATGCTTATCTAGCTGAACGTGCGAGAATCTATAACCATGTATATGGAGATACGTATGCATCAAGCCGAGATGCTTATATTACAGACAATCGCACCCGCGTAGCGAGTGAAATTACAGCTGAATATGCTGCTAGCTATCGTGGTAGTCTAGTCCAACAATATCTCGATTCACCAATTATGAAACAGTATTATGATCAGCGTTATGCTGATTATTATAATGGTAGTTCAGCTGGCTTGAATTTTGTAAATGATGGTACAACAAAAGAGTCAATTACCCCATGGTTAACTGATCGGTCGAAAGCAGCTGCACTTAAAAATACTCTGGAAATGATTGAATTGTTATACGGAAATAATTATGCAGCGAATCTTCCAAATTCACCTTTTTACCAAAGTTTTAAACAGCAGTTTCCAAGCTATGTTCGTGCAAATGTCATTAAAAATACAGTAGATAGTCAGCTTGCAGCCAAGACCACTGAAATGCTAAATCAGTTGGCTGCAGATTATGCGAAAGAACAGGCAACAACAGCCAGTAATACCGTGCATGATGAAGTTGTACGAAATGCAATAAATATGGCAAAAGCTGCTGCACAAAATGCCAATATTGGAAGCCTGCGTACCAAGGCAGATGTTTTCATTTATGGTCTGGCATTATCAAAAAGTGATGACTCGCTGAGCACGCGATACAGTAATCAGGGTTTTAGTTGGGGATCTGCAGATAATCCTTGGTTATTCCGGGCAGGAACTGAAAGCGTCAAACAGTTTAAGGACGCTGCTAAAGATGTAGGCTATATTGCTCTAGAAGCGCCTCTTGCCAAGATTGCTCCAGATGAAAGTGATAATAATATTAAATTGGGGTTTTGGAGTGATATTTTTGCACGTGAGCTTAATTCCTCTAATGTTGTCGATCCTATAACAGGTGGGCCCACTTCAGGGCTTGATACAAATTACCGATTAAGAACGCAATTTGTTGCCAATGGTCTCAGTTTAAATGGTTCGCAAGTTCGGTTATTCCAAACCTTGGAATCGGATAATAAGGACTATAATCAAACTTTAGGAATGGCAAGTATCGTTCGTTTAAATACCAATGATCGGCCAGAAACTCTAAGCAGTAGCGATAGCAATCTTAACAGTAAAGGTATTCGTCTAAGTACCGCAGCAAAAACAGATGCACTTGATGGTAATGTCCCGACCCCAGCCTTAAACGGAAGTGCTGCTCCCATATTTCATGATTCTGAGGGTTTATATTTATATAGTCCAAATATTAACCTGGTGCTCGGTAATATGTATCAGCCTTTTGTGGTCGGTTCAGAAGGCAATAATATTATTTTAGAAGTGACACGTATTCCAAATATTCCTGCTATCTATAATCAAATTTATCAGAATTATGGGGGTGGACTAGGAGAATCTGATTTAAAAGGTTCAACCTGTAATGTCTATAGTTGTGGTACGCCGATTAAAAATAATGCTTCAGATGCGACCGTGCTTTATCAAGGCCGTAACGCCACTCACAGTAGTATTTCAATAGGGACTACAGAGCGTATCCCAGGAACAAATTTGCTGCGCGCCAAAGATGGCCCCAACTCCACGGGAGTCGTATTCAAGAGTACTGATGGTATAAGTAAGAATTTTGGGTCTGCAGTCATTGATGGCGTACTGATTCAGCATTTAAAAATTAGAACAACTGGTCTGTAAGGGAGTATAAAAATGTCCAAATTATTGACCCTCTGCGCATTGATATGTACCTCTATGCTCAGTCAAGCCGGATTGGAAGTCCTTAATCAGCAAGAGTTAACTGAGACAGTAGGACAGGGCGGAGCAGACCTTAACTGGACTTTATCCTTAAATCATATTTACGCCACAGATTTAACCAAAGATACAATTTCTCGACTTGATGGAAATGATAATCCACTAGAAGTATTTTATGTTTTAGATCCGACAACATGTGGTGCAACAAAACAGTTTTGCCGTTTGGCAATAGCCCCAAATAATCATGTCGATGCCAATGGGAATAAAAAATGGTTAGTATTTAAAGGTATTCAGGGCACGATTCAGATTGACAAGTTTTCTATCGATGGAACAACCATCATTAATCATCGTAATGAACCGCAAACAGCGATGAAAGTCAGCTTTTATGATGACAAACCTTTGAAAATCAGAAACTTGGGTTTCAGTACAGTGTCGATTGAAACGGGTACAGGGGGTGGTGCACTAGAAGGTTATGCCAATACAGGTACTTATGACACTTATACAGCACGCACCTATAATACCGAAGGCGGTTTTTCTACCTCGACACAAGATGTGCCTTCATTTGATAAGGGGGCCGAAAAAGGTTTTATGGGATTGAATGTTCATGGAAATCTGCATATGTCCGGTAATTTGAAAATATTTGGTTATAACTGTACAGGTGGGGCACAAAGTCGTTGTTAATCGCAGCGTCAAGTACAGCATAAGGATATAAAAATGAAAAAAACAACAATAAAGTTGAAGTTACTAACGGTATGCATGTGTCTTATACAGCAAGCTTATGCACTTGAAACCATTGAAGAGCAGGAATTGAGCGAAGTCACTGGACAAGATGGTATGGTGATTACTCATGAAATTTCTAAAGCCAACATTGCTCAAGTCAATTGGTATGATCCCAATCCAACTGCCAGTACTAAAATGGGTTTAGGTCTACATAATGTTGAAATTATTGGAAAAGATAATAAGCCAATTATTAGTCAACTTGAAATAGATGTAGGTGCTACTTCACAAGGGGCAGGACTTAGGCTTGCTGCAAGTGTTTCACCATTTCAAGCCACTGCAGATTTAAAACTGGTAAAGACAGCCTGTACGACCAATCCATGTAGCCAGTCTGCGAATAGTATTCGGACTGCTGGCGTACAATCTAGTCAAAGTCTAGGTGCATTAGGGATTAGTACCTCTACGCCGCTTAGTGTTCTATTACAAACTACTGCAGGTTTATTTAATAAAGAAGCAATTGCCAGTATCGATTTTCAACTTAAAAATGCCACCATTAGTCATAAACTAGGTGAAAATAGCCTGATTTTAAATGACTTTAACTTTAATTTTGCGGGTCAGGGCTATATGTACATTGACCCCAATGAAGGTGTTGTACTCACTACCCGAAATGGCAATCAAGACCATTACGTGGATTTAAAACGTGTTGAGGATACCACTGATATTGCTATTGGCCGGGTTAATCCGACCAATCCTGGCGTTAATATTGACTTGCGTTATAACACGCCAAATAACGAACGTAAAAATATTATGCGTCTTGGGGCTTCAGGTGCGGTGACCAATGCCAGATTATCCATGAATGCCGATCAAACCCAGATTGGTACTTTTGATGTAAGTAACAAGTTAAATGGTGTTTTACAGCGTCAAGACAAAACTGCAGCAGGATATAGCGATCTGGTGGGTGAAGGGGGTTTGCATCTGGGCTTATCTGCCGACTTTACTGGTGCTGCTAGTGGTCACCCAAGCAACATCGCGCCTACCGTGCTTGAAATTGGTCATACTGGCCATGGAAGCTATGCAGTCCAATTCTCCAATATTAGGCCCCTGACAACACGGAATGCTGATGGAAATTTACATGGTAAAAATGCCTATATCGATTTTGGTGATATTTATATAAATACTATTACGGCTAAAAGTCTCGATTTTATCATCAATGAAAATATGCGAAAAACCTTGGGGCATAGTAGTGATGTACTGAAACAGACACTGAGTACAGCAGGAGATGGAGAGGATTTTGCTTTTATTGCAGTACGAGGAATGGACTTTCAGGCAATTGCTGCGAAAGCACGTTTTATTTCAGATAATTCCTTGACAGAACTTGGTGGGGATGGCGGTTCATGGGGAATCGGTATTCCTATTTATAATTTAAATGCCAATGTCGCGTTGTCTGGAACAACTTATGGAACAGATAATAAGCAGGCAATTGCTTATAACATCATGGCTTCTACTGAAGGATACGGGGTCGACAAGAAAACCGGTCTGCCAAGTACAACTTCAATTATATTGATTGATGGTCAGGACGGTGTACAGGGTGAAGCTGTTAACTATTATGCAGGCTTTAGAAATATCGATGCTTTAATTAAATCTGAAGGGATTATTGGCTATGAAGATGAAGGGATTTATATTCGTGCCGATAAATTACTGATTGCAGCAAAAGCAGAGCTCGCAATGGGGCAATTACCAGGATCTAAATATAACTGTAGCACTGCATCAGTCAGTAAATGCGGAGGCTATGTGCCTCACGATAATTTTTCTAAACGTGATGATGTACTGACCAATATTGCCTTTAAGCTCGATGGAAATGGTGAGCTTCTGATTATTCCTGGGGTAGATCCAACCGCAAGTTCACCAGATACCAACTTTTTGTCATTTGATGCAAACTTTAAATTTAGGCCACTCACATCAGAAGAAAGTGCAGATAAAGCTAATCTGGGTAGCTACTTCAGTATCTCCAATGAAGATATTGATTTAACAACAGGAGCATTAAACGTTTCTTCGATCAACTTTAACCGGATGGAAGGTCATTTGGGTGTTAATGGGAAAGTTCGTGTCAGTGCTGATACCGTAACGTTGGATAATCAGGTCAAACTCAATTATGAAAATAATATCGCGACACCATTTAAAACCAATTTTGCGATGGCGACCAATGGCAATATGCAAAACATGGCAAGTATTGCACTGACTGGTGGCACTATTCGTAGCACGCTGGGAATCACACCACGCTAAATTCAGGATGAGAAAAATGAAAAAAATAATATTAAAGAGTCTAGTTGCGGCGATGGTGGGATTGAGTGGTCATGTATCTGCATTAACCTCATTAGAAGATCAGGAGCTTTCAAATATTAATGGACAAGCTTTATTGTCAATGGAGGTTCAGGCCGGATTTAACCAAGTTGATAATTTGGGAGAGGCATATGACCAGAGAAATATCTCATTTTATAAATTGGGTCTAGAAGCTGAAATGGAAATTAATGCCAATATTAAAAAACTGCAACTTGGTTGTGGAGGAATTAATGGTGCAACTGGTTGTGATATTGATATTGATCATATTTCCTTAAGTGGTAATTCTGCAAATGGAATGGATCGTGCTGCGACCTCTGCCTTGATTACTAATCCTTTTGTTCAATTTGCTATAAAAAATCCAAATCAGGCATCTACACGTGAAGTTTTGGGTTTCCGTTTAAGTGCAGAAAAGATTTCAGGTCTACTGACTATGGGTACAGAAAATACGGCCACACCAAATGGTATTAATAGTTTTAGTGGATATATGAAGACTAAAGAAGCCAAAGGAACAGCTGTAACTAATCCAAGAACAATGACCTATGCATCAACTGGCAATAAATATATTGAAGGTGCTGTTACGGGAACAATATTGGGGCAGGATCTGGAACTTCATTATAAATCGAATGATTATACTTTTAATTTAACAAGTACCAATGCGCCATTTGTGATTCCAGCCACTATAGTTTCAGGAACACGAATGAGTGAAGTTAAATTAAAGGGGACTGGTACAGTTGACAGAATTGATTTTAGTGGCCCATTAAAGGCCATTTTAAAGCCACTGGATTTATTTGAGCTTACACTGGATAAACAAATTACAGGCTATATGACAGGCCTTAGAACAGATATTACAGTGGATCAAGATCTTGGCTTAATCCATGCATTGTATTTGAATAACCCAGCATCTTTATCATTACAATCGCAAAAAATACTTTGGCCGGGTGCTGCCGTTGCTGCTAATCAAGGTTGGTGGATGGCAATCGAGGATGAGGTAAATCTTGGTGATATTAGTCCAAATAAAGGTGTGGATATTACTAATGCGGTATTAGCACAAACCATTGCAGGGATTAATCATGATTTAACATCAAAACCCAGAGCATGTGGAAGTCTTTTGAATTGTGTATTTGATGGAGCTTTAGATGTGAAAGAAATTAAAAACCCGGCACTTCTTGATTTTCCTTTGAAAAATTTAGAGCTTAAAGGCCAGAACTTTCAACCGAACTGCTTCGGTGGACATAAATTCTGTTAAGTTAAAAAGAATAAAAAATCCCGTACTTGACGGGATTTTTTTATTAAGAAAGCAAAATTATTTAGCGATTTTAGCCAACAACTCTTCTTTGGAAATATTTACAGATTCAGCATCACGGCGACCTTTATATTCAAAAGTACCTGCATCCAAGCCTTTTTCACCAATCACAATACGGTGTGGAATACCGGTCAACTCAAGGTCAGAAAATTTAACGCCTGGACGTTCGTTACGATCATCTAGAATTACGTCATAACCCGCAGCAGTGAGTTCAGCATAAAGCGCTTCAGCTGCTTCTACTGTGCGTGGTGATTTATGTGCATTCATCGGTACAATGGCCACTTCAAACGGGGCAATGGCAGTTGGCCAAATAATGCCTTTCTCGTCAAAGTTTTGTTCAATGGCAGACGCAACCACACGTGTTACCCCAATACCATAGCAACCCATGGTCACAGTGAATGGTTTGCCATCTTCACCCAAGACTTTACAGCCCAATGCTTCAGAGTATTTCTGACCCAACTGGAAGATATGACCCACTTCGATACCACGTTTGATTTGCAGTGTACCTTTGCCATCTGGAGAAGGGTCACCTTCAACTACATTACGCAAGTCATAAACTTCAGTGAACTGTGCATCACGTTCCCAGTTTATGCCGGTTGCATGCTTGTCAGCTGTATTAGCACCTGCAACAAAGTCAGACAATACTGATGCTGCACGGTCAACAATGACGGTGACACCTTTTTCAACCAGACCTTGTGGGCCTACAAAACCAGCTGTCAAGCCAAGTGCTGCGATTTGCTCTTCGGTTGCAAAAGTGAGTGGAGCTGCAATTTGTGCATGCTTCTCGGCTTTAATTTCATTCAGTTCGTGATCGCCACGAAGGAATAAAGCAACCACAGGAACAGAACCATCCTCTTTTGCAATGCCTTGAACAAGCAATGCTTTTACTGAGTGAGCTGGATCCGTGCCCAAGAAGGCAGATACATCCGCAATGGTTTTTTGATTTGGCGTATCAACCAGTTTAAGTTCTTGAGTTGGTGCCGCACGTTCGCCGACCAGAACGGCTTCAGCCATTTCAATATTGGCGGCGTAGTCTGATTCGGTCGAAAATGCGATATCATCTTCACCGCTTGAAGCCAGTACATGGAATTCGTGTGAACCTGAACCACCAATCGAACCGGTATCTGCTTGAACCGGACGGAAATCTAAACCAAGACGAGTAAAGATTTTGCAGTAGGCTGCATACATGTCGTCGTAGGTTTGTTGCAATGATTCCTGATTGGCATGGAAAGAGTAGGCATCTTTCATGATGAATTCACGTGAACGCATTACCCCAAAACGCGGACGAATTTCGTCACGGAATTTGGTTTGCACCTGATAGAAGTTGGCAGGGAGCTGCTTATAACTTTTTAGTTCATTGCGTGCTAAATCAGTGATGACTTCTTCATGGGTTGGACCCAAAACAAACGGGTTACCGTGGCGGTCATTGAAACGTAACAGTTCAGGACCGTATTGTACATAACGACCTGATTCTTCCCATAAAGACGCAGGTTGAGTCACCGGCATATAGACCTGAAGTGAACCGACCTTGTCCATTTCTTCGCGAACGATCGCTTCAACTTTATTTAATACGCGAACGCCCATCGGCAGCCAGGTGTACAGACCTGAAGCCAACTTACGAATCATACCGGCACGAAGCATCAACTGATGGGAAATAACCTCAGCATCGTTCGGGGTTTCTCTTAACGTTGCAAATAAAAAGCGACTCGCGCGCATGGAAACTGTCCTAAAAAATTAAGCGTTAAAGCAGAGATTATACAATAAAAAATGAGATGAGCATTTGGGAATGTCACCTCATTGTGTTGCATTAAATTATGCCATGATTTTACGCATCTGACGCAGCATAAAATTCTTAAAGTCATCCAGGTAGGTAAAGATCACGGGGACAACCACCAAAGTGAGCAGGGTTGAGGTGATTACCCCGCCAATCACGGCATGGGCCATCGGCGCACTTTGTTCACCGCCTTCACCCAGCCCTAAGGATAAGGGCACCATACCCATGACCATGGCGCTGGTGGTCATTAAAATGGGACGCAGTCGGGTTTTCCCCGCGGCAATAATCGCATCATAACGCTCTTCACCGCGATCCATGGCTTTTTTAATAAAGTCGATCAGCAGAATCGCATTCTTGGTCACCAGTCCCATTAGCATGATAATCCCGATAATCGAAAACAGGTTCATGGTGGAATTAAACAGGAACAGCGCCAGGAACACACCAATCAAGGATAATGGCAAGGAGGCCATAATCGCCGCAGGATGGATAAAGCTATTAAACTGTGAACCCAGCACAATGTAGATAAACACAATCGACAGGGTGATGGCGGTCAGGGCATAGCCTGCGGATTCTGCCATATCGGCATTTGAACCTTGGGTATCAAAACTATAACCTGGCGGCATATCAAAATTGGCTTGTAGCCGGCTGATATCCGTGCCGATATCTCCTGTAGGACGACCAGCGGTATTGGCTTCTATCAGAACTTCACGTGCCAGATCACGGCGGTTAATTTGTGAAGCACCGAGTTTTTCTTCAAACTTGGCCACACTCGAAAGTGGAATCAGAATCGGCTGATGATTGGCATCGGTTTTATTTGAAGTGATATACATGTTCTGTAAATCACGTGGCAAGCTGCGCTGGTCTTCCGTCAGGCGCAAATTCACATCATAAGTTTCGCCTTTTTCATCCTGCCAGGTGGTGACATCATCACCGGCAATCAGTGGACGAACCACATTGGCAATCTGATTCACGGATAATCCTAAATCACTGGCCAAGACACGATTGATCTGCACGCCGAGTGTCGGCTTGGGTTCTTTCAGTGAGGTTTCCAAATCGACAATACCGTCAATCTTGGCAATCTCTGTCATAAAACGATCGGAAATTTTTTGCAGTTCATCCAGATCGGGGCCTTTGATCGAGATCATAATTGGCTTTTGACCACCCGAAACGGTTTCATCGGCAGATGCAACCGAGGTAATACTGATCCCGGCAACCGATTGCAGGCGTTGTCGAAACTCATTGTTGAGCTCGGTCAGGCTTTTTTCGCGTTCGATCCGTGGTGTCACGGTCACTCGCAGGCTGACGTGGTTTTTACCACGGTCAGTTACACCATTAATCACGCCATAAGTTGCTTTAACATCAGGGTGTTGACGGATAATATGATCGACTTGTTTCAGTTTGGCTTGTGAGTATTCAAGCGAAGAATCTACCGGTGTTTCAAACTTAATGCGGATTTCGCCTTTGTCAGGAACCGGTACAAATTCGGTGCCAATCAGTTTCGATAATCCTAAGGCACCAAATAATGAAGCTACGGCAATCATTAAGGTAATGAATCTGAAGCGCAGCGCCAGTTTGAGCAGCTTTTCATAGACATGGCTTAAATTGTCCAGCTTGCCAGAAATCCAGCTAAAGAAACGTTTCACCCGTCCGGGTCTTTTATTTGGATCTTTTTTCTTTTCGGCCCAATGTGCAGAAAGCATCGGATCTAAAGTAAAACTAACAAACATCGAAATCAGCACAGCCACACTAACTGTAACCCCGAACTGATAAAAGAAACGACCAATAATCCCGCCCATAAAGGCCACCGGCAGAAATACGGCGACAATGGTCAGGGTAGTGGCCAGAACAGCTAAACCAATTTCTTTAGTGCCATCCAGTGCGGCAGTCACATGATCTTTACCCATGTCGGCATGCCGGACAATATTCTCACGGACCACAATCGCATCATCAATCAACAGGCCAATACTCAAGGATAGCGCCAGCAAGGTCATCATATTGATACTGAAGCCAAAGGCCCAGATGAAGGTCAAAGTACCTAATAAGGCGATCGGCAGGGTTAAACCGGTAATCACAGTGGAGCGAAATGAACCAAGGAATAGCAGAACAATCAGCACGGCAAGTACCGCACCTTCAATAATGGTGCGGGCTACATCGCCAATGGTGCCGCGGATACTTTTGGAAGAATCCACCACCACTTGCAAGGTCGTCCCCTGAGGAAGCTGGGTCTCGATATTTTCTAAAATTTTGTAAGTTCTATCGACGACCTCAATCACGTTAGAGTCCGAGCTACGCAGGATATCAATCGCAACTGCGGTTTTGCCATTTAAAAAGGCGGCAGATTCTAGTTCTGCCTGACTGTCTTGGATCTCTGCGACTTGTCTCAGGAAAATTGGTACGCTATTTTTATTGGCAATGATGAGATCGCCGAAGGCCAAGGGATGCAGCACTTTAGAATTGATCTCAATCACCAGTTCCGAGTTGCCAGATTTGAGTGTGCCGCCTGGAACTTCAATATTTTCAGCCTTTAAGGTATTGATGACACTGTCTACACCAAGGCTAAAAGCTTGCAGTTTTTGCGGTTCTACCTGAATCCGGATCTGGCGCTGTGCATCGCCGAGTAAATTCACCGTTCCCACGCCGGCAACGGTGCGCAGTTGGGGTACAATCCGCTGATCCAGATAAGAACTGAGTGCTTTGATATCCATGTTATTGGATTCAAATACGATCGACATGACCGCATTGGCGGTTGGATCATAACGTTCGACAATCGGATCCTGAATTTCATCACGAAATTCAGCAGTTACCGAGGCAATTTTATCCCGTACATCCTGAGCGGCCGTGGTAGAAGGTACGTCCAGATTAAACTCAGTGGTGATCATCGACAGGCCTTCACTGGACTGTGAAATCACCTGTTTTAAACCAGAAATGGTATTGATCTGATCTTCGAGTTTCTTGGTTATTTCTGACTCGACCGTTTCTGGAGAAGCGCCCGGGTAGTTGGTATACACCACCACAAAGGGAAAATCGACATCGGGAAATTCTTCAACGCCCATCCGCTGCCAGGAAGCCAGTCCCAATACCATCAGACAGAACATCATCATGATGGTGAAAACTGGATACTTCACACTAATTCGGGTAAACCACATGTCAATGATCCTGTGTGAGGCGCTTTAGTTCGAGCGAAGTGTGACAGTTTTTTGTAGATCGGCTTCGCTAAATTTAATTCGGCTGACCCGATCGGTGCTTTCCAATCCTTTGACCACCGCAATATTGTCGTTATAGCGCTGTTCCAGTACCTGCACATTGACCTTGATAAGTTTATTCTGGCGAATCACCCAGACATAGGGTTTGTTCTGGATATCCTGCAGCGTATCTAAGGGAATAATCTGCCCACTGATTTGGCGTGAACTCAAAATATTGCCTTCTACAAAGGAACCGATACTTAAAGAAGGAATCGTTTCATTCGGTGTAGCAAAGAATTCGATCTGGCGACTGGCCTGATCGGCGATCGGGGAAATCCGGCTCATCACTGCAGTGAGCCGATTGGGATTGCCTTGAATGCTGTATTCGACTTGACTGCCTAGCCTTAAGTTTGATTGTAGGTCACTAGGCACGCGTGCCTGAATTTCCAGCTGTTTAGGATCAACAATTTCAAACAGGGTTTGTCCAATCGACACGGTCTGGCCAGGTTCCACCTGACGCTGGGTAATCACGCCACTGATCGGACTGGTCATGGTTCCGTCACGATCTGCTTTCTCGGCAATATCGACATTGGCTTGCTGGGCACGTACATTTTCCAGCTGTGCCTGATAATCGACCTGACTCTGTTCATATTCTACTTTTGAAATAAAGCCCTGATCGAGCAGACGCTTTTTACGTTGCATCATGTTTCGAGCCTGATTGACCTGAGTTTGAGTAGAGGCCAGATTGGCACGTGCCTGTGCCAGTCGGGCAGCATTGTCCTGATTGTTTAGCCGTACCAGCACCTGACCTTTGGAAACGGTCTGACCGACTTGGGCATTGACACTGGTGGCGGTGGCAGACACCTGCGCCTGAATACTGCTTTGATTGACAGCCCGAATCGTGCCGGTAAACGCAGTTTTTTGAACTGAGTTGCCGGACTGTACTGCAATCAGGTCTTGAGGAATCAGTTCAATGGATGTGGGTGTTTCGGCTTGCTGTACGGGTTCATTTTTATCACAAGCCACTAACAACATATTTAAGCAAAGTGCACTCATGATCAGGAGAGAGCGCGGAGAAGGCATATTTAAACCATGAGCATGTGGTGCAGTTTGCATAAGAGTCCTTGTAGCTTACTGTGGTTTAAAACCAACACAAGCTATCTGTATTTATTCAAGTGCTTTTAAACGGGCGATAATTTTGTCGTATTCTGCTTCCAGATTTCGATAGCGACTTTGTAAAGATTGAATATTTTCTTTTTGGGAAATGAGATTTTTATGATTATTCTCAAGTGTGGTTTTCAGGTGTGCCGGTGGAGCCTTACCTTTACGTAAATATTCACGTTCTTGGCGTACAAACATCACTCGATCTTTTTGCAATTGCTTCATTTGTTCTTGCTGAAAATCAATTTGCTTTTTTAACTGTAGCAGACTGTCATTTTTTTTCTGTAAGGCGGTCTGACTATTGTTGTACGCTCGCTTCAGTCTATTGTCTTCAGCGATCCGCTTGGCCTGTTGAGCACGTTGGGGAGCCTGTCTGATATCGGCTTCGGCATTATAAGGACGAGCACGTTTAATGACCTGCATATTCTGGTCAAGCGCTTCATAACCGTAACGGATATGATTGGGCGTCACATTAGTGCTGATATTGGCCACGCCTTTACTATCATAATAGCGGTACCAAGTGGCCTTTTGCTGGATTTGGTTATTGTTGGCACAAGCTAAGGTCACCTGTAATAGTAACAGCACAGCAACAATGAATTGACCAGTCATTTTATTTTTATCAATGACAGCAAGTTTTTCTGAAAACTGACCCATCATTGGCTCCCTAAATTTAAAGTTGACTAAATTACTTATTTTAAAGTAATAATCTTGTTATATTAGACTTAAATTTACGAATTAAAAACTACCGTTAGTCAAAAAAAAAACATCGGCGTGGGTAAAATGTGAAGCTGTTGTTAAAAATAACTGATTTTGTCTACTTGTGTAGAAAATGTTCATTGATAATACAAGTGACTTTATGTTAAAAATGTTTATCGATCGTAATAAAATAATCCTATGAGCCTTATGGCATAATAGTTTCTAAAATGGGAAGGGTTAAACAAATGGACGATAAATTCCAAAATCTAAAAGTTATGGTTATTGATGACTCAAAGACCATTCGTCGTACCGCGGAAACTCTTCTTCAGCGCGAAGGTTATGAAGTGATTACTGCCGTCGACGGATTTGAAGCTTTGTCAAAAATTGCCGAAGCAAATCCAGATATCGTGTTTGTAGACATCATGATGCCGCGTCTAGATGGCTATCAAACTTGCGCGTTAATTAAAAATTCTCAGAATTACCAGAATATTCCTGTGATTATGCTATCAAGTAAAGATGGTTTATTTGATCAGGCCAAAGGTCGTGTTGTGGGTTCAGATGAATACCTGACCAAACCTTTTAGTAAAGATGAATTGCTGAACGCAATCCGTAACCATATTAGTGCTTAATATTTGATTTTTTTTTTTGGGGAATTGGCATGGCACGTATCCTAATTGTGGATGACTCACCGACAGAAACTTTTCGCTTTAGAGAAATTCTTTCTAAACATGGCTTTGAGGTGATTGAAGCAGCCAATGGGGCCGATGGCGTCACCATGGCACAGGCTGAATTGCCTGATCTGGTCCTGATGGACGTTGTGATGCCGGGCGTAAACGGATTCCAGGCGACCCGTCAGATTGCGCGTGGGGCGACCACCAAACACATTCCAATTGTGATTGTCAGTACCAAAGATCAGGCCACTGACCGCGTGTGGGGCAAGCGTCAGGGTGCAGCAGACTATCTAACAAAACCAGTAGATGAAAAACAATTAATAGAAGTAATTAAGCAACACCTCAATGCAGGATAAGCTCTATGGCAGCAAATGGATTTATCGAATTGCTTCGCATTGCGAAACGGGGAAATAAAAACTACGTTTCCAATGACAATGAAGTGAACCGATGGTCGGGCATTGCTTTTGAGATGATGGGGCAATATTTTGTTGCTCCGCTGGGGGAAGTATCAGAAGTGATTTATCCCCCAAAATATACGCCGGTACCCAAGACACAAGCATGGGTGTTGGGTCTGGCGAATATCCGGGGAAGACTGTTATCCGTTTCTGATCTCACTCAATACGTATCAGGGCATAGCAGTCAGTTTTCACCGACTCAAAAAGTATTGTGCATCAACCATAATGACCAGTATGTCGGTTTGGTCGTAGATCAAGTTTTGGGTATACAACATTTCAATAAGAAAAGTTTCTTTTCGAAGAAATCTGAATTAGATGAAAACTTACAAGAATACTGTCAAGGATTTTTTCATCAGCACAACCAGCAGTGGCATGTGTTCTTATTCAGTCGTCTGTTGCAAAATCCAAATTTTATGAACGCATCTATAAAATTTATAAATTAAATGTCGCGCACGAAAGTGATCAAGGCGTCAACCGGGGAGAGGCTGCATGGGCTTTAAACTTAAAAAGAAAAATACAGGTGAAAGCACTGGCCGCAAAGGCGGTAATGCTTTTTTCACTAAGATTCAATCGCAAATAGATCAATTATCACGTGTATTTGGTGATAGTGAAAAGTCAAAACCGCTGATCTATGGGGCAGCAGGCTGTCTTTTAGCCGCACTGATCACTTTATTATATCTTTTTTATAGTGTGCCACGTAGCAACGAACTCACTCAAAGTCTGGGTGATTTACGTCTCCTCTCGCAAACGATTTCGCGCCAAGCAACTGAAGCAACCGCTTCGGGTACACCGGAGTCAATGAAAAACCTAACTGACTCGCAAAAATCTTTTGCTGAGAACCTTGAAACAGTTAAAAATATTCATTCAGATAATGAGGCGCTACAAGCTGTTGATAAACAGTGGACAGAAGTTTCTAGCGGTATTGATCTGATTACCTCGCAACAAAAAATCATTAACCAGTTATACGACACCAACATTGCCATTGGTGAAGCAATTCCCGGGATTCAGGCGGAATATAACTTGATGGTTGACCAGATGGCGCGTCAAGATATGCCATCGAGCCAGGTGGTGATTGCCAAGAACCAGGTATTTATTGCAGAACGTATTTTACGTTCCATCAGTCTGGTATTGACGGGTAGTGATGGCTCTCGTGAATCGGCAGATGACTTTAGTGCCGATACCGAAACTTTCGGCTCTTATTTAAATGCACAATTGAATGGTTCTGTTGAACTGGGCGTACAGCGTATTGCTGATCCAGCAATGCGTGAATCTCTAGAAGGTATTAAGGCTGAATATGATGAAGTACTCGAATCAGCATCAGCAATTATTCTGAAGAACTCGACTGAAATTGTAAAAGTTCGTCAGGCCGCTGCATCTATTTTTGCCCAGTCTGATGTGCTTTTAGATAACCTGAACAAATTATCAGGTAACTCAGGTCTTAAAACCGTTATTCCAGCCATCCTGTTGATTGCCTTGTTACTTGGTTTCTTGCTTTGTGTATTCAAATTGCTTTCTTTGCGTGGTGTATCGGATAAGCAGCGTGTAGGCCGTTTACAAGAAGAATATGACCGTAACCAGAATGCGATTTTACGTTTACTGGATGAAATCGCCGATCTTGCAGATGGTGATTTACGTTCATACGCAACAGTATCGGAAGACTTTACCGGTGCGATTGCCGACTCGATTAACTTTGCAATCGACCAGTTACGTGACCTGGTATCGCGTATTACTGAAACTTCACAAGAAGTTGCGCAATATACCGCAACCACACAGGGCATTACCAACCAGTTGGCTGAAGCTTCTGAACATCAGGCTCAGGAAATTGCCGGTGCTTCTGCGGCAATTAACGAAATGGCCATGTCGATTGATCAGGTATCTGCCAACGCCGATGAATCTGCTGTGGTAGCAGACCGTTCGGTACAAATTGCTGCAAATGGTGCGGATGTCGTACAACGCTCGATTGAGGGGATGGACACGATTCGTGAACAGATTCAGGAAACCTCAAAACGTATTAAACGTCTGGGTGAATCTTCTCAGGAAATTGGTAACATCGTTGCCTTGATTAACGATATTGCCGACCAAACCAACATTTTGGCATTGAACGCAGCCATTCAGGCGTCGATGGCGGGTGAAGCCGGTCGTGGTTTCGCAGTTGTAGCTGATGAAGTACAGCGTCTTGCAGAACGTTCTGCGTCTGCAACCAAGCAGATTGAAGGCCTGGTAAAAACCATTCAGACCGATACCAACGAAGCGGTTATTTCGATGGAGCAAACTACAGCCGAGGTTGTGCGTGGTGCGAACTTGTCTAAAGATGCCGGTGTGGCACTGGATGAGATTCAAACCGTATCGAATAACCTGGCGAAACTGATTGCGAACATTTCCGATGCAGCGAAACTGCAGTCTGCATCTGCAGGTCATATTGCGACCACGATGAATGTCGTACAGGAAATTACTTCGCAAACCACCAGTGCCACCTTCGATACAGCACGTTCGGTATCTGAACTGGCAAATATGGCCGATGCATTACGTGAATCTGTAGCTGACTTTAAACTACCAGAATAAAGTTAGAGATGATGGGGAGAATGTGCCTTGATTACGATTGAGGCACATTCAAAAAATACAGATAAAGCCTCGACAAGATGTACTTAACCTCAAACGTTAGGTATTGCGTGACGGTCACAATTAAGTTTGAGCGCCCTTCTTGGCGGCATAACGTAAGAAGCATAAGCTATGAAAGAAATATTAAAAAATTTAGTTGAAACGACAACGCTTCCTGAAGATAGTTATCTTGATCAAGATGCAGAAATTCTTGAAATTTTTGTTGAGGAAATCGAAGAAATCTTCGTTGAGTTAAATGCTTTATTTCCAGAATGGCTGGTCAATCCAGATCATCAGGAAAACCTGAAGACCATTCGCCGTCATTTTCATACCCTGAAAGGTTCAGGTCGTATGGTGGGGGCAAAATCGGCAGGGGAAATGGCCTGGGCAGTTGAAGATACCCTAAACCGGGTCTTGTCCGGTTCAATTCAGCTGACAGCGACGGTGCAAAAATTTGCCCAAGCGGTACTGAATGTCTATCAATATGCTTTATATCCAAAATTTAAACATGTACAGGAATTGGATCTCGACCTGCGTCCAATGCTGCTGTTGGGACAACAATTACAACAAAACCTTTCACCTGAACCTGCGTTAGAAGAATTATTAGCATTGGCCGATCATTTGACTGCCGAAGGTCAGACCACAGGGCTGGAAATTGCAGATCATGACCTAAGTGAATCTGCTGCTATTATCGAAACAGCGCCGGTAGAAGTAGCGGTTCGCAATGATATTGAAGAAACCGTGGCCATCTTCATTGAAGAAGCCGAAGAGCATTTGGAAACGATTGCCACCTTCCTGCGTACTGAAGATGAAAAATCACAAGATTATAATGCTCTGATTCGTGCCATTCATACCTTGCGTGGCAGTTCATCGATGGCGCAGATTGAACAGATTTTTGAAGCCAGCTCTAAAGTTGAACAGTTATTTAAAACCTTGCTACAAGATGAAATAGTCTCGACCTCAAAAGAAACAGCCTTACTGATTCAATATGCCGAATTTATCAGTGACTATGTGCATTTATTAGGTCAGGGGGATACCGAAAAACTAGATGCGGTCTATGCCACTTTTGAAGCAGTCTGGAGTGATTATGGCTTTGCGGTCACTGAAACAGATGCGGTTCAAACCCAAGGTCTGGTGTCCAAACTGGTTGAGCTGGATATTGACCTGTTGCTCGATGCTGAGTTTGAATTCGATAAACGCGCACAAGTCGATTATCCGGAATATATCCAGGCACTGAGTCAACAGGCTGCAGAATTACTGGCGCATACTGATAGCCGCGCGGCCAAAGGAATTCATGAATTCACGGCAGATCTGAAATCGGCTTATGATGCCCTGCTTAAAAAGCCGGTGCTGTTAAACAGCAATTATGCTTATGAACTGTTTGCACAGGCACATCAGGAATTTATTCATTTATTTGATACCCTGGCCGCAGGACAGCGCGTCATTCTGAATGATGACATTCAAAAAACTTTAAGTGAACTGTCGGCATTTGTACAACAGGATCTTGAGATCTTTGCGGAAGAGACTGAAAAGTCAGGCCTTGAGCCGACCACAGATACTCTCCCAACGGCTGACACCTTAAGCACAGGCAGCGTGGATTTCGCTGCCTTGAGCCAGCGTATTGCAGCCGATCGTCAACAGCGCGAGAGTGCTGAAACCAACCGTGATTTCGATGAAGAACTGTTAGGTATCTTTCTGGAAGAAGCTGATGAATTGCTGGCAGGTATTGATGAAGATCTGAATACCTGGAGCAAAAAACAGGATGATACGACTTCACTGAACAATCTGATGCGTCATTTGCATACCTTAAAAGGTGGTGCAAACATGATTGCGGCTTCGCATATCGGTTTGATTGCCCATGAACTGGAAAGTATTTATGAACGGGTGATCCGTCAACAGATTGCCGTAACACCTGCTTTAATCCAGATTATCCGTTTGGTACAGGATAACGTGTCCGACCGTATTCAGTCCATTCGAGATGATGGCATTGATTATCCGGCGACAGAAGCGGTGGCAATTTTACAAAATATTCAGGCACTACTTTCTGGGCAAACGCTGGCTGCTGTTGAAAGCACAACTGCTGCATTCAACGTGACCGCGTTAGAGATGCTATCGACTCCTAAAGTGCCATTCGAAGAATTAGTGGCGACAGAGCAGCCTGCAACTGATCTGGCTGAAACAGAAAAATTAGTTGAAACTGTTGAAACCCCTGGATTTACTGAAAATCAAGTTGAACGCTCTGAAGAAGATGAGCTGAAATCAATCGTTGAAGAAACCTTCCTCGAAGAGTCTGAAGAAATTCTGGCCAATGCAGAGAAGCTGCTCAATCAATGGTTCGATCAGCGTAGTGACCGTAGTTTATTACTTCAGTTACAACGTGCTGCCCACAGTATTAAAGGTGGTGCACGCATGATTGAAACTGAAGAGGTGGCCAGCATTGCCTATGAACTGGAAACCACTTTCGAGCAGTTTGCAGTTTATCAATTCAACTCGAATGCCTATGATGGCTTATTGCAGAAAACACTGGCCTGGTTAAAACAGGCAATTTTCCAGCGCGACTATAGCGGTTTTGAGCAGCTTCAAAGCAGTCTGAAAAAGATTGCTTATGTGGACGTCACTGCGCAATTGCCTGAGCGTCTGGCAAAAACAGAACATCTGGTGGTCAGCACCGACTTTGGTTTTGTTGAGGGTGATGGTACTGAACCGCCACAGATGATGGGTGAGTGGGCGAATACAGGCAGTAGCGATAGCAATAACGAGATGATTCGTATCTCTGCTGATCTGGTCGAGAAGATGATTGACCTGTCGGGTGAGAACTCGATTAACCGTTCGCGGATCGAGATGGATCTGGGTCAGCTCGGCAATACCCTGAACGAGATGGAACTGGCGATCAAACGACTTGCCGACCAGTTGCGTCGAATGGAAGGCGAGCTGGAATCACAGATTATTGCCAAGCATGGTTCAGAAAATTCGCGCTATGCCGACTTCGATCCGCTGGAAATGGACCAGTATTCATCGTTGAACCAGTTATCTAAATCTCTGGCAGAATCGGCATCGGATCTGGTCGATTTCAAGAGCACCTTGGCCGACAAGATTCGTGAAACTGAAGGTTTATTATTACAACAATCGCGTATTCAGGCCGAGATTCAGGAAAGCCTGATGCGTACCCGTCTGGTGCCGTTTGACCGGATGTTGCCGCGTTTACAACGTATTGTGCGTCAAACCTCAACCACCTTGAACCGTCCTGCCGAACTGATTGTGCAGAATACTGAAGGTGAATTGGATCGTAATATTCTGGAACGTCTGGTTACGCCATTTGAACATATGTTGCGTAATGCGATTGACCACGGTCTGGAAGATACCGCAGATCGTCTGGCATTGAACAAGCCGGAAGTGGGTTCTATTGTATTGAACATCAGCCGCCAAGGAACCGATGTCATCGTTTCTTTCAGTGATGATGGCAAGGGGATCGATGCGGAGAAAATTCGTGAGAAAGCCCTCAGTCTGGATCTGATCAAAGCCGACCAGCCGATTGATCAGGATGAAATACTACAATATATCTTCCATCCTGGTTTCACTACCGCAAAAGCAGTCACCCAGATTTCTGGTCGTGGCGTTGGTCTGGACGTGGTACAAAGTGAAATCAAGTTGCTCGGCGGTCATGTTTCGGTCAGCTCGGAACTGGGTAAGGGCACGGTCTTTACGATTCGCGTACCGACGACAGTGGCCGTCAGTGATGCCTTGATGGTGAAAGCGGGCGATCAGCAATATGCAATTTCTCTGGCGCAGATTGACCGAATCGTGCGGATTGCGCCGACCACATTGGAAACTTACTTTAACAGTAAAGACGATTACTTCAAGATTGATGGTGAAAACTACAAGCTGCGTTATCTGTCGGAATTTGTCGGTACTCAGCCGATTCCACGTCTGAATAATGTCGGTCATTCATTGCCGGTGCTTCTGATTAAAGGCAACAGTGGCCAAACCATTGCCTTGCTGGTCGATCAACTGGTGGGTTCACGTGCACAGATTGTGGTGAAACCGATTGGACAGCAGTTTGCCAACATCGGGGTAGTGGCGGGTGCTACGATTCTGGGTGATGGTCAGGTCTGTCTGATTCTCGATGGCCAGAATATTGCGCGTCAGATTCAGGCGACACAGCGTGTGAAACAGATGCATGATCAGCGTGATGGTTCGCGTCATTCTAACGCACGCCGTCTGGTGATGATTGTCGATGACTCGGTGACAGTACGTAAGGTAACTTCGCGTCTGCTTGAACGTCAGGGCTATGACATTGTGACCGCCAAAGATGGTGTAGATGCGATCGAGCAGCTAGAAAATGTCAGACCGGATCTGATGCTGCTGGATATCGAAATGCCACGTATGGATGGTTTTGAAGTCACCAACCTGGTTCGTCACCATGATATTCACCGTGACTTGCCGATTATCATGATTACGTCGCGTACTGGTGAGAAACATCGTGAACGTGCATTCAGTCTGGGCGTGACCCACTATATGGGTAAACCGTTCCAGGAAGCTGAACTGCTGGCCAATATTCAACAATTAATTGCCGAAAAACAGGGGTAATCGATGAGTCAGAGCAATTCGACGAGCAAGATGGCTGATCAGATTAGCCAGCAGGAACTTCAGCATCTGATTACGGTATCGACCGGATTTATTGATGCTTATATTATTGACTGTCATGGCAAAGATCCGATGTTATTGCCACAAAACATTGTGCTGTCAGCGCTGGACAGCAATACCCAGGTCAAGACAGTGGAATGGCATGAAGCACAATTGCCAGTCTATGCCATCAATGAGCCTTCACGTCAACATGGCGTGGCATTGGTGATTGAAGGTGATGAGATCAATCAGCGTTTTGCCCTAATGTGCAATGAAATGCCGAAAACCATCCGGATTCGTATTTCTGAAGTGGTCGATGTCGATCAGCCGGTGAATGATCCTGCCATCTTTCAATATGTACGAATGAATGA
This sequence comes from Acinetobacter sp. 18QD2AZ41W, assembly GCF_009829025.1. Lineage (NCBI taxonomy): Bacteria > Pseudomonadati > Pseudomonadota > Gammaproteobacteria > Moraxellales > Moraxellaceae > Acinetobacter > Acinetobacter sp. 18QD2AZ41W. The sequence goes on along the minus strand of NZ_WURP01000002.1, from coordinate 526,954 downwards.
ACAGCTGTTTCATATTCCGAATATGACGAATATTCAGGCTACAATCGGGCTGTAATGCAAACTATTAAATATCAAAAAGGAACTCCATGGAGTTCCTTTTTTATTGCGTTATGAATTTACTTAATTGGCAAGTAAATTTACCAAAATCTGCTCATAAATTTCAGCCAGTGGCTCCAGATCGGCAATATCAACATGCTCATTGATCTGGTGGATGGTGGCATTCAATACGCCAAGTTCCAGTACCTGTGCGCCTGTAGGTGCAATAAAGCGGCCATCCGAGGTTCCACCAGAAGTAGAAAGCTCGGTTTCAGTACCGGTGACATTTAGAATAGCGGTTTTAGCTGCATTGACCAGCTCGCCGACCGGGGTCAGAAATGGCAAGCCCGACAAAGTCCAGGAAATGTCATAGTCCACACCGTGACGATCCAGAATTTCCACAGTACGTGCTTTAAGTTCTTCGGCGGTCACTTCAGTTGAATAACGGAAGTTAAATAGCAGATTCATGTTACCCGGAACAACATTGGTTGCGCCTGTACCTGAATTGATATTGGAAATCTGGAAAGTGGTTGCCGGGAAATATTCATTGCCATGGTCCCAGACGGTGTCACACAGCTCGGCAATCGCTTTAGAGGCGCTATGAATCGGGTTTACTGCCAGATGCGGATATGCCACATGGCCTTGTTTGCCTGTTACCGTGAGATTGGCATTTAAAGAACCGCGACGGCCATTCTTGACAATATCCCCCAGTTTATGGGTACTTGACGGTTCACCGACCAGACACCAGGTAATTTTTTCATTACGCGCTTCCAGGGTTTCAATGACCTTGACTGTACCATTAATTGATGGGCCTTCCTCATCTGACGTAATCAGGTAAGCAATTGAACCTTTATGATTTGGGTATTTTTCTACAAAACGTTCTGTCGCTACGATCATAGCTGCCAAAGCCGTTTTCATGTCGGCACTGCCACGACCATAAAGTTTACCTTCACGGATTTCGGGTAAAAATGGATCTGAGTTCCAGTCATCCAGGTTGCCCGTTGGCACCACATCGGTATGGCCAGCGAAACAGAAGACCGGACCTTCTGTGCCTTTGCGTGCCCAGATATTATCGACATCTTCAAAACGCATGGATTCAATATTGAAACCAATCTTTTTTAAACGTTCCGCCATAATATTCTGGCAGTCATGATCAATGGGGGTGACAGAAGGCTGACGTAATAGTTGCAGGCTTAAATCGAGAGTAGCGGAAGAGCTCATGCGGTTTTCAACAGTCGATAATTTTCTCGGCTCTATAATAGGCGAATATCGGCTTGAATGTGAACGATCGATATAAAAAAACCCTATCTGAGATAGGGTTCTATGAGCATTTAAGAAAAAACTAGTTTTGACGGATTTCGTCAGAGGTTTTTTCAGCAGTATTGGTTACCGCATCGCCCGCCTTAGACACGTCTTTGCCCATACCTTTTACGGTGTTACAGCCAGTTAATACAAAAGCCATCATTAATGAAGCAGCAAGAATTTTTTTCATCATCATCTCCGTATAATCAATAATAAAATTATTATGATGTGGAACTTAGAGTAGAAAATATACGCACTAAAAAATATGTGGTTTTCATAGTGCTTCGGTTAATAAATGTAATGCTTTATAGGGGCTTATGTGATGGATATTGAGTTAGTACCGGTTGGCGATACATATAGAAGTCATTGCGATCTATTTTTTTATAGAGACCATCCGTCCACCAGGTCGCAGTCAAACTGCTTGGCTGGGCTTGCGGATAAATCCATTCATGCCGTTGCAGGCGATAGAACGCGTCTTGTGCAGCAGGAATATGCTGCCCCCATAGACCTAGGCGACGCTCGGTATTGATCCAGGTGGGAATAGGCTGGTCAGCATGATGGGTCGGCAGATACAACTGTCCCTTCATCACACAAAAACGTTTTTGAATAGAATGTGCTAAAGCTTCATCAAATTGGAACTGTTTTTGTGTGAAATGGTTCATTTTTCTGATTAAGGTATCGGTGCGGTTCAAACCGTACCAATGCGGCAGACTAAAATCTGCTTCGGCCAGATAATATTTCAGGGCAATTTCCCAGTGTTCAACCAGTCCGGTATCGGTATTAAGGACTAGGAAATCCAGTTCACCCAAGGTTTTTGCACCCTCAATTTGCTGAATACTATGACCGAGTAGCTGATAGGGATGATAAGCATCGTCGAGTAACCAGAACCAGACCAGCATTTCAAAGCGCAGCCCCAAACGCGTGCTTTTCAGTTGCTGCACAAATTCGATTAATTCTTCTGGATGCTGATCGAGAAATTCCAAACGTGGATGATACTGGCTAAGATATTGCTGCCAGGTCTGGCTGTCATGCAGCTCAAAGCGATGTATGAGTTCAAGCTCCTCGGGAATACCGGACAGGATATTCGGACTGCCGACAGCAAATGCCAGTTGCCGTACCAGAGGATGTTGATAACGATGCCATGCTTCTACAAGATTTTGGTTTAAACTGGAAAAAGACATGGTACAACCTGTGAAAAGTGCAGAAATACAACGGACAGTATCGGAAAACGCTTTATACTACCTGAATTCTGCGGTTAGGGTTGATGTATGAAAGTGTTGTTTTGGCGGAGTCTGGTGGTGCTGTTTGTGATCCTGGGCTTTATCGGTGCAATCCTGCCGGGTATGCCAACAACGGTCTTTTTGATTCTGGCTGCTTGGGCGGCATCTAAAGGTTGGCCACAAATGGATAACTGGTTATTGAACCATCCCAAATATGGCTCGACTTTAAGAGATTGGCGGGCACATGGTACTGTACCGCGTAAGGCCAAATGGCTGGCCAGTATCATGATGCTGATCAGCGGGATTATCATGCTGTTTACTACCGCACCCTTGGCAGTAAAAGCCTTTACCAATATCACCATGCTGATTGTGGCCATCTGGTTATGGCGACGTCCTGAACCGGATCAGGTGATGCTTCATCAAGAAACGATTCATATTGAAAAAACAGAGATAAAGTTAAAGAAAACAGAGTCAAATAAAGTAGATTCAGAGAATAACAAGTCATGAGTACCTTGCATCTGGATCAAGCAGATATCCTGATTGATCTCGCCCAACAAAAGCTGTATTTGCCACGTCTAAACAAGCAATATCTGATTTCCACTGGTAAAAATGGCATTGGTGAAACTGAAAATAGTGGCAAGACCCCACGTGGCTGGCACAAGATCGCTGAAAAGTTTGGTCAGAATGCACCTTTAAACAGTGTATTTATTGCACGTCAGGCGACGGGTGAAATTTATGCTGCTGAACTGGCAGCAGAGTTTCCGCAACGTGACTGGATCTTGACCCGTATTTTATGGTTGAGTGGGCTTGAAGCCGGTTTTAATCAAGGCGAGGGCTGCGATACCTATCAACGTTATATCTATATTCATGGCACGCCAGAAACAGAAATGATGGGAGAGCCGCTTTCTCATGGCTGTATTCGTATGCGGAATCTGGAGGTCGCTGAACTCTTTGACCTGGTGGGTGAGAATGCCTTGGTGTATATCTCGGAACATGCATTAGATTCAAAAATGCTGAAGGGTGTGCATACTGAATAATGAATCGATCTTTAATGTCATGTGAAAATGATTTTGTTTTTACGGGCGGGATGAGATGATTTAATACAGTTTAAGACATTTATTAATCTGATCCAGATCCTATTTTTACAGCATGAAACGGGTTGAATCATCGTCTAAAGCTAAACTTTATCGCTATTTTTCACATAAAAATAAATGACAGTTGAAAGATTACATGAACACAACGCCGAGTAATTTTAAAGCTTTGTATAATTCTTGATCGGAACTAAAGCATACTGCCTGAGTGAGTCTGAAATCTCGCAAGAGAAGACAGGAAATTTTGTTGTGATTTTCATTTTGGAAATTAAAAAATTTCGGTAGAGACTTAAAAAATAAACAAAAAGTGTTGTTTTTTTTAACAAACAACCTATTTTTTAATCACTCACACCTAAAAAGTGGAAAACATTCCGAAAAGCGTTTGACAGGCTGTGCAGATTCTCTATAATGCACCCATCAAACGATGATAGACGTTTAGAAAGGGCGCTTAGCTCAGTTGGTAGAGCGTCTGCCTTACAAGCAGAATGTCGGCGGTTCGATCCCGTCAGCGCCCACCATATCTTTCTTGCCTAAACACTGAACATTTCATAGAATTTGAAGTCTATAATAATTTGAAGGTTTCATGACGATGAGAAATCCATATCAGCGCAAGGCAGCGACCAAATCTCAAACTACATACGACCCTCAACACCTTTATAAACAATATATTGAATCGATTGTCGCGAATGCCGGCATTTTTGCGCTTTATCAGGATGGCTGGGCTTTGTGTGCGACCCCTACTGGACAGCGTGCATTTGCTTGCTGGCACAGTAAAGGTCTGGCTCGTCTGCTGATTAAAGACAATTGGGTGAATTACGATATTCAGGAAATTGGTCTCAAGGATTTTGTAGAGAAAGTGATTCCGTTTTTACGTCAGGAAAGTACCATTGTGTCTCTTGATCTGACGCCAGAAGGGCAGAATATTCTGGTGGCACCGGAAAAATTATTACTGGATATCAAAAATTATCTGTATCAGATCTATGTGCAAAAGCCGGAACTTTTTAAAAATCCGGATATGCCTTTGCCAAGACACATTCGTTTAAATTAATTTTCTTGTTGTTAAATAGCTTGTTTATTGGAACAGTGAATATTCATTCAGCAGCCAGCCATTAATCAACGCAAAATATTCACGTAGCCATGAATGGTAGCGAGCATTCTGAGGAGTGCGGGCACTCAGACTGATCACTTGCTGATAGCCCTGATGTCTGGCAATGGCACGGGCACGCGGGCTATGAAAATCGTTGGTCACAATCACAATAGGCTCATTTCGATCAATATTCTGTTGTTGCAAGATCGCCTGAGAATATTGCAGGTTCTGTTGGGTGCTTCTGCTTTGATCTTCTAAGCGAATCGGGTTTTTGAGCTGCGGATAGGTCATATGAATATAATGTTGCATGACTTCAGCTTCGCTTTGTCTTTCCCGGAAATTTCGTCCCCCGGTCATAATCATCAACGTATCTGGATATTGTTCTGCATATTTTGCTGCAGTATCCAGACGATTTTTTAAGATGGGTGAGGGTTGACCCTGGTTAATCCCACTACCTAATACCAGAATCGCTGTAGCCGGTTGTGCAGGAATATTTGAGTTAATCGACATCTGGATATAAGCGAAGAAAGCCGCGACACTGATGATCCAGAATAAAAATCCGCCCCAGAGACTGTTCCAGAACAATGTTCTGAGTCGAGAATTTTGTTTCCAGCGCTGAATAGATGAAAAAAGCAGGGCATACAGGATCAGTGCCACAGCAATGATGATAGACAGCATGATACCAAAATGCCTTTGATCCTGATTCAGTAACCAGACGCTATTGATACAGAGGATCAAGCCAAAGATCAGACTGAGACTTCGTTTAAGTTGATTGAACATCCAAGTTTCCTTTTTTCTTATTCATATTTTTATTATTACTTTTGTATTTTCAAAAACCGGGCTATTGCGCCCGGTTTTTAGTATATCAGTTCATCTTAATATACATCACGGCGATAACGGCCATCCAGACGTAATTGATCGAGCAGCGTTTCACCAAGTATCTCGGTCAGGGCCTGATCGACATCACTGGCCATGCCATTGATGCTACCACAGACATAAATCACTGCGCCTTGGGCAACCCAGGTTTTCAGCTCTTCAGCCTGTTCCCGTAATTTATGATGCACATAGACTTTTTCCTGCTGGTCACGAGAGAACGCAAGATCCAGCCGTTTCAGGGTTCCCATTTGCAACCAGGCCTGAATGGTTTCTGCAAAGAAAAAATCATGTTCACGCTGACGTTCACCGAAGATCAGCCAGTTTTGGGTGTATTCCTGACGGTTACGGGAGCTGAGCAGACTCATTAAACCAGCAATACCGGTACCATTCCCAATACAAATGATCGGACGGTTATCATCAATCAGATGGAACGATTCGTTGCTGCGAATGCGTAGCGCAATCGGTGCATTGAGTGCGGCATGCTGGGTTAACCAGCCTGAACCCAGACCTAGATTTCCATTCGCATCAGCTTGCTGACGTACCACCAGACGCAGGACTTGCTGACTTGGAATGCTGGCAATCGAGTATTCACGTGATGCCAAAGCCGGTAATTGCTTGAGGAGCTGATCCATTGAATCAAAAGGTTCTGCCTGAGTCAGATCACGATCCCAAAGCGCGCGCTCAATGCTTTGCTGCATAGAAGGCACTTGTGTGCCGGCAGCAATATTGTGTTGTTGCATAAATGCCTGAATACGTTCCGGACTGTTAGCTGGCTGAATCTCGGCAATATCACCTGCTTGCCAGATTGCTTCATGCTCAGGAATCAGTTCGATATTAAAGGCAGGAGCACCCAGACTACCTGGATTGAGGATTTCACGTTGAGTCAGTGTCCACTGATCAAAGGTTTTATCGATACCCATGGCTTGCAGTTCAAGGCGAGTTACTTGTGCCAGTGCAGTATTCCATTGCTGGATGTGCTCATTATTGGCATTATCCACTTCAATGGTAGTGAATAACTGCTGGGCACCATTTTGCTGCAACCACTGGTCAATACGGTGACCAAAACTGCAATAGCTATCCGGATATTCTTGAGAACCGAGCGCCAACACCGCATAATTTAAATGCCGCAAATCAGCTTTGCCAGACAGGATTTTTTTCTCAAAAGAAGAGGCCAGATCAGGTGCTTCACCTGTGCCATAAGTACTGGCAACAAATAATACCTGCTCAGTTTGCTGTAAATCGGCAAGCGTCAGTTGTTGTACCGCTTTTACTGTTGCCGGTTGACGTGCTTCCTGCAGGGCAGTTGCTGTACGCCAAGCCAGTTGTTCTGAGACACCTGTTTGTGATGCATAAGCAATCAGCCAAGGTTTGGCATTTTCATCTAAGTCAACTGGAGTGACACCCTGACGCGCTGCCAGCGTTAAGCGCTTCTGTTTACGACGTTTCAGATACAGCATCCAGCCTGTCACAAAGAATAATGGCATTAACAAGGCTGCGACCATGGCAAAGAACTGGTAGATCGGGCCGAAGAAGCTGCCACGATGCACCGGTAACATGCTGCTCATGATCTTTTCATTGAGCTTTTTATCTTCATAGAGCTCAACTTCTGTAAATTCGGCTGTCTGGTAATTATAAGTGGCACTGTTCCGCGCACGTTCATGTTGGGCAACCGGATCGACAAAGCTGAGCTGCATGCTGCCGTCGGGTTTTTTGGGAAGATTAAAGGTTACTGTGGAATATTTATCTGAAAATTCAGTATTAAAGCCAGTCCAGCTCAAATCTAGCGCGCGGCTAATCTGTTCTGGATTCATGCCTTCTTCGCGTCCTTCACCACGTGGGCCGCGTTCGCCACCTTGACGTCCTTCACCACGATTATTGCCCGCATTGGCTTGCATGGTAGGCTGTGGACGTTCAACGCCGAGAACTTTAAACATCCCGCTACGCCACCAGTCATAGGACCAGTACAGACCAGTACAAGCCAGAATCAGGTAGAAAATCACCACCCAGGTTCCCACAACAGCATGCAGATCCCAGATAAAATTACGGCCTTTCAGCTTGGGTTTTACAAAGAACCATTGCTTGATCGAATGACGTTTTGGCCAGCGCAGGTAAAGACCGGACAAGACGAAAAAAATCAGCATTAAAGTACAAGCACCGGTAATCTGTTTGCCGACCGGGCCAACCGTTAAATTACGATGCAGTTGCTGAATAAACTGGAAAAATTCTCGACCCTTAATCTCAGGCAAAACTTCGGCAGTATAGGGATTGATCAGGATGTTATGACCACGCCGTGCTCCCTCTTTGGCAATATTTACAGTACTTGAAGCACTTGGATCTTGTGCCACGCTAATACTGTTAATCTTCATCTCAGGAGTGGTATTTTGAAAATGCTGATACAGCTGAGCAGGCGTAAGTTTGTCACCTTGCTGAACCTGAACCGTATAACTGTCGTTATTTATCCATTTTAAGATTTGTTGTTCATAGGAATAAATTGCGCCAGTGACGCCCATCAAAGAGAGGATTAAACCTGCTGTAATCCCCAGAAACCAGTGGATTTGGAAAAATGTTTTTTTAAACATGGTCGTCAGATTAAGGGTGAGCTTTATAAAAGTGGGCAAATTATAACTGAACTTTAATACTGAATTATAGGTGTTGAGGATAATATTTATTCTCATTATCATTTATTGTTTTAGGATTAAAAAAACCTCCATGCCGGGGCAGGAGGTTTTTTGTTGAAACGTGTACAAGTTTAGATTTGTTTGGCTGCGCCAACTTCTGCTTCTAGATGCTTACGAATCGTGTTAAAAGAAAAGTTTTTGCTGTCCAGACGTTTAGGCAGGATATAAGCACCTTGCTGGCCTTTTACCTTGAAATTGACCAACATGAATTCTGGTGTGTTGTACCATTCATAAATGTCTTTCCAGCTGATCGCACCCACACCTTCCTGCATGCCCATTTTCTGACGCATGATGATACCGTGCGGTTGTACGCCCAGACGAACACCTTTGATTTCCTGTACCGGAAATTCATTCATCTTGCGTTTAACATACCATTCCAGACCAAAGGTACGGATCAGGTAATACAACACCACACAGGCAATCGCCACCCAGCAGAACACGGTTGAATAGTTCTTGAGAAGCAGAAGGCCCAGAATAGAAAGTGCAACAACAGCACCCATGATCAGCCATGCTTTCATGCCAATTTTATTGGTACTACGCCAGATCACCAGCTGAGCATGACGCTGCTCGGCTTCTGAAATTTCATAGTTCACAGGCTGTAGGGTATAAGCGTATAAATTTTTCGCGGTCATAGTGAAACTAGCAGATTTAAAACTGTAAAAAGTTTAGCATTAATTGTACCAATTCAGTGAGTATATTGTTCCAAAATCATCCAAATTATAATGAACCGAGTTCTGTTGCCTGTTCATCACGCTCATGACTCAAACTTTGTTTCAATTGGCTCAACTGGTTTAAAATACTGAACATTAAAGACAGCTGCTGCAAAATGATCAGAGATTTCTGATCTTGTTCCTGATCATGTGACAGGCGCTGTCGAATATGGACAATCATATTTTGCGCCCTTAAATCGGGCGTTTCGTCTCGTAATAATGCACCGCGAATGTTCTCTAATGCATTATCCAGTAAATTCAGAATGTCCTGATCCTCAATTCTTCCTCGGTGCGCACCCAGCGCGGCGATATAACTGATAAAGGTATGGTTCAGACACAGGAACTCAAAGGCCAGCGATTTTTGTACCGGATCAATATCCGGTTCAGTGGCCAGGGTCGAAATGAGTGAAGCCACCTCGGCATCGGTATTGTGGGCAGCACGGCGCACAATCCGATATTTCAGGCCATTATTACGCCCCGATTTATATTGCTCGATCACTTCACTTAAATAGTCCGCTTCTGCCTGCAAGCTGCGTTTGATACTGCGCGGCAAACGTCGGAACTTCCAGTCCGGGAAAATAAAGCTGACCCCGAACCAGGCAATGGCACAGCCAATCAGGGTATCAATCATCCGCGGGATAGCCGCAGCAAAGCCCATACCATCCAGATTGAAGTTGATCAACGCAAGAATCGTGATAAAGGCCGTGGCTTGGGCATACTGTTTACTACGCAATTCAAAGAACAAGATCCCGCTGAACACCAGCAGTAATAATTGTCCTTCGACAGAAGGTACAAAATATAAAATGGCATAACCGAAAATAATACCGACCAAGGTACCGACAATCCGCAGACGTAAACGCCGTTTGGTGGCGTTAAAGTTTGGCTGGCTGACAAACAGTGCAGTTAATAAAATCCAGTAACCATATTCAATATTGCTGACCTGTACAAAGATATAGCTGATCAGCAGCACAATCGACAGGCGGATGGCATGCCGGAACAGCACCGATTCTGGGGTGAGATGCTGTTTAATTCGAACCTTGATGTCATCCCAGCCTTTCAGGTCATCATCTCTGAGCTGGTTTTCAATATGTTTAAAACGCTCGGCTTTGATACTTTGCTCGGTTTCCAGGTTACGTAACTGGGCATCAATCGATTTCAGGTTCTGAAATAGTGAAAATAAGGCATTAATCCAGACCTGATCATAATGCTGATCCTGACGTAATTTCTCCAGAGACAGCCGAAGATTGTCAAAAGCATGCTTGAAGCGTTTGTTATGTACATAAGGCTTGCGCAGCAGCAAACTTTCGCTCAGGTCCTTGCAGGCTTTGCCCTGAATCGACATGATGCGCTGAAAGCGGAACAGGATGTCGCTGTGCTGGAAAATCTTGGCCAGTTTCTGATAATCAATATGGGCTGAATCGGCACGTTCATGAATATCCTGCGCCACAAAATAATATTGCAGACTGCGACGGGTATCTTTTTGCCCACGGTCGCCTTTTAGACGGGTCAAGAGCGCCGTTTTCATTTCGTTAAAAATGGCAATCAGTTTGCCATTTTCAAGAGAAAGATCAATCATGCTCTGCTGATAACTGGTCGGGGTCATGTCCACATCAAACAGATTGGACTTGGCATATAAAAAGTCACCAAGCGAAGCATAAGAGGTGGCAAGCTTGTCTTGTGCCAACCGGGCAGGGAAGACCAGGAAGCTGAGCGTCGACAGAATGCCGTACCACATCGCACCGATGACCAGCAAGCCGGCCTGCTTATACCATTCATCGAACAGTTCGACACCCAGCATGGCATAGACGGAAACCACCAGACAGCCATAAGAAATTGTGGCATAGCGCCTGCCAAGGGAGCCAAGCAGAATCAGGCCAATACAAGAAACAATCAAGGCCAAGGCGAACAGCGGCGGATAAGGATAGAGCAGATAAACGCCAACCGCAGTAATAAAGAAACCCATGTAGGTATATAGCAGATTGAGAATACGCACCGAAAAGCGGTCATCAATATCGCTTAAACCGGCTGCGACCACGCCTAAAGTCAGGGGAATCGTCATCAATTGTTGCCCCATAAAATAGGGAACAAAGGCGGTACCTGCAAATGCCGTCATCATTCGCAGGTTATACATCAAGGTCGTATTATAGGTGGTTTGCTTGAGACGAGTGAGCCAAGATTTCAAAGGTCGTCCTTTATACTGCAGTCTTACAGGTGAATCTGAATATGCCAATGAAAAATAGTAGGTTTATAAAATTTCATTTCAAGTTAAATCATACTATGCACTGTGTTAACTTGTCTGCATATTAGCGCTTTAAATCTTCATGCTTATGCCATCGAATAAAATCGTACAACCACCTTATGCCATGTCCTGGATTGTTTTGCTAGCGGCACTGAGTGCGCTCGGACCTTTATCCATTGATATGTATCTTTCTGCCTTGCCGGCGATGGCAGCAGATTTTGGCGTCAGTACCCAAATGGTCTCGAATAGCTTGCCGGCTTACTTCTTCGGTCTGGCTGTGGGGCAACTGATTTATGGGCCGATCAGTGACCGGATTGGGCGTAAACCACCGCTGTATTTTGGGCTGTGTTTATACATTGTGGCAAGTCTGCTGTGTGTGTTTGCACAGGATGAATGGAGTCTGATCGCTGCACGGATTCTGCAGGCCTTGGGTGGTTGTGTCGGGGTGGTCATGGCCCGTGCGGCCATTCGTGATCGTCTGGATATGCATTCAGCAGCTCAGGCCTTTGCCAGCATGATGATTGTGACCGCCATTGCGCCAATCATCGCCCCAAGTCTGGGGGCCTGGGTGTTGATGTTTTATGAATGGAACATGATCTTTGTGGTACTGATGGGCTGTGGTCTGTTGAGTCTGGCCTGTGTACATTTTCTATTTAAAGAAACCTTGGAACCAGAACGCCGTCTCAAACTGAACTTTCAACAGGTATTAAGTTTGTACCGTACTATTTTTCAGGATCCAAGCTTTCGACGCCCGCTCTATGCCGGTTGTTTCTCCGGTGCGGTGATGTTCTGTTATATCAGTGCTTCTTCGGCCATTCTGATGGATCGTTATCAACTGACCGAGCAGCAGTTTGCTTATGCCTTTGGTGCCAATGCCTTCGGGATCATGCTGTTTTCGACCTTGAATAAACGTCTGGCTGGGCGATTCTCGATATTGCAGCGTCTGAAAATTGGCACCTGTCTGCAGTTTGCTGGTGTATTAGGGTTAATCTTACTCGGCTGTCTGGACGTCGATTCTGTGTTCTGGGTGTTGTTAGGCATGTTTATTGTGGTGGCGTCGATCGGTTTTACTGGCCCGAATGCTATGGCATTGGCTATGGCGAAGCAGGGTGCACGTGCAGGAACTGCTAGCGCGATTATGGGCAGTATGCAATTTGTCTGTGGCTTATTGGGCGGGCTTTTACTAAATTTTCTGGTTTGGAATGCTTTATTAAATATGGCATTGATTATGCTGGTTTTTGTTTGTATTACCGTCTGGGCAATTTGTCAACTTGAGCTGCCAGTATTCAAACATGAATAAATGCCTGATCTGGCTCTGGCCAGATAAAATCTAAAGATCTGAAAATAAGGCCAAGTCGATAGACTCAGCCTTGATTCAATCACTCATCAATAAATACAGCGAATTCTTCTACCGGGACACGCGGCGTAATAAAGCTGTTAATGATCTGCTCTGGATCGGCATAGCCCAAGGCCATGCCACAGACCAGTTCTTCATGTTCAGGTGCACCGACCAGATCGAGTACGATGGGATGGAAATGATTCCAGGCGGCCTGCGGGCAAGTATCCAGACCGCGGGCTTTTGCTGCAATCATGACATTCTGGATCATCATCGAAATATCCATTTTCGAACCAATGGCCAATGAGCGATGTACGGTAAAAAACAGTCCCACCGGTGCATCAAATAATTCAAAATTACGCAGCTGCTGCCGTGCCATTTTTTCTTTTTCGCCTTTTTGAATATTCAGCAAACCATATAAGCCCCAACCATTTTCACGACGACGTTCAATAAACGGCGAGAGCCATTGTTCAGGATAATAGGCAAAGGTTTCTTGGTATTGTTCCGCCAGCTCGGGATTGGCATAGATTTGCATTTGGGCCTGACAGACGCGTTCTACCAGTTCATCGCGTTTTTTACCTGTCACAACATAGACTTTCCAAGGTTGGGTATTGGTGCCCGAAGGTGCGCGGCTGGCCACAGTTAAAATCTGTTTCAAGATGTCTGTACTGACCGGCGTATTTAAAAAAGCGCGCACCGAATGGCGAGAGGTGATCGTTTGATCTACAGCATGAACAAGTTTTTGATCCATTTTGATGTCCAATCGAATATCCATATGAAGTTTTGAATGACTATAAACTAAACAAACAGTAGGGTGGACAGAAAAATTAAATCGCGGGCCAGAATGGAAAAAGTATTTATCAGTGAAACAAAAGATTGATATCTAGCTTGATGTTTTAAATAGCCTCAGTCAAATAGTCAGGACATTGGTTAAAAAGCTTTGATGAAATTAAAAATTAGCTTAAAACTCGGATGCTTGAACCATTTGAACATACTAATTGCCTGCACAGATGAAGTGGATTGGGATAGAAAACCATGTTAATTTCATTGAAATTTCTTGGTTTGATAAAGTTTTAAGTAAGAGATTAATATTTTTTTTCGATAACTAGAGAGTTTGACCCTCATCTAAAAACCCTAGACTAATAATTATTTTTTATAGATTGATTAACTATTCTTAATAAAAAACAATAAAACTTTATACAAAGAAACAGCATAATATGCAGCTTTTCATCTTAATCCATGCGCTTTGGGAAAATTCAAGGTCGGCATGCACAAGATTTATTTTAAATAACGCTATTCCAAGTGGCTTGAATTAAGCTAGTCAGGTTAAAAGCGCTCACTAAACCTTGGTGTTTTTTGAGAAGTAGAACACAGTCTTATAGATCTGACTCTCCTGTTAAATTTGTATGCTTATACCATTCATTGACAGCAATAGAGCTTAAATCAAAGCTGTATTTTGGCTTTTATAAATCTCTCATTTGTTGAATATGATCGTGATGATGATATTCATAAGTTTGAAAGAGATGGTGGATCATTTTGTTATTTTAAAAGCATTAGATGAGGTCAGAATATTTTAGGTCGAAATCGATGAGAGATCTAAAGCTCGGTATCTCTGCATCACTTTTAGAATGATAAAAAATCAACATTATCTTGGGCAAAAAATTATGGATTTTACTTTTAACGCATTTTATACCTTGATTGCCGCAGTTATTGTTTTGTTACTCGGCCGATTCCTGGTTAATAAAATCGATTTTTTAAAGCGCTACAATATTCCTGAGCCGGTCGCGGGCGGTTTGGTTGCGGCGATCATCTCATTGCTGGTGCATTCATTGTGGGGATATAGCATCACCACCAGTGCAGAATTACAAACCAGCTTTATGCTGATTTTCTTTGCTTCGATTGGTCTGAGTGCCAACTTTTCCAAGTTGCGTGAAGGCGGGATCGGTCTGGTTATTTTCCTGTTTGCTGTTTCGGCTTTCATTATTTTGCAAAATGCGGTCGGCATAAGTCTGGCCACATTACTGGGTATTGACCCCTTGATTGGCCTGATTGCAGGCTCAGTTACCTTAACCGGTGGTCATGGTACTGCGGGGGCATGGGGGGAAATTTTTGAAGTTGAACATGGTATTCAAGGTGCGCTGGCACTAGGTATGGCCAGTGCGACTTTTGGATTGATTATCGGCGGTATTATTGGCGGACCTTTGGCCAAGTTGCTGATCAACCGTTATAACCTGGCGACTGCACGTACCGATCAGCAGATCGAAAAGCGTGACAATACGCCAATGGACAGCACCACCAGCGAATATGTACCGTTTGAATATCCGCATCAGGTGCGTTTAATTACCGCTGATAATGCAATCACGACCTTGGGCCTGTTTGCAGGCTGTTTGGCTTTTGCAGAGTTTATGACGGGTTTCAGTAAAGGTACAGCATTTGAACTGCCAACATTCGTGTGGGCATTGGCGGGTGGTGTCATCCTGCGTAATGTACTGGAAGGTATTTTCAAAGTTCAGATTTTCGATCGTGCGATTGATGTGTTCGGTAATGCTTCATTGTCGCTGTACTTGGCGATGGCATTGTTGTCATTGAAATTATGGCAATTGGCTGACCTTGCAGGACCACTGATGGTAATTCTGGGTGCACAGACTATCACCATGGCTTTGTATGCCGGTTTTGTAACTTTCCACCTGATGGGCAAGAACTATGATGCTGCGGTACTTGCAGCGGGTCACTGTGGTTTTGGTATGGGTGCAACACCGACAGCGGTTGCCAATATGCAGGCGATTACCAATATGTATGGTGCATCACATAAGGCCTTCCTGATCGTTCCATTATGTGGCGCGTTCTTTGTTGACCTAATCAATGCCACTGTTATTCAAATGATCTTGAAGTTCTTTGTATAATTTAGACCTGATACGATGAGTCATAAGCTCATAAGGATGTGACATGAATGATCAGTTAAATGAAACCTTGCTCGGCTGGATTAATGCCCTGAATGGCCCTTTATGGGACTTTCTAGTGGTGTTTCTGGTCGCAGTCGGTATTTTCTATACGATCATGACCGGTGCAGTACAAATTCGTTTGTTCTGGCACAGCATGAAAGTCATGAAAAATAGCCGTGGCAAGGTTCAGGATACACATGGGATTACCCCGTTTCAGGCCTTTGTCACTGGTCTTGCAAGCCGGGTCGGGGTGGGTAATGTTGCGGGTGTGGCAATTGCCATTGCGATTGGCGGGCCGGGCGCGGTGTTCTGGATGTGGGTTACTGCATTTCTAGGTATGAGCTCTGCTTTGGTGGAATCCTCATTGGCGCAATTGTTTAAGGTGCGCGATCATAAAAACCAGCAATTCCGTGGTGGCCCCGCGTATTACATTACTCAGGGGCTAAAACAGAAATGGCTCGGGATTGTCTTTGCAATTGCATTGATCACGACCTATGGCTTTGTGTTTAATGCGGTTCAGGCCAATGCAATTAGCGGCGCAACCTCGCATGCCTGGGGCTGGGATCAGGCGAACCTGCTGCTGCCCTTAGGTGGATTGAATCTGGAAATATCATGGGTCGGTCTGTTCCTGGTTCTAATCACGGCTATGATTATTTTTGGCGGGATTAAACGGATTGCGAAAGTCGCTGAAAGCTTTGTGCCTTTTATGGCCGTGCTTTATCTGGCGGTGGCCTTGTATATTGCCGTGATCAACTACGATGTCTTGCCCTCCATTTTTCAGCTGATTTTCAGTAAAGCCTTTGAGTTTGAAGCTGCCGCGGGTGGTTTCTTTGGTGCCATGATCTCTATGGCCATGATGATGGGGATCAAACGCGGTCTGTTCTCTAACGAAGCCGGGATGGGTTCAGCACCGAACGCTGCCGCAGCCTCTGATGTGAAGCATCCGGTCAATCAGGGTCTGGTACAAATGCTCGGGGTATTTGTAGACACCTTTGTGGTGTGTTCATGTACTGCGATTATTATTCTGGTCTCGGGCCTGTATGAAAATGCCGGTTTTGAAGGCGTGACCCTGACTCAGATGGCGCTGGAAAGCCAGATTGGTGCCTGGGGTGATGATTTCTTGGCCTTGATCCTGTTCCTGTTTGCCTATTCTTCGATTATTGGTAACTATGCCTATGCCGAAGGAAACGTGCAGTTTATCAATAACAATCGCCGGGTCATGCTGATCTTCCGGATTTTTGTGTTGATCATGGTCTATTTCGGTTCTGTCGCCAGTGTGCCATTGATCTGGAATATGGCGGACCTGTTTATGGGCATCATGGCAAGTATTAACTTGATTGCGATTCTGTTGCTGATGCCATTCTTGCTCATGCTACTCAAAGACTATACCGGTCAGTTGAAGCGTGGCGTGAAAGAACCTGAGTTTAAACTGGATAATCATCCTAAGTTTAAAGACAAGGTCAAATCTGATATCTGGTAACCCTGAAAAGCAAAAAGCCCTGATCATTCAGGGCTTTTTTATGGCTGGAGTATTTTAAAAGAAATTCAAATAACTTTGATAAAGGATAAAACCCAGAATCAGGCTGAACCAGACTGGTAATTTTGAACGGAGTAAAGCAATCATTACCGCAACGAACAGCAGGTCGGAGATACTGTTAAAATAATGTTGTGACAGATTCAGGAGCAAAGCCAGTAACAAACCGACTACCGCTGCATTAATTCCCATCACGGCCTGATGGATTTGCCGTTGCTGCAGTAGCCATGACCAGTAGGGCAAGGTGGCAAAGATCAGAAAAAATGAGGGTAAAAAGATTGCACAGGTCGCTAAAAGTACATTCAGCCAGAGATAGGGCGTCCACGGCAGCACAGCGCCCATATAACTGGCAAAACTGAATAGTGGCCCGGGCATGAGCTGGGCAAATGCATAGCCAAGATCAAAAGATTGCGCATTCACTATGCCAGTCGCGACAAAATCCTGATGGAGTAAGGGCAAAATCACATGACCACCACCAAAAACCAGCGAACCGGTCTGATAAAAATCACTCAGGAATTGTAGGCCCGACCCATTCGATAGTTTATCCGCTAGGGGCAGCAGCAAAAATGGCAAGATAAATGCCAGCAGCCAGTAGGGTGCAGCAGCAGATTGCAGATAAGGCGAGCTGATTTCAGTACTGTCACTGTCTTTGGGCTTGTTCGGATTTAATCTGGAAGAATATCCCATCAACATTCCACAAATTGCGCCGAGGATGATGACGAGAATCTGGTTATAACTCACCGAAATTACCGTCAATAATATGACAGACAGCAGCAGGACTGCATATTGCCAGGCCGTTTTACAGCAGCCTCGCAGCATCTGCCAGAATGCCCAGGCAATAACAGAAAATACAATGAGCTGAATGGTATGAAAGCTATTTGAGTTTAGAATATGAACATAGTGTTGACCCAGTAGCGCGACACCAGTCATGAGTATGATCGAGGGCAGGGTGAATCCCAGCCATGCCATCAATGCACCTAGATAACCACGTTGCAGATATCCGATAGACAAACCCACCTGACTACTGCTCGGACCCGGTAAAAGCTGCGCCAAAGCCACCAGTTGACTGTATTGGGTATCATTGAGCCATTGTAGTTGCATCACAAATTTGCGGTGAAAAAATACCAGATGTGCGGCTGGCCCGCCAAATGAAATACAGCCCAGTTGCAGGAAAATCAGAAAAATCCGGTACAGTGAAATGACTGACATAGCATGAAGGGGAAAATGAAGACAAACTACCCGAACTGTATGACAATTTTACGAAATTCTACAGATTATTTAAGCAGGTGTTTATACACTATGCTGCTTTAGTTAATGAGGACATTCTCTACATGCAGAAATATGTGTTGAGTATTGTGGCACTGGGTGCATTCGGCCTGAGTGGTTGTCAAACCACACCGATGACAGTCCAGTCAGCTACCAATCATCTACAACCTGCTGCGCAACGTGGAGAAGCTCAGGCACGTCCGAATCAAATTGATTTTGAAAAGATCAAGCAAACTGAACAGCGTCCGGTCATTGCTCTCGTTTTAGGCAGTGGTGGTGCGCGTGGCTATGCACATATCGGTGCGCTCGAAGTACTGGAACAGGCCGGTATTCGTCCGGATTTTATTGTTGGAACCAGTGCGGGCAGCATCGTCGGATCTATTTATGCCAGTGGTAAACCGGCGATTGAGCTGCGCAATATTGCCTTGAGCATGCGAGCAACCGATGTACGCGATATCAAACTGGATCGAAAAGGTTTTTTTGATGGCAAAAAAGTAGAAGACTATGTCAATTTACAAGTCGATCAAACTCCACTAGAAGCCATGAAAATCCCGATGTTTGTGGTGGCCACAGCACTAAAAGAAGGCAAGAAAGTCGTTTTTAATTACGGCAATACTGGACAGGCAGTACGTGCTTCAGTGTCGATTCCGAGTATGTTTATTCCAACAATAATTGAAGAAAAAGAATATGTCGATGGCGGGCTGGTCAGCCCGGTACCGGTGAATGTGGCACGTGAGCTGGGAGCAGATATTGTGATTGCGGTTGATATTCTGGCACAGCCTATTCATACGGAAACCAGTAATGTCTGGGGACTGTTTAACCAGAATATTAATATTATGCAGCAACATCTGGCACAAGAAGAATTAAAGCATGCCGATGTGGTGATCCAGCCCGATTTACGGGAAAAAGGGCATATCTTTGATGTACGTGGCAGAGAATTAACCATGCAGGCCGGCATTGATGCTGCACAGTTAAAACTGATGGATATTTCTCTCGCTTATCAAAAATATAATTATGCTCGCGGCCATCATATTCCGCTCTTTGTGGCTCAGGAACAGCAGCAGCCCTAAAGCATATTGCGGTTAAATTTTTTTGTTCATTTTTTATGAGATCGAACCAGGTAGGCAAAGCTATTGCATTCCTATGCTTTCCAGATTCTGATCTTAACACTGGCTGATCGTTATAAAAGATTAAATCATTGTTTCTGCATATGAATTGGCCAGAATTTTCAGGAGAGATAAACTTTATTTTGACTATAAGTTGTTGAATTATAAATTATATTTTTTTGGGAATAAGTGTTGCTTTTCTAAGTCGAAATTTTAATATTATTATTCCTATACTTAAGTTGATCAAATATTTAAATATTGTTCATGACAGAATGTGCTTTGAAAGATTAATGAATAGATGTAACGACAATGAATCAGATTAAAATTGGACATCAGGTCAAGTTGGCGCAATTTGAACACTATATTTTTACAGTGACAGCTGCACATCCGGATGGTTCTTTCACGGTCACTACCACACTGGATGGTCAGCAAATTCTCAGCTATGAAAATGTCGCCCAGGAAATGTTAAAACCACTCATGCGCTAAATCAGTAATGATTTATCCAACATCTTGAATTATTTTTTGCAAAATGAGAGCGGCCCGAAAAAAACTTGAGCTGGGTAAGCAGATGCTTTGGATCAATAAGTGTTTATTTGTTTGGAACTTAGCTTCTTGCTGAGCCTTGAGATCTGTTAAATATATTTTTTTCTGTATGAGTGCAGTTTCTATATCAATAATTATGATGCTTCATTTGCCGAATTGAACATTTTATTCATGTTAAAAACGCTATAATAATAAGCGATAACCTTGTCATTCAAAGAGTTCAAAGAAAACGATGGCCCCTTTAGATCAAATTGCAGCAGTGTCAGATGACCAGTCAGAGTTAACGATGTCAGTTCTCATGACGCCAGATATGGCAAATTTTTCAGGAAATGTTCATGGTGGAACCATTCTGAAATTACTGGATCAGGTGGCGTATGCATGTGCGAGTCGCTATTCGGGCAGTTATGTCGTGACCTTATCGGTAGACAAGGTGAACTTTAAGGAACCAATTCATGTGGGTGAGCTGGTAACTTTCTTGGCCAGTGTCAACCATGTTGGTCGCACCTCGATGGAAATCGGGATTCGTGTAGAAGCGCAGAATATTCAAAAAAGAACGGTACGCCATACCAATAGCTGTTATTTCACTATGGTGGCCGTAGATGAAAATGGCAAACCGAAACAGATTCCGGCTTTGAACCTGGACAATGACTGGAAACGTTGCCGTTTTGAAGCAGCCGAACAGCGTAAAGTCGCGCGTTTGCAAGAGAATCATCATCCTTCATGCAGTATTTATAAAAAGACTGCACAGAGTTAAGCGGTGATTTAAAAACATCTTCATAAGAGTAATGCCAGTCAGTTAACCAATTGACTGGCATTTTCTTTTTTAAATTGAGGATTATATGTGATAGGTGGAAAAGTCATCCGCAACTGTTTGAGGCATGGGGTGTATTGCACCGCAAGATTTAAAAAATGATGGTCTCCATGACAAATTTACGAGTCGAGGGTGGCTGACGAGTTTTGCGGTGAGGAATATGACTGCAAGATGCCTTCCTTGCGAAGTTCCGCTGCTCATTTGAATGAAATCAAAGTAACAAATGATATTGAAAATATTTGATTTAAAACCTTAAGACTCCATCATGAATGACTAAGCAGTTAAAGCGTCTATTTTTAAATTCTTTAACTGATCAGCATGACTTTATAAGAGAGTCTTTTTTGCCTTAATTTCAGTTTATGTCTGGAGCTTTATCGTTTTTTGCTCTAATATAAAACGATACGTATCGTATCGATTGTGTTTGAAGATAAGTAGACTTTATGAATCATGACGAAAAAAGCTCACGACGACAGCAATGTATTTTGCAAGCGGTTGCCGATGCATTGGCAGAGGGAGAGTATCATCAACTGACTATTGAGGCTGTTGCAGCACGAGCTGGGGTGGGAAAATCTACGATTTATCGCTGGTGGAAGCATAAATCGGAGCTGGTGCTAGATACCTTCAAACAGCATACGGTCTCAGTCTTTGAGCCTGATCCTGCAAATGACCTGAAAAGTAATCTGATTCGACAGCTAAGCTTGTTGTCTCAGGCGCTCAACCATCCGATTGGTCGGGCTTTACTGGTGGTAATCGCCAATCATCGTGAACTGGCCGGTGAATTCTTTCAGCAATATTTATTGCCGCGTCGACAGCAGACTCATCAACTGATTCAGCAAGCGATTGAACGTGGCGAGATTCGCGCGGATTATCCTTTTGATTTAATGCTGGACAGTTTGTACGGCCCGATCCATTACCAGATTATTTTTTTCAATCGTATGCCGGATGAAAATTACATCCGGGCGCTGGTTGAGTTAGTGCTGCATCCTGCTGTGATTCAAGCCTGAGCCTGGTCTATTTTTCTTAAAGTTGGTTTTTATGTCTCTCAGCCCCGAGCGTTTATGGAATCGCTCATTTATCCTGTGCTTATTCAATAACTTTTTTCTGTTTGTTTATTATTTTGCCTTACTGACCATCTTGCCGATTTACATCATGAAAGATTTAGGGGGCTCAGTCAAAGAAGCAGGTTTGGCACTGACCTTGTTTCTGGCATCATCAATTGCAGTTCGGCCTTTTTCCGGCATGATCATCGAAAAACTGGGCAAGAAAATCTCGATGCGCGGTGCAGGCGTGATTTTTGCGCTGTTTGCCTTTGGCTATTTGCTCATTGATAGCTTGTGGTCACTGTTGCTGGTGCGATTTCTACATGGCATTTGGTTCAGCATTTTGACCACGGTGGCGGTGCCGGTGGCCAATGAATTTATTCCAGAACAGCGTAAAGGCGAGGGCATGGGCTATTTTGTCATGTCGACCAATCTGGGGGTGGTATTTGGCCCATTGCTGGCCTTGACCGTCATTCAATTCACCAGCTTTAAAAGCTTATTTGGGATTCTGGCTATTATTATTTCTCTAGGACTGATTTTCTGCTGGATGCTGAAAATTACCGAACTGCCAAAATCAAGGCGGATTGGCACAGAAAAAACCAAATTAAGTCTACAAGATATATTGGAAGTCAAAGTCCTGGCGGTAAGCTGTGTGGCATTGCTGACGGCATTTGCTTATTCGGGCATCATGAGTTTTATCACGGCATTTAGTGAAAGCAAGCAGCTTTTGGCTTATACCAGCGTATTTTTTATTGTATTTGCGGCTTCGATGCTGTTGGTACGGCCGTGGGTCGGGAAAATCTATGATCGTAAGGGGCCAAGTGCTGTCATTTATCCTTCCTTTATTTTCTTTGCGATTGGCCTAGTCATGGTGAGTCTGATATCCAATCAATGGACGCTCTGGTTATCAGCGGTCTTTGTAGGGATCGGTTATGGTTCATTATTTCCATGTCTGCAGACACTCGCAATTCAATCTGTCGATAAGCAGCGTATGGGACATGCGATTTCAACCTTCTTTACCCTGTTTGATCTGGGTTTGGCGGTAGGTTCCGTGGTGATGGGCCTATTGATTGCCTATTGGGGCTTTGAAGCGATGTATGTGTCGAGTGCTGCACTCGTCATTGTGACGATCTTGGTTTATCGTCAGTATGTGGCCAAAAGACCAATACACGTACCGGAAAATCAGGAAGCATAAAATGGAATTAAGACATTTACGTTATTTTGTCACTGTGGCCGAGGAACTGAATTTTACCCGGGCTGCGGAAAAATTGAATACTGTACAGCCTTCCTTAAGTCAGCAAATCAAGGATCTGGAGCATGAGGTAGGCGTACAGTTACTGGAGCGAAATAACCGTAAGGTCAACCTGACCGAGGCCGGACAGGTTTTTTTAAAAGAAGCTTTGCTCAGTCTGGAACATGCAGAACGTGCGATCCACGCTGCCAGACAGATTGCCAATGCACATCAGGATCAGCTGAATATCGGATTTGTACCGGTTGCGGAAATGAAAGTCTTTCCCTATATCATGCCCAATATCCGCGCACATTTTCCTGAACTGAAAGCACTATTTCATAGTTTGACCGACGCTGAGCAGTTTAGTGCTTTAAGAAAAGGCCAGATCGATATTGCTTTTACCCGCTATCCGGGACAGTCGAGCGAGTTTGATTCGATCCGGATTTTTGATGAACCTTTAACCCTGATTGTGCCTAAAGATTCTCCGGTTGCGACCCTGCCACATGTCAGTATTAAGAGCTTTGAAAATCAGGATTTTGTCATTAGTGATGAGCAGGCTTCACCACAACTGCATCGAATTATTCAAGACTTTTTTAAACAGTCCAAATTGAAGGTCAATGTGGTGCAGCATTCAACCAATATCCTGCTCAATGTCAATCTGGTCGGAATGGGCGTGGGCTGGAGTCTGGTACCAGCCTATGTGATTCCATTACTCGGCGATAATATCGTGGTGAAAAAGACCCTTGAACCTTTGCCCATGATTGGGCTATATGCCAATTATCGTAAAGACCAAAAACATGTGGTGATTGATCTGATTTTAAAAGTCTTAAAAGAAAAGTTTTGTGTCGATCTTTTTTAAGATTTGCATCTTTGGTCTGCCTATATTTTAAAAGCTGTGCGACAGAAATGATCTGTAGCACATCTACGTAAATTGACACAGAAAACCGTTTTATACTGAAGCTCTAAAAATAAAAAATGGTTAAAGCAATATGATGAAGCTCTATAACAATCCACGATCACGGGGCCTGACCCTGTTGCCCTTATTGAAAGAATTGCAGATTGAAGACCAGATTGAGCAGGTGGAAGTGTCCTATGAATATATGCATCAAGCTGAATATTTACAGATTAATCCGATAGGAAAAGTTCCCTGTCTGGTCGATCAGGAGATTGTCATTTCAGAAATGGCCGCCATTTTTATCTATCTGGCAGATAAGTATTCCGACCAAGGCTTGGCACCTGCTTTGGATGATCCCAAGCGTGGGGCATATTTAAAATGGATATTGTTCTGTCATGGACCCTTCATCGAATATATCGATCTAAAAAATTTGCAGGTCTCGCCAGAAAATATTGAAAAGAACCGCAGAAGTTTAAGTTTCGGGAATGAAGCTGCAGTATTTGATTTTCTGAAACAGGGCATAAGCCAGGCCAATCCCTATTTGCTGGGTGAAGAATTTTCCGCAGCAGACTTATATGTGGCCTATTGTTTGGTCTTTGCGATCTCTGCGAAAATTTTACCGCCATTTGACGAGTTCAGACCTTTTTTACAACAAATGGCACAGCACGACTCCCTAAAAGATATCCAGTGGTTTCAAGAGTACCGAGTCTAACTCCTCGGTCTATATATTGTCCGAGATATCTAAAAACAATAAAAAACCACGCCGAAGCGTGGTAAAAAATGACCTTAAAATTATTTCAGGTACAGCTTTTTAAACAGTTGCTGGCTGGTGTTTTCCAGTGATTGTGGAATGGCCAGTGCGGCCACAAAACGGTCAGGACGCAAGATCACCACTGAATCGGAAGTATTGCCAAACCAGGAGCGAATTTCTGTGCCGTTATCACCAATGGTGATGACATCTTCAAACGGTTGGCGCTGGGTATTTTGTAACTGCACTGCCGGAATCACCTGAATGAATTTTACCCCGAGGGTTTTCCACTGTTGCAGTGTCTCTGGACTCAGGCCCCATTTTGGATCGACACCCCAGGCAATAATGGCAAAATCATTGCCGATGACTTCATCCAGTAACACTGTTTCACCTGATACAAGCTGAACTTGAGGCTGAATGAACATCTTGCCAATTGGAGAATTTTTGGCGCCGTTGCTCAAAAGCACACCATCATGATATTTCGGCATCGGTTTAAAGCGCATTTCCAGCAGGTACTGTTTGATCGGCTTGATATAGTTCAGGGCATAGGCGATACCGTCACGGACAAAACCTTGCCACTTTTTTGGTGGTGCCAATACATGACCGGCCATCACGGACAGATCAATCATGGCTTTGGCATGGTCTTTACGTTCAATCTGATAAGAATCTAAAAGTGCGGGGCCGGTTTTGCCTTGAACCACCAGTGCGACTTTCCAGGCCAGGTTAAAGGCATCCCGCATCCCGCTGTTATAACCCTGACCTTGCCAGACGGGCATAATGTGCGCAGCATCACCTGCCAGTAAAATACGGTCTACCCGGAATTTGTCCGCAATACGGGCATTATGGGTATAAACACGCTGACGGATCACTTCGATGCCGTCGGTACTTGGAAGCACTTTGGCCAGTAATTTGGCAATATTTTCCGGTTTGCTGAGTTCTTCCTGAGTTTCACCCGGCATGACCATAAATTCAAAACGGCGAATTCCATGGGGCAATGCGGCGGATACATAAGGACGTACCGGATCACAACACAGGTAAATATGCGGTGTCGCAAGCGGATCATTTTCAAGATCGATTACGATCCACTGATTTGGTGCAGTTTCACCCTCAAAAGCAATGCCCAGATTACGGCGTACATAAGAGTTACCGCCATCACAGGCAATCAGGTACTGGGCACGGACTGTTTCTGTATTCCCTTGTTCATTTTGCAGGTTAAGCGTTACACCCTCGGCATCCTGACTAAACTGGGTCAATTGACGTGAGAACAGCACCTGCGTATTTTCATATTGTTTTAAGCCCTGAAGCAGAACCTGATCGACTTGTGGCTGAATAAAGGCATTACGGCGTGAAAATCCAAATTCACGGGTTAAAGGTTGAATATCTGCAAAACAGCGACCCTTAGGTGTTAAAAAGCGCATAGCATGATTGGGCGTGGTATGGGGCAAGACTTGATCGACCAAACCTAAGGATTGAATGGTACGCAAAGATTCATCATCGATCCCAATGGCACGTGGATAATCAATCAAACTATCCAGTTGCTCGACCATCGTGACGCTCACGCCTTGCTTGCTCAGATAGTTGGCAATGGTTAAGCCTACAGGCCCAGCGCCGAGGATTGCTACATCAGTGCTGTAATTGGTATTGCTCATAGTGAATGTCCATTCAATCGACTTGCATTTCAATCTATTAAGGGACAGTTCTGAGCTGTAAACAAGTTAGGCGATAGTAGTTGAGCTATATGAATAATATTAATCTTAAGTGGGTTTTTATTATTTAAATAATTGAATTTAAATGATAAATTTAAAATAATTCAATAGTCATTCTCAATCCTGTGATCAGTTTTAACTATGATGGGCATTTAAATCTAGTCAATAAAAATGCTGAACCCGCAGCAAGCATGATTCAGCATCGATCAATATGAGGCAGTACAGGCTAAGCCTACTGGAGAAATACTGCCCTGATATTTTCTTTGATCATTTAACCCGTCGTTAAATCACTTAACGTGCTGCAGGTTGTGCAGGTGTTGCGCTTTCTGCAGCAGCTTCAGATGCAGCTGGTTGTTCTGCATTTGCGCCAGCAACCGGAGCATTTGACTCAGGCAATTCCTGGGTACTGACAATCACTTTTTCTTCAGTGTTTGTATTTGCGTTTGTTGTTTCAGTCGCGGCAAAGCTGGTGGCTGCAGCAGCAGTAAGCGTTGTTGCAAGTAAGATTTGTGCATATTTCATTTTTGGCATCCTTTATTTATGTCATGTAATTTGCCGAGCTGACCATCACATCAATTCGACAGGAGTTCATCCTAAGCACTGAAATTTTGATGAGCAAATCAATTAACAAAAGCGACACGGAGTGAATAACTCAGCATATACACAATGCAGAAAGTTGTTTAATTACTGTTAATTATGCAGTGTTCTATTTAATGAAAATGTATATGAATGTTTCAAAAAAGCTGAATTTTAAATATGAATAAACATCAAGATTCTCTATTTGAGATAATTCTATTAACTTATAAACTGATAGTTTCAAGTCGCCATTGAGCAAGAAAATGTCTCTAAAACCATGCTGTGCCCTATAATACAGGGCATGATCTTGTCTATTTAATCTCTTGAGAACCGATTTTGAAAATTCTGTCCGCAGCACAGCCGATTCCTGTCCATATCATTTCTGGATTTTTGGGGGCGGGTAAAACCACACTGCTTAAGCATTTATTACAGCAGAAACCTGAACAGGAAATCTGGGCCGTACTGATGAATGAGTTCGGTCAGATCGGGGTCGACCAGCAGTTATTGCCACAAGATTCAGGCTATGCGGTAAAGGAATTACTGGGTGGCTGCCTATGTTGTAGTAGTCAGTTGCCGATGCAGATTGCCTTGTCACGTTTACTGTCCGAAGTGAAACCGGATCGGCTGTTTATCGAGCCGACCGGGCTGGGACATCCTGCACAATTGTTAGAACAGTTGACCGAACCGCATTGGCACAGTCATTTAAACATGCAGGCTTTGGTCACGGTGGTCGATGGTTCACGTTTGCATGATCAGGATTGGTCACAGCAAAATCTGTATGCAGATCAGCTTAAGGCCGCGCAGATTGTGGTGATTTCACATACAGATTTAATGACAGCTGAAGATCATGCTGCGCTTACGCAGCTTCAGGCGGAATATCAAGTCTATGCCCAGCAGTGGTTGTGCACAGAGCAGGGACAGCTGAGTATTGAGCAGATTAAACAGGATTATCAAGGTTCTGTACGTCAGCTCCAGCCTTTATTAAAACAGCAACAGATCAATCCTTCCCCAGAGGTACCCGTGCTGATTCAGCAGCTGCCTTATCATTATGTGGAAAGCGCGCAGGGCTATCAGGTTGCGGGCTGGAAGTTGCCAAAACGCTGGCAATTTCATTTTTATGATTTGCTCGACTTGCTGTGTGAACAAAAAGACTGGCTCAGAATCAAAGGAATTTTTAATACCGATCAGGGCTGGAAAAGCTTTAATTTTAATCCGGAACAGTTTAATTATCAGTCGGTCGAGGCAGGTATTGATAACCGGATCGAAGTGATTTATCAACAGTCACGGGATTGGCTGGAGTTTGAAACTGCCTTGATGCAATGCCGTATTGATCCGGAAAAATAATAGTACTGTTTCCAGTGCACTGAATGAGTTATTGACCTAAATCTGTTCAGCAAAATACTGCTAAATCTTATATGCTAGGCGCCAAATTTGAGGATTGTGTTATGGCGTTAAAAGCGACGATTTATAAGGTTGATTTGAATATTGCAGATATGGATACGCACCGTTATGCAGATTATCAGTTGACGATGGCGCTGCATCCTTCAGAAACCATTGAACGCCTGATGGTGCGTATTCTGGCGTATGCGCGTTATGCCGATGAAGCGCTGGAATTTACCAAGGATCTGTTTGAAACCGATGAGCCGGCCTTGTGGGAAAAAGACCTCACTGGTCAATTGGTGAAATGGATTGAAGTCGGTAGCCCGGATGAAGATAAAGTCAAAAAAGCCAGTGCGCGCTGTAAGCAAGTGGCTGTGGTGACCTATGGTTCTGCGGTAGATGAATGGTATAAGCGCAGCAGCAAATTAAAGACGTTAAAGAATGTGGAGGTGTGGAAATTATCGACTACAACCACCGATGCATTGCCACAATTATGTGCACGCACCATGCAGTTACAGCTCAATGTGATGGATGGTGAATGGACTCTGATTGGCGATCAGGGGCAGGTGCTGGTCGAGTGGGAACAGTTACAATAAGGACGCATAAGGATGCACGTCTGGACTTGTATCCTGTCGCTTAAATTGCGTATACCTGAGGGATAAAAATACTCAGGGTTATGTCATGTACCATGAACTTTATGATTTACTGCTGGCCGTCGCGATCGGAGCCATTATTGGTGCAGAACGTGAATATCATAGTAAATCTGCCGGACTGCGTACCATGATCATGGTCAGTCTCAGCTCCTGTCTGTTTACTATCATTTCCCTGAAAATAGGTGTGGAAAATCCTGACCGGCTGGCGGCCAATGTCCTGACGGGGCTAGGCTTTTTAGGGGCAGGGGTCATTCTCAAAGATGAGAACCGTATTTCAGGAATTACCACGGCCACCACCATCTGGATGACTGCAGCACTGGGCATGGCAGCCGGTGCGGGTTATGAAATCCTGAGTATCTGGGCCACTTTAATGGTCATGGTGGTGCTGGTTCTACTGATGTATGTACAGCGCGGGATCGAGTCGCTGAATCAGGAACGTAATTACGAAATTGTCTGTCCTTTTGAGAAACATGAGCTCAACCATTATGAATCGCTTTTCAAACAATATAAGCTAAAAGTCATGCATTCTTCACAGCGCAAGGTTGAGCAGCAGATTAGCGGAAGATGGGTGCTGATGGGATCGGCCAAAAACCATCAAAAACTCACCCTGCATTTACTCAATGATCAGAATATTCAGGAACTCAGCTTTTAATCCATCAAGGACTAAAGCCTAAAAAAATCAATCAATCCGGTTTATACTGGTTTTTGAATTTATGCCAATCTCAGGTAAATAAGCATGATTAACGAACTTGAAATTATTGATTTAAAAGTAGGCGAAGGGAAAGAGGCGGTAAAAGGCGCGCTGATTACCACACACTATACCGGCTGGCTAGAAGATGGAACCAAGTTTGATTCATCGATTGATCGCGGTAATTATTTTGAAACCGTGATCGGAACAGGCCGTGTGATCAAAGGTTGGGATCAGGGCATTTTGGGCATGAAAGTGGGCGGTAAACGTAAACTGCTAGTGCCGGCACATTTGGCCTATGGCGAACGTAAAATGGGCAAAGTGATTCCAGCCAATTCAGACCTGATTTTTGAAATTGAACTGTTTGATGTAAAAACACGTGATTAATTCATTGAAATAAGATTCCTTCAATATCATGAGTGAATGCTGATCGGGAGAAGTCTCAGTATTGGGGGCTTCTTCCGATAAACTACAAAAAAATATTTGAACTCCCTGATATTCCAAGTAGATTATAAGAAGAATAAAGCTCTTTTTCAGGAAACTACTGTCTTTGCAAAACGTGATAAGGAATGTCTATTTTGTAATGTGGGTTTGGGCCATAAGCTGGGGCATCTTGATGAGCACTTCAGTATCTGCCCAGATCGCTGCCACATCCCCCGGGGTGCAGCAGCAGTTCCGTGATCATATCTCTGAAATTCATTTTAGCGAACACAGCAGCAGCCCTTTGCAGGGGAAATGGTTATTTTATCCGAGCCAGTTTATTGTCCAGCCAAGTTCCGTACTGTTATCAAAAACAGTGGAATTACCGGCTTCCTTTAAAATACTGACCAACTCAAATATTGGTTATGGCACATTTATTAGCCATTATAAAATTCCTAAAGAATTTATCGGACGCCGGATTGCCATTCGGATTCCTGCTCAATATGGCGCTTATCGGGTCTATGTAAATGGCGAGTTTATTGTCCGGCTTGGGCAAATCAGTAAAACACCTGAACAGCAGATCACTGAAAAAGCCCCCCGGATTGGCTATTTCGTTGCAGACAGTGAATACATTACCTTAAGCATTCAGGCCTCGAATTACACTCATTTGCATGGAGGGCTGGAACGCCCAATGCAGATTGGGGTCGCAGGTACAGTCAATCGTCAATTCCAGCAGTTGATGATGAGTATTGCCATGGCCTGTGGCGCAGTACTCGGGGTGGGTGTTTTCAATATCCTGTTTTCAATATTTCGAGGATCGAAAGAGCGTAATAGCAAAAGCATTTTTGTGTTTGGCTGTTTTATTATCTTTCTGGCCCTGCATAATATGTTTTCAGCGCCCTATGCTTATTCGGTATTTACCAATATCGACTGGTTATGGGGAACACGTTTAGAGTATCTGTTTACGTTTCTGGCGGTATTGTTTTTCCTCAGTTATATGCATCTGTTTAATCAGCGCTATTTAAAACCGCTGATTTATTATATTGCGATCGTCTTATTGATTTTGAATATCAGTGTGACGCTATTTTCTACCCCAGAGTTATTTGAACGTCTTGCGCTCTATAGTGCGATTTATGGTCTGGTGATTATTGGGAATTTCATGTACGGGTTTTATCAGACCCTACGTGATAAGCAACCGTATTCACGCCTGAATCTGTTTGCCATTATTTTCTTGTGTCTGACATTTTTAAATGACTATCTCTTGCTGATTAATGTCATTCAAACCACACATTTGTCTTTCATTTCCACCAGTTTATATGCCTTGTTGATTATGTTTCAGCAGTCTAGACACTATGCGCATCAAACTTATCAGACAGAACAGCTAAATTTTAACCTCATCGAGCTCAACAGTTCGCTTGATCAAAAAGTCAAAGAGCGTACCCAGCAACTGCATCAACTAAATGCCAAACTGGAACATCAGATGAAGATTGATGCGCTGACCGGTGCTTTTAACCGGCGTGCTTTAAATAGTGAAATCCAGCAGAAGTTTTTGCAAAGCCAGCAACATTCACATGCCACACTGCTTTTTGCCATGCTGGATGTTGATTATTTTAAAAATTATAATGATCATTATGGCCATTTAAAGGGTGATGAGATTCTACAAAACCTGGTTAAGGTGATTCAGGCCAGCTTGCCTCAATCGGGTTATCTGGCGCGTTATGGCGGGGAGGAATTTGCCATTCTGCTTGGTGATATACCGATTCAGGTTGCCCTGCAATATCTGGAACGTGTCATTCAGCAGGTTCGGGAACAACAATTTGAACATCTAAACCGGCCGGATGGCAAAGCCTGGATCACGGTCAGTGTGGGCGCTGCTTGGATAAGCCCACAACATCAATATACCGATATTCATGCCTTGATGAAAGCCGCAGATGTGCAGCTGTATCTGGCTAAACAGACCGGGCGTGATCAATTAAACTTTGAGCAGGGTGCAGATTAAAAAACGTATTTATACAGATATGATCCATCATCTTGTGAATGTGCGGTGCTCGAATCAAATCCACATCGCTGATAATAGCTGAGGGCTGTTTGAGTCGACTTGACTGCAATCTGATAGATTTTTTTCTCTACTAATGCTGCATGCATTTGATTAAATAATTTGGTGCCAAATCCAAGCCTCTGGCAATGTGGGGCGACATAATGCATCCGGATTTCTCCAGTATCACTGACCAATAAAAACCCGACTACTTTGTCGTGCACAAGGCAAACCCAACAATCGTTATAAAGCATATCGACAATCAGGCTGGCGTGATCAAATTTTTCCAGCCAGCTTTGGATGCGACTGTCCTCACGTTGATGATCTAAAACACAAGATTGAATACTGTCATGAATCACCTGAATAATTTGAGGTATATCCTGAATCTTCCCTTCACGAATCACCATGTTATTCATTTTCTCGAACATTTACAGGAAGGCTTCATTGGAAGAGAAATGCAGGTTGAAACAAAATAACAATCTTGTAGTTTTTTGAGAGGATTTTCTTAAAAACCAGTAGGTGAAGATAACTTATGTTGCTGATCTGTCGGTTTTGTTTATCTGATTTTCTAAAATCAACGCTTCTCAGGAGCGGGTGCTCAAATTTACAGCAAGCTTTGCTAGAATCGCCGTGCTTACTTTAAATCCCCATAAAATCGAGTCAAGGATGCCATCATCGAAATAGTGCAGGAGTTTGCACTGTCTAAAAAATAGACGTATGCTAGGTGTTAGGCCATTATTCAAATGAATATGAAGTGCTCGGTAATAAAAATAAAATCAGCCACACGAGATGATCTACTATGTTTAAATTGTTGCTCTTGCTGTGTATTTTTTTGCTGTTCAATGCCGCCTGGATCGTGGGGCGGAAAATTTATAAAACCCAGTCTTATCTCTCTGCGCAGCGTGCAGAAAAACCTGAACAAATTGCCAGTATTTCAGAACATGTCATGACTACGCATGAGGAACAGGTGCATCTGGTTGATGCTTATGAACTGGAACTGTTTGATGATGTTGCTCAGCTGTTTTTTCAGCGTCATGTAGCTATTCAGGACAGGGCACAGGCAGAGCAGTTACAGCAGGAAATCTTGCAAAAAATGCCCATGCAAAGCAGTACACAAATTCGTCAGATGGATTTAGGGGAGTGGTCGATTTTCTGGAATTTTTACCATCAGTCACTGGAATATTATGTCGGCCGCTATGGCGTGTTTTATACGCATGTCGACCGTTTTGGCCAAGAGCATCGTCAGGAAATTCGTACCGATCTTTTACGGTCAGATTGTGCTTGATCTCTCTGCTCAGGAAGCTTGTAAGTTTTGCAGGAAACGATAGGCATTAAACATCAGGCTGCATATTTAAGCCGATGTAATTCGGAAAAGGTATTTAAGGCATCTTGCCAGATTTTTTCTGCCCCCTGACGGAAATAGCCCATATGACCAATGTCCTTTAAACCATAATCTTCAGCTTTAAGATCAATATAATG
This sequence comes from Acinetobacter sp. 18QD2AZ41W, assembly GCF_009829025.1. Classification (NCBI taxonomy): domain Bacteria; kingdom Pseudomonadati; phylum Pseudomonadota; class Gammaproteobacteria; order Moraxellales; family Moraxellaceae; genus Acinetobacter; species Acinetobacter sp. 18QD2AZ41W. The sequence continues at coordinate 493,326 of NZ_WURP01000002.1, read as the reverse complement.
CACGTTTGCCTGACGGTAATATTGCATAAAAGCATGTCTGGAATTAGGCAGGGCCCAAGCATCATCGAGAGCAGCAACCGCATAAATCGGAGTACTTACCGCAGCATAACGTAGGTGTAAGTCTTTCAAATCCGGATCGGCAAAGAAATAGGTCGGATATTTGCACCACTTACGCCACTGATCATAGACATCACGTGGCAAGTCTGCACCCATGTTAAATTTGCTCCATGGCAAATAGTCGGTGATTGCTACAAGTGGAGGGAAAACAATATTCCAGATCATCTGAACCTTGATTTTTTCCTTGAGTGGCATATAACCATGCCAGCCGGCGCCTGTGCCATAACAGTACATCGCTTCGATGCGGTCATGATGTTTACACAGACCTAATGCCTGACCTCCATAGGAATGGCCAATCATATAAATATCCAGTCCTGTCCGGCCCAAATATTCAATTGCCGCACTCAGGTCATATTCTCCCCAGTCCAGATAAGACATTTTAAAGCCTTTGAGCTGTTTCGGTGCGGAAGCGGCCACCCCTCGATAATCGAAGGTCAGCACCTGAAAACCGGCATGAGTTGCATATTCTGCAAAACGGCGATAAAACGCTTGCGGTACTCCCGTCGCACAGGCAACGACAATATTGGCCTTCGCCACAGACGGTGTCCGGTAGAGTTTGCCACTTAAGCTATAACCATCTTCTGCCAGAAACTGGACACTTTCTACCTGCATTTTTCCCTGCACCATGAGTATATCCTTCGTTATATTGGATGAGATCTTGTTTTTTGTGCGCTAGCTTATGTTTAATCCAATAATGGGCCAGATGTCAAAACTCGGCAGTCGTATAGCGAGAAGAACCCTTTAAACATATATGAAGATCGCTGCGCTATCATCATGTCTAAACAGGGGGAAATAGTATGATTATTGATTTTCAGCAGGCGCAATTACAGAAGTTTATGGCTCTGGCAATGAAGATCGAAGCGCAGCCTGAACTGTATGTGCAGTTTGATTCGGTTTCAGACTTTTATAAAGCAGACTGGTTGCAGGATTTTCCAAACGGAACCACATGGTATGTGTCCGGTTTAGACGATGGCGCCGATGAATTTCATGTCGTGATTGACTATGCCACAGCGCAGCTACAGATCAGTTGTGGCCAGACACAGTTGTCTGCAAAACTATCTTGCAAAGATTGACCGAATTGCCACTATTTCCCGATAAAAGAATAATGACAGATGCTATAAAGTTGATATAAATTGCAGAATCATCTCTGTGTTTGGTTTTATTTGCGATAGTCCGGAGTGACCTAAGCGAATAATGCAATAAAAATAAGGAAAAATAGCATGGCACATCAGTTCACTGTGAAAGCAATTATCAATGGCGTGTCTATTGATGAATTTAAACGTCTGGCCAATGATATTCGTTTGCATGAGGCAGTCTGTCATCGAATTCCTGCGCAAAATTTAGAAATTCTGGTCTCGGAAAAGCAGGGGCATATGTATACCTTGAAACGTGCCTATAATCTGGATGTCAACATCCCGGATATGGCAAAAAAATTACTTAAGGATGCATTCCGTTTGCAGCGTACCGATATCAGCGATCTGAATCAAATGACATCGACGGTACAACTCGGGGCAAATTTACCGATCGAGGCGACCTGTCAGCGTGCAGTCACGGGAGATGAAGACCAGATCCAGTTTCAGCTTAACTGGACAGTAAAAGTTAAAGTACCATTGCTCGGCGGTATGCTGGAAAAGCATGCAGAAGGCGAGATTCGTAAATTTAGTGAAATTGAACTCAGTATCGTTGAAGATGAATTACGCAAGAGCCTAACAGCCTGAATTAGTGCACCCATCTCGTTCACCAATATTTAAAAAGGGCACTTTTAAGCTGGGTGGTGGCGGTCAATTCGGCAATGTATAGCCATTTAGCTTGCTGCCGTTCTCTAAGCAATGCGGCTTAAGACGTAGAAAAATAATAAGGCAATACAGATGGGATTGAGTGCCGTTTGATCGACTGAAGAAACGGCATCATATTATTTGTATTTATGCCGCTAACTTTGAGCTTAATCACTTCTTCTATGATATTGCATCCCCAGTCGATAAGCGAGTTGATCCACATTCAGTAATTATCTGCGCGTACTGCGCAACATGAGCTAACCATCTGCATGCTATTGTTTATATAGCTATTTTTAGATTAGTGAAGTAGGCTGCTGAATTGCAGTGCCATAAGCAAAGACTTCGACCATACCGCCTTGCATGCCCAGTTCCGTAGTGCTCAGCCGAATCCCCATAATCTGGGTGGCTCCGATTTTTTCAGCTTCAAGTTTTAAACGTACAATCGCCTCACGCCGCGCCCGCTCTACCACGCTTTCATAGCTGGTCAGACGACCTCCCAACATGTTCTGCACATTGGCAATTGCGTATTTAAAATAATCATGGGAAATGACGACATTACTGCTGATCATCTGTCCGGAATGTTCAGATAAGATAAAGCGGCTGTTGTTGACCTGGATATAAGCCAGTCGTTGTTCCTGTTCGTCTAGATAACGAAAATGTTTGCGTTCATTATAACGACCAAAGCCAAAACCGACGCTAAACAGAATGACAAAAATGACGATCTGAAAAATTAAACCGTCCATGAATTATTCTGCCTGTGGAAAAGGGTCGGGTAATTTTGGCATGACTGGATCAACAATGACTGCCGTTCCATAAACAAACAGTTCAGAGGCGCCTTGGGCAATATTGGAGGTCGAGAAACGAATACCGACAATCGCATTGGCACCCATGCTACGGGCTTTTTCAACCATCCGGTTCATCGCTTCCTGACGGGATTCTTCCAGCAGCTCGGTATAAGCAGTAAGCTCACCCCCGACAATATTTTTCAGGCCAGCGAGTAAATCACGCCCGACATGTTTGCTGCGTACCGTACTGCCATAAACCACATCAATTTGTTGGCGAATAGTATGTCCCGGTACAGATTCCAGATTGCTAAGTAACATGCGTATGTTTTCTAAATAAATTGCTGGTCTATGACAATAGGAAAACTGCCTTGAAAATGCAATAAAAAAGCCCACCGAAGTGAGCTTTTCTTTTTCTATTTTAAATCTATTTCGCCTGCTGTTCTGCTGCGCGGCGTTGTTCAGTCACGGACGGCTGATTCGGCAGGGTATCCGTGGTATTGACTTTTAAGCCTCCGCCGAGGGTCTTGTAGACTTCAACCTGATTGTTCAAGTTGGCCTGTTCAAGCAAGAGCAAGCCTTGTTCTGCGGCATAAGAGGCACGCTGTGCATCCAGTACCGTCAGATAGCTGTCAATCCCGGCGCGAAAACGTGCCTGCGACAAGCGATAGGTGGTATTGGTGGCTTCTACCAGACGGCGCTGTGCAGCAATACGATCACCGATGTTTTGGCGAACTGCTAGCGCATCATTTACTTCACGAAAAGCGGCTTGAATCGACTTTTCGTAATCTGATAATGCAATTTGCTGATCGGTTTCAGAAATCTGGATATTGGCCTGACGGGTACCCCAATCGAAAATTGGAATATCCAGACTTGGGCCAAAGGACCAGCCAAAACTGCCTGATTTAAACAGATCGCCTAAATCGGTCGATGCATAACCTGCTGAACCGGTCAAACTGATGGTCGGGAACAGGCGTGCGCGTGCTGCTGCAATATTGGCACCCGCTGCAGACAGACGATACTCGGCAGCGCGTACATCTGGACGGTTAATCAGCAGATCACTTGGCAAGCCTGCACCCAGTGCCGTATTGGACGTGATGCGGGTTACGCGTTGTGCCGGCAATAAAGTCGCAGGCACTTGCTGACCGACCAGCAGGTTTAACAGGTTTTGTGCCTGTGCCACCTGAGTGCGGTAATTCGCGACATCATTGCGTGCCGTTTCGACGGAAATCTGGGCCTGACGCACAGGAAGTTCGCTGTCGATCCCGACATCAAAACGTTTCTTGTTCAGGTTAAACGATTCAAGCTGTGCTTTTAGTGTTTGTTCAGCCAAAGCCAGATTGGCATTGGCAAATGAATAGCTGAGCCAGGCTTGAGACACCTGACCAATCAGCGCAATTTGTGTCGCATCTCGCGCACTTTGAGTTGCCAGGAAGTTATCCAGTGCATTGTCACTTAAGCTACGTACACGCCCCCAAAAGTCCAGCTCAAATGCGGTTACACCCAGACCTACATTATAGGTGGTTACAGCACCGCGGCTTTGAGGATTGCTGCTGCCCGTGTCTTGACGTAACACGCTGCCACTGGCACCAATGGTCGGTAACTGATTGTTTTCAGTAATCTGATACTGTTGCTGGGCGCGTTGAATATTCAGGGCAGCAGTGCGCAGATCACGGTTATTGTTTAATGCCAGATCGAGCACCTGTAACAGGCGCTGATCGGCAAAAAAGTTTTTATAACCTTGTTCTGCTACAGAAGTACCAGACGCATTGGTATAGCTGCTCGGGATATTTGCCTGTGCAACCGGCTCTGGACCACGCATGCTTTGACAGGCTGTCAAAGCAAGCGCAAGGGCAGATACCGCAATGCTACGACCTGTAATAGACCATACATTTTGCATTACGACTTATACTCCTGATTTTGTTGTTTTGGTTTGTATTTAAAGATACTTCGAATCCACACGTAGAATACCGGGATAAAGAAGATACCTAACAAGGTCGAGCTGATCACGCCACCAAGTACACCATAACCGACTGAGTGCTGACTACCTGCACCTGCACCTGAAGCCAGGGCAAGCGGCAATACACCAAAACCAAAGGCCAAAGTGGTCATGATAATTGGACGTAAACGCATTTTCGCCGCATGCAAGGTTGCTTCGAATAAATCTTCACCTTGCTCTTGTAGCTCTTTCGCAAATTCCACGATCAAGATCGCATTTTTCGCAGAAAGACCAATCACGGCAATGATCGCCACCTGGAAGTAAATGTTATTCGACAGGTTCGGGTTTTGCAGCAGCACCATCCCGCCATAAGTCATGAGCAATGCACCGACGATACCCAATGGCACCACCAGCAGAACCGAGAACGGAATCGACCAGCTTTCATACAGGGCTGCCAGACACAGGAATACGATCAGGAGTGACAGGGCATACAGGAACGGCGCCTGTGCACCAGATTCACGTTCTTCCAAAGACAGACCGGTCCATTCGAAGTCAAAGCCGGTTAAGCCCATTTCTGGTAACTTCGCCGCAATTTCTTCCATGGCCACCATGGCATCACCCGAACTGATTCCCGGAGCCGGTGTACCTTGAATGTTCATCGACGATACGCCGTTATAACGTTCAAGACGTGGTGAACCATAGGTCCATTCGCCTGTGGCAAAGGCCGAGAAAGGCACCATTTCACCGCGATTATTACGCACATACCACTGGTCCAGATCTTCCGGCATCATACGTGAGCCAGCTTCACCCTGAACATAGACTTTCTTGACACGACCGCGATCAATGAAGTCATTGATATATGAACCGCCCCAGGCAATACCCATGGTGCTGTTAATTTCGGCAACGCTGACACCCAGTGCACCTGCTTGCGCATGATCCACAATGACACGGTACTGAGGAGTATCTTCCTGACCGTTTGGACGTACACCTGCCAGACGCGAATCTTGTGCTGCCATGCCCAGAATTGCATTACGTGCTGCCAGAAGCTGGTCATGACTTTGACCACTTGCAGCCTTGAGCTGTAAGTTGAAGCCAGCCGACACACCCAGTTCAGGCATCGCAGGAAGCTGCAATGGCATGATATAAGAGGCATCTTTGACAATCATGTTCAGCGCCATACCACGTTGAATAATGGCACCGACCTGAGATTCCGGACTGTTACGTTCAGACCAGTCTTTCAGTTTAATAAAGGCCAGACCTGCGTTTTGTCCCACACCGGTAAAGGAGAAACCTGCCACACTAAACACCGACTCGACATGATCTTTCTCGTTTTCCAAGAAATAGTTGGTCATGGTGTTGACCACTTTGTCGGTACGTTCCAGGGTAGCATTTGGCGGTAGCTGAACCAGCGCCATAACCACACCCTGATCTTCATCCGGCAGGAATGAAGACGGCAGTTTCTGGAACAGCAGCACGATAACACCCAGCACTACTGCATAGACAATGCCTGAGAAAATCTTGCTGTGGGTCATGCGATTTACGCCGCCCTGATATTTCACCGCCACATTGTCAAAGCTGCGGTTAAACCAGCGGAAGAAGCGGGCAAAGATACCGTTACTTTGCGGCTTGTTCGGATCATGCTGTTTCAGCAAGGTCGCACACAGGGCAGGGGTAAAGGTTAATGCCACTATCAGCGACAAGACCATTGCTGTGACCAGCGTAATCGAGAACTGACGATAAATAACCCCGGTGGTTCCACCGAAGAATGCCATAGGAACGAATACTGCTGACAGCACCGAGGTAATACCAATCAGTGCGCCAGAAATCTGTTTCATCGACTTTTCAGTCGCAGAAACCGGATCCAGATGCTCTTCCACCATGACCCGTTCTACGTTCTCGACCACAACAATGGCATCATCGACCAGAAGACCGATCGCCAGCACCATGGCAAACATGGTCAGGGTATTAATCGAGAAGCCGAAGACGTTAATCACGGCAAAGGTACCCAAGACCACGACTGGAACGGCCATGGTTGGAATGATCGTGGCACGCCAGTTCTGTAAGAACAAGAACATGACTAGGAACACCAGAATAATCGCTTCGATCAGGGTCTTAACCACACTCTTAATCGACAGTTCAATAAATGGTGTTGTATCAAAGGCCAGTTGATCGACCATGCCTTGCGGATAGTTCGGACGTAACTGTTCTAAGCGTTCTTCAACCGCTTTTGCTGTATCAAGCGCGTTAGCACCTGTGGCAAGTTTAATTGCCACACCACCAGCCGGTTTGCCATTAAATTTCGAATCAAACTGATAGTTATCTGCACCGAGTTCCACCCGTGCCACATCACCCAGACGAACTTGCGCGCCCGAAGTGGTGTTTTTCAGGAAGATATTGCTGAACTGTTCCGGAGTTTGTAACAGGCTTTGAGCCGTTACGGTCGCATTCAGCACTTGACCTTCAACTGCAGGAGCACCACCAAGCTGACCCACCGCAACCTGTGCGTTCTGGGTGCGAATTGCAGTCGCAATATCGCTCGGTGTTACTTGCAGGCTGGCCATTTTGGCCGGATCTAGCCAGATGCGCATCGCATAAGAGCCACCAAAGACCTGAACTTCACCAACCCCGGCCACACGGCTTAAAGGTTCAGAAATATTCGAGTTGACATAGTCTTTGATGTCATCGGCGGTCAGGCTGCCATCAGGTGAATAGAAAGCCAATACCTGAAGGAAGCTGGCACCGGATTTGGTGACACGCACACCCTGACGCTGTACATCTTCGGGAAGAAGTGCAGTGGCAGACTGTAATTTGTTCTGAACCTGAACCTGTGCGATATCAGGATCAACACCCTGGTCAAAGTTCAAGGAAATAGAAGAAGAACCGTTACCCGCACTGTTAGACGAGATATAACGTAAGCCATCCATACCGTTCATCTGCTGCTCGATGATCTGGGTCACTGTATTTTCAACAGTTTCAGCAGATGCACCTGGATAAGTCGCAGAAATGGTCACGGTTGGCGGAGCAATCGTTGGATATTGTGCAATTGGCATTTTGCTGATGGTTAAAATACCGGCCAGCATGATAACCAATGCAATCACCCATGCAAAAATCGGGCGATGAATAAAGAATTGAGCCATGAACCATTACTCCTTATGCATTTGCAGCAGGTTTTTGTTCAGGTTGTTCTTTCTTTGCATCATCTGCCTTTTTCTCGCTTGCTGCAGGCTGTTGCGGTGCAGCACCTTGAGGTTGATAAGGTTTAGCTACAACTTGCTGTTCAGGTTTCACTTTTGCAATCCCATCCACAATCACTTTATCACCTGGATTCAGACCTTCAGTCACAATCCAGTTGTTGCCTTGAGAGCCGGTGGTCGTGACTGGACGTGGTGCTACTTTACCATCAGCACCGACCAGCATCGCCATTGCCTGACCTGTTGGAGTACGGGTCAACGCCGCTTGTGGGATCAGGAAGGCATTGGGCACTTCACCCTGTACGATTTGCGCAGTCGCAAACATACCTGGCAGGAGTAAATGGTTTTTGTTCGGGAATACCGCACGTAAAGTCACCGTACCTGTTTCTGGATTTACGCTGGCATCCGAAAATGCAAGACGGCCTTCAATCGGATAGATGCTGCCATCTTCAAGCTTTAACTTCACTTTAGTGTTGTTTGAGCTATTCAAGTCGCCTTTGTTGAGCTGCTGACGTAAACGTAAAAGCTCAGCACTGGACTGGTTGATATCCACATAAATCGGATCTAAACGCTGAATGGTAACCAATGGCTCTGGTTGATTCGCCGTCACTAATGCACCCGCAGTGACAGACGAACGGTTGGTCTGGCCCGAGATCGGTGCACGTACAGTCGAATAGCCCAAGTTAATTTCGGCATTACGCAAGGTGGCACGGTTGGCATTCAGATCGGCTTCAGCCAGTTTGACCTGTGCCACGATGTCATCATATTCTTGTTTAGAAATGGCATTGGTTCCAACCAGCTGGCGGTAACGGCCTTCCTTCACACGTAATACACCCAGATTGGCTTCAGCACGGGCAATTGCTGCACGAGCATTATCCACGGTCGCACGGTTGGTGCTTGAATCGATTTCGTACAGAGCCTGACCTTCACGCACATAACTGCCTTCAGTGAACAAGCGTTTAAGCACCACACCACTGGCTTGCGGACGTACTTCTGAAATTTCAAATGCTGTTGTACGACCCGAGAGCTCTACAGACTGCTCTACACTTTGTGGTTGTGCAACAAGAACACCGACTTCAGTCGGTGGCATCTGTTGTTGAGCACCAGCTTGCTGGCCCTCTTTTGGATCTTTGCTACAACCAACAAGTGCAAGACTTGTTGCTAATGCGCAAGCAGTCAGGGCAGGTGCCCAAAGCTTTGCAGACATCATTGTTTCACCTCTATTAGATCTTTATCTAAATTTTCTTATTTGTGCGCCGCGCAATATCTGATCCAGACCATATACCACAACGAAATCCAAATAAAACTGATACTCCAGCCGGATATGACATCTGAAGGAAAATGTACGCCTAGATAAACTCTTGAAATCCCCATCATCAGCATCCATAAGCCTGCACCGATCATGATGATGGTAAAGCGAGAATGTTGCCGATACATGTAAATTGCCAGACAAGCCAGACATGCCGCATACAGACTATGCGCACTTGGAAAGGAACTTCCAAAACTTTCAACCAGATGCAAGGACTCTGGTGGTCGGGGTCGGGCAATTGCAAACTTTAACAGCCAAGCTAGGAGTATTCCTCCGATAATTCCGATACATATAAAAATTACGCTTGTATGCTTTTTATACCACAGCAAGGCAATACACCATAGTGTGGATAAAAATAATACAAATGGCATGCCACCTATCACTGATAAGGACAGAGTAATTCGATTCCAAAACTCGGTGCGATACAGACTCATCCACTCCACTGCGTGCAAATCAAGCTTGCTTAAAGCAGGGATATTCAGGATGAACACACTGAAAATTAAAAATAAAATACCGACAAAAAGTAACAAGTAATGCATGCCAAAAATCCTTGTCCCTTTAACCGTTCGCAGATCGGTTAATTGTCTGGAGTAGAAGTGTACTTGTCAGTACACTTTTTTTCAAGTGTGCGTATTTTATGCGAATTCCATTTTTTTAGTAAGGAATTTGTTGCTAAATATACTGTAATTGTCGCAGTTTTAAGATTTTGTCGATGTATGATTTTCGTCAATTTCAATGCTTTGCTTGGGTGGCCAGAAGAAATCACTTGGCCGGGTCAGGAAGTGAGTCATGACCAGTTTTGCCAACGGTTTCCACTGTTCAAAACGTACCCGTCGTGCACGTAAGGCCACAATAATGGTCAAACTGAAACTGACAAATAAGTTGGTCAGGCCAATCAACAACACACCGAGGAAAGACACCACAATCAAGCCAATATCCGGGCCATTAATATTGATCAGGCCCTGAATAAAGTTGGCCGAGGCAAAGGCAATATGACGGATATCGAGCGGCAACCCCAGAATAAAACCAATGGTGCCCATACTGCCGAGCATGATGCCAAACATGAAATTACCTGCCAGCGCTCCCAGATTACGTTCAATATAATCTGCAAACCGGTACAGCCGTTCCTGTCCCATCAATTGCGATAAACGTATATGGGCTTTCAGGCGGGGGCCTACTTTGCGGTAGACGGCCATGTTGTCAAAATAACCGGCCAATAACCCGGACAGGAACAGACATACCCCGGCAATCGCAGCATGCGGGATCGCCAAAGAGGTAAAGGGGTTCAGGTCATGTAAGGTTTTGGTTGCCTTGGCATGATTCATTAAGGGTTCATGCAGAGCAACGTCCCACATTAAGGTAATCAATGCCGCCACCGGAATGGCAATCGAAATATTGCCCAGAATTGCCACAAACTGGGTACGGATAATATTCACAATCAGCGCAGCCAGCTCGGCAATTTGCGCCATTTTTGAGCCTTTGCGTTGCTGGACTGTGGCCGCCAGTGCAGCGGCTGTCATCGCTGGCTGTTTGGTCGCCACGGTAAAATGCAGCACATGAATCAGCATAAAACCCAGCGAATAATTCATGCTATAGCTAAAGGCCTGCATGAGAGGCGCCATGCTCAGGCGTGTCATCAGGATTTTCAGGGTGGCCATCGTCGCGATGATTGCACCTGCACCGGCGGCCGATTTGTACATGGCCAGAAAGCCTTTTTTGTCGGTACTGACATAGTGTTCGCCAGTTTTACTGGCATTCTCAGTCACCTGCAAGGCCAGGAGTTCACTGTTGGTCGCCAGCAGGGCACGTACACTGCGTTCGCTATAAATCGCTTCAGTGATATCTGCAATAAACAGGCCGATGGACTGGTAGCGTAGGTCATCCTCGTCCATGACCATGTTGAGCAGGATTTCAACCCGCTCCAGACACTGCTCCAGCAGTGCCAGCATATAGGTCAGACTCACACTGACCCCAATCCGTTTGGTAGAGCGGCGAATTTTTGCCACGACATCATGGCACTGTTCCAGCATGACCAGCGCTTGCGAAGCATCTGGCGGGGTGATCGAATCGACCAGCGTGACCGTGTTATAGCGTTTTTTGTATTCCTGAATAAATTCGTTAATCTCACGGTTCTGCACCAGAAAAGGAGATTCATATTCCATCAGTTCCGGCTGTGCATTAATAAATTCAGGATGCAGACCAATACCACTGATCCGATACGACAAAATGGTCAGTGCCTTGATCAGTTGATCTTTAATGCGGGTCTTTTCAGGCTGATTGGAGTGACCCTGATTGAGAACTGAAAATAAGCGTTGCCAGTCATCTTCATCAAAATAGTCGAGCCAGTATTTATCGGTCGGCTGATAAAAAACCTTGCGAAATAATTCTTGTAATTGCTGATGATCCGGAATAACTGGCAGGATATGCGCGCCAATACGCTGATTGAGCTGATTCCAGAAACCATCCAGAGACAAAATACCGGTATCGGAAAACAGACTGGTCTGTTTATAACGGTTAATGATCCGCAGGGTAAATGTCTGTAATGCTGAAACTGCATTCGGCGTCAATAATAAAGCCTGGATAAATGCATTGAACTTTGCTTCGATTTCTTCGGTATTTCTGCTGTCTTCCGGTCTGATTCTTTCAATCAGTTCAATGAGAAGATTTTCATCCAGCACCGCCTGAGGTTGCTCAAGCTGATGCTGCATGTTTTGGAAAAGATCAAGAAAATTAATATGCATAGGCGAGTTTAAAGATTACTGAATTCGGTGTAGGGCCAGTTTGGCCAGATTAATCAGAGCTTGACGATACTCAGAGTCAGGTAATGCCTGCAGGGCATGAATGGCGGTTTCCGTTTCTTCAGTCGCACGTTGACGGCAATAGTCCAGTGCCCCAGATGCATTGACAATTTGAATGACTTGATCGAGATGTTCTGTACCGCCAGTGGCAATACTGCGACGAATAATTTCATGCTGCTCACCGGAGGTATTTTTTAGCGCAGCAATCAATGGCAGGGTAGGTTTGCCTTCCATCAGGTCATCACCAATATTTTTGCCGAGGGTTTCTGCATCGGAGGTGTAATCTAGAATGTCATCAATAATCTGGAAGGCATTGCCGAAATGACCGGCGAAAGTTTTTAAAGGCTCACGGAATTCATCTTTACCCGACAGAATCGCTGCGCCTTCTGTCGCCAGTTCAAACAGGCGCGACGTTTTACCATGAATAATATTTAAATAAGTCGCTTCACTGGTTTCTGGCTGGTGCTGGGATTGCAATTGCAGCACTTCACCTTCAGCAATTTCACAGGTGCCGGTCGAGAAATCTTTCAGCAAGACCATATTGTTTAAATCGACCAGCAGATCAAATGCACGTGAAATCAGGAAGTCACCGACCAGAACAGCAGTCTGGTTATTCCATGTCGCATTGGCAGTCGGACGGCCACGACGCAGGCCAGATTCATCGACCACATCATCATGCACCAGCGTCGCCGTATGCAGCATTTCAATAATCGCGGCCAGCTTGCGATGCGGTTCTAAATCTTCAGCACCACAAGCCTTGGCAGCCAGAAGACACATAATCGGGCGCATGCGTTTGCCACCCGCTTCGACCACATGTTTGCTGACGGCCATCACCAGTGCAACTTTTGAAGTAATTCCTTCATTAATGAATGTGTCCATCGCAGCAAAGTCGTTAGCAACAGGAGCGAGAATGTCTTGCTTAAAGTCGATGGTCATGTGAAAGAAAACCTCTAGTCTGGTAAATCGCAGGTCGTAGTTTAACAATTTATAACATGAGTGAAACCTAAGAAATGCATAAACTCCACTAAAAATCAGCTTTTTATAGATCTTATTCAGATTCGATCTATATTCTGCGCTACAAAAAATTAGGAAAGGTCAGCGATGTCGCCCTCTTCATCAGGCTGAGTATATTAATCAAACTGGCCGAATTTCTGCTGTATTATTTTGTTGCTGAATATATCTTGAGTGTCTGATTTGATAGAAATTATTTAAGTGTTAAATAATTAGCACATACTCGCCATTATTATTTCAGTAAAATGGCTTGTTGTTTTTTTGAATATCCCTTAAAATCCTCGCCCTTAGATATCCCCCAGTGGCGTACGTCTTAAGATCGATATCTTCCTTTATCGGCACGACGACACGGGCTTGTTTGGAGTACATTATGTACGCAGTAATCCAAAGCGGTGGTAAACAACACCGTGTAATCGAGGGTGAAACCCTTAAAGTAGAATTACTGAAAGCTGAAACTGGCTCAACTATTACGTTTGATGACGTATTGATGCTTGTAAACGGTGAAAGCATTCAAATCGGTGCTCCAGTTGTTGCTGGCGCTACTGTAACTGCTGAAGTAGTTAGCCATGGTCGTCACGACAAAATCCGCATTATCAAAATGCGTCGTCGTAAACACTACCGTAAACAACAAGGTCACCGTCAATGGTTCACTGAGTTGAAAATTACAGCTATTTCAGGCTAATTACGAGGAGTAAATAGACATGGCAACTAAAAAAGCCGGTGGTTCGACTAAAAACGGTCGTGATTCGAATCCTAAAATGTTAGGTGTTAAAATGTACGGCGGTCAATCTGTGACTGCTGGTAACATTATCGTTCGTCAACGTGGTACTGAATTCCACGCTGGTCAAAACGTAGGTATGGGCCGTGACCATACTTTGTTTGCGACTGCTGACGGCGTAATCAAATTCGAAGTGAAAGGCCAATTCGGTCGTCGCTACGTATCTGTTGAAGCGTAATTCGCTGAGATAGAAAAAAAGCCCACAGTTTCTGTGGGCTTTTTTATGCCTGAAAATCGGCTGTAATGAACGCCTGATCCAGCTTATGTAAAAAAACGGCTGAAATCTTCATCATGATGAACAAAAAAATAGATTTCGAATTAATAACCATACAAAAGTTCTTATTTTCTATCATTTTAGCTTTTAATTTTCGTTTAAGATGAGACATCAAATAAATTGCGATGACACAAAATATAAAGGTGAAATTATGAATATGCTTCGTAAAACCGTCTGTGCTATGGCTCTGGGTGCAGTGACTTTAGCACCGGTGATGAGTACAACCGTGTTTGCTGCACCTGTGGCAGCGTCGGAGCAACAGGCAACTGCCAGTCTGGTGAAGCAGCTGAATTATGTGCGTAGCATGACGGCAAATTTTGAGCAAAGCACCAAGGTGACCAATCCGAGAGCAACCCAGAAAAAAGGCTTGAGCGCACAACATATGAATCAGACCTTTCAAGGGGTGATGAAAGTCGAGCGTCCGGGTAAATTCTATTGGGAAACGACAGCACCATCGAAGCAAACCATTACAACGACTGGTAAAACAGTATGGATTTATGATCCGGATTTGCAGCAAGCGGTTCGTCAAAACCTGGATGAGCAAGTTGCCAATACACCGGCTTTGCTTCTGTCAGGAAATACCAGTCAGATTATGCAGTCTTACCGGGTCACTCAGCCAAATAAGGGTAAAACCTATTACACGCTGTATCCTAAAAATACCGATGGTGTTTTTGAGAGCCTGACCATTAGCTTTGGCGCCAATAAAGCACCGAGCCTGATGATCTTGCAGGATTCACTTGGCCAAACTACAAATATTAAGTTTAGTAATGTGAAAGTGAATAACAGTATTCCGGCTTCTACCTTTAACTTTACCCCGCCAAAAGGTACGGACATTATTGATCAATAATCAGAAGTATCAAGTAAATCAAAGAGCAACCGATTCTGGTTGCTTTTTTATTGCCGATTATCAGGATTGCTTTGAGCAGGCTACAAGGTTCAGCTATATCTAGACACAAGAGCATCTTAAAATAAATAAAAGTCAAGTCAATGAAATTGCAAAATTTTGGGAGCTCAGGATGAAGATCAATCTGTTTAAAACTGCTGAAATTTATGCTGTCTTATTAATCACTGTATATATGTTGGGCTGTCAGCCGCCATCTAATTCAGTTGTTACCCAAACAGATCCGTGGGTGCAGATTGAAACCAAGAGTATTCCCGTCAAAGGAGTGGCCAAAGTGGTGTGTGAAATAGAAGGCTGTGTACGCTTTGAGCTTCATACGGTGGATACCAATCTCGACTGGATTGATCAATATTTTATAGCGCGTATTCGGGATACCGAGCCGGTTGCATTCACCAAAGTGACTCAGAAAAATCCTAAAAAAGCCGATGAGCCCTATTATCTGGATCAGCGTTTTATCAAGGTAGTATTTATCGCTCAGCGTGATCATCTGGCGACTTTTGCCTTAATAAGTTCCAATCTGGTGAAGAATCAAACTGCATCAAGTGAACATGTGGAATATATCAATTTTGATCTGAAACAGAAAAAGCGTCTGGCTTTGCATCAATTGATGTTAAAGGGCGGTGAGCAGAAACTACTCAATGTGATATATCGAACCAATACTCGATGGCTACGCACACAGGGGATACAAGCACAGCAGTTAAAACTGAGTGATAACTATTATTTTGACAGGTCGGGTCTGGTGTTGGTGTACCCGGCAGGTGAATTAACTTCTAAAGCAGCAGGAACGCCTGAATTAAAAGTGTCCTATGCAGATTTGGGTGAAGTGATTTGGCCTGAATATTTAGCCATTTTACAGTCCAAGACTTCCTAAATATTGTGCTAATAAGGCACAGCTGTGGTCGTAGTCACTGTATTTTTTGACGTTAAGAGCTTACACTATAGCCAGTTTTTTTCTTCTGCAAAGATTGATTATGATCGACCCGAAATTACTCAGAAACAATATTGAGGCTGTAAATTTGGCCTTGGCAAAACGTGGTGTTCAACTCAATGTTGAAGAGTGGGCCTCCCTAGAAGCGCGCCGTAAAGAAATTCAGTCCAAGACAGAAACACTGCAAGCTGAACGTAATGCCGGTGCAAAACAAGTCGGTCAAATTAAAAAAGCAGGCGGTGATGCCTCTGAAATCATGACACGCATGTCTGCGATTGGTGATGAAATCAAAGCGGCTGAAGCAGCATTGGCTGAACTGCAAGCGGAGCTTGAAGAAAAATTACTGTCTATTCCAAACTTGCCAGATGAAGCTGTGCCTGAAGGCAAAGACGAAAGCGATAACGTGGAAATCCTGAAATGGGGTACACCACGTGAATTCGATTTTGAGATCAAAGACCATACTGACCTCGGTGAAATGATGGGCGGTCTGGAATTTGAAACCGCAACCAAATTGACCGGTTCTCGTTTCAGTGTTTTGAAAGGCCCATTGGCGCGTTTACAACGTGCATTGACACAGTTCATGCTGAATACGCATACAGATCAGAATGGTTATACCGAAGCCTATGTACCGTATTTGGTGAATGCGGATTCATTACGTGGTACAGGCCAATTGCCTAAATTTGAAGAAGATCTGTTTAAACTTCAAGGCGAAAAAGAATTCTATTTAATTCCAACTGCTGAAGTGCCAGTGACTAACTTCGTGCGTGATGAAATCATTGATGCAGATCGTCTGCCATTAAAATATGCAGCACATACCCCATGTTTCCGTAGTGAAGCAGGGTCTTATGGCCGTGATACCCGTGGCCTGATTCGTCAGCACCAGTTCGACAAAGTGGAAATGGTTCAGATTGTTAAACCTGAAACGTCTATGCAGGCACTGGAAGATTTAACCGGCCATGCTGAAGGTATCTTGCAAGCATTAGGTCTGCCATACCGTAAGATCATCCTTTGTGGCGGTGATATGGGCTTTGGCGCGACCAAGACTTATGATCTTGAAGTTTGGGTGCCAAGCCAGAATACTTATCGTGAAATCTCTTCATGTTCAAACATGGGTGACTTCCAGGCGCGTCGTATGAAAGCGCGTTACCGTGCCGACCAGAAAAAAACTGAATTTGTACATACCTTGAATGGTTCAGGTCTGGCAGTGGGTCGTACTTTACTTGCTGTGATGGAAAACTATCAACGCGCTGATGGCTCGATTGAGATTCCTGAAGTATTACGTCCATATATGGGTGGTGCGGCTTATATCGACTAATTGTCGATCTCAGCATCCCTAAATGTGCATGAAAATTGCATAGACAGTCAGATTTAAAATTTTGAGGTAGTTCGTGGATATCTTTCCAATCTCGTTAAAGTTGCAACAGCAACCTTGTCTGATTGTCGGTGGTGGACATATTGCCTACCGTAAAGCGGTATTATTAGCAAAAGCCGGAGCAGTGATTCATGTCATTGCACCTGAAATTGATGCCAATTTACTTGGGATTGTTCAGCAGTCTCAAGGGCAATATGATCAGGCACCATTCAGTACACAGATTCCTTTACGTCATTATCGTTTAGTGATTGCAGCAACAGATGATGCTGATGTGAATCGTCAGGTTTTCGAGCTGTGCGAAGCTGAAAATGTACTGGTCAACAGTGTTGATGATCCGCCACATTGCCGTTTTATGGTGCCTGCGATTATTGACCGCTCACCGCTGGTGATTTCGGTGGCATCGAATGGCACGTCGCCGGTGTTGTCACGCCAGATTCGGACTCAACTGGAAGCGACGATTCCACATGGCATGGGCAAGCTGGCTGAGTTCTCAGGCAAATGGCGCAGTCGCGTTAAAGCAAAAATTGTCAATCCGGATCAGCGCCGTATTTTCTGGGAAGATCTGTACGCCAGTCCGCTGAAAGAACAGGTGTTTAATGACAATATGGCTGAAGCAGATCGCCTGATCGAGCAAGCATTACAAGAATGGCAAAAGCCAAAAGGTGAAGTCTACTTGGTCGGTGCGGGTCCGGGTGATCCAGAATTGTTGACCTTAAAAGCCTTACGTTTGATGCAGCAAGCCGATGTGGTGATTTACGACCGACTAGTTTCAGCGCCAATTATGGAGCTGTGCCGTCGTGATGCGGAAAAGATCTATGTGGGTAAGGCACGTTCCAATCATGCGGTTCCGCAAGATGGAATTAATGCCTTGTTGGTGAAATATGCCAGTGAAGGAAAGCGGGTTTGTCGTCTGAAAGGCGGTGATCCATTTATCTTCGGGCGTGGCGGTGAAGAGATTGAAGAGCTATTTGCTGCTGGAATTACTTTCCAGGTGGTTCCAGGGATTACCGCAGCTTCAGGATGTTCAGCCTATGCCGGTATTCCATTAACCCATCGTGATTATGCGCAAAGTGTGCGTTTCCTGACCGGGCACTTAAAAGAAGGTTCGCCAGAATTGCCTTGGAGTGAGTTGGTCTATGAAAACCAGACCTTAGTGCTTTATATGGGGCTGGTTGGACTGGAGAAAATCTGTGCAGAATTAATCGCTCATGGTCAGCGAGCCGACATGCCGGTGGCCTTGGTGTCTAAAGGTACGACGCCTGAACAGAAAGTTGTAGTAGGAACGCTTGCAGATATTGCATCCAAAGTGTCTGAGCATCAAATTCAGGCACCGACTTTAACCATTATTGGTGAAGTGGTTCGCTTGCGTGAACAACTGCAATGGCATGAGCGAGGATAAGCAAAGCACTGCTTTGCCCGAGCGCAAGACGAAGGCTATGCCTGAGTAAGAGGATAAGCAAAAGTTGTTTCTTGGTTTGACCGCAAGACGAAGGCTGTGCCTGAGTAAGAGGATAAGCAAAAGTTGTTTCTTGGTTTGACCGCAAGACGAAGGCTGTGCCTGAGTAAGAGGATAAGCAAAAGTTGTTTCTTGGTTTGACCGCAAGACGAAGGCTATGCCTGAGTAAGAGGATAGCAATAGTTGATACTCTTTGTCTGAATGCAAGACGAAAATTACACCTGAATAAAAGGATATGACGATTAATCTCATGGTCCGAATACAGGAAAAAGCTGTATCTAGATAACAGCACTGATGTTGCTGTTTGATCTATAAGTTGAAAGCTATATCTGAATGAAATGTATAAAGTGAGAAATAAGTGATCCACGTTGTTTTATATGAGCCCGAAATTCCTGCAAATACAGGCAATATTATTCGTCTGTGTGCTAATACGGGAGCACAGTTGCATCTGGTCAAGCCACTGGGTTTTGAACTGGATGATAAAAAACTGAGACGTGCCGGTCTGGATTATCACGAATATGCACGTATGCAGATTTGGGACACTATCGAAGATTGTCTGGCCGATCTGGCAAGCAAAGGCATTGCTCTGGATGCGGTCTATCCACTGACCACCAAAGGGACTGAAACGCCACATACCTCGGACTTGAACCGTCCTGTGGCATTGTTGATGGGGCCGGAAACGCGTGGTCTGCCTGAACATGTTCGGATGATGTTCCCGCAGCAGCACTGGATTCGTTTACCGATGGCAAAGAACTCTCGTAGTTTAAACCTTTCGAATGCCACGGCAGTGATTGTATATGAAGCCTGGCGTCAGCAGGGTTTTAAAGCGCTCTAAGCTTAAATTTACAATAATTTGAAAAGCTGCCTTTAGGTGGCTTTTTTATTTGCTAGGATAGAGAGAGACAACTGATTGGAATAAGAAGGATATACGCGTGAAGCCGATATTAAAATTTGCCTTGGCCTGTTGTATTGGAATGACTGCTTTACACCTCGGTGCGCAAGAAGCAAGTGATGTAATGGGGGAAACGCAACAAGTTCAGCCAATTACGCAAGCGGAAATACAGCAAGGATTGGCCGACATGCAAAAACGCTTGGATGCGCGGATCGATAACTGGGGACAGAGTCTGAATTCCGATGGTTTTGAATGGACTTGGCGTGGACGTAAATTGAAGCAGACCAAACGTCAGGAAGTTTGTGATATTTTTCAGGATGTGGTCAATGAAATGTATCAGCTGGCGGTCAAGAATAAAGCCAGACTAAATCCGGAAGAGCAAAAATTATTGTCGAATAGAAGTCTGTTCATTGAAAAACTGGGCTATGAAAATAATCGGGTCAATACCCAAATGGGTTTTGATTGTCGTTTATCCTAAGTAAAATCAAAACATAAAAAAGGCGCTTAAAGCGCCTTTTTTATTTGAACCGGAACGATATTATTTATCGTCAAATTCGTTGTGCTGAGGTGCAGGATGCTTGAAACCTTTGGTTTTATAACCTAGGTACAAGATACCGCCAAATGCCCAGATCAGACCATATTTCAATGAGGTTTGATCAACTTCGAGCCATAAGGCAAATACTGCAATGAAACCTGCAAGTGGTACCACTACAAAGTTCAGAATTTCTTTCGCAGTTTTGGTACGACCATCACGTAAAGCATAGCGTGAAATGACAGACAAGTTTACGAAACTGAACGCCGTCAATGCACCGAAACTGATCAGTGAAATCACAAAATCAAGATCCATGAAGCCAGCTGTTAAGGCTACAGCACCGACAATCATAATGTTGTATGACGGTGTGTAGTTTTTCGGACTGATATGACCAAAGATTTTCTTGTTGATCACGCCATCACGGCCCATGACGTACATTAAGCGAGATACACCTGCATGTGCAGAAATCCCAGATGCCATGACGGTAATGATTGCAAAACCAAGTACATAAGCCTGGAACAAGGACCCACCCACCAGCATCAAAATTTCCGGCTGAGTTTCAGCAATATTCTGGAAATATGAACCTGGATTGTTCGGGAAGTAAATCTGCATGAAGTAAGTGCTGATAATGAAAATAATACCGGCAATTAAAGCGGTCAAGAAAATCGCTTTAGGCAAAGTTTTTTCAGTATCTTTGGTTTCTTCAGCCAGCGAGCTTAAAGAGTCAAAACCAGTGAAAGAGAAGCACAGTAAAGTCGCACCAGTAATCAGGGCGCCTACTGACGTTAATTCATTCCAGAACGGTTCCAGACTCCAGAGCTGATAGCGTTGCTCAGCTGTGATTGGACCATCCGCATTAAAGCCAGCCTGTAACTTGCTGTAGACCATCCAGGTAAATACGGCAATGACAATCAACTGCACGAACACGATCATACTGTTGAAGTTCGCTACAAAGCGCGCACCACGTAAATTGATGCCAGTCATGAATGCAGTCAATACCACGACCCAAACCCAATGATTGATATCAGGGAACAGGGCTTCTAGGTAAATGACGGCAAGAATGATGTTGACCATTGGCGACAATAAATAATCGAGCCAAGATGACCACCCCACCATGAAACCCACATTCGGGTGAATGGATTTTTGCGCATAGGTATAGGCCGAACCCGAAGAAGGGTAGCGACGAATCATATGACCATAGCTCAAAGAGGTTAACAAAATTGCAATCAGTGCAAAAATGTAAGAGGTGGGAACGTGGAAGTTACTTTCTTCAGATACCAGACCGAATGTATCAAACAAGGTCATGGGTTGAATATAAGCCAAACCAATAATAATGATGTGCCAGAGTCCCAGCGTTTTTTGCAGTTTAGCTGCCGATTGAGTCCCAGAGATATTAGTCAACGGCGTTATCCTCTTAATCGTTGATCAAGGATCAGTCATATTTATAAGGATCGTTTGAGACGAACGATCCCCCCTACAGTTTTCTATAAAAGCCCGCCAATCTACTTGAAAAGAAGGGCTTTTGCTAGCTATTTTTTTGACTTTTGAGGTGCATAAAGTATGCCATTCAAATTAACGCAATGATTTCTTTATGCAAGATAAAAGCCTGATGTCTAAAAAAACATCAGGCTTTAATTTTCGCTATATTGGCTTATTTTTCAGTAATTACCAAGCCTTTTTTAAGATAGATTTTAAATCTTCCAGGGTGGCTTCTTTCGGGTTATAAATGATGGAACCATCGTTCAGGGCTTTCTCTGCCACTTCATCCAGCTGCGCTTCAGAAATCTTGCCGGTTTCACGTAATGTACGTGGCAGTTTGGTCAGACTATAAATCCGATCTCGCATGGTCAGAATAGTGGCAATGGTTTTGTCTGCGCGTAAATGTGCTGGTGTTTGCGCATAAATATCGGCACCTGCCAAAGGTAGCAACAGATCAGCAATCTTGTCACCATTGACCTCTTTGTTGTATTCCAGCACATACGGCAGGAACAGGTTCATACATAAACCATGCGGCAAGTGCACCACTGCACCCAGTGAATGACCGAGTGAATGCACAATCCCGACCATCGAGTTAGAAAATGCAATACCGGCCATGGTCGATGCTTGAGCCAGTTCCAGACGGCCTTGCGCATCATTGGGATTATCCAGCACATTGAATAGATGGCTACTGATCTTCTTGACTGCTGCGGTGGCATAAGCATCCGAGATTGGATTGGCTGCCATACAGGTATAAGCTTCGACCGCATGGGTCAGTGCATCCATTGCGGTCATGGCGGTTAAATGCGGCGGCAGAGTCTGGGTCATGCGCGGATCTAAAATCGCAGCATGCGGCATCAGATAATACGATGCGAAAGGCATTTTAACGTTCTTCTCGGTATCTGAGACGACAGCCACCATGGTGACTTCTGAACCTGTCCCTGAAGTTGTTGGAATCACAAAAAATGGTTTCAGTGGCTTAGGCAGGTTGTGGGCACCAGAATATTTAAGCAAGTCATCACCCCCTTCAGACACCAGAATATTGGTGGCCTTGGACGTATCAATGACTGAACCACCGCCTACAGCAATGATCGCGTCACAGTGATTTTCACGATACAGTTTCGCCGCACTACGTACTGTACCCAAGCTAGAATCGGGTGGTACATCATCAAAAATGGCTACAATTGCAGCATCCGCCATTTCAAATGCAGCTTCAATCGGTGCCAGAAGATTATTGGCGCGTACACCTTTGTCGGTAATGATGAGTGGACGTTTTGCACCTAAAGTCGCAAGTTCAAACGGAATATGTTCTAACGCGGCATGTCCGGCAATGACTTTAACCGGACAGAAAAATTCATAATAAGGTTTAGCCATGTTATACACTCCGTTTTAAATAAGATTGAGCGATTTTTAGATAAATACTGCTCGCTTCGCTTAGTTTTTCTTTGAGGCTGAGATTGCTTGGATATTCTTTGACAGCCAGTTGCGCCACCAGTTTAGGCAAAATCAGTGCTTCCATTTTATTTAGACAACGCACCAGACGAATGGCATTGGAAATATCGCCATCGGCAATCATGCGGTCATTGGCAAAGGCTTGAGAGGTGCTTTCCTGAAAGGAAAAAACTAAAAAAGCATGGTGCAGATGTTTAAAGGTAATAGTCAGATCAGGTGCTTTTTCCAGATTTTTCACCAGTTCCAATTGCTTGTCCTCAGTGACCCGCGCCACAAAGGCTGGGCCATGCGGAAAGACTTTCATGGAAAGAGTGAAATGGACTGGAAATTGGGCAACTTCCTGTTTGATTTCTTCATCCACCTGACTTGCCATGACCAGACCGCGGCCAATCACATCCATCATGAGTTTGACATAGGCAAGCTGCAAAGCGGGTTTTACGGATTTAGTTGCAATCACGTGATGATCCCTATCTCAATATTATTGGTTTAGAGTAAATACTCTAATTTATTTGGGGGTGAAATGCAAAGGCTTTATCTTTGCTCGACAGTGACTTGATTAAAGTAACCGCTGTGGCGCAAAGTTTCAATAATTTCACGACATAACTGGTTGAATTGTGGCGGTTGTTCCAGTAGGTCGCTCATGCGAACCATTTCCAGTCCCGCATAACCACAAGGGTTGATGGTATTAAATCCGCTCAGGTCACAATCCAGATTTAAGGAAAGACCATGATAGCTACGGCCTTTACGAATTTTAAAACCCAGTGACCCAATTTTTCGTTCAGCCACATAGACCCCCGGTGCATCGGGTTTGGCATAAGCATCGATGCCGTATTTTTTCAGCAGATCGATCATCAGGTTTTCAGCATAGGACACCAGTGTACGCACATTCCAGCCCAGGCGATTCAGGTCAAACATGAAGTAAGCCACCAGCTGGCCCGGGCCGTGCCAGGTCACTTGACCACCACGATCGGTTTGAATTACCGGGATATTGCTCGGTATCAGAATATGTTCTGGCTTACCGGCCTGACCTTGAGTCAATACATCCTGATGTTGCAGAATCCACAGCTGATCCGGACTATATTCATCACGGTTTTCCGTAAATGTTTTCATTTCCAGAAAGCGATCTTCATAAGGAGTAAGGTCGTGATATTGACGAATGATCAGCTCGGGCTTTTGCAGCACATCAGTCACAGGGAGTGTCCTTGGTAATTATAAAAAACTGGTCATAATTATAATGATTTCGGCATGAAATAGGGGCGAGACCTACAATATTTAAGCGCTAGCTCAGTCATTGTACAGGCATAAAAAACACGCCCGAAAGCGTGTCTTTTGTATTTTTGATTACAGTGCGGTTTTAATCAGCGGACAGGCGGCCAAATCTGCATATACTGCATGTACCTGCTCCAGTTCCAAAAAGCGCAGTTGTGCGGTAATGGAATGATATTTGCCAGTACGCGACGGTGTGATGGTCATTTCACTGCCATCAAACTCAGGAAAATGTTTTACAAAGATATCATTTACGGCCTGACGCAGTTCAATGCCAGCAAGGCCAATCAGTTTGATGGGATAGTCCATCGGGAACACCCAGAGGTGTTCCTGTAAGTCACGAGAAGGTGTGCGGTCTAACATGGTAGTCCCCCTATTTGAAACGCCTGCAATCATGCAGGCGTTTGGGTCTGTCTTGGCTACTTAAAATGGAGACACTGAAGTAAATTTCAAGTCCCCATAGCAAGCATCAAATCTTAATCATTCTCGAGGAATGAACGTAAATGTTCTGAACGTGATGGATGGCGAAGCTTGCGTAACGCTTTAGCTTCAATCTGACGAATACGTTCACGTGTCACATCAAACTGTTTGCCCACTTCTTCCAAGGTGTGGTCGGTCGGCATGTCGATACCAAAACGCATTTTCAGGACTTTGGCTTCACGTTCAGTCAGGTTTTCCAGAACTTCGCGTGTCGCTTCTTTCAGGCCTTCTGAAGTCGCAGCATCAATTGGTGACGTGATGTTGCTGTCTTCAATGAAGTCACCCAGATGCGAATCTTCATCATCACCGATCGGTGTTTCCATCGAAATCGGTTCTTTGGCGATTTTTAGCACTTTACGTACTTTGACTTCGTCCATTTCCAGACGTTCGCCCAACTCTTCAGGTGTCGGTTCACGCCCCATTTCTTGAAGAAGCTGACGCGATACACGGTTGATCTTGTTGATGGTCTCGATCATGTGCACCGGAATACGAATGGTACGTGCCTGATCGGCGATTGAACGGGTGATCGCCTGACGAATCCACCAGGTTGCATAAGTCGAGAATTTATAACCACGACGATATTCAAACTTGTCTACCGCTTTCATCAAGCCAATGTTACCTTCCTGAATCAGATCCAGGAACTGCAAGCCGCGGTTGGTGTATTTTTTCGCAATTGAAATCACCAGACGCAAGTTGGCTTCGACCATTTCTTTCTTGGCGCGACGTGCCTTAGCTTCACCAACGGCCATGCGTTTGGCAATGTCTTTAATGCCTTTAACATCAAGACCCAATTCTTTTTCAATATCGGCAATCTTTTGCTGGAAGGCCAATACATCTGGACGTACTTTTTCCAGATAGGCTTTCTGGTCTGCAGGTGTTTTCGCGATCTGTTCATCTAACCAGGCTGGATTCGATTCCTGTCCCGGGAAAGAAGTACGGAACTGGGTACGATCCATACGACCACGGCGCACGGCATAACGCATTACTTCACGTTCTGCACCACGAATCTGGTCATGCGTACCACGAATCATTTCTGAAATGATATCGAATAGACGCGGCGTGAATTTGAACATCATGAATACGGTTGCCAGTGCTTCCAGCGCAGCTTCAGATTCTTCGCTGTCACGACCATGTTTTTCGATGGCTATTTTGGTATTCAACCATGCATTTTCAAGTTCAGTGAAGCGCGCTTTGGCAATTTCAGGATCTGGACCAGAATCAGCTTCTGAATCATCTTCAGTTTCAGCTTCTTCCTCTTCATCATCGTCCAGTTTTACATCTTTGGTCGATTTTTTCGAGTCAGTCTTGTCTTCAGCGATCTCGACTTCTTCTTCGAGTACTTCAGGAATTTCTTCGTCTGATTCAGGATCTAAATAACCCGATAACAGGTCAGCAAGACGGCGTTCGCCCGCTTCATAATCTTTATATTCTTGGAGTACAACTTCTACCGCATTGGGCCAGTAAGCAATCGAGTGCAAAACATCACGAATACCTTCTTCGATGCGCTTTGCAATGCTAATTTCGCCTTCACGGGTTAAAAGCTCAACGGTACCCATTTCACGCATATACATACGCACAGGGTCAGTTGTACGACCTGGCTCATTTTCTACAGAGGCCAATACGGCTGCAGCTTCTTCTTCTGCAACTTCATCGGCAGCTTCTGTAGTATCTTCGAACATCGTATCATCAGATTCAGGCGCGCGATCATGTACAGGAATACCCACGTCATTCAGCATCTGAATGATATCTTCAATCTGCTCGCTTTCTGTGATGGAGTCCGGCAGATGATCGTTAACCTCAGCGAAGGTTAAGTAACCTTGTTCTTTGCCTCGGCTAATCAGAGCCGCTACTTGTGAAGTAGGGGAAGTCATATCGCTCATCTTTTGCTTACTCTTCGTTGAATCTGTGACAGGAAAAACCGTACAACTTATGCACGATTTAAGCTCATTAAATTTAGTGAATAGCCTACGTATTTCATCAGAGTATTCAGCGTTCAAGCTGTCTGATAAAATATTTAAAATGAAATTCAGTAATTTAAGATGGGGATGAATTTGTTATTTTCAAGTCCAACCCCGGCATCTGTGTATTTGACCAAAAAATGTGTAGTCAAAAAACATAAGGACGCAGGGTGGATTATATCATGTCACACAATGTCCTTAAAAAAAAGCCCTATTTACAACTTTAAAATACGAAAATTTAAATAAAACTTGACTTGTGGTTTTAGGCAAGATAAATAGCGCTAAAACCATTTACATTTTTCACTATGAGGAAGTTTTAGTGTCTTCTACAGATTTTGAACTAGATGATAGCTTCGGTGAGGATGATGTTAATTTCGATGAAGCTTCCAGCAAGCTGAGCGCTAAAGAGTCGTTGGAAAAACGTCGTCTGATTGATGATTTACTTTCACAACGTCGCTTGGAACGCGAACTCAAAGATTTTGACTATGACTTCGACGATGATGACGATTTTGATGACGAAGATTAACGAATTCGGATTTAGCATGGCCTGAATAAATGCTATGCTAAACCTTTCGGTTTTCTAAGTTTGGATGTTAGATGAGTGCTTTAGATTTAGACCTGTTGAGTGAATATCTAGATGGTGACCAAAATGAACATGGTCTAGATTTCGCAGCAACCCATGGTTTCTTATGTGCTATTGCAGTAGGCCCAAAATTCGACAAATGGTTAGACGAGCTTTTTGATAGCAATCAAAAGAAAGTGCCTGCAGAAATCATCACTCAGGTACAAGCATGGTTAGAGTCTATCCGTCAAAGCTTAGCCAATGAAGAAGGGATTACATTCCCATTTGAAATTGAAGAAGCAGACACCGAATCAAGCTTGGGTGACTGGAGTGTGGGCTTTGTCGATGCCATGTTCCTGAACGAAGAAGCTTGGTTTACTGAAGAATTTGAAGAGCAACTGGTAGATTTAACTCTGCCAATCATGGTCTTCAGCGGCATTGATGATGAAGATCCACAAATGGAAACTTTCCGTCGTAATGGCCAGTTAATGGACGAACTTGCAGAAGAAATTCCAGACAACTTAAATGAATTGTATCTGATGTATCACACTCCAGAATAATTCATAAAAAAAGCACCGCACGGTGCTTTTTTTAGCTTTGGACTTTTATCAAAGCATCGAAGGGATTTTATTTTCTTTCAATACCGACCCGTTTGCTCAGACTGTAGCGGGCATAGCCATTATAGGCAATATGAAAGATCAAACCATGTACCGCAATCACAGCGGCCATCAGAAATGAATTCGGGCCCCTTCCGGTATAAGCCATGTTGTTGAAGATGGCTTCAGTCTGTGGATGCATCCAGATCACAACAAATATAAAAATAAACCCAAATGTAATCGCAATGATGGTAGAACCCCATACCAGTTTGCTTTTCTCTTCCTTGCTGGGTAAACGTTGTTCTCTCTTCACAAAGTATCGGGCACTGAGAAAGGCCGACGCGATCAGGGCCGGGATCAGGAGAATCGCGCCCAGATTGAATACATAAATGAGTACGCCCACGAATAGAACCAAGCTAAGATAAACGGTGGCAAAATATTTAAGATAGTGCGACATCGTTTTAGCCTCCTTCATGCTGAGGTCTATTCAGGATGGACGATTTTTACGCTGCTGTCTACGGTAGATAACCCAGGCAATAATGACTATAACAATCGCAATAATCACATAACTGACTTTACTGAAAATTTGCTGCATCAACTCTTGGTTTTCACCAAAGTAAAATCCGACACAGGCCAAAAACGTGGTCCAGATGATGGTTCCGAGTGTGCTATAGAACATGAATTTCCAGAAGGGCATACGGCTCATGCCGGCAGGAATGCTGATCAGTGAGCGGACGGCAGGAACCATGCGGCCAAAAAACACAATCCGATGTCCATAATGTTCAAACCAGCTCAGTGATTTTTTCACATCATTGGATTTGATAAACAGATATTTGCCATAACGGTCGACAAACTTGAAAATGGAATCGTGATTGAATTTATAACCCACCCAGTACAGCAAGGCTGCTGCTAGTAATGAGCCAATGCAACCGGCCATGATCACCCCGGCCAGTATTAACTCACCCTGAGAGGCTGAATAGCCCGCAGAAGGCATAATGATTTCGGAAGGGATGGGTGGGAAGACATTATCCAGAAACATGAGCAGGGCAATACCCCAGTAGCCCAGTTGTTCCATGACGGAAATAATCCATTCAGTTAAATTCATAAGATGGTCAAAATAAAAAATACTGCCTGTATCCTAAGCAGTATTTTTTATGCGGTAAAGTCTTGGAATATAAATGAGCAGGCAGAATCAGCTATGTGTCAGCGTATAAATATAGACTTTGCGTAAGCCATAGGCCAAACAGACAGGTAAAACACTCAGCAGCATAAAATGAATGACACTGGTATTAAGATGATAACCAATAAACAGCGCTAAAATCGCGCCAATCACAGTTCCCAAGATGACCACAAACACATGTGACTGGCTCTCAAGCTCGTCATTAACCTGATGAAGTCGTTGTTGTTTTATATTCTCTTTGGGTTGAAACTGAACCAGATTATCTGGATCTCGAGCAAGTGAACTGGTCATGTTATATTCCTTTTCATTTTAAAATTTAAGTTAATAATGAAAGACTTGGCTTAAGATAGACTTTTCAATAGACTAGCAATCTTGCTTGGAAAAAAATAAGGTTCTTGGTAATGAATTGGTGAGAGTTTTATTACTGTTGTAATTTTTATGTAAATAAAAAACCCTCCGAAGAGGGTTTTTATATATTTTCTTACAAAGCGGCTGGCTTAGAGACGTTTACGTTTTGCTGCCAGAATTTGGGACTGACGCATACGGAAACCGTCTTTTTGTTTCTCTGTGGTCTTGTCAATGCAGTACACGCAAGAGACACCATGTTCATAACTTGGCAGCGCCACTTCTTCAGGAAGCAAAGGCCAGCCACAGGCATGGCATTTGGTGTTTTGACCTTCTTCGACACCGTGTGTTACTGCTGTACGGCCATCAAATACGAAGCATTCGCCTTCCCACATACTTTCTTCAGCCGGAGTTTCTTCCAGGTATTTTAAAATACCGCCTTTCAGGTGATACACCTCTGTAAAACCTTCTTGCAGAAGCAGAGAGGTTGATTTTTCACAGCGAATACCACCGGTACAGAACATGGCAATTTTCTTGTCTTTGTGCTGTTCCAGATTATTTTTCACATATTCAGGGAATTCACGGAAGCTTTCAGTTTTCGGGTCAATCGCGCCTTTGAACGTTCCTGCTTTGTATTCGTAATCGTTACGGGTATCAACCAGAATCACGTCATCACGCGCAATCAGTTCATTCCATTCCTGAGGATCAAGATAGTGACCGACCAGATCACGTGGTTTCACTTCTACCCCTAAAGTCACGATTTCTTTTTTTAATTTAATTTTCATTTTACGAAATGGCTTGTCAGAGCTGTCTGACTCTTTATATTCCATCTCAACAAAGCCTTCATTGAGAAGGAACTGGTGAATTTGATCAATCGATGCACGGTCACCTGCAACCGTACCGTTAATCCCTTCACCCGCTACAATGAGTGTTCCACAAAGGTTGATTGTTTTTACCAAGTCTAAAAGACGTTGTTGAAGATCGGCAGGATCTTGAACTTCTTTGAATTGATAAAGTGCGGCAACAACCCAACCTGAGGTCGCTTGCTGTTCTACAGGTGCAAGCTGTTCTACAGTAGCGTTCATGGAATACTCCAACGTAGCATGATAATTTAAAGGCGCATATTTTAGCGTGATTCGAGTGAATAAGCGAGTAAAACACTTGCCTTTTAACAGGCTTCAATTCATGGGGGAGAGCGTGTATAGTCATGCCCGACCCGGAATTTTGTAAAGTTTTATGCAGTGATGCAGGTACTGGAAGTTGTAGTATCTTTGGAGTGTGTTTTGAGTTCAGATCGTCGTATTGCGTCTTTAACCCCGTGTGCTGGGCGTTGCTCGACCGTATTTGGTGATGCGGTATGTCGTGGTTGCCGCCGTTTCAATCATGAGGTGATTCACTGGAACACTTATGGCGCTGATCAACATCATGCCGTATGGCGGCGTCTGGATGCACAGCTGGATCAGATTTTAGTGCCGTTGTTGCCACATGCAGATATCGTCAAGGTTCAAGCCTTTGTGCTGTCAAAACGGGTACGTTTACGTGACGATGCCTCCAAAGGACGTAAGCTGTATCATGCTTTAAAGCTCTGTGAAAAAAATCGGCATTTTACCGATGATAGTGGTTTGGGGATTCATTATAAGCAGGTACGTCCACTCTGGGATGAGTTTGAGCGCCGGATTCTGGCTTTGGCCACTGCCAGTTATGATCTGGCTTTTCTGCGGGCGGATGGCATTAGTCAGCATCTGATTCATCTGCAGGAAGAGGAATAAGTCCTCTTTTTTTATGCAGAAAAATAACAACAGCTGAGGGAAAAGCATGAATATCAGTGAGTATCTCTTGTATTGTCTGGCTGTTGTGGTAATGATCGCCACGCCTGGTCCGGTGATGTTGCTGGTGGCCAGTGCCGGTCTAAAAGGCGGTTATGCTGCGGCTTTAAGAACTATTTTTGGCACCAATTTCGCTTCATTGATATTGATTGCTTTATCGATATTAAGCCTGAAAGGCTTGCTGGTCATTAATGAACAGTGGCTGGATGCCATCAAGTTGCTGGGTTGTCTGTATATTGGTTATCTGGGGCTGCAAATATTTCGGGAGGTGATTTTCCAGCAAGCAGAGTCAACTCAAAAGAAGTTATCTCCGGTACGTGGCGGCTTTCAGCAGGGTTTTCTGGTCGGTATTTCCAATCCCAAAGATATTATTTTCTTTGCGGCTTTTTTCCCGCAGTTTATTGGTATTACATCTGATCTCGATTTGAGTCTCATAATCTTAACCTTGAGCTGGATCGTGCTGGATTTCCTGACCCTGTCGGTGGTGTATTTGGGTTTTAACCGTTTATCCCGTTCTCGGTTGTATCCGCATTTGCTGGCCTTGTGTGGTCTCATTCTGCTGATCATTGCTCTTTACGGCATTTATCAGATCCTGATTTAAAAAAGTACTGCACAGTTGTAAGGTTCCTGCCTGGCATATGCGCTAAAAATCATGCTAAGGTAAAATCAAATAAAAATTGAACAGATCAGCATGTCTAAAACAGTAACCAAGCCCGATCATCCATTCTCACCGCTGTTATTTATTCAACCTGCTGTTATTCAGATTCTTCAAATCATTGGACTCGCGCTGATCGCTGTCAGTATCGTGTATCTGCTGGCAGCAAACTGGTGGATGCTGCCGAAATTTGTCCAGTTGTTTATGCCGCAAGTTTTATTGCTGGGTTCGGCATTGCTGAGTGTGCATTTTGCTGCGCGAGAAAAGTTAAGACAAAGTCTGGATACAGTATCCGGTTTAATGCTGGGCTTAAGTCTGGCGGTGATCGGACAGATTTATCAGACTGGTGCGGATAGTTATCAACTATTTTTGCTTTGGGCATTGTTGCTCTTGCCTTGGTTGTATCGGCCTAATATCGGTATTTTTGCTTTATTTTGCGTGGTCAGTCAGCTGGCGCTTTATTTTTATTTTAAGCAAAGCTTTTGGTTGGTGCGTGCTGAAACTGCATATCTGCTCGGTCTGAATGTGTTAACCGGGCTAAGTCTGATCTATGCATTACGCTATTATCCGGTTTTGCGTTATCTGTTGATTGCCGTAGTAGTGCTTATTTCGCTATGGAGCATGTTGCGATTTATCGATGCGGATTCGCTCTGGTATCTGTGCTCGGTACTGGCCTTACCCCTGTTATTGAGTGCTTATTTCTATACCCGGCAGCGACAACTGGAAACCAGTTTGCTGATGGCAGGACTGGCACTCAGTTTGAGTATTCTGATTTTTGACCTGACTGAGCAATATTCGCAAAATTCCGCAGCAGGCTTGTTGGTACTGGCCTTGCTGATATTTGGCTGGTTCGCAGCGATTAGCGCGCTGCTGATGAAACTGCTGCCCAAGAGCCGCTTCTCGGTCATTCCACTGGCTTTAGGTGCGTGGATTGCCGGCGTGATTTTAGCCATGTTATTACTGACTTATTGGGAAAGTTTTTCCATCCTGATGGGGTTAATCTTCATTGCAGTGGCCTGCTGGCTGATTCGTAGCGCGCCTTCGGTTTTTCTACGACAGCTGGCGTATTGTCTGTGGGTCTGTGGTCAGGCTGCCGTCCTGATTCATACTGAAATATTAACCGATAGCTTGTTACTGATCTGGCTCATACAGCTGGCCATGAGCTTGGCAAGTATCATGCGTCGCATGCATTGGCTGGTGGTCTTGTTGCAACTATTACTTGCTCATGCGTTAGCAATAGCTGTTTTAATCGAACAGCATTCATTTTCGGATGAGCATCTCATCACCTGGATCATGCTGCTGAATTACAGCATTTTGACAGGAGCTTTACTTACTGCGAGACGATGGCTTGCTTCATGCTATGCCAAAACGATGCATCTGTGGATGATCAGTATTCTGGCAGCAACGGCCATGTTTCAATGTTTGTTGCAATTTGGCGTGGCGCAGCAACTGTATCCGCGCGGCGTAGATGAACTGATTATTTTCTATATCTTGCCCGCGATCTGGCTGCTGAGTTTTATCGGTATACATCTGAAGCAATTTTCACTGACAGCACTCTGGTTGATTCCTATTATGGGTGTTTTACTGATTGCACTGGGCTATTTTGAAATTTTCATCATTCTGGTACTTATGGCCTGGGCGATGGTCAATCAACAGCGATTGATGCAGGCCTTATTGGTTCTGTTACTGATCTTCTGGTTATGGTTGCTGTATTACAATCTGGGACTCAGCTTTTTATTTAAGAGTGTCAGTATCTTTGCTTCAGGTCTGCTGGTTTTGCTTCTGGCTTATGTGTTGAGCTCACCGAAATTTCAGTCGAAAACAGGAGTAGCCTCATGAAAAAGTTCTGGGTGCTACACCTGAGTATTTTTAGTATTGCCTTATTTGTGGGCTTAATTATCCAGCATGAATGGCATTTAAGAAATAGTCAGAGTATTTTTGTTAAGTTGGCGCCCGTCGATCCGCGTTCGATTTTGCAGGGCGATTATATGGCGCTGAACTATCAGTTGCATTTTGCTGGTCTGGATGCTGATGAAACTGCCCTGAATCAAACAGGTTCAGATATCACTATTCAGGATTTTAAAGATCGGTCTCAGATCGTGAGCTATGTACGCTTGGATGCACAACGACGAGTGATACGAAGCAGTTTTGATCCGCGTCTGTTACAAGTTCATCCGGCATCTTCCGCAAAACTGCTGTTAAAGAATCCACGCAATAGTTTTGAAGCTTTATATCCGGCGGCCAATAGTTTTTTATTCGCCGAAGGCCTAGAGCCGTGTTATCGCAATGCCAAATTTGCCGAACTTAAGCTTAAGGAAAATGGAAAGGCTTTACTGGTTAATCTTGTTGACTCCCATTTAAAGCCCCTAAATTGTGAAAGTTCTAAAAGCTGGCGGCAGGGCAGTTAATTATATTTAGTCATTCTGGCCATAAAAAAGCCCGCGAGGTGCGAGCTTTGGGAATCTGGTCGCATCGACTTAAGCGACTTGTACCGGAATACAGTTGGCAGTATGGCTGACGGTATTGTTTGGATTTGCATAGACCAAGCGTGGCTGATGTGCATTTGCTTCAGCTTCAGTGAAATCACCAAAAGTTGCAATAATGATGATATCGCCTACATCGGCTTGATGTGCAGCGCCACCATTGACTGAAATGATGCCTGAATTATCTTCGCCACGAATGGCATAAGTTGCAAAACGTTTACCATTGGTCACGTTCCACACATGAATTTCTTCGTATTCGCGAATGCCAGCTAAATCCATCAAAACGCCATCAATTGCACATGAACCTTCATAGTGTAATTCTGCATGTGTAACGTGAGCGCGGTGAATTTTGCATTTTAATAAACGAGATAGCATGGCTAGCGTCCCCTGAGTTGAACTAAGACTTTGATCATCATATGGTTGAATCAATTTCTACGACACTGGATAAGTGGGTAGGCTTGCGCATTTTGCGCTTAAATGATCTTTCTGACAAGCGGAATTGTCCAGCGATTTTTGAATGATCAGTTAGGCTTATAGGCATTAATTTGATTCATGGCTTGCTGTACTTCTGCATTCACCAGCATTTTGGTACGTGCGAGCGCATGTGAAATTGCATCATCCATTAACTTTTGTTCGCTGCTGGGCGCTTTACTGAGCACATGACCAGAAACACGGTCTTTGGCACCAGGATGGCCGATTCCAATACGCAGGCGATGGAAGTTTGAACCAATATGCGGCACGATATCGCGTAGACCATTATGACCACCGTGACCACCACCCGTTTTCAGGCGAATGACACCAGGATTCATATCCAGTTCATCATGGGCAATCAGGATCGATTCAGGTGCGATATTGTAGAATTTGGCGAAAGGAACAACACTTTTACCGGAAAGGTTCATAAAGGTTGTAGGTAGAAGAAGACGAACGTCTTGACCTTCGATATTGCCACGACCACTAAATCCATTGAATTTCGGGTCTTTCTTGAGGGTAATGCCATATTGCTCTGCAAGGCGTTCTACGAACCAGGCCCCTGCATTATGGCGGGTTTGGGCATACTCAGAACCTGGGTTGCCCAAACCAACAATCAGTGAAATATTTGACACTAATTACACCATTAACACTTATGCGCGTTTAAAGTCAGCGTGCATAGGCGTGTTTTTAGCTGGGTGACGTTGTAAGGCTTGGATTTTCACGCTTTCAACTTTACCGTCTACATCAATTTCGATAACTTCTTCAAAGAAAGAGTTATTTTCTAAGAATTTAACAAGCTGACGAAGCTCAAGAGTAACAGCTACAGGAGCAGCTTCGCCACCGTAGATGATTGCAGGAACTTTAGCTTGAAGACGAAGGCGGCGGCTCGAACCTTTCCCTTGAACTGCTTCTTCACGTGCTGCTGCGTTTAATACGAAGTTTGCCATGATAGACATCCTATTTAAGTTAAATGAACCAGACTTGCGACCAGTCTAGTGAGTAAAAGCCCTACCAAATGGCAGGGCTTTGAAAATTCAGCGCTCTATTATAGATAAGAATCGAACATTGCGCTAATAGATTCTTCGTTGTTAATGCGACGAATCGTTTCGGCAACCATGCTGGCTACGGAAACCTGGCGAATCTTGCCCAGTGCTAAAGCTTCATCTGAAAGTGGGATGGTGTCACAAACCACCAACTCATCAATCACAGAATGTCTTAAGTTTTCTAATGCTTTACCAGAAAGTACTGGATGCGTTGCATAAGCAACAACCTTGCGAGCACCAAAAGTTTTCAATGCATCAGCTGCTTTGCATAAAGTGCCTGCAGTATCTACCATGTCATCGACGATGACACAATCACGATCTTTCACATCGCCAATCAAATGCATCACTTGTGATTCATTCGCTTTTTGACGACGCTTATCGATGATTGCAAGATCGATATCACCCATTTGTTTCGCAACAGCACGTGCACGAACCACACCACCGACGTCAGGTGAAACCACCATCAGGTTGTGATGTGACTGCTGACGTAAGTCAGCAAGTAGCGCTGGTGTACCGTAGATGTTGTCTACAGGGATATCGAAGAAACCTTGGATCTGGTCAGCATGAAGATCAATCATCACAACGCGGTCAATACCTACAGTCGTCAGCATGTCTGCAACGACTTTAGCAGTAATTGGCACACGGCTTGAACGTGGACGACGGTCTTGACGAGCATAACCAAAGTAAGGAATCACGGCAGTAATACGACCTGCACTTGCACGACGCAAAGCGTCAGCCATGACTAAGATTTCCATCAGGTTATCGTTAGTAGGAGCACAAGTAGGTTGCACGACGAATACGTCTTTACCACGAACGTTTTCAGTAATCTCGACAGCGATTTCACCATCAGAGAACTGACCTACAGAGGCAGCGCCTAGAGGAATATGTAAGTGACTTACGACTTTTTGAGCGAATTGTGGATGCGCAGATCCACTAAAAACGACAAGATTGGGCATGAAGCACCCTTGGCGGTTGGGATATATGGGAATAGATGGCAGGGGTAGCTGGATTCGAACCAACGGATGCCGAGATCAAAACCCGGTGCCTTACCACTTGGCGATACCCCTAATGCGGCAGAACTTTAATATTTTTACGGTAAAGTGTCAAGGTAAATTAACAGTCTTACAGCAAATGAGTGTTCTGTCTTTTTTCGAGAAAATGGCAGGGGTAGCTGGATTCGAACCAACGGATGCCGAGATCAAAACCCGGTGCCTTACCACTTGGCGATACCCCTAATACAGTACATCTACAGGTGAAAATGGCAGGGGTAGCTGGATTCGAACCAACGGATGCCGAGATCAAAACCCGGTGCCTTACCACTTGGCGATACCCCTATCTACACTTTAAACTGAACTAAAGGTGATTCTTGTAAACTGTTGACCAGGTAAGCTTTACATGGTGCATTTGCAAGAATATCTTCGATATTCAGATTTTCAGTGACTTCAATAAACACACAAGCACCTGTACCTGTAAGTTTTGCAATACCGAACTGGTCGAGATATTGCATCGCTTCATCGACTTCAGGATATAAGGATCGAGCCAGTGGCTCAAAGTTATTTCCAAAATCAGATGGCGTTTGCTGATAGGCGCAAAATTTAGTGCTCTTCGTGTCTCTTGTCAATGCTTTTTGCGAAAAAAGCAGTTGAGTGCTGATAAAACAGTCAGGTTTTAACACAATGAATTGTTTTTGATCTAAGTCTATGAATGTTAAGTGTTCGCCAATGCCTTCAGCCCAGGCATTTCGACCATGTACAAATATCGGTACATCTGCACCCAGCTTGACTCCGAGATCTGCCAGTTGCTCGATATTTAAACCGCACTGCCAGAGCTGGTTCAGCACAATCAGGGTGGTGGCTGCATTAGACGAGCCGCCCCCGAGTCCAGCACCCATCGGGATATTTTTTTCCAGACGAATCTTTAGCCCGGTCAGTGTTTGAGCATAGGGCTTCAACAGTTGTACCGCACGATAGATTAAATTTTGTTCCAGATCGACGGAGGCCAGCCCTTCAATCTGGATGTATTGATTATCTGTTTGTTCAAACTCCAGCCAGTCATACAGATCAATCAGCTGAAAAATGCTTTGCAGCTCGTGATAGCCATTTTCACGGCGACCGGTAATATGTAAAAACAAATTCAGTTTAGCAGGCGAGGGAACACGAATCATCATGGGCTAACATCAGGTCAATTAACGGTTTTCAATGATCATTGTAATACGGTTTTCCGCGCCATTTTCAAGTGACTGCTTTAAAATCAAGCGGTTTGGCATTTTGGCCTGCGCATTGTAATTGAGATCGACCGTCCAGCCCTGTTCAATAATCTGGCTAATCCGCTGTGTATCATCTTTTTGCAATTTGGCAGTCGTTGTCGCAGGGCGGGCCTGTACCCAGTCCACTAAATAGCTGATCGGTGCTTGCCAGCCTGTGGCGCGTTGCAGTAATTCTTCGGCACTTGCCGCCTGAATCACACCTGTTTTAGCACTGTTTAATGTGACTTGGCCGGGCGTGCCGGAAATCTGGGTTTTGCCCACACCTAAAATACCACTCAGCTCAATATCAAATTCTTCTTGCTGTTGTACCCAGGTAAAGAATGCACTGCCGGTCTGTTGCGGTGTGCGCACACCAATTTTACCTTGCAGCTGGAATTGATTATCTGCCTGTACAGAAGGTGTCACTGGCGTTTGCGGATTGATCATCTGCTGACAGCCAGTTAAGAATAAAGCAGTTGCTGCAAAGGCACAGCAGCCCAATTGGCTTAAATTGCGCATAAAAGAATTAACTCGTTTGGTTTTGTGGTGCTAACAATAGCGAATTAAGTTGTTTTAATTCGGGGTCATTTGGATGGTTTTGTTGTAATTGTTGTAATACTTGATGGAAGTGTTGTATATCACCATTCATGTACAACGAACGCGCATAACGTACCCCAATCTTCACGCTTGGATTGAGTTGATATGCTTTGTATAAGACATCTGCAGCCGTGGCAAAGTCATTCTGTAAATAACAGATATAACCATAAGTATCCAGAATGGAAGCCTGTTCCGGTGCATATTCCAGTGCCTGTTCGACATAGCGGCGCGCTTCTTCCAGACGCCGGTTCTGCATTGCCAGGGTATAGGCATAGGCATTCAGATAGGTCGGACTATTCGGTTCAATCTTGAGTAAATTTGCCAGCAATTCATCCAGCTTGTTGCGATCCTGATGTGGATCTAGCAATAGCACTTGCGCATAAACCAGTTCCGGATCATCCGGCAGGTTTTTGCTGGCTTCTTCTAGCAGGCGGATCGCGGCTTTTTTATTCTGCATACGCGTTAAAATATCTGCCTGGGCCAGATATAAAAAGCTGGCATGTTGCGGATAATTCACCCGTTCCTGAGTCAAGAAACGCAGCGCATCATGCAGCTTATCCTGCTGGGCAAAAATCGAGATCATGTTACGACGCGAGACGGTGTACAGACTGCCATCGACCAGACGATAATAGGCTTTGGCGGTTTCATAATGCTGTTTGCGTTCAGCATTCACTGCCAGATAATAATAGGCTTCATTTTGATACTGTGCAGAATAACGCAGTTCGACCAGATGTTTTTCGGCCTTCTCGTATTCTTCCAGATCAATACTGGTCAGTCCGGCAATAAACAAGGCTTCTTCAGCCGTTGGCCATTTTTTTAGAATATCCTGCAGTTTTTTTAGCGCCAAAGTCGATTCATTGAGCTTGACCAGATATTTGACTTCGGCCAGACGCACATCCAGATTGTTACGGTGTTTACGGCTGGATTTTTCATACCATTGCAGAGTTTCCTCTGGATCGTCGAGAGCATTCAGCAGATTGGCTTTCATCAGGATATAACCAGTCGCATTCGGACGTTTTTTTAGAGCACGGTTAATGGTATTTAAAGCCTGTTCCAGCTGACCATTTTGTGCTTCCAGACCGGCCACCAGCACCAGAATAGACGGATTGTCTCTGGCTTTGGTGGTGCTTAAAGCCTGAATCAGATAGCTGCGGTCTTCCGTGCCTTCAGGTGAAATCCCAGCGAGAATTTCTTCCAGATCGGCACTGTCATCAATTTGCAGGATTTTCTCTAAGGTCTCAGCAGCCAGCTCATATTCATGCGCTTTAAGGGCAATATGTGATAAATAAAATAAAGCAGGGACGTCTTGTGGCTCTTGTACCACCCAGTGCGTGGAGATATCTAGTGCTGCCTGTAAATCATCATGTTCCAATGCAACATTCAGTGCACGCTGCTTGACCGTGGTGGAATTGCTCTTGATTGCCAGAACCGTATAGTTGTGCAAAGCAGTCGGAATGTCATGTGCGGCAATGGCAAACTCGGCCATCATACTTTGTTTTATGGCATCATAATTTTGATTTGCATGGTAAACTGCTTCCGCTGCATAAAGATGAGCAGTTGAAGCCATGCTACCCACCAATAGGAATGTGGTAGAATATTGCTTAATTGTAGGGCCGTTGATACGGCTGATTGTTTGACGCAATTTTTCTTGATCCAAGTAATGCTTTTTATGACACCGATATTGCACAATAGCATAAATTTATTGAAATGATGACCTGATATGTCTTTCTTTGCATTGGGTGTCAACCATCAAACTGCCTCTGTAGAACTGCGGGAACAAGTTGCGTTTAACCCTGAAAAGTTAAGTGCCATTCTTGCCGAGCAAAGCCAACACCCTGAATTAAACGACATGGTGGTGGTGTCTACATGTAACCGAACCGAAGTTTACGCGATGTCTGACAATGTCGACATGGTGCTGAACTGGCTCGCCCAAAAAAATGGGGTGGATGTCAAACAGCTGCAAAATCATGTCTATCGTTATGAAAATGCCCAAGCCGTGACGCACTTGATGCGTGTCGCCAGTGGTCTGGATTCACTGATGCTGGGTGAACCGCAGATTCTGGGACAAGTCAAAAATGCTCTTTCTCTTGCCAAAGATTCCCAGACGGTGTCACGCAGTTTAAACCGAATTTTTGAATATGCCTTTTATGCGGCCAAACGGGTTCGTTCCGAGACCGCTGTCGGCAGTCATGCGGTATCAATGGGCTATGCGGTCGCACAGTTGGCCCTACAGGTATTTAGTCATCCAGACAAGCTCACCATTATGGTGGTAGCAGCCGGGGAGATGAACAGTCTGGTCGCCAAGCATCTCGCAGAAATGGGTGTGGGCAAGATTATTATCTGTAACCGTACCCGCGAACGTGCCGACATTCTGGCGCAGGAAATTGCGCATCGGGTGGAAGTAGAAATTATTGACTTTGACCAGCTGGCAGACAATCTGCATCGCGCCGATGTGATTTCCAGTTGTACCGGCAGTCTGCATCAGGTGATTCATTTTGCAGATATCAAAGCGGCACTGAAAAAACGCCGTTACCAGCAAATGTTGTTAGTCGATCTGGCCGTGCCACGTGATATCGATCCTAAAGTTGAAAAACTTGATGGGGTATATCTGTATGGCGTCGATGATCTGCAAAGCGTGATTGAGGAAAATCTGGCGCATCGTCGTCAGGCTGCGGTTGAAGCCGAAGTTATGGTGAATCAGCTCGCAACAGAACTGATGACCCAGCAAAAGGTCAAGCAGGCCGGGGCCACCATTCATGCTTATCGTGACCATGGTGAAGAGTTGCGGCAGGAAGAACTGGCATTGGCGCTGCAACGTATTGCCCAGGGTGAAAAAGCAGAAATGGTTATGGCTGAGTTTTCGCACCGCCTGACACAGAAACTCTTACATCCGACTTCTATTGTGCTGCGTGAGGCGGCCAAGGCGGAAGATCCAAGCTGTTTTGAAATGATGCGCGATACCTTGCAAGAGGTAGTTGATACACGCCGCAAGACCAAACATTAGCGAGCTCTTTAACAATAGCTATTTTGAAGAAAGGCGTTTAGAGATAAACGCCTTATTTTTATTTGAAGCGATTTAAAACTGTTAATCGTCCAATAAGGTCATGGAGCGTTTTTTATCAATTTCGTAAATCTGCATTTTCAGATTCTTCATTTCTGCAATGCTGCTAAATTTTTTCGATTTTATCTTGTTTTTCAGACACTGATATTGCAGCTTGGTCGAGAAGTCTGCCGCCAGTTTGTCGGCCTGTTCAGGCGAAGAGGTATAATCACTCACATTGGCATGTTGTAGAATATGCTGTAATTCATGATGATGTACTGCACAGGCACCCAAAACATAATAGATCGACAGTTCAGGATCATCCGGCAGGTCATCAAAAATCACATTCAGAATATTCAGGATTTTAAACAGCAGCTGATCTTCCGCCACCAGCGCACGCAGTGGTTCAAAATGAATATACAAATAGGGATGATTCATCAAAATTGCAATCACATATTCTTCAGCATCAATTTTGGTGCTAAAACTTAAGGATGCATCGGTATTAACCTTGGGTTGCCATTTACGGTTAAAGCCCAGTTTTTCGCGGAAAAATTGCTGCAGCAAATAGCGGAATGAGCCATGTTTAGGCAATAATTCGGTCAGATTTTTCAGTTCACCCATGACCTGACTTTTACCTTCAGGGGTAGTGATGTCCTGATTTTGGGTCAGATGGGCAAACACGAAGTCCGACATCAGCGGCGCCTGATCCAGCAAGCGTCTAAAGTTTTCGATGCCTTCACGGCGGATCAAGGAGTCCGGGTCATGGTCAGCAGGCAAAACAAAGAATTTCAGCTCACGGCCATCACTGAGTAATGGCAGGGCAATGTCCAGCGTTCGGCGTGCGGCTTTTTGACCGGCAGCATCGCCATCAAAGGCAATGGTAATCCGGTTGTTCTGCTTAAACAGAATGTTCAGATGGTCGGTATTACTGGCAGTTCCCAGTGTCGCGACTGCGCCATGAATGCCGTATTGCTGCAATGCAATCACATCCATATAGCCTTCGACCATCAGCCATTCCTGGGCTTTCTGCTTTCTGCCTTCATACAGCCCATAAAGCAACTGGTTCTTATGGAAAACTTCAGAGTCTGGCGAGTTGATGTATTTGGGCTTGATCTCGTCATTGAGCGCACGGCCACCAAAGCCGACCACACGACCCTTGGTATCACGAATCGGGAAAATTACCCGCTCTCGCAGCAGGTCGAAATCACGGCCACTGTCGCTGGTACGAATTAGCCCCAGTAGTTTCAGGCCTTCGATATCCTGAGGAAAGGCTTTTTCCAGATGTTGCCAGTCTTCAGGTGCATAACCTAAGCGCCAATAGGCAATGGTTTCTGCAGTCAGGCCACGTTGCTTGAAATATTGCTGTGCACTGGAACTGTTGGGTAACTGGCGTTCATAGAACTGCGCAATATTTTCCAGCAGGTCGTATAAGTTGCCGTCTTGCTGAACTTCGGCCATTGGCATGTGCTCAAAAGCAGCAAAAGGGTCGCCGTAGAAATCCTGTTCGGAGGCCTGAAACTCTGCAAATGGATCAAAAGAAGCATCCGACACAGAATGTTCTTGTGCTGGGCGTTGCGGAGCTTGCGTATTCTCAACTTTGGTCGCAGCGACTATTTTCGGTTTGGCGGCTTCCCGTTTGTATTTTAATTTATTGGAATCAGTATTGTCTTTTGGCAGTTCAATGCCGGTCTGACTGGACAGGTCTTTCATCACTTCGACGAAATTACGGCTACCAATGTCCATTAAAAAACGGATGGCGTTGCCATTGGCCTGACAGCCAAAACAGTGAAAATATTGTTTGTCACGATAGACGTGAAAAGAGGGCGATTTTTCCTGATGGAAAGGACAGCAGCCCGAATAGGTACGGCCAGTTTTTTTTAGTTTCACGAATTGACCAATCACATCGACAATATCGGTGCGATCGAGAATCTGATCAATCGTATGTTGAGGAATTGCCATAATCTGCTGAGCTTCTCGTGCTGCGTATCTAAGGTTTAAGTGATTGAATCAATAGGATTCAACTGATTCAGGTCAATTCTTTTTAACTTCCTTTGTATACCTTTTGCACGATTTGTTCAAGCCTGGCCGGGACAAAGCAAAAGGGCAAGTATGATACCTTGCCCTTAAAGAAAATGCACCTGCGACAGTCGG
Organism: Acinetobacter sp. 18QD2AZ41W; assembly: GCF_009829025.1. NCBI lineage: Bacteria > Pseudomonadati > Pseudomonadota > Gammaproteobacteria > Moraxellales > Moraxellaceae > Acinetobacter > Acinetobacter sp. 18QD2AZ41W. Next base: position 449,445 of record NZ_WURP01000002.1, on the reverse strand, counting down.
CTTATTCGGCAGTCGGTTCAGGTTGCTCTGCTTCGGTATTTTTAGGACGATCAAGCAAACCAAAAGATACACGATTGGTCAGGCTGCGCTTTTCAGTTTCTGGCGCATCCGACTCTGCATTGTTGTCAGTCACCGTCTTGGCTTCTTTACCAAAAATACCCAGTGTGGCACGGTTAAAGAAACTGCTTTCGCTACGTGCTGCACGCAAGTTGACCGTACCATCAGATTTCACCAGATTTGGATAATTCAGCTTTAACACATCAACATATTGCTGAGAGGTTGCTTTATCACCCAGTTGATCATAGCCATAGGCAATCGTTGCCAGTGCTTCTGGAATCTGAGGGGTTTGTGGATAATGTTCCACCACCCATTGTGCACGTTCAACCGCAGCCAGATAGGCTTTACGTTTTAAATTAAAGCGTGCCGCATTCATTTCATGCTCAGCCAGTTCCTGACCGATAAATTTCATGCGCTGCGCTGCATCGACCGCATAGGTGCTAGACGGATAGCGGCGAATGAAATCGACAAAATTCTGATAAGCCACTTTCAGATAGCTGACATCACGATGCGACTGTTTCAGCGAGGTATAACGCAGCAGACCATTATAGTTCTGCTCCATATTGGATACGCCGCGTACATAGTAAGCATAGTCGACATTTGGATGTTGTGGATTCAGACGGATAAAGCGCTCTGCCAGTGCCACTGCACCTTCATAATCTTTTTGCTGAAATTTTACATATAACAGTTCAAGCTGCGCTTGCGGAGCATACTGACTGGTCGGGAAATAGGTTTCCAGTGCTTCTAGCTGTTTTGCGGCATCGGTATATTGATTACGATCTAGCGCTTTCTGTGCTTTTTGAATATAAACTTGCTCGCTAGATTCAGGACCTTTATCGACGACTTCTTTTTTGGGATTACTGCTACAGCCTACCATTGCCGATGCAATGCCAATCGTGAGGGCAAGCATTGTCATTTTATAATGTGGTAGCGACATAAAAATTCCTCTGTTAATACGGGCAATGAGCTACAATTGCACTATTAAACCACTTTTGTCTGAATGAGCAAATGAGTCAAGCACAATCTTCCAATTCTAATATCCCTGATACTGATTTCAATTTACTTGAAGATTCTGAGGATGCAGATAACCATACTTCAGAAGCAACTGCAACACGTTTATCGTTGCAATTTCAACTGGATGAAACTTATATCGGGCAACGGATCGACCAGATTGCCGCGATGGTCTGGAGCGATTTTTCCCGAGAAAAATTAAAGCAATGGATCAAAGATGGCAATTTATTGGTGAATGGTCAGCCGGTCAAGCCGAAATTTAAAAGTGATGGTTTTGAAATCCTGACCTTAAATGTCGAGCTTGAAGCGCAAACGCGCAGCCTGCCGGAAGATATTCCACTGGACATCATCTATGAAGATGATGACATTATCGTCATTAACAAAGCTGTCGGCATGGTTGTGCATCCGGGCGCAGGCAATACATCGGGTACTTTGGTGAATGCTTTGTTACATCATTATCCAAAATCGGCTGAACTGGCACGTGCCGGTCTGGTACACCGTATTGATAAAGACACCAGTGGTCTGTTGGTCGTCGCGAAAAATCTGGAAGCACAGTTCTCTCTCAGCAAACAGCTTGAGAAAAAATCAGTATATCGCCTGTATGATCTGGTGGTTTACGGCAATATTATTGCCGGCGGTACCATTGACGAACCGATCAAACGCCATCCGGTAGATCGTGTGAAAATGACTGTACTTCCAGGCGGTAAAGATGCCGTGACGCATTACAACGTCAAAGAGCGTTTCCAGCATTTCACCCGTGTTCAAGCCCGTCTGGAAACCGGACGTACCCACCAGATTCGTGTGCATTTTAGCTATATCGGCTTTGGCCTGATTGGTGATCAGGTGTATATGCCGCGTGTACGTATGCCGGCAGGTGCATCACAATTATTAGATGATACTTTACGTGGCTTTAAACGTCAGGCCTTGCATGCAGCAAAACTCGGTCTGACCCATCCGCGTAGCAAAGAAGAAATGACCTTTGAAGCGCCGTGGCCGGAAGATTTTGCCAATCTGATTGAAGTGCTGCGCACCGAAAACAAAGCCTATTAATTTTTTTATTTAGCTCGCGTCAAAGCAAGGAATCGAGATGCAATTTGTACCAGGACTTCCACAAGGTGTGTATGTGGGTCAGACCCGCATTCATCATGCGAAAGTACAGCCATCCACGCAGCCTGAGCTTGCAGGTTTTAATCTGGCCTTGCATGTGAAGGATGATGCGCAGCGGGTACAACAGCATCGTATGGCTTTACTGCAAGATTTCGCTGCCTTTGGCGTAGATAAAATTACCTGGATGACCCAGACGCATAGCACCATCTGTCATAGCATTAATGAACAGATGCCCTTTGAGGCATTGGTCGGCGATGGTCTGGTGACACAGCGCAAAGCGCATGCTTTGATGATGATGACCGCAGACTGTTTGCCGGTGGTGTTAGGTAATGCCGATGGTACGGAAGTTGCCAATTTGCATGCCGGTTGGCGTGGTCTGGCCGGTGGTATTGTCGAAAATACCATTGCCGCCATGCAGACTCCGCCGACCTGGGCCTGGCTTGGTGCAGCCATCAGTCAGCCCTGTTTTGAAATTGGCACAGAGGTAAAAGTGGCTTTTTGCAGTAAATATCCTGAACTGGATAGTGCATTTCAGGCCGGGGAACAGCCAGATAAATATTATGCCGACCTGTATGCGATTGCGCGTTATATCTTGCAGCAACATGGGGTAAATACCGTATTGGGCGGGGATCAGTGTTCTTATCGTCAAGCAGATGAATATTTTTCTTATCGCCGTGAGCCTAAAACGGGTCGTATGGCGACATTCGTGTTTATGGCATGAAAATGTTAAACTTAACTGAATTTTTTGGCTTTTGAGCATTATGTCCCTATCTTCCAAATCTGTTGCGATTGTTTATCACAGTCCTTATGGACACACGGCTAAAGTGGCAAATTTTATTGCCGATGGTGCACGGGAAACCGGTGTTCAGGTGCATATGATGAATGTCGAACATATTGATTGGGATGTGCTAGATGCCGCAGATGCGATTGTCTTTGGCTGTCCGACCTATATGGGGAGCCTGACCTCTGCCATGAAGCTGTTTATGGAGCAGTCTTCCAAGCGCTGGCTGGCGCGTAGCTGGCAGGGCAAACTGGCAGCAGCTTTTACCAATGGTGGCGGACTTAGTGGCGACAAACTGGCAGTGTTGCAGCAAATCAACCTGTTTGCGATGCAGCATGGTATGTTGTGGAGCGGTTTGCCCTTGATGCCGACAGGTCGTGCCGTGACTGATCTGAATCGTATGTCGAGCTTTTTGGGGCTGATGACCCAGTCGGACAATGCACCGGTAGAAGTCACCCCACCTGAAGGGGATTTAAAAACCGCGCTCTGGTTTGGCGAATATATTGCTTTGACACTGGCACGCTTAAATCATCCAGCTTAGTCAGTGATAAAAAAACCTCCACATGCTGGAGGTTTTTATATTCAAGTATTGATCCATTATTTATGGAAAATTCGCGCTTTATCACGTTGCCAGTCACGGTCTTTTTCAGTGGCACGTTTGTCATGGAGCTGCTTACCTTTGACCAGTGCAATTTCCAGCTTGGCATGCGGGCCTTTCCAGTAACAGGCCAGTGGCACGCAGGAATAACCTTTCTGGTTAATCGCGCCCATCAGCTTTTCAATTTCACGGCGATTCAACAACAGTTTTCGGGTACGGGTCGCTTCAGGCACCACGTGTGTTGAAGCACTCAGCAAAGGCTGAACTTGCGCACCAAACAGGAAAGCTTCACCATTTTTAAAGGTAATATAGCTTTCTACAATGGTCATACGACCGGCACGCATTGATTTGACTTCCCAGCCCTTTAATGACAGCCCCGCTTCAAATTTCTCTTCAATAAAATAATCGTGGCGGGCACGTTTATTCAGTGCAATGGTACCGCCATTATTTTTTTTTACTACAATAGATGCTTTCGCCATAATCTGATACTTCCAAACGTGCTGCTATTGTACCGCAACTAGAAATAAGGTGAAGTTTTTTAAATTAATGAGGATTATTCACCAAAAAAACAAGTTTTTGCTAAAATAAGATTCTACATAACAAACAGAGTACAAATGGATGTCTAAAACTCGTGTGATTTATCCGGGGACTTTTGATCCAATTACCAATGGACATATTGATTTGGTAACCCGCGCAGCGCGAATGTTTGATGAGGTCGTTGTGGCGATTGCCATCGGTCATCATAAAAATCCGGTATTTAGTCTGGAAGAGCGTGTTGCCCTGGCAAAAGAGTCATTGAGTCATTTGGACAATGTTGAATTTGTAGGTTTTGATGGTTTGCTGGTCAATTTCTTTCGTGAACAAAAAGCGACGGCTGTACTGCGTGGTTTGCGTGCAGTGTCCGATTTTGAGTATGAATTTCAGCTGGCCAATATGAACCGTCAGCTTGACTCCCACTTTGAAGCGGTATTTTTAACTCCTTCAGAGCAATATTCTTTTATTTCATCCACTTTGGTGCGTGAAATTGCTCGATTAAGAGGTGATGTGACCAAGTTTGTACCACCAAACGTGGTTGCTGCCTTCGAGCGTAAACTTCAACAAGGTTGGTAGCGTGTCTTTATATATCACCGATGAATGTATTAATTGTGATGTCTGTGAACCTGTATGCCCGAATGAGGCCATTTATATGGGTGAACTCATTTATGAGATTCATCCAGATTTATGTACAGAGTGCGTCGGACATCATGATCAACCGCAATGTCAGCTGTTCTGTCCGGTGGATTGTATTCCACTGGATCCGAACCATGCGGAAACGCAGGAGCAGCTGCAAGCCAAGTATGAAAAACTGACTGCTCAAAAAACATCAAGCAATTAGTCTCGATATTTGGTACTATGCCGCTCGAAGTGAGCCAGACGATCGCTGCTGTGGAGATCTCCGTGATTGAAGCAGGGGAGGAAAGTCCGGGCTTCATAGGGCAAGGTGCCAGGTAACGCCTGGGCGGTGTAAACCGACGGCAAGTGCAGCAGAGAGAAGACCGCCTTCATTATGTTTTCGAGCAATCGGAATCGGAGGTAAGGGTGAAAGGGTGCGGTAAGAGCGCACCGCATGGCTGGTAACAGTTCATGGCGAGGTAAACCCCACCGGAAGCAAGACCAAATAGGAATCCATTAGGCATGGCCCATGCTGGATTCGGGTAGGTCGCTTGAGCGCATGAGTGATTGTGCGCCTAGAGGAATGATCGTTCACGACAGAACCCGGCTTATCGGCTCACTTCAACAAATTTTGATCAAACAGTGCATTATGGGGTTGACGCTCTTTAAAGAAAATCTCATAATGCGCGCACAGTTTAAGGCTATGTAGCTCAGTTGGTTAGAGCACCGCACTCATAATGCGGGGGTCACAAGTTCAAGTCTCGTCATAGCCACCATATTCTGAAAAAACCCACTCCGATTGAGTGGGTTTTTTTATGTCTGATATTTGGTGATGATGTTGGTGGAAAATCTGAAAAGCACTACAATAGTTAAAATAAAACAAATAACAAGAATATGTATGATGATTAAAAATTTAATGCTATCAACTTTAATTTTATTTATGGCTTTGCCTGTTTTTGCTGCAGATTCAATTAAGTCATTTCCTTTTAAAGAAAAAAATATTTCCAAAGCAGAAATAAGATCAATTTGTCAAAAAGTAAAATTTAGTTGTGATGAGCGTGATGCAAAACTTTGGGTAGTTAAAATTGCTGAAGCTGAAAAATATTATTTAATTGATGAAAATTTACAAATTATTCAGCTTTCAAAAAATCTTGGAAAATATCAAATCATTGATTATTGGGATCTAACCACGTATCAACAGGTTTATGCGCTTAAAGAGGATAAGAGTGGTATAGAATTTATATATCCTGCCTTATACCCACTCAATCGGCATAGTTATGCTATTGCCTTAATTCATGGCTGGGTTTCAAATGATGCAGGTGAACAGAATGCACAGTTTATTCAATTACTTCCAAAAGGAAAGACAAAACTGGTCTTCGAGCATTTACCTTTTTACGAATACCAGAATCGACTTTCCTGCTACAAAGATATGAAAGATAAAAAGAATAATTATTGTGATGATCAGAAGGAGACCGTACTTAAGATCAGCTATAGAGATGTAGGATTGGCTTATTATGAATGGCGTTTAAGTTATTTGAATATAAACTGGCTTAAGAATAATAAAATCGACGAATATAAACAGCGGAGTTTGGCGTTAATCCCTTTTATTCAAGCGCAGTAAAGGCATGTAGCAGTGATCTAACATCATCCGTTTGCAACTGCTCACGCATTTTTAAAAACTGCTTTTCATCTAAGTCATAGAGCTTAAGAGAAAGCAGTTTTTCTATATCTGCTTTAGGAAAACGATATTTAATAATTTTGGCAGGCACGCCACCGACCACTGCGTATGATGGAACGTCTTTGGTGACCACGGCACCTGTTGCCACCACAGCACCTTCGCCAAGCGTTACACCTTGCATAATCATGGCACGTGAGCCAATCCAGCAACCATCGCCAATGAATGTATCGCCAGCAGGCACAAAACTGCGTGTATCGAACGGAAACGCTGAAATCCAGTCGGTACGGTGGAGTTGGTTACCACCCATCATAATCACGCATTCTGCGCCAAAACAGACAAAATTACCGATATGGAGCTGATCAATCGGCTTCTCGGGTGTGGCGGGCTTGTCATGTAAATAACGCACTACACAACGCTCAAACCCCTGATCCCAATAGGCTGAGTAGTAAGAGTAATTCCCCTTGATATGAATATTCGGATTCTTCACCGTTTTTGAGATGAACTCGAATTCACACCAGTGATTCACAGGAGAATTAATTAACTTTTCAGACATGCGTATATGGCGTTTAGAAGGTGGGGGGATTATATCAAACAAAAGTCCCCCTTTGAAAAAGTGGGATTTTGGGGGGATTCTTAAATAAGGCCTCTCCTTTGTCGAGTAGTGTTCTTCCTTTCCTAAAAGGAAAGGCAATTTTATTGTGAATTTTGATTTGTAATGATGGCTTTGTGTCCCTATGGAATAACATCCTCAGAATATATGCTGAGTGTACAAGGGGGTGAAGAATATAATTTAAATTATGAAAAATTTTATCTGAACAAATTCCAAAAGATACTAAAAATACGAGCAATACAATTGGGAAAATGAAAGCCCAGAATTGCGCAGCTGAGTATCGCGGTTGAAATAATCAGGACAGAACTGGTATGCATGTCGATGAAGTATGACCAGTTGATCGCGATGGCAACACCAAGGATCAAACCGCCAAGTGCATAGTAAAAAGCGTGTATGAAGCGATCATCCATTTTTTGTTATCTATTTTATTATTTGCTCATAAATTAAAGCTAAATCAATAGTTTTGCAATAAAAAACCCCTCAATTGAGGGGCTTTAATTGTTGTAAATATCTAAAGCTTAGATATATTCAACTTTCACAATTTCGTATTCAACTTCACCATTTGGTGTCGTAATTTTCACATCATCGCCTTCGTTTTTACCTAAAAGACCACGTGCAATTGGTGAGTTCACAGAGATCTTGTTGATCTTAAAGTCTGCTTCGTCATCGCCTACAATCTTGTAAGTTTTTTGCTCTTCAGTATCCAGGTTTTCAATTGTCACTGTCACACCAAAAACCACACGACCTGATTGCTCAAGTTCTTTCACATCAATGACCTGGCAAGCGCCCAGTTTCCCTTCGATGTCCTGAATACGGCCTTCACAGAAACCTTGCTGTTCACGCGCTGCGTGATATTCTGCATTTTCTTTTAAGTCGCCGTGTTCACGTGCTTCCGCAATCGAAGCCGTGATACGAGGACGGTCAACGGTTTTCAGTTGATGTAATTCTTTCTCTAAGGCAATTTTGCCTTCAGGAGTCATAGGATAACGTTGCATGTTGTCCCTCAAAAGTCAGTTGAAAGATATAAAATCTATAAATAAAAAAAAGCCCGCCACCAAGAAGGTAGCGGGACTTCTTGGAAACTTAATTAACCTTTAGTTAGGTCTTGCAAGCGATATACATCCATTGGCAATTTGATTGCTAAAGCTTGGCATACAGCATCAGCACCGTTCAAGGTGGTCGTGTAATACACTTTACCTTGTAGCGCAGAGCGACGGATCGAGAACGAATCCTGCTGAGCCTGTTTACCTTCAGATGTATTGATAATGAGGTGAATTTCGCCATTTTTCAAGCGGTCCACGATATTAGGACGGCCTTCGGTTACTTTATTCACACGTTCACATGCAATACCCGCTTCAGTAATCACACTGTATGTGCCACCCGTTGCAAGCAACTTGAAGCCATAGTCTACCAGTTGCTGAGCGATACGCGCGACATGCGGCTTATCTGAATCACGAACAGACAGGAATGCATGTTTTACTTCGCCTTCAGTTGGTTTACCTGGTAAGCGATCGTTCGAGCCTAATACAGCTTTATAGAACGCTTCACCAAATGATTTACCAACACCCATGACTTCGCCAGTCGATTTCATCTCAGGGCCAAGGATTGGGTCAACACCCGGGAATTTGTTGAATGGGAACACCGCTTCTTTTACAGAGAAGTGCTGAGGAATAATCTCTTTAGTGAATCCTTGAGATTCTAGAGATTGACCTGCCATACAACGTGCAGCAACTTTTGCTAAAGACTCACCGATACATTTAGAAACGAACGGTACAGTACGTGATGCACGTGGGTTCACTTCCAGAATGTAAACGTCAGTGCCTTTTACTGCAAACTGAACGTTCATCAAACCGATTACACCCAGTTCTTTTGCCATTGCAACAGTTTGACGGCGCATTTCGTCCTGTACTTCTTGAGAAAGCGAGTAAGGAGGAATCGAACATGCTGAGTCACCAGAGTGGATACCCGCTTGTTCAATGTGCTGCATGATACCGCCAATTACAACGTCTTTGCCGTCAGATACGCAGTCCACGTCAACTTCGATCGCGTCATCAAGGAAGCGGTCAAGAAGAACCGGTGCTTCGTTTGATGCTTGAACTGCATCACGTAAGTAGCGTTTCAATTCGTCATCGTTATACACGATTTCCATGGCACGACCGCCAAGAACGTATGATGGACGTACAACGAGTGGATAGCCAACTTTCGCTGCTTCAGCCATACCTTCTTCAGCAGATTTTACAATGCTGTTGTTCGGTTGACGAAGTTGCAGACGCTGAATCATTTGCTGGAAGCGTTCACGGTCTTCTGCACGGTCAATCGCGTCTGGAGATGTACCGATAATTGGCGCACCGGCTTCTTCCAAAGCACGAGCCAATTTCAAAGGTGTTTGACCACCGTACTGCACGATAATGCCTTTAGGCTTCTCGATACGTACGATTTCAAGCACATCTTCCAATGTGATTGGTTCGAAGTACAAACGGTCTGATGTGTCGTAATCTGTAGAAACCGTTTCAGGGTTACAGTTGACCATGATGGTTTCATAACCATCTTCACGCATTGCAAGCGCTGCGTGTACACAGCAGTAATCGAACTCGATGCCTTGACCAATACGGTTAGGCCCGCCACCAATCACCATGATCTTGTCACGCGTTGATGGATTTGCTTCACATTCTTCATCGTAAGTTGAGTACATGTATGCTGTATCAGATTCGAATTCTGCAGCACATGTATCGACACGTTTGTAAACAGGGGTTACGCCCAGGTTCCAACGGTGTTTACGGAATTGTTTTTGTGAAATGCCCATCAAGTCTGCAATACGAAGATCCGATAAACCTTTACGTTTGAAGCTGCGGATGTTGTCCGCGTTCAAATCACCAAAACCTAAAGATTTAATCTGTTCTTCAGTTTTAATGATGTCTTCGATTTGAATCAGGAACCAAGGGTCGATATTGGTTGCAGCAAATACTTCATCAAGTGTAAAGCCGTGACGGAATGCATCACCAATGAACCAGATGCGCTCAGGACCTGGCACTTTAAGTTCTTGAAGAATTTTATCTTTCGCACCTTCAGCACCGATTTCGATTTTTTCATCGAAGCCAGAAGCACCGACTTCAAGACCACGAAGCGCTTTTTGCATAGACTCCTGGAAGTTACGGCCAATGGCCATGACTTCACCGACAGATTTCATCTGAGTCGTCAAAGTTGCATCTGCTTGCGGGAATTTCTCGAAGTTGAAGCGAGGAATTTTCGTTACAACGTAGTCAATCGCAGGTTCGAATGAAGCCGGTGTTGTACCGCCCGTGATGTCATTTTTCAACTCATCAAGGGTATAACCTACAGCCAGTTTCGCCGCGATTTTCGCAATCGGGAAACCCGTTGCTTTAGATGCAAGGGCAGAAGAACGAGAAACACGTGGGTTCATCTCGATCACAACGATACGACCGTCTTTCGGGTTGATACCGAACTGAACGTTTGAACCGCCTGTTTCTACGCCAATTTCACGAAGTACAGCTAAAGATGCATTACGAAGTAACTGGAATTCTTTATCTGTCAGCGTTTGTGCAGGCGCAACAGTGATGGAGTCACCGGTGTGCACGCCCATTGGATCAAAGTTTTCAATGGTACATACGATGATACAGTTGTCATTTTTGTCACGAACAACTTCCATCTCGTATTCTTTCCAGCCAATTAAAGATTCATCAATCAATAACTGTTTGGTCGGAGAAAGATCGAAACCGCGTTCACAGATTTCAATGAACTCTTCACGGTTATATGCGATACCGCCGCCTGAACCACCCATCGTGAATGATGGACGGATAATCACAGGGAAGCCGAAGCGTGCTTGAATAGTTAAAGCTTCTTCCATTGACTCGGCAATATCTGCTTTTGGACATTCAAGACCAATTTTACGCATTGCCTGGTCGAAGAGTTTGCGGTCTTCAGCTTTTTCAATCGCTTCTTTGGTCGCGCCGATCAATTCAACATTGTATTTTTCTAGAATGCCGTGCTCATCAAGGGCAAGGGCACAGTTCAATGCAGTTTGACCGCCCATGGTGGGAAGAACTGCGTCTGGGCGTTCTTTCTCAATAATTTGTGCAACAGTTTGCCAGGTAATCGGTTCGATATACGTTGCGTCTGCCATTGCAGGGTCGGTCATGATGGTCGCCGGATTCGAGTTGACCAAAATAACGCGGTAGCCCTCTTCACGAAGGGCTTTACATGCTTGAGCACCTGAGTAGTCAAACTCACATGCCTGACCGATGACAATCGGACCCGCACCAATAATTAAGATGCTTTTAATGTCAGTACGTTTAGCCATGAATGATGCTTCCTTAATTACTTCTTAGATGCTTCGATAAGTTCGATGAAATGATCGAACAATGGTGCGCAGTCATGTGGACCAGGGCTTGCTTCAGGGTGACCCTGGAAGCTGAACGCAGGCTTGTCTGTGCGATGAATACCTTGGTTAGTACCATCAAACAGTGAGCGATGCGTTACACGCAATACATCCGGCAGGTTGCTTTCATCAACTGCGAAGCCGTGGTTTTGAGAAGTAATCATCACTGTACCATTTTCAAGGTTTTGCACAGGATGGTTGGCACCGTGGTGACCGTGAGGCATTTTTAGTGTTTTGGCGCCACTTGCAAGTGCAAGGATCTGGTGACCCAGACAGATACCAAATACTGGAATTTCAGTGGTTTCTACAATTGTTTTTACAGCTTCAATTGCGTAGTCACATGCAGCTGGATCGCCAGGGCCGTTCGAGAGGAACACACCATCTGGATTCAGAGCAAGTACGTCAGCAGCAGGAGTTTGCGCAGGCACCACAGTCAGTTTACAACCGCGGTCTGCGAGCATACGTAAGATGTTGGTTTTGACACCGTAATCGTATGCAACAACATGGAATTTAAGTTCAGGTTGAGAGAAACCTTTGCCTAATGCCCAAGAGCCTTCAGTCCACTCAAAGCCCTCAGGATCGCAACATTCTTTTGCCAGGTCTAAACCGTTTAAACCGCTAAAGGCACGTGCTTTTTCAAGCGCTTCTGCTTCAGTGATATTTTCGCCAGCAAGGATACAGCCATTTTGCGCACCTTTGTCACGTAGGATACGTGTCAATTTACGCGTGTCGATATCCGCAATTGCCACAACATTGTGTTGTACCAAATATTCAGCTAATGATTGGGTTGAACGGAAGTTACTGTGCAATAAAGGCAGGTCACGAATGATCAATCCGTTGGCCCAAACTTTATGAATACGACCTGATTCAGCGTCTTCTTCATTGCAGCCTGTGTTACCGATATGCGGGTAAGTCAGTGTCACAAGTTGCTGTGCATAACTCGGGTCAGTCAAAATTTCTTGATAGCCAGTCATGGCAGTGTTGAAAACGACTTCACCAGTCGTACTACCCGATGCGCCAATCGAAGTACCTTTAAAGATAGTTCCGTCGGCAAGGGCTAAAATTGCTGGGGTGCTCAAACCAAAGCTCCTGAAATTTAGGCTGTAAAAAAGCGAGAAGACGAAAAAAAAGGAAGGCTAATTTTTAAACCTACCCTCCTATGTCTGCTCGCTTGAACTTAACACGGCATTATACGCAGAATGATGCTTGAAGTCCAATGGCTTTGCAGCGAAAGTATAAGATAAATGCCTTGCTTTTTGAATGGAAGTCTGTTTTGTAAACAGGATGAAAAAATGTAAGCAATTAATAATTGTCAGACAAATCAAATCTTAAATTTTATCAAGTCTACTAATATAGCTCAGTCAATATAACAATAGGAACAAGACAAATGACTACAGCATCAAAATCTACCCAATCCAAAAAAGCCAGCCCGAGCGTCGTGGCAGAAACTGCCGAGAAGCTTGAAAAAGTAGCAGTAGAGGCGAAAGATCAAGCACTTGAAAGCATCGAAGAAAGTAAAGAAAAGCTTGAAGTTGAAGCCAAGCAATTGACCGATACCGTACAGGAACAATTGCGCCAATTTAAGCAGGAGGTGTTGCAGCGAATTGACACTTTAAAGGAGCAGATCTTCGGTTCACAAAAAGAATTAACTGAATTGAAGAGCTTTATCAAAACAGAATTCAATGCAGTGATCGAAGACTTGTCCAGTCTGGGCAAGGAACTGAAAGAGGATGTCAGTCAGATTTCGACCAAACATAAAGAGCATTTGACCGATACCTTAAAACGTTCTAAAGACAGCACCATTGAAGTGCTGAAAAAAGTCAAGCCGGTAGTGAAAGCAGAAAGTTCAGACAAAAAGCCTGAGCTGAAAAGTTAAACTGCGTTGAAAGGCTGCTCTTTAAAAGGAGAACAATCACATGTTCTCCTTTGTCTTTATGTAGCAAAACGGACTCACAATAATAATCAGAAGGGGTTACGATGCCACGGCATTATTTGGTAGGTGTGCTTGTTTTATTGATATTGATTATGCTGCTTAATCTGGAAAGCGGCTTGGGGCGCATACTTTATCTGGGTGTGATTGTGTTATGTTTGGGCGTACAGGGGCTGGTTTTGGGGACTGTTCTGCTCATGGTACTCACTTTTACTTTTATTCTTTATGCTGCAGTGAAAGCCATTCGGAGCCAGCATCAGTTACCTCATTAAAATGCTACTCTAAGATGTTCAAAAACAAGAAAATGCAAAATAACCATACACAGCTAACTACTTTGTTTAGATACAAACAAAAACGTGAGACTTCAAGTCTCACGTTTTATCAGCCTATTACAGATTCAGACAGAGGATATACAGGTTTGATTGATCTAAAATACATGCAACCAGTCACGTTTATTATGAAAATCTGCCTGAGGACTACTATGCTGCATCGCGTAGTACTGGTCACCTTGCGAGGTTTTTAAAACAGCAGATAAACCCAGGAACAAGTTTTCCCATTTGAGTTTATGTGTTGCCATAAAATCGGTCAGATCCACACTGACATTGAGACCATAATGGGTACGTTTGAGCTGATTCAGCTCAATATCATCTGCAGCTTGTGGTGGCATATCTTCAGGATAGCGGTATTCTTCAAATTGATAAGCCTGCCAGGCCTGAGAAGGGGAGAGATTAATCTCACGATAAAAATCTTCACCCTGAACCCCAATAAAAATTTCAAAGCAGGTCTGTTCCCACAAGAAATCCTGACGGGGATGTGCAGCTACCATGTCTGGCCACAGGATGTAATGATTGGGATCGCGGATCCAGAAGCCCACATTTAAACTACATGGACCTTGCTGTTCAATGGCAGCAACCAGAGAGATGGCCTGAAAACGGCGATCAAATGCGCTAAGTTCGTAACTTGCCATAAGTCCTGTACTTAGTTAGACAAATGAGCGAAACGAACAAGATTGGACAATTTTTGGTTCTGTTTTGCCGCTTTCTTATAAAGCAGTGCAATTTTACCAATAGTTTGAACCACTTCAGCACCAGTCGCTTCTGAAATTTCAGCAATCAGCGCTGCACGCGCTTCACGATCTTCAGCGACAATTTTAACTTTAATCAGTTCGTGATCGTTTAAAGCACGCGCTAATTCTTCGATGACATTTTCCGTCAGACCTTTGTCACCTAGCATCACGACTGGGTTAAGTGTATGTCCGATTTGACGTAAACGCTTACGTTCCTGAATAGATAAAGCCGCCATGAGAGATAACCTGAATTTTAAAACGGCTTAGTATAGCAAAAGCAAAAAATAAACGCTGTAAATTATCAGGAAATAATCATATTCAATCTGTCCACGGAGAGAGCAAAAGCCTTAGATTTAGATACACATGTATACTGCAAAATAAGTCTTTTTCACGTACAATTAATAATGAGACATTTTTTTATTTAGAGAGTTATGGCTACACGCATTACCAACCAAAAGTTATCTAAAAGTAGTCGTGATTGGATGAGAGAGCATTTAGACGATCCTTATGTGAAAAAGGCACAAAAGGAAGGCTATCGTGCGCGTGCAGCATATAAGCTCTTAGAAATGCAAGAAAAGTATAAAATCATTAAACCTGGTATGACTGTGGTCGACCTGGGCGCAGCGCCAGGCAGCTGGTCACAGATTGCCGGTAAACTTGTTGGCGATAAGGGTTTATTGATTGCATCTGATATTTTACCAATGGATGCTTTACCAGATGTCACTTTTCTGCAAGGTGACTTCCGTGAAGAAGAAGTTTTCCAAAAACTGCTAGAAATTTTAGATGGTCGTACTGTAGACGTTGTAATTTCAGATATGGCCCCCAATACATCAGGTAATAAGGCTGTAGATCAACCGCGTCAGATTTACTTGTGTGAACTTGCACTGGATTTTGCCAATAAGGTGCTAGGCCCCAAAGGTCAATTTGTGGTAAAAGTTTTCCAAGGCTCAGGTTTTGATGAATTCCGTAAGCAAGTGGTTGATAGTTTTGATATTCTGAAAACATCTAAACCCTTGGCATCACGTGCTCGCTCTAAAGAAGTTTTCCTGATCGGGCAGGGACGCAAGAAGGCTTTAAAATAAGTCTACTTGCCAAGTCGTTAAAAATTGTGCATTTTGTACGTTTTCAGATAATTGTAAGTTAATTTACAGCTTAAGTATTAAGGTCACCCTGAACAGGGCATGATCAAATTAGATTGGAATGGGAATAAAGCTTTGAGCGATCTTTTTAAGAATGCCGTATTGTGGCTCGTGATACTGGGTGTGCTGGTGTTAATCTTCAGCAACGTCAGTGACCGCAATCAACCGACTACAATGAACTACTCAGAGTTTGTTGCCGCGGTCAATGCTGGCCAAATTAAACAAGTTGTTATTGACGGCGAAAGAATTCGTGGCGAAAAATCAAACGGTTCAGAGTTTGAAAGTATTCGTCCGGCAGTTCAGGATCCTGAGCTGATGCCAAGCCTCATTAAAAATAATGTTGTGGTCGAAGGTGAAGCACCACAACGTCAAGGCTTGCTCATGCAGTTGCTTATTGCAAGTTTCCCTGTGCTTTTAATCATTTTGTTATTCATGTTCTTTATGCGCAACATGGGTGGCGGTGCAGGTGGTAAAAACGGCCCAATGAGTTTTGGTAAGTCTAAAGCCAAAATGTTGTCTGAAGACCAGATTAAAGTCACTTTCGTCGATGTTGCCGGTTGTGATGAAGCCAAGCAAGAAGTGGTTGAAATTGTCGACTTCCTGAAAGACCCAACGAAATTTAAACGTCTCGGTGCAAGTATTCCACGTGGTGTTTTGATGGTCGGTCCTCCAGGTACAGGTAAAACCTTGCTTGCCAAAGCCATTGCCGGTGAAGCTAAAGTGCCATTCTTTAGTATTTCAGGTTCTGACTTCGTGGAAATGTTTGTGGGTGTTGGTGCATCGCGTGTGCGTGACATGTTCGAACAGGCAAAACGTCATGCACCATGTATCATCT
Source organism: Acinetobacter sp. 18QD2AZ41W (assembly GCF_009829025.1). NCBI lineage: Bacteria > Pseudomonadati > Pseudomonadota > Gammaproteobacteria > Moraxellales > Moraxellaceae > Acinetobacter > Acinetobacter sp. 18QD2AZ41W. Next base: position 433,085 of record NZ_WURP01000002.1, on the reverse strand, counting down.
TTATTGATGAGATTGATGCAGTCGGTCGTCACCGTGGTTCAGGTACAGGCGGTGGTCACGATGAACGTGAGCAGACGCTGAACCAGATGCTGGTGGAAATGGACGGCTTTGAAGGCAATGAAGGTATTATCGTGATTGCTGCAACCAACCGTGCAGATGTACTGGATAAAGCATTACTTCGTCCAGGCCGTTTTGACCGTCAAGTTGTGGTTGGTTTGCCAGACATCAAAGGTCGTGAACAAATCCTGAATGTGCATTTGAAAAAACTGCCTTCAGTCACAGGGGTCGACGTTAAAGTACTTGCACGTGGTACACCGGGCTTCTCGGGTGCGCAATTGGCCAACCTAGTGAATGAAGCTGCTTTATTTGCTGCACGCCGTAACAAGAATACTGTCGATATGCATGACTTCGAAGATGCAAAAGACAAACTGTATATGGGGCCTGAGCGTAAGTCGATGGTGCTGCGTGATGAAGAGCGTCGTGCGACGGCTTATCATGAAGCAGGTCATGCGATTGTTGCTGAAAGTTTGCCGGGTACAGACCCTGTGCATAAAGTCACCATTATGCCGCGTGGCTGGGCATTGGGCGTGACCTGGCAGCTACCTGAATTTGACCAAACCAGCCATTATAAAGACAAAATGTTGAATGAACTTTCTATTTTGTTTGGTGGTCGCATTGCAGAAGAAGTCTTCATTAACCAAATGTCGACAGGTGCTTCAAACGACTTCGAACGTGCAACTAAAATGGCACGTGCGATGGTGACCAAATACGGTATGTCTGACAAAATGGGCGTCATGGTCTATGAAGAAGATGCACAGCAATCGTTTATGGGCAGTATTGGTAGCCGCAGTATTTCTGAAACGACCCAGTTAGAAGTCGATCGTGAAATCCGTCGTATTCTGGATGAGCAATATAAAGTCGCACGCGATATCTTGGAAAGTAAAAAAGATGTTGCCCATGCGATGGTCAAAGCCTTGATGGAATGGGAAACTATTGATCGTGATCAAATCCGTGACATTATGGAAGGTCGTGAGCCTCAACCGCCAAAAGTCTATGTTGCAGAAAATCCTGTGATTGATGTAACCCCAGATGATGGCCCGTTAACGCCACCGCCATTGCCAGCCAACTAAGTTAAATAAAAAATCACCTTCGGGTGGTTTTTTTATGTCAGTCATTTTTATGATAATTTTCTGAATGCTATATTTAACTCAAAACTAATGGGAAAATGTCTTATCGAGCTTTGCTTTATTGCTCTATCCATAAGACAATATTCGAATTATTGTGAACGAGAATGGAAACATGCAGCTGATGCCTTTACGACCACATGTATGGACATTTGGTGAGTTAAAACTGGACTTATCTCAGCCGCATGTGATGGGAATTCTCAATGTCACCCCCGACTCATTTAGTGATGGTGGTCGGCATAATCAAAAAGAAGATGCAGTTGCACGTGCGCTGGAGATGATGGCTGAAGGTGCGACCGTAATTGATATCGGCGGGGAATCGACCCGTCCGGGTGCCGCTGTGGTAGACGTAGAGGAAGAGATCCGCCGCGTGGTGCCTGTGGTTGAAGCCTTAGCAAAACATGATGTTGTTCTCTCGATTGATACTTCACAACCAGAAGTGATTCGTGCAGCGGTTCAGGCCGGAGCGCATATCTGGAATGACGTCCGTGCGTTGACCCGCCCCAATGCCTTAGTAACGGCCGCTGAATTAAATATTCCGGTAATCATTATGCATATGCGTGGTGAGCCGACCACCATGAACAATCTGGATCAATATGAGGATGTCACTACCGAGGTGATTGGCGAACTATCTCAACGTGTTCAGGATGCCTTGGATGTAGGAGTAAAAGCCGAAAATATCATGATTGATCCGGGGTTTGGTTTTGCCAAGAATGCCCAGCAAAATCTCAAGCTGCTTCAAGAATTTTATAAATTGACAGAAATGGGTTATCCGATTTTATCTGCCTTATCACGTAAACGCTTTATTGGGGCTGTCTTAGATGGCGCAGAACCACAGGCGCGTGCGGTGGGTTCGGCAACAGCACATTTGCTCAGTATTCAGCAGGGCGCCTGTATGGTACGGGCACATGATGTGAAAGCGACAGCGGATGCGATTAGAGTCTGGCAAGCCATGCAGATGGCGTAGACATTGATGGCGGGAGAGTAAGCATCTGGCAATGTTGTTTGGCTTTCAGGCAACAATGTGCTATATAGGCACGCTTAGATTAAATTGTCATCTTTTAGAGTGCCTGTAATGTTTGCAGATTTACTTCTCCCCATGTTCGATGATGCGTATTATCCCGATATTCTGGTTGCTGAAATCAAACAGCACATCGAACATTTTGCCCAAAAAGTCGCTAAATCAGCTTTGTCAGATCAAGAAATTTACCAGCTTGCCCATCTGACCGTTGCTGATATTAATGCCATGAAACCGCAGTTTGAAGATCTGGATTCATCTCTGGATGATACCGCTGCAGATTATATTGCCGAAGCCATGATGATGGTGGTGCAAGAGCACGGGTTGTTCGAGATTGAAATGGAAGAGCTGATTACCAATCGTGAATGGTGATCGATAAAACCCTGCTACTGCAGGGTTTTTTATTATTTGTAGAAATAGTCTTTAAAACTTTTAAAGCGAATCGAGCTGAGTAATTTTTGCTCTTCATGCATGCATTGCTGATAAAGATTCTGGTAATAAGCCTGCAGATTTGACTGGTCCTGAATCGGTTGCGGTGTTTTGGATCTGGACTGTTGATAGGCCCAAAAGGCCAGCTGCCGCAGTTTTTGCAGTTTGATCTGATCAATTGCACTACAAGAACTTTTAAATAAAGGTTCTAAGGTCACAGCGCCAAAAGAGGAAAGCGCTAAAATGATCATGCTGATGATCACCAACATATCTGAATGAATTACATACAGATTCAGCAATAAAACCAGAAAAATCGGAATTTGCAGATACAGACAGTTCTGCAAGCGCTGACTATAGGCTTTGGAGCTGAATTGCGCCTGATATTGTGCATACCAGATATAGGGATAAAGCAGGGCCATTAACATGATCAAGGTGACATTAAAGGCGATCGTGGCATTCTTGAAAAAATAATATTCCAGAAGTACTGAGCTGATGCTACAGGCCACGCAGATTAAAAGAGACAGTAAATTAATCGCGATCACAAACTGGAGATTTTGCAGGGCATTAAATTTGAAGCGGCTATAACGCAGCTTCAGGAAAAAAGCGTCTGGATGGCGTAATTGTAATGTGGCGAGATCGAAGTATTTTAATTCTGACATGAGGATTTCGCGCTAAAAGAATAAAATTCAGGCACAAAAAAACCAGCCTAATGCTGGGTTTTCTATTGCACCATTTTAATAAAGATTAAAATGGTGCCCGAGGCCAGACTCGAACTGGCACGCTTTGTGGGCGGGGGATTTTAAATCCCCTGTGTCTACCGATTTCACCACTCGGGCATGTGCGCAATAATAGAGGACGAAATAAAGCTTGGCAAGCACATTTCTAAATGATTGCTTTCTTTTCAAGCAATTCCGTGGCTTCTCTCTAAAAAAAACTAGCAAATCAATCTGTTTTTTTAAGGACCCTTATTAAAAATATTCAAGATGGCTAATCAAAATGATAGAGCACTATGAGTTCTCGTCCAAATAACTGTCGACATCCAGATGCTTGATGGTTTTACAGTATTGATGCTCATGTTTCAGCAGCTGGGTATATAATTCGGCATAGTGATTTAATTGCTGTTTTAGTTCGGCATGCCGAGGATGATTGCTTGAACAAAAACGTAATTTTAGTCGAAGCATACAGGTCTGTTTATAAGCCCAGAAGCAGATTCTACGTAATTGTTGCAACTGATAATGTTCAGTATTTTGGCTGTTTTCCCGGAACAAGTTTTCCCGATAAAAACGGATAAAGCCAAAGCTCACTCCAAAAAAGAATAAACTCCACATCAGTAGGCTACTTTGTACAAAAAACAGATTTAAGGTTTGTAGTAGAATCACCACAGCCATCTTGATTGGGGTATGGCGTAATAACTGATATAGCGAATAAGAAGAATGCTGAACCTGTTGCAGAATTAAGGTGAGACTCAACATCAGGAACAACAGTATCGCCAAAATGGCATAACTTTGCGCCTGAAATTCGCTCACTTGCACAAAAGATTGCTTTATGACGTCACCGAACATCAAACTGACGGGAATAAAAATCATGGCCGCCAAGACCCAGGGAATCAAAAGCTTGGCTTTATCCCAGATCCCACGGATTTTGATCTGGCTATAGAACAGGTAATTGCCTTTAAATGCAGTCGGATACTGTTGTTGAAGTTGCTGCAGCAACAAAGTCACTTGGGTAGTGGGCATCATCCAGAGATTGATTCAGAAATAGACACAGGCACTATAGTCGATTTGACGCAGAATCACAGGACAAATCCATTTTCAGCGCTTATCATTGCTTTAATCACGAAGATTTTAGTTTTTTAGCCACGAATTATGCGAAAATAGCCGATTCAAGATTTATTTTTTTAAGGACAGTTTATGACTGATCAATCTCCTGAGGCGTTAAGCGACATCGAAATTTTAGACATCCTGCAAAGCATGAAAAAGGATGAACTAAATACTGAGGCGAAAGAAGTGATTCGTCAGGGTGGTAAAGCTGGTCGTCAGGAAGCGCATAAAGAAGCGTTAGTGGCATTGAATCAGTCATTTGAAGACAAATTTGTCGAAGCGGTATCTTTGGCTTTGGGCCTGAATACGGCACAAATCAAAAAAATCCGTTATAAAAAAGACCGCGTCCGTATTTTAAAAGTGCGCGGAATTGATTATATGGCGATTGATGGTGCTGAAACTGCACAGGTACTGTCACAAATTGCCCAAGCAATTCTGCGTGAAGATGCGATTGTTACCCATGACCTGCATAATATTTTTCCATTCTGGAAAGAAGGCTGGCCTATGGTGCAGTTCGACAATGCTTACAAGATTCTAGAAGATGATATCCAGATTCACTATCAAGCTGTTTTAGATGCATTGTTAACAAAGATCTAAGCACCTCAATAGATGTAAAAAAGCACCGTTAGGTGCTTTTTTATGATTGAATTTACTGGTTTGAATAAAACAAACTTAAAATAAAACTGATAGGAACGATAAATAGTCGTCCCCATAAAATCAAAGGTATGGCCAAATACTGTCCCCAACTCATGGTTCGGTCATAATGGCCACGGTGACGCTGGTAACCATAAGGGGTAATGATGCAAGCAAAAATCAATAAAATGATCGCTAAAAACAAGAACAGCGGATTTTGTTGTTGAGCAAAAAAGAAATAGATTAAATACAGTCCTGAATAAAAACTAAAACAAGCCAACAGCGCAGAAATGGACATCACTCTATCCTTATGATTTTTATTTTAAAATAGAGGAAGAATCAGATTATTCTGATTCTTCCTGAATTAATGGATTGATTTCAATGATCCGAGTCACCAGCAACTGGTCAATCTTGAAATGATCGACATCGACGACTTCAAATTTATAACCGGCATGAATGACGGTATCGGCAGGACGCGGAATTTTACGCAGCTTGAACATCATAAAACCAGCCAGTGTTTCGTAATTTTCCTCATCTGGCATTGAGTCGATTTCAAGCGCATGTTTCATGTCTTCAATTGGCGTGCTGCCTTCAATCAACCAGGAATTATTGTCACGCTTAATAATTTGCTGATCGGCTTCAATTGGTGTCACCCAGTCGCCCATTACAGTAATCATAATGTCGGAGAGGGTAATCACCCCAACCACCAGCGCATATTCATTAATGACGACGGCAAATTTTTCCTTGGTCGAGCGAAAACGGTCCAGAACTTCCGATAAAGTTAAAGTATCCGGAATGGTCAGGACATTACGGATGGTATTTTCATTTAACTGTAGCAGCGACTGGTTATTCAGAATCCGTACCAGAATATCTTTGGCATCGACATAACCAATCACACTGTCGATGTCATTGCTACACACCAGAAACTTGGAATAGGGATATTCCGCCAGCTTTTGCCGAATACTTTCTTCTGGTTCATTTAGGGTAAAGAACACCACATTCTCACGGGTAGTCATACTCGAAGGTACATTACGCTCTTCCAGCTCGAATACATTTTCAATGAAATGATGTTCCTGTTTTTGCAGTACGCCAGCCTGCGCACCTGCATCCATCACTGCGGAAATATCATCAAAGGTAATATTATCATCACGAATGGTATTCACTTTAAACAGACGGAACAGCATGTTGGCAATAACATTAATGAGCCAGGCCAAAGGCTTACAGACTTTAATGAAAATCTGAATGGGTTCAATGACCGAGACTGCGATCTTTTCTGGTGCAATCATGGCCAGACGTTTCGGCATCAAGTCTGCAAATAGAATAAATAAAGAAGTGACGACAGTAAAGGAAAGTGCAAAGCTAATATTTTCAGCCCAAGGACCCTGGTAAAAGCGGGAAACAAAATTAAAAATATAAGGACGGAAGGCTCCTTCACCTAAAATACCGCCAAGAATGGCGACTGCATTTAAACCGATTTGAGAGGCTGCAAAGAAGTCAGCAGAATTTTCTTGTAGATCTAAAACTTTTTGAGCGCGATGTTCACCCGATTCAGCCAGAATTTTCAGTTTGACTTTACGGGCACCTGCGAGGGCGATTTCTGTTAAAGATAAAAAACCGGCCCCCGCGATGAGTATTAAGATAATCACGATATTTTGTAAGAGGCTCACAAATCCACCTGTGGATGAATAGTATCTTGGGATATTTTTAACACAAAAAAAGGCTTGAGGTGTAAAAACTACCTCTCAAGCCTTCAAAGTATAATCTTAAAAAATAAGAATTTAGAAGAATTTGAGTTTAATAGTGTGAAAATTGAGAATTATTGCTCAGGAATTCACGATTTTCTTCCTCAATCATTTGACGCGCAACATACAAAATCAGCTGACGTAACCAGCGATGTGCAGGGTGATGATGCAATAGAGGGCACCATGCCATTTTGAGTTCAAATTCGGGAATATAAAATGGAGGATCTTTCAGAATTAAATTATGATTCTTGGCTTGCAGGCGTGCGATCCGTGAAGGCAGGGTTGCCACCAGATCGACATTGGAGGCCAATAAACCTGGCATTTGATAATGACGGGTAAAGACCGAGATTTTACGTTTCTGGCCAATACGTTCCAAAGCCTGATCGATCCAGCCTAAACCGGCCTGTTTCTCCGGGTTGACCCCGAAGCCCACACCCATACCGGTTTTAGAGACCCAGATATGCTGTGCATCCAGATAGCTTTTTAAGTTCAGGTTGGTTGCAGCCGGGTGTTTATTGTTTAATAAACAGGAAAAACTGTCACGCCAGACCAGAACCTGATGAAAACTTTGCGGTATTTCATTAAAACGGTTAATCGCCAGATCAACTTTGCCTTGTTCCATGTCGCGATAAGACACATCACTCGGGGTTAGAAAGTCCAAGACCACGTTCGGTGCTTCTGAACGTAAGGCTTTGACCAGCCGAGGAACCAGTGTCGCTTCGGCATAATCCGAGGTCATAATCCGGAAGACACGATTTGACGTATAAGGACGGAACTCGGTACGCGGTTCCAGAATCATGGACAAGTCAGCCAGCGCATCGCGGATACGTGGCTGTAACTCAAGTGCACGTTCTGTTGGTGTCATGCCTTCAGAAGAACGGATCAGGAGAGGATCATTAAATAAATTGCGTAATCGGCGTAAAATATTACTCATGGCAGGCTGGGTAACGCCCAATTGTTCGGCTGCACGGGTGACATTTTTTTCGCGAAGAAGTACATCAAGATAAATTAATAGATTGAGATCGACCCGCTCCAGATTCATAAAAGAAATACCGAGAATAAATACAAGAAATTATGCTGATTATGCCATAACTGCCGGGCTTTGTGTAAAGCGCCGATGAAAAAAAAGCCATGAGAATGCAGATAAAATCTAGGGAATTTATGCAGGTTTAAGCTGAATGATTAATGATTTTATTCGACTGAGTAGAAGCACGGGCTAAGCAAAGATTCAGTATTTTCATGTATGCAGATCAACAGCTCCATAGCCAAGCTTTAAACTTTAAAAATACAGCTGTAATTGCGTGAATAATTGCGTGAAAAGTGTGCTATCTTGATAAATGCTTCAGCCTAAGAAATAATTCAAAATCATGATTATTTTTTAATAAAAGTGGATTTGAGCCAAGCCCAGACTTAAGTCTAATGAATTATTTTTAAGCAGTATGAAGGAAAAACGATCAATTTTATTTTAGTAAAATATAAAATAAAACAATATCTTATTTTAACATCACAGGATTATACTAAGACTTTCATCTACTCATTTTTTAAATAAATACTGAAGATTCTTGCAGACTATTGGATTAATTTTCATAAGCCCACTAATCTTTAGCTATCCCAACGGACCGGCGAAAATCTAAACAAGTTACTGAGGGTGTGATTTGAACGGTTCGTTGCAGAAAAATCCTAATATTATTACAGGAAAATATCATGACTACATACCAAACAGCGATTGATGCAATCCGCGAATTGAAAGCGAAATTCGGTAACACTTGGGCAGACATCAGTCCTGAAGATGCTGCGCGTATGCAAATCCAAAACCGTTTCAAAACTGGTTTAGACATTGCGAAATATACCGCGGCAATTATGCGTCGTGATATGGCTGCTTATGATGCAGACTCTAGCAAATACACTCAATCATTAGGTTGCTGGCATGGTTTCATCGCACAACAAAAAATGATTGCGAACAAAAAATACTTCGGTACGACTGAACGTCGCTACATTTACCTTTCTGGTTGGATGGTTGCAGCACTTCGTTCAGAATTTGGTCCACTTCCTGACCAATCTATGCACGAAAAAACTTCTGTTCCTGCATTGATCGAAGAAATCTACACTTTCTTACGTCAAGCTGACGCGAAAGAATTAAACGACTTGTTCCGTGCCCTTAAAAAAGCACAAGAAGCGGGCGACACTGCTAAAGCAGCTGAAATCACTTCACAAATCGACAACTTCCAAACTCACGTTGTGCCAATTATTGCGGACATCGACGCTGGTTTCGGTAACGAAGAAGCGACTTACCTTCTTGCTAAGAAAATGATCGAAGCGGGTGCTTGTGCACTACAAATCGAAAACCAGGTTTCTGACGCGAAACAATGTGGTCACCAAGCTGGTAAAGTAACAGTTCCACACGAAGACTTCATCGCGAAAATCCACGCACTTCGCTATGCATTCCTTGAAATGGGTCTTGACGACGGTATCATCGTTGCACGTACTGACTCTGAAGGCGCTGACCTGACTCAAAAAATCCCAGTGGTTAAAGAGCCAGGCGACATCGCTTCTCAATATATCAGCTACTTGGAAACATCTGAAATTGATATCGCTGATGCACAAGAAGATGAAATCCTGATCAAACGTGATGGCAAACTTCACCGTCCTAAACGTCTTGCTTCTGGCTTGTACCAGTTCCGTGAAGGCACGCAAATTGACCGCGTTGTACTTGACTGTGTAACCAGCTTGCAAAATGGTGCGGATCTTCTTTGGATCGAAACTGCGACACCAAACGTTGCTGAAATCGCTCACATGGTAAACCGTGTGAAAGAAACAGTTCCAAATGCGAAACTTGTATACAACAACTCACCTTCATTCAACTGGACGCTTAACTTCCGTCAACAAGCGTATGACCGTTGGGTTGCTGAAGGTAAAGACGTTTCTGCTTACGACCGTGCTAAGTTAATGAGCGCTGAGTACGATGCAACTGAACTGGCTGCTGAAGCTGACGAAAAAGTTCGTACCTTCCAAGCAGATGCTGCGCGTGAAGCGGGTGTGTTCCATCACTTGATCACACTTCCGACTTACCACACAGCTGCACTTTCTACGCATGAACTTGCTCAAGGTTACTTCGGTTCTGAAGGCATGTTGGCTTATGTTGCTGGCGTACAACGTAAAGAAATCCGCGGCGGTATCGCATGTGTTAAACACCAGGCAATGGCTGGTTCTGACATCGGTGATGACCACAAAGAAATCTTCGCTGGTGACAATGCATTGAAAGCTGGTGATGACGCTAAAAACACAATGAACCAGTTCAGTGCTTAATCTGCTGAATTGATTCACCAAAAAACCCTGCATCTGCAGGGTTTTTTATTTGGAAAAATGCTATTAATAAATAGGAAATGGCAACCTCAAGAAAGTATTCAAGTAAGATCATCCATAATTTCTCCATGATTGGTTTTTATCACAGTTATTATGTGTTTAATTCTTGCATTTTACTGCTATGTCACTGAATACTTAGATATAGCTTGCTCGTATTTGGTCTAAATTCATCCCTATTTAATTAAAAAGTGACTCGGACTTATGCTGTCTAAATTTTTTATCCACCGCCCGATCTTTGCTGGGGTATTGGCGATTGTCGTGATGGCGATTGGCCTGTTCGCAGTGATGAACCTGCCAGTGGAACGTTATCCGGATATTGCCCCGCCACGGATAACGGTGGCAGCAACCTATAGTGGCGCTTCTGCGGAAACTGTGGAAGAAAGCGTGACCCAGGTGCTGGAGCAGCAGATTAAAGGGATTGACCATTTACTGTATTTTAGTTCGAGTAGTGATTCTTCAGGGCGCAGCCGGGTCAGCATCAGCTTTGAAAATGGTACCGACCCCGATACAGCACAGGTTCAGGTACAAAATGCGATTAATGGGGTATTGAACCGTTTACCGGAAGATGTCCAACGCCAGGGCGTTAACGTGTTTAAATCTCTCGGCGATACCCATATGGTGATCAGCCTGTATGATGAGTCCGGCCGCAGTAACAATATTGAACTTTCTGATTACTTGATGACACATCTGGAGCAGGACATTTCCCGGATTGAAGGCATTGGTGAAGTCGATGTTTTTGGTTCTCAATATGCGATGCGGATCTGGCTGGATCCAGGAAAACTCAAACAGTATAAGCTGATGCCAAGCGATGTTCGTGCCGCCATTGAAGCTCAGAATACTCAGGTGGCTGCGGGCGCGATTGGGGATTTGCCGGCAGTGGATGAACAATACCTGAATGCTAAAGTCACCTCGGGTTCCCGTCTAAAAACCGTTGAAGAATTCCAGAATATTATTGTCAAATCGGATCGTGCCGGTAGTTTTATTTATTTAAAAGATATTGCACGGGTCGAACTTGGTGCTGAAAGTTATCAGTCTTATAGCACCAATAATGGTTATCCTTCGGCAGGTCTTGGAATTTCTCTGGCCTCAGGTGCCAATGCCATTGCCACCTCAAACTTGATTAAAGCTGAAGTTGCCCGTATTTCCCAGCAATTGCCCGAAGGCTATAAAATTGCCTATCCACGAGACAATACGCCCTTTGTACAAGAGTCGATTAAAGAGGTGGTCAAAACCCTGATCGAAGCGATCATTCTGGTTATCATGGTGATGTTCATTTTCTTGCAGAACTGGCGTGCCACCTTGATTCCTACCGTAACGGTGCCGGTGGTGATTTTGGGAACCATGGCAGTGCTGTATGCACTGGGCATGAGTATCAATACCTTGACCTTATTCGCTTTGGTTCTGGCCATTGGTCTATTGGTTGATGATGCGATTGTGGTGGTAGAAAACGTGGAACGGCTGATGCATGAACAGCATTTGTCTGCCAAAGAGGCGGCGTTAGAGTCCATGCAGGAAATTAGTGGGGCATTGGTCGGAATTACCTTAGTTCTAACTGCTGTATTTATTCCGATGGCGTTCTTTGGCGGTTCTACCGGGGTGATCTACCGACAGTTCTCCATCACTTTGGTCGCGGCCATGTCCTTATCCTTATTGGTGGCCTTGATTCTAACCCCAGCACTGTGTGCACTCATTCTGAAACCGAATCCAAAACCGGCAAAATGGGCGGCATGGTTTAACCAGAAGCTGGATCATTTAAAGTATCGTTATCTGCATCTTTCCAAAGTCACGACTCAGCATCAGGCCATTTGTTTACTGCTTTTTGCCGGCTTGATCTGTGTCTTTGCACTGTTTTACCGTGCTTTGCCAACCAGTTTTTTGCCGAGTGAAGATCAGGGGATTTTAAGCCTGCAAATCAAAGTGCAGGAAGGTGCTCCGATGAAAAATACCATTCAGGTCGGAGAAGAGGTTCGTAAATATTTTCTGGATCAGGAACAGGCCAATGTCAGCCTGGTGATGATTCGTTATGGCCGCAATTTCTCGGGAACTGGCCAGAATCTGGCCACCGGTTTTGTGGCATTAAAACACTGGAATGAACGTTCCGGTCAGGACAATACCGCACCCGCGATTCGTGAACGGGCTTTGAAGCATTTTCAAAGTAACCCTAATGCACAAATCAACGTATCCATGCCCGCGTCAGTCAATGGTCTGGGACAAACCGATGGTCTGGATTTCTGGATTCGGGATATCAATGGTAATGGCCGGCAGTATCTGGAACAGCAATTTCAGGCACTGGAAGCTCAGGCTGGCAATTATGCAAGCTTTGAAAATCTGGGTAAACGTTCTAATCCTGAAAAAGCCGAACTACGCGTCAATATTGACCAAAAACAGGCCATGGCCAATGGTCTGACCCAAACGGCAATTAACAGCACCTTATCTAGCGCTTGGGGTGGCAGTTATATCAATGACTTTATTGATCGCGGCCGGATTAAACGGGTGATCATGCAGGGCGATGCCGAATTTCGTTCCAAGCCGGAAGATCTGGCACAATGGCATGTCCGCAATGACCAGAATCAAATGGTGCCTTTTAGTAACTTCTCGCAAGTGGACTGGAGTGGTGGTCCGGAAGTGGTCAACCGTTTCATGGGCTATACCGCACTACAGATGGAAGCAGATCGGGCTCAAGGCAGCAGCTCCGGTCAGGCCATGCAGGATGTAGAGGCGCTGATTGCTGAACAGGACGGTGTAGATGTGGTCTGGAGCGGTTTATCCTTTGAAGAAAAACAGTCCAATAATCAGGCCATCTGGCTGTATCTGATTTCGATAGGTTTTATTTTCCTGTGTCTGGCCGCATTGTATGAAAGCTGGAGTATTCCAACGGCGGTAATGTCAGCAATTCCTCTTGGTATTGGCGGCAATATTATTTTCAGTTATTTGGCTGGCTTCCCGAATGATATCTATTTTCAGATTGCCTTGCTGACCACCATTGGCTTGTCCTGTAAGAATGCCATTCTGATTGTGGAATTTGCTTCGCTGGCACAGCAACAGGGAAAATCGGTGGTGGAGGCAGCATTGGAAGGTGCTTCCCTGCGTCTGCGTCCGATCCTGATGACTTCCTTGGCTTTTGGCGCCGGAATTTTACCTTTGGTCTTTGCCACGGGAGCAGGTGCGGTAAGCCGTCAGGAAATTGGTGTCAGTGTATTCGGCGGCGTAATTTTTGGAACCGTGCTGGTGCTAATTTTTATTCCCTTTATGTATGTGATGATTCGAAGTTTAATGGCTAAAAAAGAACCGGTTGATTCATGATCGTGCGCTCAGAAAAACAATCCATAGCCTGACTCAATCCGGCTGTGATGATTTAGATGCACTGAGAGCAAGGGTAATGTTCGGAGGATGATGCTAAAATCCACGCCTTTGCGCTTATAACCATGGACTGCCTATGCCGAAAATTTCAGAAAAAATACAGCATATTCAACAACAGATCCGTTCTGAAAACCATGCTATGGCGATTGGCTTATTAAATGAGCTGAATGTCGCCGATCAGGCCAGTATTTTAAAAGGTTTGAAGTTAGAAGAACAGATCCGGATTTTTCAGGAACTCAAAGAACCGAGCCGGGTATTCGAGTTTATGCCACTCAGCCAACAAGTCAGTCTGGCTGAGCAATTACCGGTCGCACAGATTATTGCGATTTTAAATGCGCTCGATTCGGACAACTTTGTCGATGTTTATAAGCGATGTTCTCCACAGCTGCAGCAGCAGCTCATGGCAAAATTGTCCGAAGCGAGTCGGCAAACCCTAAAAGATCTGGCGATTTATCCTGAAGGGACTGCTGGTGCGCTGATGAGCTCCAGTTTTGTTTCTTTGCATCAGGATCTGTCGATTCATGACGCTATCCAAATGTTGCGTGTGGTGGCCGCAGATCAGGAAACCCTGTATCTGATTTATATTGTTGATGAGCAGGACCAGCTGATCGGGGTAGTCTCTTTAAGGCAGATGATTCAGGCCAGTCCTGAAACCAGCATTGCCGAGATCATGCAAAGAGATGTGATTTACGCCAAGATTGGGGATGACCAAGAAGACGTCGCAAAAACTTTAACCTATTATGATTTTATGGCTTTGCCGATTGTCGATGAGCATAAAAAAATTCTTGGAATTGTCACTTATGATGATGCCATGGACATCATGGAAGCCGAAACCACCGAGGATATTTTAAAGTCAGGGGCGGTTGAGCCCTTAACTGAGTTAAGTTTAAAAACTGCGCCTATTTTTACATTGTACCAGAAGCGCGTATCTTGGCTGGTGATTCTGGTCTTTGGCAGTCTATTGTCCGGCATTGGCATTGCACATTATGAAGAGACCATTGCCGCGCATATTGTTCTGGTTTTTTTTCTGCCATTGCTGGTGGGCAGTGGTGGTAATGCCGGCTCGCAGTCGGCGACCTTGATGGTGCGTGCTTTGGCCACCGGTGATGTAGAGTTTAGAGACTGGTTTAGCCTGCTCAGCCGGGAAACCTTGGTGGCGTTGTGTCTGGGTGGTACCATGGCACTGGCTGTCTCGGTGTTGGGTTATGTCCGAGGGGATATCATGGTGGCTGTGGTTCTGGCGATCAGTATGCTCGGCATTGTGCTGATGGGCTGCCTGATCGGCATGAGTCTGCCTTTTATTCTGAACAAGTTTAAGATGGATCCGGCCAGTGCCTCTGCACCTTTGGTGACCTCTATTTGTGATGCCACCGGTGTGATTATTTATCTATTTGTTGCTTCCAAATTATTGTTTTAATTCACAGATTGCTACAACTTTGGTCTCAAAATAATTTATGCTGATGAAAGTCAGCCCTATTTTTGGAATCACATATGCCTGAGCCTGGACAAAAAACAAAACTGAGTCAACAAGAGGTCATTCGTCTGGAACGTGATCTGGCCAAGTTTGCCAACATGATGGATTCAGTGGTACGTATTCCATTTACCAAGCAAGGGGTAGGGGCAGATGCCGCGCTGAGTACGATTCCGGTCGCTGGAGATATCGCCGGTTTTGTATTGACCTGTTATGCCATTCATAAGGCCAAACAGATTGGGGTGCCGAGTGCCAAGCTGAATCCGGTCATGAAACTGGCGGTGATGGATGCGGTGGTTGGATTTATTCCAGTGGCAGGTACCATTTTTGATATTTTTATTCGTCCCAGTCGCAAGGCGCTTGATGTGGTGCATGTTCATATTCGCGAAGAATATCAGATTCACAGTGATCGACATGTGGTACACCCTTTTTTGCATGAAAGCCTGGAACGCAAACAGCAGCAATCTGCATTTTGGCGCAATCCCGTAGTGGCCTGGATCTGGATTCATATCCCGGATATTTTAGGCACCTTGTTCCTAATTCTATTTGTTTTTGCGATTGGGTGGGGTGCGATGGCGTTGTATCAGTGGATCAGCGCATAAAGCCCTATATAAATAATGAATAATTGAATCCAATAAAAAAGCCTGCAAGTGCAGGCTTTTTTCAATCAATGAATAGTATTACTTAAGCACAATCAAGCTGTTGTAGTGCAGCAACACGTTGTTCGATGCTTGGATGCGTCTGGAACAAGGCAGCAAGGCTAAAGCCTTCTTCTTTACCCGCAGAAATCGCAAATGCTTTCATTTCTTTCGGCATGGCATCTGGCATTTCAGACTCTGCCTGTAAGCGCAATAATGCTGAAATCATAGCCTGTTTACCTGCCAAGCGCGCACCGGCTTCATCGGCACGATACTCACGCTGACGGGAGAACCACATCACAATCGACGACGCCAGAATACCGAATACGATATCCAGTACGATGGTAATTACAAAATAGGCAATACCCGGTGCTTCACCTTCTTCACGACCAAAAACGTTACGGTCAATAAAATCACCCGCAACACGTGCGAAGAACATGACGAAGGCGTTCACAACACCCTGAATCAGTGCCAGAGTGACCATATCACCATTGGCGACGTGACCAATCTCATGCGCCAATACTGCACGAAGCTCGTCTTTGTTCATACGCTCAAGCAGGCCAGTCGATACGGCTACTAAAGCATCGTTTTTATTCCAGCCAGTGGCAAAGGCATTGGATTGATAAGATGGGAAAATACCCACTTCCGGCATTTTAATGCCTGCACGCTGAGAAAGTTGTGCAACTTCATGGAGCAACCAGGCTTCAGCTTGGTTACGAGGTGCATTCGGGTCAATCAGTTCAGTACCCGTGGTCTTTTTCGCCATCCATTTAGACATGAACAGGGAAATCATTGAGCCAACCATACCGAACACGAAACAGATGACCAGCAGGTTGCCTAGATTCAAGCCACCTGCGCCATGGTAACTACCGACACCGAAGAGTGACAAGATAATGCCAGCTACAACCAGTACCGCGAGGTTGGTTAGCAAGAACAAACCAATCCGCATCATTGAGAAATCCTCTTATTACAGAAAAATAATCTGATTATTGAATGTAAATCATTGAAATCAATATGAGGTGAAATCGATAAGATTTCAAGAAAAAAATAGCAATTCGCTACAAAAAGACAGTATGTTTTTTGTCCATATTGAAAGATAGGTCTTTAAAAACAAAGCTGTTTCAAAATTACTCACTTAAATATATTTTTGCAGATGCTGTCGCATTGGCAGTGGCATAAGAACCCATCGGTGCATCAGTGAAGCTACCATCTGCTCGTGCAATGATCTGACGCTGATATTTTGCTGCCTGAACATTGGACGCCGTCGTGGTTTCAGTTGAATAATTGGCAGAGCTGGCAATGACACGACCAGTATCAGAAGAAGCGGTATATGTACCACTGGTGCTGCCCAGTCCCTGTGCGTACAAGTTCTGATAACGGCTGCTGACACGGCGGACATAGTCCTGAGTTTCACGAAAAGGTGGCACACCCTTATATTTGGCCACATTGCCTTCGCCGGCATTATAACCTGCCAGTGCCAAGGTAGTATTGCCATTAAAGCGTTTCAATAACCAGGCCAGATATTTGGCCCCAGCCATAATATTCTGCTGCGGGTCATAGGCATTGCTGACATTAAAACGACGTGCTGTCGCCGGCATAAGTTGCATCAGGCCTTGTGCACCGACTGGAGAGCGTGCCTGTACATTAAAACCGGACTCGGTATGCATCACAGCTTTGATCAGGCCTTCAGAGACACCATAGGTTTGCGCTGCCTGGCGAATAATCGAATCATAAGCATTTTTATTTCTACTATAGCTCGGCAAGACCGAAGCTTCACTGGAACCCCAATTGCTATAACTATGAATATTACTGTCTGGATAATAGGTCTTCTTTTCAACCTGAAGATGGTTATAGCGACTTTTCTTATTGGTTAATAAGGTGCTGCCATTGCTATCGCGCAACTGATAAATGGTTTGACCGGCATAGACCAACTGGCAACAACTCGCCAATAGCACAGCACTGATCCCATGACACCCCAAAACACGCAAATTTATTTTCATTGTTTATATTAGGTAAACACAATCGAGAAAAATTTAATTATGAGTTTAACAAAAAATTACGGAATGAAAAGACTTGTACGCTGCATTTATAAACGAGTTTGTAAGTGCAAGCCATTTTTTACATTTTAGAGTTAGAAAAAAAAATATGATTTAATTTAAAACCTTAGGGTTGACAGGTTTAACTAGTTGATTTTTATTAATAATTAAATTGGTTAAAAAGTGATCAATTTAAAGAAAAGCCTTATCTTTTGAGACGAAGAACTTGTCAAGTGCGTTTCAATCCACAAAGTTATCCACAGCTTTTGTGGACAACTGTGGAAAAGTCCAAAAACTAGGCATCTTGCTGATTAATTGAACTGAAACGTTCAATATATCAATCTAAATAAAACATGAAAATGAAACTAATATGACATTTGCATGAAAATAAATTCTTTTGATGCGATGCGGGCCTGAATCGGCTAAAATTGCGCGGTATTTTTATTTATGGGTGAATCTCGTCTATGTACTCGCCAGTTGAGTCCGAACAAGGATTTAATTTCAAACCTGAACTGCCAACAAGCTCAGCCTACTATCGTTTGTTAAAGAAGCTGCGTCGCCAGGTCGGACATGCCATTCGTGACTTCAAAATGATTGAAGAAGGCGATAAGGTCATGGTGTGTATTTCAGGTGGTAAAGACAGTTACACCCTGTTAGATATCATGTTGCAGTTCAAGCGTATCGCACCGATCAACTTTGATGTCGTGGCGGTGAATCTGGATCAGAAACAGCCAGGCTTCCCGGAAGATGTATTACCACGTTATTTAGAAGAAAATAACATTCCGTATTACATTCTGGAAAAAGACACCTACAGCATCACCAAAAAGTTGACCCCGGAAGGTAAGACTTATTGCGCCGTCTGTTCGCGTCTACGCCGTGGCTCTTTGTATGGCTTTGCCCAGGAAATTGGTGCGACCAAGGTTGCGCTGGGGCATCACCGTGATGATATTCTGGCGACCTTCTTCCTGAACCTGTTCCATGGCGGCAGCTTGAAGGCCATGCCACCAAAACTGTTGTCTTCTGACAAAAAGAACATTCTGATTCGTCCACTGGCTTATGTGGAAGAAAAAGACATCATCAAATATGCAGAAATGCGTCAATTTCCAATTATTCCATGTAATTTATGTGGCTCTCAGGCGAACCTGCAGCGCGCAATTATCAATGACATGTTACGTGATTGGGATAAGGCACATCCAAAACGTCTGCACAGTATTTTTGGTGCATTGCAAAATGTCTCGCCATCACAGCTGGTCGATCGTGAATTGTTTGACTTTGAAGTGCTGGACAGCCAGCGCGAATTTGACTTCAAAGACAGCTGTTCGACTGAAGAAGCGCTGGAAGGCGAGAAACGCCGGATTAATATGGTCAATCTGGGCTTTGCCGCAGAATAATTTCAGCACACAGATATCAGCCTTCGGGTTGATGTCTGTATGAAAAACAAATAAAAATAGAACTACAAAAATTGAACGACGCGTACAAAATTCGTTAGCCTTTGCGCTAATGATCATGATATAACAAAGCACGAGCATAATAGCTTCAACATGATGTCGTCTGGATAGTCGACACAAATGAACAAATAATTTGAGGAAAGATCATGCCTGCTTTTTTAACTGATGATTGGTTTTCAACTGTAGAAACACTTACTGCGCAAGCTGGTGATTTAAACTTGCCACCAGCTTTGGCGAACCTGGCGATTAATTTGGTTGTAGCGGACACTACAGGTAATACTGAACTATCTTTAGATGGTGGAGCAATTAAAAAAGGTTTGTCTTCAAATGCCAAAACGACTTTGAATATGGACGGCGAAACGTTACGTAAAGTTTTTCTGGAGTTTGATATGGCCGCAGCCATGCAGGCATTTATGACCGGTAAAATCAAAGTACAGGGTGATATGTCTCAATTGATGGCACTTCAAACTGCCAAACCGAGTCAGGAACAAAAAGATCTATTCAAGAAAGTACTTGAAAATACGACAGCTTAATTTTGCTGAACATCAGCTGAAATGAGCACAAAAAAAGCTTACCTTTGAGGTAAGCTTTTTTATCGCCGGATAGAATAAAATCCAGCTCATCAGACCTTAGATATTCACCAATTGTGGTGTGGTCTTGATGTGTTCCAGATAAGCACGAATACGGGTTACATATTGTACTGCCTGACGATAGCGGCCGTTATTGGCTTTATTCTGATCCAGATAGGCATAGAGGTTGACCCAGTTATTTGGATTCTTGCCTTGTGACTGAATACGTTTTTGTAACTGATTCACTGCACCTGGGCCCATATTATAAGCGACCAGTGCAAACCAGTTGCGATCTGGATAAGGAATATGCTCATAGCGGCTCAGCATTTGATCATAATACTTGGCACCACCCTGAATGCTTTGGGCTGGATCGGTACGATTGCTCACACCCATTGCTTTAGCAGTGCTATTGGTCAGCATCATCAAACCGCGAACACCTGTCGGAGAGACTGAGTTCGGTTTCAGATAAGATTCCTGATAACCAATGGCAGCTAATAAATGCCAATCTAGATCATATTGCTGCGCTGTCTGTTTAAAGCTTGCTTTATAGATCGGTAACCGGTTGCTCAAATCACGTTGAATGGCTGTCCAAGATTCCTCTTTCACCACATTCTGATTATAAAATGAAGCAAGCTGCTTGATGGCACCACTTTGTTTGCCTTTACAGATAAAAGCACTAGCAGTCTGGCTCAAGGGATCTGTGGCAGATTTAAATACCAGATTTAAATTGGTATTCAAGCCATTACTCACCAAAATAGACTGATCACCACAGGTGGCGGAGAATGAAGTCAAGCGCTTATTTTCAATTTCACCTAAATCGGTGGTGGTCATGGCCAGATTGGCTTTGCCCTGAGCAACCCATTGCAGTGCAGTGGCATTATTCGGGACAATTTTAAAATCCAGTTTCACATTCAGACTGTTGGCATAGTTGCGCACCAGGTCATAACCGAAGCCATGCAGATGTTGTCCATCCTGAAATACGGTGGTCGGATTTTCGACTGCAACCACGGTCAGCTTATTGCTATTGACCACATGATCAAACTGAAGTGTGGTCTTACTTGCATTGATACTATGAAAGGGAATAAATGCAGTGCTCAGTACAAGTGCTTTCAAAGGGAGAGAAGAAATTACAGATCGTAGGCAAAGCCTCGACCCAGTGGATGAACTACTGTGCATGTTGTCT
This sequence comes from Acinetobacter sp. 18QD2AZ41W, assembly GCF_009829025.1. NCBI lineage: Bacteria > Pseudomonadati > Pseudomonadota > Gammaproteobacteria > Moraxellales > Moraxellaceae > Acinetobacter > Acinetobacter sp. 18QD2AZ41W. The sequence continues at coordinate 412,191 of NZ_WURP01000002.1, read as the reverse complement.
CCGCTACAAGTAATTTATGCCCTAAAAATCACAGCCAACATAGCCAGAAATTTTAACAGTTTGATAAATTCAATAAGGGTTGGGCAGTCATGACGTCATTCAAAATGACAAGAGATTTACGCATCATTATGTAGAAAAACTACATAGATTAAAAAGTAAGCATTTCCGGAAGTAGGTGGCATATTAATGATCTAAAAAACGATTGTCAAATTTTGTACACAAATTATTATTAAAAATAATTTTAAGATACTGAAATATAATGTGATTTTTTTTTGAATTTTTTCATTGTTTTGAAATGGTAAATAAAATAAGCTGTTTGTAAGTTAATACACTGAAAATTTGATCAGCACGACGTATGAAATCCAACTTAATCACCCGTGGTGGACACGATAAATTGGTGGCAGAACTTAAGAATCTCTGGCATGAAGAGCGTCCGGAAATCACCAGAAAAGTGAACTGGGCAGCGAGTCTCGGCGACCGTTCGGAAAATGCCGATTACCAATATAACAAGCAAATTTTGCGTAAGATTGACCGCCGGGTCAGATACCTAGGCAAGCGTCTTGAAGAGCTAAAAATCATCGATTTTTCTCCAGAGCAGGAAGGCAAGGTCTATTTTGGAGCTTGGGTCGAGATTGAAAATGAAGAAGGCGAGCAGAAAAATTTACGTATTGTTGGAGTCGATGAAATTTATGATCATCATCCGCAGCATATCTCGATCAGTTCGCCCATGGCACGTGCGTTGTTGGGCAAGCAGGTAGATGATGAGGCTGAAGTGCTGACACCTTCTGGAAAGAAACGCTGGTTCATCAATTCAATTCGTTATGAAAAACCAGAAAATTCAGCAAATTAATGGAATTGATTTTATTTTGTGCAATTGATGCAGTGAAAGCATGAAAATATTTGCCAAGCGTGATTTTTGTTTATATCATGTCGGCCATGGAAGCGTGGCAGAGCGGTTTAATGCACCGGTCTTGAAAACCGACGAGGGTGTGAGTCCTCCGTGAGTTCGAATCTCACCGCTTCCGCCAAATTCTAAAAACCCAGTCAATTGACTGGGTTTTTTTATGCCTTTATTTTTATATTCATTATCAAGCTAATTCTGATTCATGTCGTTGCTTTATCTTGAATTAAATACCTCTTGGCATCGTTTAAGTATTAACTTCTTTAAATAAAAATACATTTCAGCTTTTGTTTCGACTGATTTTTAACTGAATGAACAGCTTTTGCTAAAAGTTTTGCTAAATTTTATTGCCAAAAATCCGATTTATTTATATGATGGCGGCCAAGGAAGCGTGGCAGAGCGGTTTAATGCACCGGTCTTGAAAACCGACGAGGGTGTGAGTCCTCCGTGAGTTCGAATCTCACCGCTTCCGCCAAATTCTAAAAACCCCAGTCGAAAGATTGGGGTTTTTCTTTTTAGGCAGCAACGATTCAATACTTTATTCATCAATAACCAGCTCATAGCTTAAAACTTGAAAAATGGACGCATGTGCCAAATATAGAGTCAGAGACATCAACGCGCTATCATATGCCCAAGCATCATATGGATCTCATTATGAAAATTGTCGCAGATGAAAATCTGGCATTTACCGATTATTTCTTTTCTGAATTTGCAGACATTCGTCATTGTCCAGGCCGTAACTTAATGGCACAGGATGTTCAGGATGCAGATGCATTATTGGTACGCTCAGTGACTCAGGTCAATGAAGCACTGCTACAGAATAGTTCGATCAAGTTTGTAGGCAGTGCCACTATTGGTACAGATCATCTGGATATTGCTGCATTGGAACAGCATGGGATTCAGTGGAGCAATGCAGCCGGCTGTAATGCACAAGCTGTGGCTGAATATGTCATTACCGCATTACTGCATGTACGTCCTGAGTTAGTAGATGCCAATGCAACATTTAGTCTGGGTATAGTCGGTTTGGGTAATGTTGGAACCCGTCTGGCTTATATGGCAAAACTTTTGGGCTGGCGCGTGATTGGCTATGATCCTTTGGTTCAAAGAGCGCAGGTTGATCAAGTTGAATTTAATGAATTGTTGCAGCAAGCGGATGCGATTTCGATTCATGTCCCTTTAACTCAAACGGGTCTTTATCCAACTTACCATTTATTCAATACGGCTACATTGGTGCAAATGCAGCCTGATGCAATTCTGATTAATTCTGCACGTGGGCCAGTGATTGAAGAGGCCGCCCTGATCCAGGATCTTAAAGCGACACAACGAACCGTGATTTTAGATGTTTTTGAACACGAACCGGTTATTTCAGCAGAGCTTCTGGATCTGCTGACGCTGGTGACGCCGCATATTGCCGGTTATAGCCTGGAAGGCAAGGCGCGTGGTACTCAAATGATCTATGACGCTTTTTGTCAAACTTTTGCTTTTGCAGCACATAAACAGTTCGAAACCCAGCTTCCGGTCTGCAAGCAGTTTTTCCAAAATCAGGATTTAAAAATGGTGCTAAAGCAATATTTAACGCAAATTTATGATATTGCCCGTGATGATCAAAATCTGCGTGCTTGTGTCAAGGATGGCAAAGTGGATCAGCAGGCTTTTGATCATTTAAGAAAAACCTATCCGCTGCGTCGTGAATGGGCTGCACATGGTGGGCCAAAAGCATGAATAGCACTTATCAGCCGACGTGTGACCTGAATGCCATGCGTGCACGTGCCACCTTATATGCACAAATCCGTCAATTTTTTGCTGAGCGGGATGTATTAGAAGTCGAAACACCAATTTTATCTCAAGCCGGTGTGACCGATGTGCATTTGGCTTCAGTACAGGCGCAGCGTCATGTACTGGCTAAAGCACATACGCATTATTTACAGACCTCACCTGAATTTGCCATGAAGCGTTTATTGGCCAGTGGCAGCGGGCCTATTTACCAGATTTGTAAAGTCTTCCGTGATGATGAGCATGGGCGTAAGCACAATAGCGAATTTACCATGCTGGAATGGTATCGTCCGGGCTTTAGCTTAAAAGATTTGATGTTCGAAGTAGCCGATCTGCTTAATGTGACGCTTAAAGCACGTTTTGCTGAAATCCGCCCAACCATTTTGAGCTATAAACATGCCTTTATGGGTCGTCTGGATATTAATCCATTGCAAGCGACCTTGCAGGAACTGAAAGACTGCTGTCGCCGTGTCGGTCTGAATCTGGATTTGGGTGAGGATCGGCTCGGCTATATCGACCTGTTATTTTCACATATGGTGGAGCCAAGTCTCGGTTTTGATACCGCAGTATTCCTGACCGATTTTCCGCCTGAAATGGCCTCTCTGGCGAAAACCCGAATCGATGAAGATGGGGAACTGGTCGCTGCACGTTTTGAGTTGTATATCGAAGGTTTAGAATTGGCTAATGCCTATGATGAGCTGATTGATGCCGAAGTTTTGCGCTCACGCTTTGAGGCGGATAATGCAGAGCGGGCCAGACTTGGGCTGCATGTTATGCCTATTGATGAGTATTTACTGGCGGCTTTACCGAATATGCCGGAATGTTCAGGGATTGCTTTGGGAATTGACCGCTTGCTCATGATCGCGACCAATCAGATGAAACTGGAGCAAGTGATTAGTTTCCCGGCGGATATTTCCTGATCGGGATTTGATTTTCCTTAAGCTCTTTAGAGGGCTGGGTCTCTGCACTAAATGATTGAAGCAATAAAAAAGCACCCTCGGGTGCTTTGTCTTTATTCAATAGATACAGTTTGTTGGGCTTTAAGTTCACCCAGTGCCTGAATACGCCGTTCAATCAGCATTTCGCCAATATCCGGGCCTTGAATATCGGCAGGCAGGTCTTGTGCTTTAATGGCACGTACTATCTGCATGGCATCAAGTACATATTGTGCTTGTGGATAGGCACGATCTTCCAGTCCTAAACGGCCACGTGAATCACATTCACAGGCCTGTACAAAAGCTTCGACACGCTCGGGACGACGTAAAACGTCCAGACGCTGCAATAATCGCCATAAAGTACCGGGTTTGAGATTAAATGCCTGATGACATTTCAGATGCTCTTTACATACTGCCAACGCCAGTTGCTTGGTATAGGTCGGTACTTTTAAGCGATCACACAGATCATTGACCGGCTTGATGCCACGTTCTTCATGCATGATATGCCGCGGTAATTCTTCAACCGGGGTTAATGCTTTGCCCAAATCATGCACTAAAACGGCGAAACGTACATCCAGGCTATAGTTTTGACGACACGCCTGCTGCAAGGACATCATGGTGTGAATGCCGCAGTCAATTTCCGGATGATATTCAGGGCGTTGCGGAATACCATATAAGGCATCTATCTCAGGAAATAAGACTTTTAAAGCGCCACATTGACGCAATACTTCAAAATACACATCAGCATGACGTTCTGTTAAGGCACGTGAAGTTTCTTTCCAGACCCGCTCCGGTGTTAATGCATTCAATTCACCGGATTCCGTCAAGCGCTGCATGAGTGCTAAAGTTTCATCCGCAATCACAAAACCTGCACTGGTATAGCGGGCCGCAAAACGGGCAATTCGCAGCACCCGTAATGGATCTTCGACAAAAGCATCGGAAACATGACGCAGCACCCGGTTATTCAAATCTTGCTGACCGCCATAAGGATCATAAATCTGACCGGCATCATCCATCGCCATGGCATTAATGGTCAGGTCACGACGGATCAAATCCTGTTCCAGGGTCACACTGATATCGGTATGAAAGTCAAAACCATGATAACCGGTGCCGGATTTACGTTCGGTACGGGCCAGTGCATATTCTTCTTTTGTTTTGGGGTGTAGGAAAACAGGAAAATCTTTGCCTACGGGCTGATAGCCTAAGTCAAGCATTTGCGCCGGAGTTGCACCAACGACCACATAATCTTTTTCGTGATAGGGGTGTCCGAGCAAATGATCCCGAACTGCACCGCCTACTAAATAAACTTGCATGAAAAAACCTCTATTCTTAGAAGCATCATGCTACAGAATAGAGGTTTTCTCAAGTTAAGAAACGAGGCGGATGCGTCGTTATCTTGTCATTGGATTAAAGTGCGTCTTGTTCCGCTTGCTGGATTTCTGCAACGGTAAGTGCAGTCATGTTCACCACGCGACGCGTAGTCGCAGTCGGAGTCAAGATATGTACCGGCTTCGCAGCACCCAACAGAATTGGGCCAATCGTCACGTTGTTGCCTGAAGTTGCTTTCAACAAGTTAAACGAAATGTTGGCAGCATCCAGATTCGGCATGATCAGTAAGTTTGCAGAACCTTTAAAACGTGAGTTCGGGAAGGCAAACTGGCGAATATTTTCATCCAGTGCAGCATCACCGTGCATTTCACCTTCAACTTCTAGCTCAGGCGCGATTTCAGACAGGATGTCATATACCTTACGCATTTTTTGCGCGCTGGCATCATGCTGGTCTGAACCGAAACTTGAGTGAGAAAGCAGGGCAATACGTGGGGTCATACCAAAACGGCGCACTTCTTCAGCAGCCAGAATGGTCATTTCCGCCAGCTGTTCAGCCGTTGGATTGGTGTTGACATAGGTGTCGGCAATGAACAGGTTGCGATCTTCAAGCATCAAGGCATTTAGGGTAAAGAAAGTGTTATGACCTTCTTTTTTGCCAATGATGTTGCTGACGAAGTCCAGATGAATGTCGTAGCTTGAATAAGTACCACAGAGCATGCCATCTGCCATGCCATGTTTGACCAGCATCGATGCAATTAAGGTAGAGCGACGACGCGCTTCACGCTGTGCATATTCAGGCGTTACGCCTTTACGCTGCATGATCTGGTAATAATCGTCTGCAAACAACTCATAATTCGGATTCTTTTCCTGATCAACAATCGTGATATTCACGCCATCTTCAAGACGTAGACCCAATTTTTTGATATTGGCTTCAATCACGGCTGGACGACCGACCAGAATAGGGATCGCCAAACCATCATCGACTGCAATTTGAACGGCGCGAAGTACACGCAGGTCTTCACCTTCCGCATAGGCAATACGCTTAGGATTCGATTTTGCCTGTTCAAAGATCGGTTTCATCACGAATGCCGAGTTATAGACAAACTCAGACAAACGTTGACGATAATGCGAGAAATCTTTAATTGGACGTGTTGCTACACCCGAATCCATGGCTGCTTGTGCCACTGCAGGTGCGATTTCAAGAATCAGGCGTTGATCTAGTGGACCCGGAATCAGGTATTCACGGCCAAATGATGCCGATTTCTCACCATAAGTTGCAGCATCCGCTTCGACGTGTGCCATACGCGCAATTGCATGTACACAGGCAATTTTCATTTCTTCGTTAATCGTGGTTGCACCAACGTCTAATGCCCCACGGAAGATGTACGGGAAGCAAAGTGCGTTATTGACCTGGTTTGGATAGTCAGAACGGCCAGTGGCCATGATCACATCATCACGAACTTCGTGTGCATGTTCAGGCAGAATTTCTGGATCCGGATTCGCCAGTGCGAAAATGATCGGATCTTTGGCCATCACCTTAACCATTTCTTTGGTCAGGATGCCGGCAGCAGAAAGACCAAGGAACATGTCTGCACCCGCGATCACATCACCAAGCTGAGTGGCTTCAATGTCCTGTACATACGCTTTTTTAGATTCATCCAGACCTTCACGATGCGTGGTCAGCAGACCACGTGAATCGGCAACGATGATGTTTTCTTTTTTAGCGCCCAAAGCACACAGCAGATTTAAGCAAGATAGCGCTGCAGCACCCGCACCTGATGCCACAATCTTGATTTCGTCAATTTTTTTGCCATTAATTTGCAGGGCATTCAGTAACGCAGAACCAACAATAATTGAAGTACCGTGCTGATCATCATGGAATACCGGAATATTCATGCGTTCACGCAGTTTTTGCTCGATGTAGAAGCATTCTGGCGCCTTGATATCTTCAAGGTTAATCCCGCCAAAAGTCGGCTCTAAGGATGCGATAATATCTACAATTTTATCTGGATCATTTTCAGCGATTTCGATATCGAATACATCAACACCGGCGAATTTTTTAAATAATACGCCTTTGCCTTCCATGACTGGCTTAGAAGCCAGAGGACCAATATTACCCAGGCCCAGCACCGCAGTACCGTTGGTCACTACAGCGACCAGATTACCGCGTGCGGTATACAATGCAGCAGTTGAAGGATCGCGTTCAATCTCAAGACATGGTGCAGCTACGCCAGGCGAGTAAGCAAGGGCTAAGTCACGTTGGTTGACCAATTGTTTGCTTGGTGTAACGCTGATTTTCCCCGGGGTAGGAAACTCGTGATAGTAAAGGGCCTGTTGCTTTAAAGATTGTTCGTCCATCAGTCTCTCGATCGTTGTAAAGATTACCCGGTCAGCGGGTAAAAAATTTATTTATGTCCCCGAATATACCATTTGTTCGCCAGTTCGCACAGCCAAAGACGGCCGTTTTTCCAACAATCTTATTGGGAGAGGGTATAAACTTAGACTTGATAAGTATAAGAGTCATTGGTCATATTTTGTGTCAAATACGCAGTGGCTTCCTCTTCTGGCAGCGGTTTGGAGAATAAATATCCTTGAGCGATATCACAGTCTAAATCACGCAGATATGCTAACTGCTCTTCAGTCTCGATGCCTTCTGCCACTACGGTCATGCCCATGGCTTTACCCATCGCCACCATGGCACTGACAATGGCTTCCTGTTTGTTTTTACCAATCTTGGACACAAAACTGCGGTCAATTTTTAGGGTATCAATCGGGAAATCAGCAAGATAGGACAGGGATGAATAACCCGTGCCAAAATCATCCAGAGCAATATGGATCTGTCGCTGTTTGATTTCGTTCAGCAGGTTTTTGACTGCTTCCGAATTTTCAATTAAAGACGATTCGGTAATTTCCAGTTCCAGACTGGCACCTGAAATCTGGTTATCGGCAATGGCCTGATCCAGATCATCGAGTAACTGACCGCGGCGCAATTGCTGCGCCACGACGTTGACTGATACACAAATATGATTAAAGCCCAGATTATTCCATTGGCGGATCTGTTTGGCTGTCTGCTGGATGACCAGACGGCCAATATCTGAAATCAGGCTGGTCTGTTCGGCTAAAGGGATAAACAAGCCGGGTGGAATAATGCCTTTTTCGGGATGATTCCAGCGAATCAAGGCTTCAAAGCCATAAATGCGCTGATCACTGAAATTAATTTTTGGCTGATAATAAACAATCAGCTCATTATTCTGGATGGCTTTACGCAAATCCCGTTCCAGAAAAATCCCCGTTTCTTGTAAGCCATCACTTTGATTAGAATAAAAGTGAATGGTATTGCCGCCCAGATTTTTAGCTTCGTTCAGGGCCTGTTCGGCACAGTTGTTTAAATAATCGAGTTGACGACCATGATCTGGATAAAATGCCACGCCCATGGAAAGCGTGATCACATAATCCTGACCGTAAATATTAAATGGAGTGGTAAATGCCTGAGCGATGCGTTCACAGTGTCGCTGTACTGAAGGGCGAATATGTGAAATCTCATAGATAATTGCAAAATCATCACCATTCAGATGTGCCACAAACAAGGCTTCTGCATTATTCATGCGCAGGCGCTGCGCGACCTGACGTAAAAGTTCGTCCCCGCCATTATTGGATAGATATTCATTTAATGGACGGAAGCGATCGATATTTAGGCGAATCACGGCCATCTGCTGAATGGAGTCTTTTTGCGAGACCAGATATTGATGCAGCTGATAGTTATAATAGAAACGATTCGGTAAATCGGTCAGTGGGTCATAATTTTCCAGATAAGACAGGCGCTGTTCCTGTAATTTGCGTTCGGTCAGATCCGAGACAATCCCGACATAATGGGTAATCCGGCCTTCATCATCGGTGACGGCATTGATGTGTAACCATAAGGCGGATTGTTTGCCCGACATGAATTTGGCGTATACCTCGCCATCATAGGAGCCAATCTTTTGAAGCTGTTTGATAATACTGGCATGGTTACTGCGCTGTTCAGCTTTATTTTGTGCAACAAGATCGAATAAAGACTTACCGATGATCTGCTCACGCTCAAAGCCACTCAGGTATTCATAGTGAGGATTGACATCAATATAATACAGTTCAGGATTGAGAATAAAAATCCCTTCCGCGGCCTGTTCCAGTACACTGGCAACCAGTTTTAAACGTTCTTGAGAAATACGTTCCTGCTGAATATCACGACGAATACCCACCATTCGCAAAGGTTTGTTATTTTTAGGATCACGGCTAATCACGCGGCCAATATCATGCACCCAGTTCCAGCTGCCATCACTGAGCAGAATCCGGTAAGTGGCATCATAACGCTCAATCTGACCACGTAAATGCTGTTTCATGTTGCGCTTAAAATAGTCCAGATCATCAGGGTGAATCAGATGCTCTAATTGCAGATGATGATCTTTGGAATCACGCAGAATTTTTTCATCTTTATGATTGGTCAGGGTAATGAGGCGGTCTTTGATATTCCAGTCCCATGGGCGAATGCCGGCAATCTCATGGGCAAGATCCAGGTTCTGTTGCTGATTTTTCAAATGATAATTAATCTGTTCAATATCATAGGTACGTTCTCGTACTTTTTGTTCCAGTAATTGATTGTTGAGCTGTAACTGTAATTCAATATCTTTGGATTTATTGACTTCAGTTTGCAGTTGCTGGCACAGCTCATCAGTCCAGGCCACTTGCTGTTCGGCATTTTTAACCAGCAGACTGTTTTCTGCATACAAGCGCGATGTCCGGCGATGAATACGATAACTACTATTGGCACACAGCAGAATGACAATCACCGCAAAATTTAAGGCCAGACCGAAGAAGGGATTGGAAAGGCTGACATGATAAATTTGCGACAATAAAAAAGGGAATAAAGAGGGTAAAAATACTAGGCAGAAATAACTGAGTTTTTGGGTCAGATAAGTCAAGCCAAATGCCTGAGTCACAATCAGGAGCAGAGCAGACAAGGTCAGTGCTTCAATATCTTCGAATGCAGGATTGGCCTGTGGCAAATAGTAATAAATTGTATAAATACCGACAGCAATACAGCTCCCGACGGCAAGACTCTGAATCTGTAACCAGCGATGTGCGCCTTTTAAATCATATTGTTCAGGCTTAAAATAAAGTGTGCTCACCAACCAGCACATACTGACCAGTAGCTCGGTCAGAATAAACCAGATATTAAAATAGGTATTGGAAGGACGATATTGAAGGTGATAAATACAAAAAATATAAAGGCAAATCACCATTATACTGATTAAAAAATAGCGACTATGGCGAAGTGTGTTCGCAATCTGGGCATGATGCAAATGCTGCTGGATATAGTCGTCTTGCTTATCAACCATGTGATTCAATGCCTGTATTCATCCTAAACGTTTTTCCCTATGTATTGTTCTTATAAAAAAACTCCAGGAAATGTGTAAAATTAACTCATCAATAGTTATTATTCTTTCGTCGAGATTAGAGGTCTTAGGAATAAAAATCAACAAAATTAAAGACAAATTTTTACTGGCCTGATGAACTAGAGATTATAGTTCAAAATTGAAAGGGCCACGACAGGGGCTGTTTCGGTACGTAGTACGCGTTCACCAATACACCAGTTTAGAAAACCTTTTGCATTTGCTGCTGTAATTTCTGCCTCACTGAGACCGCCTTCAGGGCCAATCAGCAGTGCAATATCCAGGGTCGCATCTGCCAGTACATCTGTTTCATCTTTATTGGGCGCCAAAACCAGTTTGGTCTTGGGTAGCTCGGTTTCCAACCATTTTTCAAGTGATATTGGTGCTAAAATTTTAGGCACAATATTCAGTCCACACTGTTCACATGCTGCAATCGCGATCCCTTGCCAGTGATCCAGTTTTTTCTGGTCACGATCATACTTCAAGCGCATTTCACAACGATCCGAAGTCAGCAGCTGAATTTCGGAAACGCCCAATTCCACAGCTTTTTGAATCGCATAATCCATGCGGTCGCCTTTGCTCATCACCTGACCGAGCAAGGCCTGGAACTTGGGTGTGCGATTAGCCAGATTAAATGCATTGACCGATACTGTGGCTGATTTCTTAGCAACTTCAGTTAAGGTCACTTCATATTCGCCACCCTGTCCATTGAACAGGGTCGCGGTTTCGCCCGCTTGAGCACGTAATACCTTTACCCAATGATGAAAAACGGTTTCCGTTAACTCAACCGTAGTATCAACATTTAAGTCTGCTTCAATAAAAAAACGTGGCATGGAGGGATTACTCTCAGATGGAACAAAACAAGACTGCATTGCTATTTACACCCTCTTTGTGTTTTTCCCAAGGGGAGAAAATGGGTGAGATCAATGCAGCCTAAAAACTTATGCTAGACCTAAGTCTTTTACAAGTTGGCGTGTAGGATCAGTGGAGTTCATGGTGTAGAAGTGCAAGCTTGGTGCACCACCTGCAAGCAGACGCTCACAGAATTTAACCACAACTTCGTGGCCAAAGGCTTTGATGCTGGCAGTATCATCACCATAGGTTGCCAGTTGCTTGCGAATCCAGCGTGGAATCTCGGCACCGGTACCGTCCGCAAAGCGGATCAGGTTGCTGGCATTGGTGATTGGCATAATGCCCGGCGCCACAGGAATATCAACTCCGGCTTTCTGGATGCGATCTACAAAGTAGAAATAAGCATCTGGATTGAAGAAAAACTGGGTTAATGCTGCATTGGCACCAGCTTGTACTTTTTCAACAAAGTGCTGGATGTCTTGATCAAAGCTTTCTGCCTGAGGATGCATTTCCGGATAAGCTGCGACTTCAATCTTGAAATGATCGCCTGAATATTCACGGATAAAGCGAACCAGATCAGCGGCATAGGGTAATTCACCCAAACCAACCTGACCTGATGGCAAGTCACCGCGGAGGGCAACAATACGGTCAATGCCTTGTGATTTGTACAGATCAAGCAGTTCTGCAATACGCGCTTTGTCATCGCCGATACATGACAGGTGAGGGGCAACAGGTGCACCTTTGCCATTAAAGTCTTTGATGGTAGACAGGGTACGTTCACGGGTCGAACCGCCAGCACCATAGGTCACAGAAAAGAATTCTGGATTGAGCAATTGTAGTTCTTGATGAACCACTTTGAGTTTTTCCGCACCTACATCAGTTTTGGTCGGGAAGAATTCAAATGAAATTGGAATCTGTTTAGACATGTTCAAATCCTTTTTATAAATACTTTTTAATTAGTTTTACCTCTCCTAAATCCTCTCTTGCGCTGAGCTTCAAAGCAGTGCTTTAAGCACGCTCAGGAGAGGATTTACCCTCGATGACATACATTTGGTAATGAATGTTCCCTCTCCCTATGGGAGAGGGTTAGGGAGAGGGTGGAGTTTAATTAGTATTTATAAGCATCAGACTTGAATGGACCTTCAACTTGAACGCCTAAGTAATCCGCTTGTTCTTGAGTCAATTGAGTCAAGACACCACCGAAACCAGCAACCATCGCAGCAGCAACTTCTTCATCTAATTTCTTAGGAAGAAGTTCTACACGAATTTGTGCAGCTTTTTCAGATTCTGGAAGATCAGCAAATTTCTCAGCGAATAAATGCATTTGACCCAATACCTGGTTGGCAAATGAACCATCCATAATACGTGATGGGTGACCAGTCGCATTACCAAGGTTCACCAAACGGCCTTCAGAAAGAAGGATCAGGTAATCATTTTCATTTTCTGAACGATACACCTGGTGTACTTGAGGTTTAACTTCAACCCACTTGTAGCCACGTAGGTAAGCTGTATCAATTTCAGTATCAAAGTGACCGATGTTACAAACAACTGCGCCAGCTTTTAATGAATCAAGCATTGCAGCGTCACATACGTGGTAGTTACCCGTTGTAGTCACGATCAGGTCAGTATTCTGAAGAAGGTCAACATTGATGTCTTCTTTCTTGCCAGTTTGTACGCCATTTTTGTATGGAGAAACAACTTCGTAACCGTCCATGCATGCTTGCATTGCGCAGATTGGATCAACTTCAGTGACGCGTACAATCATGCCTTCTTGACGAAGTGATTGAGCAGAACCTTTACCTACGTCACCGTAACCAATTACAAGCGCACGACGGCCAGATAAAAGCATATCTGTACCGCGTTTGATGGCATCATTGAGTGAGTGGCGGCAACCGTATTTGTTGTCGTTTTTAGATTTCGTTACTGAATCGTTTACGTTGATTGCAGGAACTTTTAAAGTGCCATCACGAAGCATTTCATACAGACGTTGAACACCTGTCGTTGTTTCTTCAGTGACACCGTGGATTTTAGCAATCACTTCTGGGTATTTTTCATGAACAAGTAGCGTTAAATCACCGCCATCGTCAAGAATCATGTTGGCATCCCAAGGCGTGCCATTGACATTGATCTGTTGTTCAAGACACCACATGTATTCTTCTTCAGTTTCGCCTTTCCAGGCAAACACAGGAATACCCGCAGCCGCGATTGCAGCAGCAGCGTGATCTTGAGTAGAGAAGATGTTACATGAAGTCCAGCGAACTTCAGCGCCCAATTCAACCAGTGTTTCAATAAGAACAGCGGTTTGAATAGTCATGTGGATACAGCCGAGAATTTTCGCGCCAGCAAGTGGTTTAGCAGCAGCATAGCGTTTACGCAGACCCATTAGGGCTGGCATTTCAGCTTCTGCAAGTTTAATTTCTTTACGGCCGTAATCAGCAAGTGAAATATCAGCAACTTTGTAATCTGTAAATGAAGCAGTAACCGCGTTCATCAGGATCTCCTAGGAAAAAATAGATTGGATCGTTCTGTTCGCGGATGCCGTTGTTGATCAGAACGAATGTCTGACCGATGGTCGAGCCTAGCGATTTTACATTTAGTGCCTGTAAAACGTCGCAGCATCCCTCGACTAGCGCAGTATTGTACTTGGAAATTGATTTTGTTCCAATCTTAAATTGATTATTATCTGACTAATAAGAAAATTTTGAGAATAAACTATGAATGATGGTTTTGAGTATGCAATCAAAGACTGGGCTGAAATTAAGGATGATTATGAGAATGGCAATTTAATTATTGGTAATGGGGCGAGTGTTGCTTTGCATCAAAAATTTCGTTTTGATTCTTTAAAAGAAGAGGCTGAAAAATTAAGACTTTTTAATGAGGATATATCTAAACTTTCTATTGAGTTTGATACATCTGATTTTGAATTAATTTTACGATTGGTTTGGCATGCGAAGTTAGTAAATAAGCATTTGGGAATAATTGATCAAAAAATTGATTCAGCTTACGAAAATATAAAAGAAGCTCTTATTAAAGTGGTGAAGGAAGTTCATTGTGAACATTCTGATATCGCGGATCAATTACCTCAGCTATATCAATTTACAAAACAATTTAGAACAGTAGTCTCCCTTAATTACGATTTAATCCTGTATTGGATTTTAATGTATGGAAATAGAAATGAAGATGGACATAGATTTAAAGATTGTTTTCAAGGTAGCGGGCTATTTAGAAATAATTGGCAAGATTTGAGAAATCCTATTCGTAAGGAAAAAGAAGTAACTTTGAGTCTTTATCAACATGGTAATTTATCTATTTTCAGAGATGCAAAAAATACCGAAACTAAAGTTCAAAGAGGGGATTTTGAGGATTTGTTAGAAGTTATTACTTCACAATGGGAAGATAATAAAATTCCTTTATTTGTTGCCGAGGGTACGGGAACTAAAAAGCTTGAATCTATAAAAAGTAGTCCCTATTTGAGTACTATTTTCTATGAAGTTCTACCAGATTTAATAACTCAAAAAGCTAATTTAGTCATTTATGGCTGGAGCTTAGGCAAGCAGGAATCACATTTGGTAAAGCAGATATTTAAGAACAACCAATCAGGTAAGGTGGCTATTTCTATATTTCAAAATAATCAGGAAGAGTGCCATCGAATTTATAGGCTTATAAAAAATGAAAAAGTAGCTCCAAATATCGAAGTAGAATTTTTTGACAGCCAAAGTTCAGGTTGTTGGAATAATCCTTAAATAAAAAGCCCATCATCTGACGGGCTTTTCTTACTTATTTAGTTTCAGCAGCATCTGCTTTTTGAGTCCAGAACTCAGCCTGTTCTTCATCGCCATCTACGCCTAAACCATTGGCATAAATAAATGCAAGATCGCGCATTGCTTGAACTTCGCCAAGTTCCGCAGCCTGTTTGACCAAAGCAATCGATTTTTCCACGTCTTTTTCAATTACATCACCGCGACGGTAGAAACCGGCCAACTCTAAAGTCGCAGCAGGATGCTTCTCGATATTGGCCTTACTTAGCCAGTAATAGGCTAACTCAAAGTGAGCTTTAGATTCTTCTGGATCTTCTTCAGCCAGTTCTTTGGCATAAACGGTATAACCTTCACCTAACCAGTACATCGCATCAACCAGTCCGCCGTTGGCAGCTTTCAATGCCCATTCTTCAGCCAGAATAATGTCATCATCATGCTCGCTTTGCATATACAGTTCAGCCAATTCAAATTGCGCTTCAGCATTGCCTGCTAAGGCAAGATTGGTCAGGGCAGCAGAGGGAGAAACACGCTGGGTCATATCAACATCTCAAAAATATTATGCGTAGACTAAAGGTTTAAATTAAAAAAGCCAATCCGAAGATCAGCTTTTCAAGTATGAGGGGGTAAATTAGAATTTTAGACCAAGCAAATGATTGCTGAAATCACGGCGATTACCACACAGATTGAGGCGATTACTTTAATTTTACTTTCCAGATAGCTCAGGCTTAAACCAACGACTAATGCTGCAAAAGTTAAACTGCCCAGCCAATAACTGATCATGTTACTGATTGTACCTGCGAACAGGCACAGGATGAGCGCAATCGTTAATATCACCCAGCCAAGAATGCTGGCTATTTTGGTTTTGGGAGCATCTAGCTCTTTAGCAAAGATCTGTTTCTGATGTTTGGACATCGACGCGGCAAGTGCAAACATACCGAGAGAAGTCAAAGCCCAAATCAATAAGAAGAACATCATGCCTGATTCTCCTTGAGCATCACTTTAGATTTTTTAGGCGGCAAGCCTTTATGGTTTTTCACTTTCTTGAATGCAAACCAGAATAGGATTGCAAGCGCCCACATCGCCAGATCAAAAGAAGCAATCATCCACTGACCATGCATGATGCTGTTCCAGATTGCCTGACCGCCGGTCAGGAAGTTTACAATTGGGAGTAGCGCAAATGCTGCTGTTGCAAGCAGGAGCAGCTCTAGCCAGGCCTGACGATTGCTACGAATCATGGCATAAACTAAGGTCAGCAACCAGATGATAAAGAAGCTGCGAATTTCCCAGTTCAAACGCATGTCCATGTCTGCCGGAATAAAACGGTTGGCATAAAAGTAGGCAGCACAGGCAATCGGTAAACCGATAATTGCCGCGATATTAGTCACTTCCACAAGACGATAACCAAAAGATTTATAGCCTTGCTTTTGTTGTTGTGGTGCGCGTTTGACACACCACAGAATCAAACCAGTCGCAATCATGAATGTGCCGACCACACCAGACATGAACAATAACCAGCGTAGAGCCAAGTCCACGCCACGTGCTTCATGCAGTGTGGTAAATACGTTATAAATACCGTTTGCAACCGAGGGTGTTTTCAGTGTGGTTTGATCCGGCTTTAATTCACCCGTCACGCCATTGAAAGCCAGACTCGGATAAACATTGCGATAGGCTACGCTGACCCCATTTAAGGCACGAAGTTCAATTTCAGCTTTGGCGGTATTTGGCTGGATGATGTTAATTGTAGCAACCGGATTGTTTTTCCATTGCTTTTCTGCTGCTGCAAGAATGGGCGCTAAGTCTGCCAATGGCGCAGGGCGGGCAGGTGACGCATCGCCACGCGAACGGCGAGCTTCACCCCGTGCAGACATATCACCACGTTCACCACGATTCTCTCCCTCACTACGCGGTCGACGCTGGTCACTATCACCGGATTCAGCCTGAACGCTATTGTCCTGAATCAAGCTCTTACGTTGATCTTGCAGAAATGCACCTCGATTTTCATAAATCTGGTTGACACCCCAAGGCATCAGGGTAAACAGCAGCAGTAACAAACCGCTAAAGGTAATCATGATATGGAACGGCAGGGCAAATACCGCCGTTGCATTATGGGCATCCAGCCAGGAGCGCTGACCTTTGCCAGAACGGAAAGTAAAGAAATCCTTAAAAATTTTCTTATGGGTAATGACACCGCTGATAATCGCCACCAGCATGAGCAAGGTTGCAATGCCGATAATCCAGCGCGCCCAGATTCGGGGCAGTCCGTACAGTTCAAAATGAAAACGGTATAAGAATGAACCACCGCGTGTTTCACGGGCTTGCAGCACTTCACCGGTTGCACTGTCAATGGTTAGGCGGGTACCGCCACGACGGGCACGCGGATCTTCACCGGCACCGCGAATATTCAGTATGGTGGTATTCTGGCGTGAGTTAGGCAGCTGAATCGCCCAGCTGCCGGCATCCGGATGATGCTGTTGCAGATAAGCCAATGCGACACGGGTCTGTTCGATTTGGGACTTTTGTGGGACTGACTGATGAAATTCCGGTTTCATCCAGATGCTGATTTCATTCTGGAAAAAACTTAAAGTTCCAGTTAAAAAAATCGCATATAAAAGCCAGCCTAAAATCAGACTGGCCCAGGTATGCAACCATGACATCGACTGGCGTGGCCCTTCCTGTTTTGCATCTACTCTCATCTTAATTTCCTAGGAATTTATAGCTGATATAGAGCAAAACACTGGGAATTACGATTCCGAGCGTTGCCTTGATAGTTTTGTTGACCATAAATACCCAAATAAAGGCTGCGGTATTCAGGCTAAAACCAATCAGGGTGGCTGACATGGCAGCACTGCTTCCTGCATCCATAAACATCTGGGCAATCACGATGGCAGCCAGCGAGGCAAGCATATAACCGCCGACACCAGCCAGAAGAAAGCGATATAAAATCATCCCACGATAAACCAGCAGATTTGCTTTAACTTTATTTTTGCTCGATGGACTCGGTGCAGTAACTGTTTCAGTCGCTATTGCATGCATATTCGGACTACTCATCATCGAAAATTCTATCTATTAAACTTGTTAAGCTATTTCGATGCGAATGATAACAATTATTGTTTATATTTTAAATACGAAACATCAAACTATTTATATGAAAAATAAAAAGAACTATTGGACAGGCTAAAAGGGGGGTATTAAAAAATATAAGCTTTAAAAATAAAAACAGCGGCTCGAAAGCCGCTGTCTAAATATTATCTGTTCAGAATTAGTCTTGCTGAATACCTGCAACCACCCAGTCCTGATTTGAACCTGCTGGTTTAGTGAAATGCCAGATTTCTGCAAACGGTTGTGGCAAGCTGTTCAAGTCTTCGCTTACCGTACCGGTAAAGCGTACGCTGACAATATACTGACCATTGTCAGTCGATGAATCTACCACCATGGCATTCAGATTTGAAAACTCGGCAACATCCTGATCCTGATTGCTCATGATGTCATTACGCATTGACTGATAAAGATCAGGAGTTAGGTAACGCTGAATTTCCGAAATATTGCTTGCCGTATTCATAGACTGAATGTGGTTAAAACGCTGACGTGCGACACGCAAGAACGCGGCAGGTTCAGTACCATCCGGTAACTGGCTACCACTTTGGGTATAAGCCGTGCCGAAAGGCGCCGTATTTACCGGCGCAGAACCAAACGGTGCATTAGTACTTGGCGTTTGACCACCAACATTCTGACCAAAGATATTGCTATTGTCACCACCGCGAGGTGCAGTCGGTGCTTGACCAAAAGGTGCTGTATTACCAGCACCGCTATTTGGTGCAAATGGATTAGAAGCTACTTTTTTTTTTGCGCCCATCTTACGGAAAATGAAGAAGGCAACAGCAGCAGCAAGCAGGATCCAGATCCAGCCTGGAATACCACCTTTTTCCTCTTCTGCTGGAGCCGCCTGAGCTTCAGACGCTGCCACACTTTGATCATCGGCCAATGCATTGGCAGCTACGGCACCAATCGCAGCACCCGCTACACCGGCAGCAACCATACCACCCACACCTGGGCCAGATTTTTGCTGGGTTGCAGCACCGGCAGCTGGCGCTTGTTGAGCAGGCGCAGCTTGACGAGGTTGTTGATAAGATTGGGTAGGCTGTGCAGAACGTTGCATACCGTGACTTTTACCGCCACCGGCACGTTTTGCTTCAGCAGCAAAAGGCGCAACCAATAATACTGCTGTCAAGATACCTGTAATCAAACCGCGCTGTCGAACTTGCATTCATTTTTCCTATGAGAATAAAACCTATTTGTACAGTCTATTTATATAGGCTTTGTGTGGAATTTCAATCAAAAATCTGTATTTTTTTGCGCTTTACTGCAAATTCACTGCCTGATGCTTAATTTAGCTCATCACTTAAAGACATGGCTTCACTCAGGGCTTCATGCAAACGGGCAACAGCAATAATCTGCACGCCTGCAATGGTTTTTTGCGGTGCATTGCCACGCGGCACAATAATGTATTTAAAACCATGCTTGATCGCTTCTTTCAGACGCTCCTGTCCATTTGGCACGGGACGAATTTCACCAGACAGCCCGACTTCCCCAAAAACAGCCAGTTGTTGTGGTAAGGCCTTGCCACGAATACTGGAAGCGCAGGCCAGAAGTACCGCCAGATCGGAGCCGGTTTCTGTAATTTTAAGACCACCAACAATATTGACATACACATCCTGACCTGAGGTTTGTACACCACCATGCCGGTGCATGACGGCCAAGAGCATATTCAGGCGGTTCTGGTCCAGACCCAGCGCGACCCGTCGTGGCTGACCATGCGCATCATCGACCAAAGCCTGTACTTCGACCAGGAGTGGACGCGTGCCTTCACGACTGATCATGACAATCGAGCCCGGAATCGCTTCATCATAACGGCTTAAAAATATTGCAGATGGATTGGACACTTCGCGCAGCCCTTTGTCGGTCATGCCAAACACCCCGAGTTCATTCACCGCGCCAAAACGGTTTTTGACGGCACGGATCATCCGGTAACGTGAATCGGACTGACCTTCAAAATACAGTACACAATCGACCATATGCTCAAGTACGCGTGGGCCTGCCAAGGCGCCTTCTTTGGTGACATGACCGACCAGAAATAAAGAGGTACCGCTGTTTTTGGCAAAACGGGTCAGCAGGGCAGCGGATTCACGAATCTGCGAGACTCCACCTGGAGCTGATTGTAAGGTCTCGGTATACAGGGTTTGAATTGAGTCCAGAATTGCGACGGCAGGACGTTGCTGGGCCAGTACTTCACAAATGCGTTCGACACAGGTTTCTGCCATGACCTTGAGCTGATCGGTTGGCAGATCCAGACGCTGGGCACGTAATGCGACCTGAGACAGGGATTCTTCGCCGGTGACATATAAGGCCGGATTTTTGGCAGAGGCCATATGCGTGGCTGTTTGCAGCAAAATGGTTGATTTACCAATGCCGGGATCACCGCCGATCAGAACCACTGAACCCGTTACCAGTCCGCCGCCCAGAACCCGGTCAAACTCACTGATACCGGTCGGTAAGCGTGTTTCATGCGAGACTGAGACCTGATTTAAGGTGGTGATTGTGGATGCCTGACCTGCATATCCACCCGCGATTTTTGGCTGAGCCCGATGTGTAACCGCAGGTGCAATGCTGACCTCAGTCAGGCTGTTCCATTCCCCACATTCCGAACATTGTCCCGACCATTTCGGATGATCTGCACCACATTGTTCACAACGATAGACACTTTTTGCTTTAGCCATATTTTAAGATGAAGCGATTGAAATTGACTGACAGCATAGCGGTGAATGTGATCTAAAACCAAGCCTTTCACCTGAGAAATCATGGTTTTTACGACAAGGCTTGTCGTTTTTATTTGTGCTTATTCGGATGTTGTGTATCAACGCCGTCTATAATGCCCGTCTTGTTATGCTGAAATGGAACAGATCTTGTCACAATTGCTGAAACATATTGATGCGATCGCACGTGAAAAAAACCGTGATGTGCTGTTTGTGCATTTTGAACAGTATGTATACCCAGATCAGGACGCTCACTCGGTTCGGCAAATGTTTATCGGCTGGTTAGAGCAACAGGGTATCCGTTATATACCGTGTTTGGGCATTGAGCCCACAGTCCGCAGTGACGTGTATTCGGGCAGTCTATATCTGGATGTACCTTTTGACCTGCAGCATAAAACTTATCAAAAACTGAGCGAGTATTTGGAAGATGATCAGGGCAATATGAAAATTGAAGGTATTCAGTTTTTTGTTTTATCTTTAGGACTGGCACTTGAACTCGAATCTGACGGCAAATTACCAGAATGGGGCGGTTTACGCTCATAGAACATGAATATTGGATTTGAATTTCGAATAATTAATAATAAAAAGCCACAATTGATGTGGCTTTTTATTCTCTTGGTTCGGGATTTAAGCAATAAGGCGGTTAATAAAGTTCACCAGATTTACGTCTTGCGATGAAGTCTTTCGATTCCTTGGCAATCACGCCAGACAATAACAGCAATGCAATCAGGTTGGGAACCGCCATCAGACCATTAAAGGTATCGGCAAATAACCAGACCAGATCCAGTGTCGCGATACAGCCGACAAAAACCGATGCAATATAAATAATACGATAGGGTAGAACGAACTTTTCGCCGAGCAAGTAAGTGGCACATTTTTCGCCGTAGTAGCTCCAGCCTAAAATCGTGGAATAAGCAAAGAAAATAATTCCGAAGGTGACCACCCAGCCACCGACACCGGGCAGGAGTTTGTCGAACACGCCAATCGTCAGTACTGCACCGGTCTGATCACCAAATGAATTACCGGCCATGATGTAGCCCATGACCAGAACAATACCAGTAATTGAACAGACAATAATGGTGTCAATAAAAGTACCGGTCATAGAGACCAGACCCTGACGGGCAGGATGGTCGGTTTTTGCTGCTGCGGCTGCAATCGGCGCAGAGCCCATGCCGGCTTCATTCGAGAATACCCCACGTGCTACACCATAACGAATCGCCGCACCAATCGCACCGCCTACTGCAGCTTCACCGGTAAAAGCATAGGTGAAGATCATTTTTAGTGCAGGTGCTACCAGTTCTAAATTGTTGAGAATAATGATCAGACCGCCAGCCACATAGCCTACCGCCATGATTGGAACAATCACCGAAGATGCCTTGGAAATCGATTTAATCCCGCCCAGAATCACCAGTGCTGAAAAGGCAGTAATGATAATACCGGTCATCCAGGTTTCGATCCCCAAACTGTTTTCAACTGCCAGTGCAACAGTATTGGACTGCACTGAACTGCCGATCCCAAAAGAGGCCAGTGTCCCGAACAAGGCAAAAATCAGCGCCAGCCATTTCCATTTCAGGCCACGTTCGATGTAGTACATCGGACCACCCGACATTTCACCTTTTTCATTTTTAATTCGGTATTTGACTGCAAGGACACCTTCGCCGTATTTAGTCGCCATACCAAACAGCGCAGTCATCCACATCCAGAAGACCGCACCCGGACCACCCAGCACACAGGCGGTGGCTACGCCGGCAATATTACCGGTACCAATCGTGGCAGACAGTGCGGTCATCAGTGAAGCGAACTGGGAAATATCACCTGAGTGCTCGGGATGCTTGCCAAAAACCTGTTTGAAGGCCAGTGGCAGCATACGGAATTGCCAGAACAATAAGCGGAAAGTGAGGAATATCCCGGTGCCGACAATCAGTACCAGCATATAAGGGCCCCAGACCCAGCCGCTTAAAGTCTCCATTAAACTTTGTAAATTTTGCATAAAATTCTTCTTATTGATCCATGTCTATGTAATTCGAGATATTGATTAAAAAGCAATTATTGTGCCATCGGTATTCATCCTGAATACTTAAAATGGCGGAATTGTGTTCTAGTTTTTACATGGTTTTGCTGCTTTGACAAGAAGTTTCTTGAATCTCGGGCGTCGAAAAAATAAGCGTTAAGCTGGCGCGAGTGAGATATAAGAAAAATAAATGAACTTTACAGTTTAGGCAGAAAATACAAATGATGTGATTTTTCTTTTTGTATTCAGGCTTTTTTACGTTAATTTGTCGCGAGTAAAACTCGAAGTTGAAATCAATAATGTCAGAAAAATATAACAGTTCATCGGCAGAGCACGGTGAGTTACAGCGAAGTTTATCCAATCGGCATCTACAGCTTATTGCCATTGGTGGCGCCATCGGAACCGGCCTGTTTATGGGTTCGGGCAAGACCATCAGTCTCGCAGGTCCTTCTATTCTGGTGATCTATATGATCATCGGTTTTATGGTATTTCTGGTAATGCGTGCACTCGGTGAGTTGTTGCTCTCGAATTTGCAATATAAATCATTCATTGATTTTGCCACGGATCTGATCGGGCCTTGGGCCGGATACTTTGTTGGCTGGACCTACTGGCTGTGCTGGATCACTATCGGGATCGCAGATCTATCCGCGATTATTTATTACCTGCAATTCTTCAATAATGGCTTGCCCTTTAGTCCTGAAGAAGGAGTGATGATCAGCGTTGCCGCGATTGTGTTTATCATGGGTTTGAACCTGGTCACGGTCAAACTGTTTGGTGAAATGGAATTCTGGTTTGCTCTGGTCAAGATTATCGCGATTGTGGTGCTGATTGCCGTTGGCCTGTGGATGGTCTTTACCGGGTTTACCTCGGATGCCGGCACAGTTGCGTCATTTAGTCATATCTGGTCACATGGCGGTATCTTCCCGACTGGAGCGATGGGCTTCCTGGCCGGGTTCCAGATTGCGATTTTTGCCTTCGTGGGTGTAGAGCTGGTGGGTACGACCGCAGCTGAAACCAAAGATCCGGAAAAGAACCTGCCGAAAGCAGTGAACTCGATTCCGATCCGTATCATTATTTTCTATGTACTGGCACTTTTGATTGTGATGTCGGTAACGCCATGGAATCAGATTGATCCAAATATCTCGCCCTTTGTGAACCTGTTTAGTCAGGCTGGTATTGCCGCAGCTGCGATCATCATGAACCTGGTGGTGTTGTCCTCGGTGATGTCATCGATGAACAGTGGGGTATTCTCGACCAGTCGTATGCTGTTCGGTCTGTCGCGTGAAGAGCAGGCACCACTTGCCTTTGGTCGCTTAAACCGTCGTGCAGTTCCGGCAAATGCCTTGTATTTCTCTGCGGTATGTTTGTTGCTGGGTGCAGCACTACAGTATTTCGTTCCAGATACCGTCCGCGCTTTCACTTTAGCAACGACTTTATCCACGATTCTGTTTATCTGTGTCTGGATCATCATTATCTGGAGCTATATCGTGTACTACAAAACACGTCCAGAATTGCATGCCAAATCGACCTTTAAGTTGCCGGGCGGTCTGGTGACCTGCTGGATTGTGATCGTATTCTTCCTGAGCATGATCGTGGTGTTGGCGCTGGAAGAGGATACCCGCCAGGCACTGATGATCAGTCCGATCTGGTTTATCCTGCTAATCATTGGATATTTTGGTTTCTATAAACAGAAACATAAATAAACCTTATCAATAAAAACGTCAGCGATCTGCTGGCGTTTTTTTATCGCTAAAGATAATCTCTAGGCTTTAGCGCTTTGGTCATGGTGATCATCGCGTTATACTTCATCGAAACTATTACATTAGGTGGTCAGATGCATCAAGTCATTTGCTACATCAGTATCTTGGCGACAAGTCTTGTTCTTGCAGCTTGTGGGCAGTCAGGTGCGTTGCACTTGCCGAATGATCCAGATTACGACAAGCGTGCCAAGTATTTGTTATATAAAAATACCGAAGCTGAATCCAAAGCCTCCGATGAAAAACGAGATGCCCCTGTGCAACAACAGTTTGCTGCGCCTGAAGCATCAGATTCAACGACTACACCTTAACGCTTTCAAAGAAAGGATACCTTCATGAGTTTCACCCGCATTAATGGGGTATTGCACGCTGAGCAATGTTCATTACAACAGCTCGCAGAGCAATTTGGCACACCTCTCTATGTTTATTCCAAAGCCACCTTGGAAAAGCATTTTTTAGATATGGACCGTGCTTTTAACTTTATCGATCATCAAATCTGTTTCGCGGTAAAGTCCAACTCCAATCTTGCGGTATTGAATGTATTGGCCAAACAGGGGGCCGGTTTTGATATTGTGACCGGTGGTGAATTGGCACGTGTGCTAAAAGCCGGTGGTGAGCCTTCGAAAATCGTATTTTCGGGCCTGGGTAAATCTGAAGCGGATATCAAAAAAGCCTTAGAAGTGGGCATTGCCTGCTTTAATGTGGAATCTCATGCCGAGCTGGATCGTATTCAAAAGGTTGCGGCTGAATTGAATGTTAAAGCGCCGATTTCATTGCGCGTGAATCCGGACGTCGATGCCAAAACCCATCCTTATATTTCAACCGGTCTAAAAGAAAATAAATTCGGTATTCCATCTGATAGCGTATTTGCAACCTATCAATATGCGGCGTCACTGGCCAATCTGGATGTGGTCGGGATTGACTGTCATATCGGTTCACAGCTCACCGAAACCCAGCCTTTTGTTGATGCGCTGGATCGTGTCATTGTCATGATTGACCAGCTCAAAGAAATGGGTATCCACCTCAAACACATCGATATTGGTGGTGGTCTGGGGGTGACTTATAAAGATGAAACCCCGCCATCGGTTGAAGAATATGCCAATGCGCTACGTCCAGCATTAGAAAAATTGGGCCTGAAAGTGTATATGGAGCCGGGGCGTAGTATTTCTGCCAATGCGGGTGTATTGCTGACCAAAGTCGATCTGCTCAAACCGACCAATCATCGTAATTTTGCCATCATTGATGCGGCGATGAACGACCTGATTCGTCCGGCTTTATATGAAGCATGGATGGACATTCAGCCAGTGACGCCGCGTAATGATGCTGAAACTAAAGAATGGGATGTGGTAGGTGCGATCTGTGAAACCGGTGATTTCCTCGGTAAAGAGCGTGAATTGGCAATCAAAGAAAATGATGTACTGGCAGTCTTGGGCGCAGGTGCCTACGGTTTTGTGATGAGCTCAAACTACAACAGTCGCGGCCGTGCGGCTGAAGTGATGGTTGATGCAGATCAGGCACATCTGATTCGTGAACGTGAGACGATTGAATCACTCTGGGAACGTGAGCGTTTATTGCCTTAAGGACTAAATCGAGATGTTATTAGAATTTACCAAGATGCATGGTCTGGGCAATGACTTTATGGTGGTTGATCTGATCAGCCAGCGCGCTTATTTGGATCCGGTCACCATTCAGCGCTTGGCCAATCGTAACTTTGGTATTGGTTTTGATCAGCTGCTGGTGGTTGAACCACCAGACGTACCGAGTGCAGATTTTAAATATCGGATTTTTAATGCCGATGGTTCGGAAGTAGAACAATGTGGCAATGGCGTGCGCTGTTTTGCCAAGTTTGTACATGACCGTCAGCTGACCAGCAAAACCAAAATCAAGGTACAGACGAAGTCTGGTATTGTTGAACCGGAATTGGGTGCCAATGGCTGGGTGCGGGTCAATATGGGCTATCCGAAATTCCTGCCACAGGACATTCCATTTTTGGCCGATGCACCGGAAAGCCTGTATGACATTGAGCTTGCTAGCGGTGAAAAGCTGAGCATTGATGTGGTGAATATGGGTAATCCACATGCGGTGACGATTGTACCGGATGTGATTGCTGCCGATGTGGCACGTATTGGCCCACAAGTTGAAGCGCATGCGCGTTTCCCGGCACGGGTCAATGCTGGCTTTATGCAGATCATTGATGAAAAACATGCGCGTTTGCGTGTGTATGAACGTGGTGTCGGCGAGACTCTGGCCTGTGGTACAGGTGCCTGTGCCGCAGCCATTTCCGGGATGCGCCGTGGTCTGCTGTCGAGCAAGGTTGAAATCGAGCTGGCAGGTGGCAAGTTGCAGATCGAGTGGAAAGAAGGTGATGTGGTCTGGATGACCGGACCAACGGCGACCGTGTATGAAGGGCGTCTGGATTTGCGTTATTTTCAGGGTTAATCGGCATTAAGTTTTAAAAAAGCACCGTGCTCAGAACGGTGCTTTTTTTATGTTAGGATGAAACTGAAATTTAATATGCATGATTATGCCTTCATGAATCAGCTTGTATTTTTACCGGGTGCATCTGGCAGCCAAGGTTTTTGGCAGCCGTTAAGGGCAGCATTAACCGAATATCCAGATCAGCAGGTCATTGCCTATCCAGGATTTGATGGGGTAGCGCCAAATGTAGCCATTCAAAACCTGTATGATTTGCAAGAACTAGTAAATAGGCAGATTCAGGATGACTCCATTCTGATTGCCCAGTCGATGGGTGGTGTACTGGCAGTTGGGTTGGCGCTTAAGCATCCGCAAAAAGTCAAAGGGCTGGTATTGTTGGCGACATCCGGTGGTTTAAATTTGAAGAGATTTCACTGTGCCGACTGGCGAACAGATTATGGTGAACAGTTTAAAGCAGTACCGAACTGGTTTGTACAAGATCACACTGAATTTAATCCTGATCAGCTCGCCGGTCTTGAAATTCCCATTTTGCTGATTTGGGCAGATCATGATCCTCTAAGCACCATTCAAGTAGGACAATACTTAGAAAAAATATTTAAAGCAAAACTGCATATCATCCAAGGCGGAAATCATTTCTTTGCCCACACTCATGCAGATCAGGTGGCAGCACTGATTCAAGATTATCTGGAGCAATTTTAAATGGAGCATGCAGTGACTGTGCCTCCTCAACTTTTACTCAATATGTGGCTGAAAGAACGTGAAATCCAGAACCAGTCTAAACATACCTTGCAGGCCTATGCTCGTGATGTCTCGGATTTTTTAGAGTTTTGCCAGCGTGAGCAGCTCAATTTAAACGATGTAGAAGCCACAGACCTGCGCCAGTTTCTGGCTGAAAAAGTCGAACAGCATCAGCTGAGTCCCAGCAGTCTTCAGCGCATGCTGTCGTCCATTCGCCAGTTTATGAAATGGGCAGAGCAGGCCCAGCATCTCGCTTTTAATCCGGCTGATGATTTTCAGTTAAAGCGCCAATCGCGTCCTTTGCCGGGCATGGTAGACATTGAAACCGTGAATCAGATCATCGATCAGCCTGCGCCTGAAAATGAAATCCAGCAGCAAATGTGGCTCCGGGACAAAGCGATTCTGGAGTTGCTGTATTCCAGTGGGTTGCGTCTGGCCGAATTACAAAACCTCAGAATCAAAGATATCGACTTTAACCGGCAGTTGTTACGTATTACTGGTAAAGGTAATAAAACCCGGATTGTGCCTTTCGGCTCCAAGGCCAAAGCAAGTGTCATGGCCTGGTTACAGCTTTATCCACGCTGGAATGGCGACTTTGTGCCAGAGGCGAATGTATTTATTACCCAGAAGGGCAATCCACTGGGTGCACGCCAAATTGAAAATCGGGTCAAGTTTCAGGCGCAGCGCGCAGGCGTCAATGTGGATTTACATCCGCATTTGTTACGTCACTGCTTTGCCAGTCATATGCTGTCGAATAGCCGCGACTTACGTGCGGTTCAGGAAATGCTGGGCCACAGTAATTTAAGCACCACCCAGATTTATACTCACGTCGATTTTGATCATCTGGCACAAATTTATGATCAGGCGCATCCGCGTGCACAGCATAAAAAGGATTGATCATGCGCCAAGTGGTAGAAAGTAAGAATCATGAATATATTTTTTTGGCATAAAACTTTCATATTTAAATCTTAAAATGGAATTGAACTGAAAGCTGGCGTTCTGTTGGGCATTTCACTATTGTCTTATTCGTTAAATGCGCCATTTCAGGTATAACAAGAACGAGTAATTAATATTTAAAATGAAGTATGACTGAGCAAAGTCTCAGCATTTGGCGGATGGGAATTGATATGGACACAATAGTGATTGCAGATATAGAACAAAAATATGCACAGTTAAGCGCAGCTCAAAAAGAAATGTTTGCAGGTTATGGTTTGCGACAAATCAAGCATTTTGTGGACATTAGCTTACCGAGTCTTGCAGCGACTTTACCTGAAGGTGCCATCATTCAAGGGATTAATGCCGATGGTAAAGTTCAGGCATTTAATGCAATGACAGGACAATACTATTTATGGATTTCTGATTTACAGTGGCAAGTGTCGAATCGTGCCACCCAAGCGGTCGATTTAAAAGAAGATGCGATTGCGATTTGGACAGTTTTTGAATTATCAGACTATGAATTGGTGGATTTAAGCCATATTCATCGTGATTTTTTAGCACAGGTAACTGCCTAAACTCCCTAGTATCTCGGCTTTACTCAAGGAAAAGGTTGTCTTTAAACAAGGCAACCTGATATTTTTCTTATCGTCAAACTTGCGATCTATCTATCTGCAACATAGCGGGTGCTTTAAGCTGGCTATGATTATTTAGCGCTGGAATTAAAAATACGCCGTCGCCATTCTTAATCCATTCGTTTATAAATCTTCTAAAGGCAATTGGAAACTCTGTTTAATAATCTGACTAGGTAAATCGGTTTTAACACTGGTAATACCATTTTTTTTAGTCAGATGGGTCGACTGGAATTTACGGTAACTTTCCAGATCAGGCACCACAACCTTCAGCATGGCATCACTCTCTCCCAAAATGATATAGCACTCCATCACCTGAGGCAGTTCTTTCATGGCCTCAATAAAGGTGTCAATGGTTTCAGCATCTTGACCGACCAGCCAAATCCGTGAAAACAAAATCAGCTGAAAGCCAATTTTCTGTTGATCGACAATGGTGGTGTAATTCTGAATCACACCCGCATCTTCCAGTAATTTGACCCGCCGCAAACAGGAGGAAGGTGAAAGTCCAATTTCCCGCGCCAGATCATTATTCTGAATACGGCCATTGGCTTGTAAGTGTCGAATGATATTTTTATCAATTCGATCAAGTTTTACTCGCACAGACTTGGTAGATATTTTCATAAATTAGAATAATATTCGAAAAATAAGACTTATTATAAAATAAATTGAAAGCCAATTTTGTAAAAAATCGCAGATACTTGTTTCACTTTCTGGAGTTTGAAAGGAAAAGGAAATGTCTGTATTTGTACTCTTTGCACTGACCGTGCTTCCCCTGATTTTTACGCCTGGACCCGATATGTTATTTATCCTGTCTCAAGTGATGGGTAAAGATGCAAAAGCAGGCATGATGGCGACTGTCGGTGTGTGTTGTGGTTATCTGGTGCATTCGATTCTGGTCGCACTCGGAATTGCCGCGATTATTGTGTCCTTTCCGGTGCTGTTTGAAACGATTCGCTGGCTCGGAATTGCTTATCTGCTGTATCTGGCCTTTGGCCTGTTCAAGTCAGTATTCAGTAAAAATGTGCTGAACATTGAGAAAAAGACGTCAGCCAATCCGATTCAAAAAGGTTTTTTTACTGCGTTATTAAACCCGAAAGGCATGCTGATTTATTTTGCGATTTTGCCGCAGTTTATTGATAAATCGGCCAATACTGTCAGTCAAGGTTTGATTCTGTCCTTTATTTTTATTGGTCTAATTTTTGTGGTGTATTGTGGCTTAAGTATTTTGTTCAGCAAAATCAGCCAGAAAACCCAGATTGATGAACGTAAACAAAAATGGGTAGACGGAACTTCTGGTGGTTTATTGGCGCTTGCAGCAAGCTGGCTCATCATCAATTAAGCCCGATTCAAAAAAGCATACTTTTCACAGTATGCTTTTTTTATAGTTAAAAGCACTTGAAAAAGAGATGACTTTTCCAGCATATCTATAAGTGAGCGGGTTGCTTATTCAGTCAATTGGTCTTTTTAGTGGGCCAAATCCGTTTCAAAGAAGATTTCTGTCTAAAATGACAAATATGATTGTGGGTTCATCCTGCCAGTTTTGCTGCCAACTACTTTCATTTTATTTTGCGTACAGCTTTTCAATCAGAACTATTGATGTGACTAATCAAATAAAAAAATAATATAAATCAATGCTTAAATTTTAAGTAAATGTTTATACATTTCATTGTAATAAATGGATAACAATTAATTGTGAACGCATCGTTCAGGTAAATTTACGCATTTTTACAGCTCTTTGTTGAATTGTGACTTGACCGAAATGCCGTACACATTGCAAGATAGGGCACCTAAAAAAATTTAAGTGAAGAGTTACACTAACTTTTCTCAACATTTACATTTGCTAAAACAGCCGAGGATTACATGAAGGCTCTTGTTGCTGTAAAACGTGTGGTTGATGCCAACGTTAAAGTTCGTGTTAAACCGGACAACAGTGGTGTTGACTTAACCAACGTTAAAATGTCAATTAACCCATTCTGTGAAATCGCAGTGGAAGAAGCGGTTCGTTTAAAAGAAAAAGGAACTGTTTCAGAAATCATTGTTGTTTCTATTGGTCCTAAAGAAGCGCAAGAACAGATCCGTTCTGCAATGGCGCTTGGTGCTGACCGCGGTATTCTGGTTGAAGCTGATGACAGCCAGCTCGGTGCGCTAGAAATTGCTAAAATCCTGAAAGGTGTTGTTGAAGCTGAACAACCACAATTAATCCTTCTAGGTAAGCAAGCCATTGATGACGACTCTAATCAGGTTGGTCAGATGCTTGGCGCTCTAATGGGTGCGGGCCAAGGTACATTTGCTTCTGAAGTGAAAGTAGATGGCGACAAAGTACAAGTAACACGTGAAGTAGACGGTGGTTTACAAACTGTTGAACTTGCACTTCCAGCCATTATTACCACTGACTTGCGTTTGAACGAGCCACGTTATGCAGCGCTTCCAAACATCATGAAAGCGCGTAAAAAACCGCTTGATAACAAGTCGCCTGCAGATTTTGGTGTAACGACCACAACTAAACTGAAAACAGTAAAAGTTGAATCACCTGCAGAGCGTAAAGCTGGCGTACAAGTGAAGTCTGTAGACGAGCTTGTAGAAAAATTGAAAAACGAAGCGAAAGTGATCTAATACAGAAGGATAAAAATCATGAGTATTTTAGTTATCGCTGAGCACGACAACAAAGCATTAAACGCTGCTACTTTAAACGTTGTTGCTGCGGCGCAAAAAATCGGTGGTGATATCACTGTATTGGTTGCTGGTTCTGGCGCTCAAGCAGTTGCTGATCAAGCAGCGAAAGTTACGGGTGTAAGCAAAGTCGTACTTGCTGATGATGCTGCTTATGCAAACCAGCTGGCTGAAAACGTAGCGAAACTGGTTGCTGAATTAGGTAAAGGTTATAGCCATATTCTTGCTGCTTCGACTACCACTGGTAAAAACATTTTACCACGTGCAGCTGCGCTTCTTGATGTGAGCATGATTACGGACATCATCGCAGTCGATGGTCCTAAAACATTCAAGCGTCCGATCTATGCAGGCAACGCGATTGCAACTGTAGAGTCAGGCGAAAATGTCGTACTGGCAACTGTTCGTGGTACAGCATTTGATGCTGTTGCTGCTGAAGGCGGTTCTGCCTCTGTAGAAGCTGCGACTGTTGCTGGCGATGCAGGCATTTCTAAGTTTATCAACGAAGAAATCGTAAAGTCTGAGCGTCCTGAATTAACAGCTGCTCGCATCGTGGTGTCTGGTGGTCGTGGTGTGGGTTCTGGTGAGAACTATCACGCGATCCTTGATCCATTGGCGGACAAGCTTGGTGCTGCACAAGGTGCATCACGTGCTGCAGTAGATGCTGGCTTCGTTCCTAACGATATGCAGGTTGGTCAAACCGGTAAAATCGTTGCACCTGACCTGTACATCGCTGTCGGTATTTCTGGTGCAATTCAGCATTTGGCCGGTATGAAAGAATCTAAAGTGATCGTTGCGATCAACAAAGATGAAGAAGCGCCAATCAATGCAGTGGCTGACTACTGGTTAGTTGGTGACTTGAACACTGTTATTCCTGAATTGGTTTCTAAAATCTAATTCCTGAATACAGTTTAAAACGCCTCTTAGTCTCTGTACCAAGAGGCGTTTTTTATTGGAAAATTTTTAAAGATACTCGGCAGTCGAAACTAGAGTATGTGATTTGGATGAAAAGTGATAAAATCCTGCTTTGCTTTTTCTCCTGTTTTGATCATGTCCTTTTCCAGAACCGCTCATATCCTGTTTATTAGTTTCCTGCTGATTGCGCTCTATGTGAGTATTTGTGTGCATACTGCGTTGAATGCACCGCTGTCAGTAACCCAGTATTTATTCAGTGAGTCGGGCGCTTTTGAAGTGCTTAGTCCTTGGCTATGGTACTTGCTGGCCATGCTGTGTCTGCTAAATACTGAAATTAAACTGAATACCCGGATATTTACCGCTGCTGCTGCGATATTGTTGGGCTTCAGGGAAATGGACTTTCATAAGCGACTGTTTGATGACAGCTTTATTAAAACCAATTTTTATCGCAGTGCTGAAATTCCGCTCATGGACAAGCTGCTGGGCTTTATTTTATTGCTCGGGATTATTTTTGTCTTTATGGTACTGGCAAAAAAATTGGTAAACACCATACGCAGCATGAAAGATTCTTTGAATATTGCGCATTTTTTTATCTTCCTGACCATTGCCTGTGGCGGACTGAGCAAGGTTCTGGATCGCACGACGTCAACCCTCAGGGAGGAATTCAATATTCAGCTCATACCACATACCCAGGTCATGATCATGACCATTGAGGAAGGGGTGGAGATGCTATTGCCGATTCTATTGATTGTGGCGGTGCTGACTTATCGCAAGGTACTGAATCAAGCGCATTAAAAGACAGATTAAATCTAAGGAAGATGCCCATTTTGTGTGTGCATCTTTTTTTTGCACTGCTGTTTTTATGTATATTTCGGGTGCGAAAAAATATGGATGTGGTGCACTTGTTTTTGACGCTGAAATAACAGGAAAATGACCACTAAAATGAAGATAATTAACAAGGTTAAGCTGAATATTTCGACACAAAAATACAAGTGTTTATGCTATAATTTAGGGCTGTATTTTAGTTTTTAACTCAGTCGTTTGAGTTAATGATTTTGCTAGTTTTACGACATATAAATACAAGCCAAAACTGGCTTGTAGAATAAGGAGTATGCATGAGCGTATCGGAAATTAGACCGATTGCCATTGAGGATGAACTTAAAAGCTCATATCTCGATTATGCGATGAGCGTGATTGTGTCACGTGCATTGCCCGATGTACGAGATGGTTTAAAACCTGTTCATCGTCGTGTGCTTTTCGCAATGCACGAATTAGGCAATGACTATAACAAAGCTTATAAAAAGTCTGCACGTGTCGTCGGTGACGTGATCGGTAAATATCACCCGCATGGTGACTATGCTGTATACGAAACCATTGTACGTATGGCACAAGATTTCAGTTTGCGTTACCAGTTGGTCGATGGTCAGGGTAACTTTGGTTCGGTCGATGGCGACAGCGCAGCAGCGATGCGTTATACCGAAGTGCGTATGCGTAAACTGACCCACGAACTCTTGGCGGATCTTGAAAAAGATACCGTCGAGTGGGAAGACAACTACGATGGCTCTGAGCGTATTCCTCAGGTGATGCCCACCCGTGTACCGAACTTACTGGTTAATGGTGTAACCGGTATTGCGGTGGGTATGGCGACCAATATGGCGCCGCATAACATGACTGAAGTTGTGAATGCGTGTCTGGCCTATGCCAATGATCCCCAGATCAGCATCGAAGGGTTGATGGAACACATTTCTGGTCCGGACTTCCCGACAGGCGGTATTATTTACGGTAAATCGGGCATCGTGGATGCCTACCGTACCGGTAAAGGCCGTTTACACATCCGTGGCA
Source organism: Acinetobacter sp. 18QD2AZ41W (assembly GCF_009829025.1). Lineage (NCBI taxonomy): Bacteria > Pseudomonadati > Pseudomonadota > Gammaproteobacteria > Moraxellales > Moraxellaceae > Acinetobacter > Acinetobacter sp. 18QD2AZ41W. The sequence continues at coordinate 377,473 of NZ_WURP01000002.1, read as the reverse complement.
AGTATCACTTCGAAGAAGATCCGAAGAATGGCCGTACCACGATCGTGTTTACGGAAATTCCATATCAGGTCAATAAAGCAAAAACCATTGAACGTATTGCTGAACTGGTTAAAGAGAAAAAACTGGAAGGTATTTCCGAGCTGCGTGACGAGTCTGACAAAGACGGTATGCGTATCGCGATTGACTTGAAACGTGGCGAAAACGCCGAAGTGATCGTGAACAACCTGTTCCAGAATACGCAACTTGAAAACTCTTTCAGCATCAACATGGTCTGCCTGGACAATGGCCAGCCTAAACTGATGAACCTGAAAGATATTATTGCAGCGTTTATCCGTCACCGTCAGGAAGTGGTAACGCGTCGTACCATGTTCGAATTACGCAAAGCGCGTGAACGTGGTCATATCTTGGAAGGTTTAACCGTTGCTCTGGCGAATATTGATGCCATCATCGAAACCATCAAAAGTTCTGCAAACCCGGCTGAAGCGCGTGAGCGTTTGCAGGCAGGTGAGTGGGCAGGTGGCGGTGTATTGGCATTGCTAGAAAAAGCTGGCTCAGTTTCTGTACGTCCGGATGAGATTGAAGGTGAAGACCCAAGTCGTCCGTTTGGTCTGGATGGCGATATTTATCGTCTGTCACCAACCCAAGTCAATGCGATTATGGAACTGCGTCTGCATCGTTTAACCGGTCTTGAACAAGACAAGTTACATGCTGAATATAGTGAAATTCTGGCGCAAATTGCTGAACTGACTGCAATTTTAAATGACTTTAATCTGTTGATGAATGTGATTCGCGAAGAGCTTGCGTTAATTCTGCAGCAATATGGCGATGCACGTAAAACGTCGATTGTTGAATCACGTATCGATTTCTCTCGTGAAGATCTGATTCCTGAAGAGCAAATGGTGCTGACGGTTTCAAAAACAGGCTATGCGAAAACTCAACCATTGTCTGACTACGCCGCACAGCGTCGTGGTGGCCGTGGCAAGTCTGCGACCAGCATGAAAGAAGACGATTACATTCAACATCTGATTGTGACGTCAAGTCATGCGACGGTACTTTGCTTTACCAACGTTGGTAAAGTCTATCGTCTGAAAGTGTATGAAGTGCCACAAGCATCACGTGGTGCCAAAGGTCGCCCAATGGTGAACTTGTTGCCATTAGACGAAAACGAGACCATTACCGCAATTTTACCGGTGATTGATGCACCGAAGAAATTCAAAGAACGTCTGGCGGACTTCAAAGCCTTCGTAAAAGCCAATGCTGCACAACTGCAAAGCAATGAAGTGATTAATGGTCACTTTACGGCACTTGAAGCGGCACTTGCTGAATCTGAAGAGGGTGCGGATGATATTTCTGATGCACTTCGTGTTCAATTGAAAGAGCTAGGTTTAGAACTTTCAACGACCGATCTTGATGATGACATCATCAATGATTTTGCACAGCAGGCTGAAGCGGTTCGTAAAAACTTCTATGTGTTTATGGCGACTGAATACGGTACGATTAAACGTGTAGAACTTGAACAGTTCTCGAATGTGCGTTCAAACGGTTTACGTGCGATTGAACTGAATGGCGATGACACTTTAATTGGTGTTGCGATTACTGACGGCGAACAGCAAATCATGTTGTTCTCGAACGAAGGTAAAGCCATTCGCTTTGCAGAAACTGATGTACGTTCAATGGGTCGTTCAGCCAAAGGTGTGCGCGGTATGCGCGTGACCATCGGTGCAGCAGCCTTGCTGGAAGAAAGCGAAGAAACTGAGATCGAGTCTGATGATGAAGATACTGCAGATTCAGCATTGATCAGCCGGATTGTATCTTTAGTTGTTGTCCCTGAAACTGGCGAAGTATTGTGTGCTTCTGAAAATGGTTATGGTAAACGTACCCCGGTGGATGACTTCCCGACCAAGAAACGTGGCGGTAAGGGTGTGATTGCACTCAAGACCTCAGAACGTAATGGTCAGTTGGTCGGTGCAGTAGCGATTGATGCATCTAAAGAGCTGATGTTAATTTCCGATGGCGGTACTTTGGTTCGTACCCGTGCCTCTGAAGTGGCTCAAACCGGTCGTAATGCACAAGGTGTTCGTCTGATCCGTCTCGGTAATGAAGAGTTACTGGTTGGTGTGGTTTCAGTTGAAGCTGTTGAAGAAGATGAGTTTGTTGAAGCGACTGAAACAGATGCAGTAGCTGAACATGTTGAAAAAGATGGTGAAAACTCAGTAGAAGAATAAGTGTTCTATTGATAAAAAGGGCGCTTCGGCGTCCTTTTTTATAAATCTTGACTGAATGAAGGTAAGCGATGAAAACCCAATCAATGTTGTTAGCGGCAGCAGTTGCATTAAGTGGCTGTAACTCAATGGACAATATCCCAAACCCAAGTCCTGAGCAGGAACAGGCAGCACAGCTGGCCTATGAGGATTTGCGTGATGGGAAATATGACGAGTTTCTGGATCAGCTAGAGCCGCAATTGCAAACACAGTTTAAGGACAACGAAAAGCTGATGAAACGCTTTTCACGTTCAATTCCGCAAGGTGAGTACAAGTCTAAAACTTTAATGACCAAGCAGATTGAAGAAGCAACCAACCAGCCTGGCCAATATAAGATCAGCTATGAAATTGCCTATCCAAATAATCTGGTGCAGTATGATGTCAGTTTCGACCAGCCGAATGGTAGCAACAAGATTCGTAATTTTAATATTCAGGTCTTTGGCGAATCTTAATCCATAAGTTGATGACAGCATAAATCCAATGCTTTATCTGCTTTGACTCACTTGAATCAAACGTCGATAAGCCAAGAAAAAACATAAACTGCCTATCAGCCCCAGATATATCAGTTTAGGCAAAATCAGTGCGGTCGGTACACCCATCTGATTCAGTTGAATAAACATCTGCACCATTTGGGTAGAAGGCAGTATCTCAGCGATCACTTGCATCCAGATGGGCATAGCTGCATGTGGCCAGGCAGCACCGGATAAAAAAAATAGAGGGATAGAAGTAAAAACAATTACATGTCCAGCGCGTTCCGGCATATCCAGAAAACTGGCAAATAGGCAGGTGATTCCAATCACAGTATAAACGAAAACCGGCACAGCCAGCAGCATGCCGAATAGGTTACCCCCTCGCGGATAATCAAATAACCAAAAGGTAAATCCAAATAAATAAAAACAACCCAGACAGCCAATGCTCAATATCGCTAAACATAGCCCAATCAACGCATTTGAGTTTAACTGCACTTTTCTTTCGCGGTACACCAGAATCAGCATATTCAAACCTAAAAAAATGGTCTGATGAATGATGAGAGGGGCGACCGCAGGAAAGACATAACTGCCATAGCCGGAGAGCGGATTAAACAATGGAATCTGATGCACTGATAGGGCAGGAGAAAAATCTGAAACCTGGCCAAAACGTTCAGCATAGTCTGCCAAGGTCTGCTCAAGAGAGGTCGCTAAACCGATCCCCATCTGTTTGGTGACTAAAAAATTGGCAGCACTTAAGTACAGTCCTATTCCACCCGTTTCACCATGCCTTAACGTTTGCGATAAATTGTCCGGTAGCAGCAAAATCCCATCCGCTTGTTGCGATTCAACCCATGTTTTGGCTTCGGCGAAATTGCTGGTAATCGTCTTGATTTCAACATCCGGGCTTTGACGGACTTGGCTAATAATCCGCGCGCTCAAGTGACTTTGTTCTGCATCAACAATAATAATCGGTAAGGCTTCGGCTTGCTGTGCCTGATAAGCAAAGGGATAAAAGAAGCTATAAAACACCACTGATAAAATCAGCGTGGTAAAGATAGCGCCGTGGCTGGCAATATCTTTAAAGCTGCGCAGATAATAAAACCAAAGGGATTTCATCAGGCTGCTCCTTTGGCTATTTTCTTGAGAAAAATATAGGCTAGCAGTGCGTACACCACCACATAGGCCAGCAAGATCCATACAGCTTGCAGTGAGATCTGCACTGGACTGCCAATCATCCATTGTTCAGTTTGTAATTTGGCATAAGGAGTAAAGGGGATAATATTGGCCCAAAACTGGGTGAATAGGGGTGCATTATTTAAAGGTAAAGTCACCCCGGCAAAGCTCAATGATGACCCACCATATACAGCAATCAAGCCGAAAGATTTACTTAAATCTTGGGTGGTCAGCACCACCGCAGCGCTTAAAAATGCATAGGCGCTATACAGCAGCAATTGTGCCAATAAAATCAGACCAAGCGAACCGGCAACAAACCAGCCGCGAATTTCAATCATCCAAAACATCCACGCCCAAGTCCATAGACTAAAAATAGCCACATAGACCAGATTTTTAGACACTAAAGCCATCCAAATGGATGAGTTGCTAATCCAGCTTGTTAAGGTCTGCCGCTTCAGTTCCTGACCGACGGAAAATGCCACACAACAACACAGCAGTAAATGCAGAACTGCGAGAATGACATAAGGTTCTAGATATAACTCATAATTCAATTGCGGATTATACAAAGGTGAGATTTTGATCTGTGGTGTCGGTGCTTGGATATAGGGCAGTCGATTCACCAGATAGTGCTGTTCAGTAAACTCAGCCAGGGCTTGTAAGGTACTCACCAGCATGGCTGAAGAAATTGTATTGCCGATACTGAAATAACTCTGGTTAAAGGCAATGCTAATTTCTGCATCCTGAGCACGAACAAAACGTTGTTCGGCACCATTTGGAATATGGATATAACCCCAAATTTTATTTTTATTCAGTAGGCGTTCAACTTCAGCAGCTTGCTCGGATACTGTTTCAATTTTAAGGGTATGATTGAGCGAGACATGTCGATAGATGCTTTGGCTGAACGCACTTCGGTCTTGATCAATAATGGCAATCGGTAAATGAGTAGGCTTGCCCTGCGCAAACATGCTGCTGAATAAAATAATTACTAGAGCAGGTGCCAGCGTAACCAGGCACAGATCCCATTTTTCTCGGAGCAAATAGCTTAGTTCGCGCCATATACCCAGCCACATTAGGGCGTCTCTTTAAGTTTAAATAATACGCTCATACCGACTTTCAGTTCAGGTATGGTTTGTGTCGGTAGCAAATGCAGTTTAAAACTTCTCACATCATAGCCGCCGGTTTGGCGGGTGGTTTTAATGGTGGCAAATTCACCTTCAGCGCTAATACTTTTGATCTGAAAACTGGCTGTTTGATCCAAGGCTGGAATATAACCTTGAATGCTTTCTAATTTTTGAAATGGAGCATACTGGTCTTCGCGAATATTCAGGCTTACCCACATCTTCTCTTCAATCAGGCTGACCACGGGCACTGCGGTTGCGACCAGCTCAGATATTTTGCCATAAGTTTTAGACACCGTTCCATTGACGGGGGCCAGCAATTCGGTTTCTGCTTCTAGCGCATTGGCTTCGTTTAGAGCAGCCTGGGCAATGTCTACTTGTGCATCGGCTGAACTCTTTTGCTGCGGGGTGCTGCCACGCTTGGCACGTGCATATTGCTGATAGGCGGCCTCAGTCATTTCTAGCGCAGATTGACTGGCTGCATACAGTTCATCACGGCGCTGACGTGAAATCACACCTTCCTTAAATAGATTTTCCCCACGCTGATAAGATACTGTGGCGAGATTTTGCTGTGCTTTTAGCGATTGCCAGTTGGCATACAGACTCGCGACATTTTCTTCCTGCGAGCCACGTTCAGCTGTGGACTGTAAGGCCAAAGCCGATTGTAAGGCTGCTGTAGCTTGCTGTTTTTTGGTTGCAATTTCCGGGCTATTTAAGCGAACCAGAACATCGCCTTTTTTAACTCGCTGACCTTCTTCCACATAGATTTCTTCAATCCGGCTTGGCACTTTGGTGGCCACCTGAATCGTTTCAGCCTCGACACGACCTTGCAATTCAATCGGCGTCGGTTGATAGCTTTTCCATAATCCAAAAATAATCACGGCCAGCAGAATAGGAAGCAACGCCAGCAGTAGATATTTTTTCTTTTTGGAGATTTCAGGAGGCTGCTCATCGGTCGAGGTCGTCGCGTGATTTTCCTCTAGCGTTGCTGATTGGGTCTGTGGAGCGGGAGAGCTTTCTGTTTCGGTAGATGAAACCGCTTCATTCACAGGATCATTGGGTTTTTGATCGTCGTTCATGTTCGGCTCCATTAGCGAATATAGTGAGTATTGGTGTGTTGAATATAATTGGGAAATTCGGTAATCGAGCCATGGCTTTGTAACAGGGTGGCCAGTGACATCACATATTTATAGGCATTCAAGGCAGTTTCGGCTCGTAGCCCGCTAAGCATGTTTTGGGCATCAATGACCTGTGTTGCTGTTCCGATATCCTCTTTAAAGGACAACTCTTGAATGCGTAAATTTTCCTGCGCAGCTTTTAGATTTTGTTCCAACAAAGCATGACTTTGCTGTGCACTCAAGGCTTCGCTATAAGATTTATAAATCAGGTTTTCAATCTCTTGCTGGGTGCGTGAGGTGAGCAGTTCTGTGGCATAGCGTTTGAGCTCGGCCGCCTGAATATTTTTGTTTTTATCAATCCCTGAAAACAGGTTATAGCGTGCGGCAACACCGACAATCCAGTTTTGATTCTGATCCAAACTATATTCACCAAAAGCAAAGACATTGGGTTTTTTTGCTGCTTGCTGAGCTTTGACATTGGCTTGTGCTAATTGGGTATCTAGCTGCATTTTTTGAATCAGCGCAGAGTTTTGACTAAAGGTTTTCAGTAGTTGATTTAAAGCCTGTGGCTCGGTCTGATTGACAAATAAAGGTGTCGACAGTTCAGTGATACTGCTTTGTTGCAGCAGATTATTCAGTTGAAATAGACTGGCATTTAAATTGGTTTGCATATTTTGCTGACTGCGCTCGGCATTATTACGCGCCACTTCAAACTGCATGCGCTGGCCTTTGCTAATAAAACCTTGCTGTTCCATTTTTAAGGCATTGCGATAATGCTGTTGCATGGCATTCAGATTAAATACTGCTGCTGCATGGAGTTGCTTTTGCAGTTGCACATTAAAATAACTTTGAATCAGTTCGAAACGCTGCGTGTCTTGTTGCTGTTGATTACTGAGCTGACTGCGACCGACCTGAAGATTGGCAATCTCCTTGGCGCTATGAGTCAAACCACCGGTATAAAGCGGCATCATCATGGACACGGTAGGACGAATCACTTGATCTTCGAGTACGACCTTGGAGGTATCGGGAATTAAGCCTACACCGTCATGAATCGGTTGTTGTAAACCTTCTTTTAAAGGATTGGCAATATTCTCAGCTAAATTAAACTCATCAATTTTATTATTTAAGCCATTGGTGAGAGATTGCTCCAAGTTGTTTTTAAGAGCACCTAAAGGAATATCTAATTCATTATGAAAGGCATAAGCACGCACATTCAGATCGACACGTGGTAATCCCAAACCTTTTACCGCTTCAGCTTCAAGTTTCGAGGCTTGTTCCAAGCTTTGATAGGCCTGACTGCTGTAAGAAGACTGCAATAACTGTTTTTCGGCGTCTTGAAAACTCAAAGTCTGGGCGTATAGACCCTGGCTATTCAACCATAGACCTGACAATAATCCACACCCCAAAAATAATTTACTTTTATAGTTCGTCATATTCATGCAAGCAGATGGCCAAAGTGAAGAATAAGTTGATTTGTGTACATTATAAATCAGTGGTTTGCAGCTCAGTAAGGGGCATGGTTGTAGTATTGTTTATTTTACATCTGTCTAGCATTAAGGACGCTTGCGCGTCCTGACTAACTTAGGGCGGTTCTTTTGAAATTTTCATCATTCATGCAAAAATCTAAACAATCTTTTAAAACCCCTACGGCTCTATAAATATGCTCCGGTTTATCCAGATAAATTTGTCCATTATTTAACACTTCTAGACCCGCTCTATTTAATTCAAGTTTATGTCTCTCATCAATGGGAACAATAAATTGAACAGTAGGACGTTTTCGGTTCACATCATAGCGGAATAACCATCTATTATTTTTACTTTGATACAGAATGGAATAATAGCTCTCCGTATCTTTTCCGGTGAGTTCATGGTCTGGAAAAAGTTCATGGATAATATTTTGTAAGCTTTGTTCATCTACCGTTGTAACAATTCTTTGATTCTGAGGATTTATAATGTCTTGTTGAAGATTTGAGGGAGTCGGTTCTTCTGAAACTTCATCAGTCCTTAATTCAGTTTGTTGCTCAATGGGTTATGCTGTAATGATGGTGGGTGCAGATAAGCCTTTTAAAACCGTATCGCTAATTGCACGTTCGACTGCTTGTTTAACGAAGGGTTGAATTGATTCAAGGAATTTTGTATTGAGCTGTCTTGGAATATTGGCTTGCTGAGCAACATAACGTACAAAATCAATATCGACTTCATTAATTGATTTTTTGATTACCGCTTTAAACTGTTGGATATACTGATTCTCTTCGGCAAAAAATCGTAATTTTTCTACATGGAAATTATCATGTTTGAATTCTGCTAATTGAGTCAGTTCTTCGGCTTGATGTTTAGTGAAATCAACAACCAGAAAAGGTTTTTCATCCATAATATTTGGATTAATGAGGTCAGTGAAAAAACGCCATTCACGTCCATTGGTAATGACGCCAATGGTCACTCCCAGAGTAGAGTTAAAATATCGGGAGAGTTGTGGTGCGTGATTTGTTAAATTACTTGCATAAGATTTGGCTTCAATAAACATAACTGGTTGACCATTACAATATAGGGCGTAGTCAACGCGCTCTGTTGATTTGACACCAGGAAAATCAGCGGCAAACTCTGCCAGTACTTTCGTTGGATCATAAGGACTGAAGCCTAAAATATCCAGAAGTGGTAATATAAGTGCTTGTTTGGTGGTTTCTTCAGTTGAGCAATGCGCACCGACACGTTTAACATGCTCAATATGTAATTTGAGGCGATTAATAAAGTTATCCATTTTTTCCCTACTTCTAATTTTTCAGATTATTTTTTAATCATTGTGAGTTCATCATAATAGTTTTATTTTTAAACTCAAACATTTAATAAAAATAGGCATAATAAGTTTAATTAACCCTATAAATGGTCAACTTATCTTGTGAATCTACATTGATTTTTTGACTGTAATTACAGTTCGAGATTGAAATAATTTTGTGCAAGACCTTGCCAGATATGGTTAAATGCCATCATTTTATTGTGTCTCACATAGATAAGGAAAACTCATGCGCGCGTACAACTTCTGTGCTGGTCCTGCTGCATTACCGACTACCGTACTTGAAAAAGCTCAAGCTGAAATGCTTGACTGGCATGGCAAAGGTCTTTCGATCATGGAAATGAGCCACCGTAGTTCCGACTATGTGGCCGTGGCTGAAAAAGCGGAAGCAGACCTACGCAAACTCATGAATATTCCCGAGAACTACAAAGTATTGTTCTTGCAGGGTGGCGCATCCTTACAATTTTCGGCAATTCCATTGAACTTGCTGGGTAAAAATAACAAAGCGGACTATATCCATACCGGAATCTGGTCTGAAAAGGCATTGAAAGAAGCGCAACGCTATGGCGATATCAATGTCGTAGAAGCAGGTATCAAAATTGATGCTAAACACGCGATTAGTGCGCAAAGCGAATGGAAGCTGTCTGCCGATGCCGCCTATGTGCACTATGCAGACAACGAAACTATTGGTGGTCTGCAGTTTGCCTCTATTCCTGAAACAGATAAGCCCCTTGTTTGTGACTATTCGTCAAGCATTTTATCTGCGCCACTTGATGTATCAAAATTTGGTGTGATCTATGCAGGTGCGCAAAAGAATATCGGCCCAGCGGGTTTAACCCTGGTGATTATTCGTGAAGATTTACTGGATCAAGCCAAAGCTGAAATTCCAAGTATCTTAAAATACTCAGATCAAGCCAAAAATGGTTCTATGGTAAATACGCCGTCGACTTATGCATGGTACTTGTCTGGTCTGGTATTTGAATGGTTGCTGGAAAATGGTGGTGTAGAGGCCATGCATAAAGTGAACCTGGAAAAAGCCAATCTGCTTTATGGTTATATCGATCAAAGCGATTTTTATGCCAATCCAATCTTCAAAGAAAATCGTTCAATCATGAATGTGCCATTTACTTTGGCCAATGCAGATCTTGAAAAACAATTCCTGAAAGAAGCAGAAGCCCAGCATTTATTGAATCTTGCGGGTCACCGCTCTGTCGGTGGTATGCGTGCCAGTATTTATAATGCAGTGCCATTAGAGGGCGTACAAGCCTTGGTGAATTTTATGGATGACTTTGCAAAACGCAATGGTTAATCCCTGAAATGTAAAAACCCAGCATAGGCTGGGTTTTTTTATGCATTCGGTTATGTCAGGGAATTTAAAAAATAAAAGTATGCAGGGTAAAGCCGCAGATCAGCATTCCCAACATGAAAAAAAGGCATGACATCATATCAATATTATAGCGAGAGCTAAGATGATGCTCGACCTGGTCTAATGTTTCTTCTTGCACGATTTTCATAGATATTTATTGTCCGATCTATTTATCGTTAATACTATTTGTTGTGAGTATTTTTATCATAAAAAATTGATTAAATAAAGTACATTCTTGATTAAAGTTCATAAATTTTCATTTTATTTAAATATCAGCTTTGGATTTGTCTGAACTTATTCGTATGCGAAATCAAAGTCTTATTTTTACAAGATTTTTAGGATTCGATTGCATGTATAAAATGAATTCATGTGAATTTAACAATGTGGATAACTCGATTTTTTAAATGATTTAAATAGGTTATTAAGCTAGAAAAAATGGGTAAAAAATAATCAAAAAAATAAAATTAAAAACAGAAAATACGGATTAAACAAAGAAGATCCCCATCAAAAAGAAGACCTTCTTTGTTTATTTTAACTTAAGCCGATTTTCTATAAATATTGGCCTGAATCCACAGATTTCCACGAATATATTGACCAATCTGGAAATTTTTATGCTGCTCATTCCGCGTTGCAATCCGGATCAAGGTGGCTGGTTGACCTTCATCATGAATCAGCGTGACATCATACAGGGTATAGTCCTGATCCATAAACTGCATGGCAGTTTTACCGACAATATTGCCCTGAAACCAGGCTTCATCTTCCTGACCCATGGTTTCACCATAAAGATAAGCCACCATTTTAGAGAAATCTACAGTAACAGGTGCTTTATCTTCTTCTGAGTGTGGCTGCCAGGCATCAATCTGTTCCTGCAAATTATCGGGTGCCACGCCCTGGTTGGCTGCCAGAATATCATTCAAGGCACGGTGATGCTTGATCGAAGCCGGATCATCCACCACCAGATGTTCATGGTCAGCCACTGCTTCAAGCTCATAGGCCCAAGCATTCAGATTCACCACATAGGACTGGTCTTTTTCATAATGCGGATGATTGACGCTATACAGACTATCGAAAGCATAAATAATATTGTTGGCACCCAGATTCAGACGTAATACCGCCTGAGTATTGGATTTGCAGGAAATAATTCGGTCGATGGTCGCTTTGACCTGATAAGGACTATCAAAGCAGGGGAATGCAGTTTTTACTGCTTGCGGCTTATTATTTTCTATGGCGATCACTTGGCTCAATTGCACCGCAGCTTTGCTCGGCCCCTGAATCAGCCAGGTATTTTCATCCATATCACATTCTTGTGTGCAAATGCCCATCGGCATAATAGGCGCATCAAGAGCTTTGCCTAACCACTGTGGCACATCTGTACCTGGATTCTCGGTGAGTAATGTCCAGTGTTCGACGTGACTACCGAAATTCTGATCATCAATGGTGATGATCTCTGGGCTATTCTGATTTTTCATATGCACAATTGATCTTGGATGACTTATTTATAGTTAATCGAGGGTCATTGCGATTTTTCAAGTCAATCGAATGAATTTTCAAATTAAATGCAGCCAATTTTTTTCTAGACTAAATCACAGTCGTTGCTCAAATCAAATAGATTCAAAAAAACATGAGCGACAGCAGCGATGAAAATGCAACGATTTAATCATCAACCTGATCCTCTCAATTTGCTAGAATACCCAGGATTTATACCTTAATGGGAAACCCTGTGTTGCCATTCAAACTTTGGGTCGATGCTGATGCATTACCCCGTATTTTAAGAGATGTGATTATCCGTGCGTCGGATCGCTATCAGTTGGAAGTGACTTTTGTGGCTAATCAGTCGGTGGGCATTACGCCTTCAGTCCGGATTAATTCAATTCAGGTGATGAGTGGCGCTGATGCTGCAGATAAAGAGATTATTCTGCGCATGAAAGAGCATGATATTGTCATGACCCAAGATATTCCCCTGGCGGCAGAAGTGATTGAAAAGGGCGGGATTGCCATTCATCCACGCGGTGAAGTGTATACCACGGCCAATGTCAAAGCACGTTTACATCTAAGAGACTTTATGGATAGTTTGCGTGGTGCCGGCGTACAAACGGGTGGGCCACCTCCGATTTCAGAGCGGGATAAGCGTGAATTTTCAAGCGCACTGGATCAAACCATTCAAAAACAAAAACGTAAAACATCTGCACTTTAAGAGCAATCGCGCATGCCAACACACACCAATATGGTTGTGACCTATCTTTTATTGGTTTTTATCTGGGCCACTACACCGCTAGCCATTGTCTGGAGTGTAAGCGATCTGCATCCGCTCTGGGCACTGGCTCTGCGATTTTTTCTGGCATTGCCTTTTGCATTTATCTTGTTGTGGCTGTTTAAAACCCGTTTTCCTGTCGATTCTCTCTCGATGCACAGTTATCTGGCTGGAGCTTGCAGTTTTATTGGCTCGCAGATTTTTACCTATCTGGCCACGGATTATCTCAGCTCAGGCATTATTGCGCTGATGTTTGGTCTGGCACCTATTATTACCGGATTGATTGGCCGTTTCGTGTTTCAGCTCAAGCTCTATCCTTCACAGTGGTGCGGGATGGCGATTGCCCTGACTGGTTTGGCAGTGATTTGTCTCGGTGGTAAAGACCAGCACATTCAGCCAATCGGCATTGGTCTGATGTTACTGAGTGTGTTTATTTATTGTGTTTCGATGTTCTGGGTCAAAAAAGTCAATGCACCCTTACAACCGATGGCGCAAGCGGCAGGTTCCATTGCAGTTTCAGCAGTCATGGCGTGTGCCATGTTGCCATTTATCTGGCAATTTGTGCCAACCCAAATGCCTCAGGCAAAATCACTGATCGGGCTAGGATATGCCGTGGTGATGGCTTCGCTGATTGCCATGTTCTGTTATTTTAAACTGGTACAGAAAATCAGGGCGACCACCTTGTCTTTGACGACGGTATTGACTCCAATGCTTGCTTTATTCGTAGGTGTGCTTTTGAATGGTGAAAGCTTGTCGGGTGAGGCCTTAATCGGTGTCGGTATTTTGTTGACGGGTTTATTGTTGTATTTTTCCAGAGAAATTAAAGCGAGCTATGCAGCTCGCCTTCCATCCAGTATTCACAATGACTAAATCAGTGATTTAAGCAAAGTTGGCTTTGACACATTCACCCAGTTTGACGCGGTCTTGTGGGTGCATGGTAATGAAATAAGCACCGGTCCGGAATTTGCTATTTTCTTCTTCACGACTGTAGGCCACCTGGGCGGTTGCCGCAATATGGAAGAAATTTTCCGGGTGGCTTAAAGTCACGTGCAGATAGGTACCTTCAGTGATGGGGCGGTCACTAAAGAAACTAAAACCGGTTTCCGAAAAGTTCACCTGCTCTGGTACGGGTAACATGCTTTGTACAATTGCGTCATACAAAGAACCGGTAATAAGGTTTAATTTTTGGTTGAATAAGGATAAGATTCGAGCAATTTGTTGATCTTTTTCAGATAATTGTTCTAATTCGTAGTTAACCGCATGATCAAATTGATCTAGCTCTGCAAGTAGTAGAAAATAGCGGGGCAAGACAAAGTTAGAGTCATAAGGATCATTTAAGGCAACATCATCGGAAATAATCTGATAATTAATTCGTAAGGCAGCATCGATGCGAGACATAACGCGTCTTTCCGTGTATCCGTTTGGATGCTGTACATTTTCCATAATTTATTACCTCGGACTAGATGGTTATGTTTAAACCAATCTCGCTGTATATAGGGTTGAAATATACTCGCGCACGGCGTAGTAACCACTTCATTTCTTTTATTGCATTGGTCTCAATGATCGGTCTCACGCTCGGTGTAGCAGTCCTCATTACAGTTTTGTCTGTGATGAATGGGTTTGACCGAGAGTTGAAAAATCGTGTCTTGGGAATGATACCTCAAGCTACTGTTTCTTCAACGCAAATTCTAACAAATTGGCCCGAACTTGCAAAGCAGATTGAGCAGCATGAGCATGTCCAAGGGGTCGCACCATTTACCCAATTACAGGGCATGCTGACGGCACAGGGACAGGTTGCCGGGATTATGGTCAGCGGGATTGAACCCGAGTATGAGAAAAAAGTATCCATTATACAAAACCATATGGTCGAGGGCAGTATTGATAGCCTGAAAAAAGGTGAATTTGGTATTGTTCTGGGCAAGCAGATGACCGATGCCATGGGGGTCGGTTTAAACGATAATATTACTCTGGTATTGCCAGAGGCGACCCCTTCACCAGCAGGTGTGGTGCCTCGTTTCAAGCGCTTTAAAGTGGTGGGAATTTTCAGTATTGGTGCTGAAGTCGACTCGATGATGGGATATATCGCTTTAAATGATGCTTCAACTTTATTGCGCCTACCAGATGGTGCACAAGGCGTGCGTTTAAAACTGGATGATATTTTTGTCGCACCGCAAGTGTCTCAGGAAATCGTGCGAGATTTACCAGCCAACTTCTACGCATCTGACTGGACTTATACTCATGGTAATCTGTTCAGCGCGATCCAGATGGAAAAAGCCATGGTCAGCTTGTTATTATTCCTGATTGTGCTGGTTGCGGCATTTAATATCGTTTCATCACTGGTGATGGTGGTGACGGATAAAAAATCGGACATTGCGATTTTACGGACTTTGGGTGCTTCGCCTGCCACCATTACCAAAATCTTTATGGTGCAAGGCACGGTGATTGGGGTGATTGGGACATGTGCCGGCGCAATCCTCGGGATTATTGCAGCGACCAGTATCAGTAGCTTTATCGGCTGGTTAAACAATACTTTGGGTCTGAATATGTTTGATGCCTATTTTATCAATTATCTACCTTCTTATTTACGCTGGCAGGATGTCTTGGTGATTGTCGGCTTGTCATTGGCCTTAAGTTTTGTCGCGACGATTTACCCCGCTTTACGTGCAGCAAAAATTCAACCGGCAGAGGCTTTGCGTTATGAGTAATCTGATTTTAGATGCCCAGAATATTCACAAATCCTTTACCGATGGCAAAGCCACCGTCGATGTGATTCGAGGCTTGTCGCTGCAGGTCAAAGCAGGTGAGTTTGTCTCGATTGTCGGTTCGAGTGGTTCTGGTAAAAGTACCTTATTGCATGTTTTGGGTGGACTGGATCGACCAACATCAGGGCAAGTGATGGTCAATGGTCGCCGTTTCGATACCTTGTCTGAAGCAGAACGCGGCTATGTGCGCAATGAGCATTTGGGTTTTGTGTATCAGTTTCATCATCTGTTGCCAGAATTTACGGCACTGGAAAATGTAGCCATGCCCCTGATGCTCCGCGATAATGTGAAGTTTAAAGAAGCCAAACAGCAGGCTGAATACTTGCTGGAGCGGGTTGGTCTTTCGCATCGTCTGACACATAAGCCAGGTGAATTATCTGGAGGTGAGCGCCAGCGTGTGGCCTTAGCGCGTGCAGTGGTGGGCAAACCTAAACTGATGATGGCAGATGAACCGACCGGAAATCTGGATCGTAAGACTGCAGCAAAGATTTTTGAACTGCTCACCGAATTGCAACGTGAATTCAATATGGCGATGCTGATTGTGACGCATGATGAACAACTGGCACATGCTGCAGACCGAATTTTACATATGCAGGATGGTCTTTGGGTCACACCCTAAATCAAGAGAATATTCGCATTTGATTGAAGCTCACTCCGGTGGGCTTTATTATTGGGTGAAATAATAACCATAAAGAATAAGATCCAATGTTGCAGTGGCTGTGTATCGGCTGGATTTTAGGCCTGGCCTGTATGGGGAAAAGTTTTCTGTCTGTTCAACTGGGCAGCACGGTCGTTCTAATCGCGGTATTACTGTGGTATCTGGGTTGCCGTAAATTAAAGCACATTTTCAACACACCATTACGCAATTTGGTCATGACTGGTTCAAGCCTGCTGTTAGGATTATTTCTAGGCCATGGCTATGCCAATCTGCAACTGTCTGAACGCTTGTCGACGCGTGAACATGAAGTCTCCGAAAAACAGATTGTGGTGCATATCAAAGACCTGAATAAACTTGGTGAGCAGAATATCCAGCAAGCTCTGCATGTGCTCAGCCCTGATGGCAGTACAGTTAAATGGATGGGCTTTTTGCCTGTCCAAGAACCCGTGACTCAATCCAGTTTGATAAATGCGCAGATAAAGCAGCACCTCCTTGAACTTGGACGATATTACTTAATTCAAGGCCAAATCCGACCTCATCATAGTTATGCCACCCCCGGATCTTTTGACGCTGAAAAGTGGGCATTACAGCAAAATATCATGGCCGGTTTCCGAATCAAGAGCATTCAGGAGTTACAACCGCAACAACTTTATGCGCTTGGTCATGGCAAATATTTACGCCAGCAGCAAAATTTAAGTCCGCGAATTTTACTTTGGGTAGAGCGGCAGCGACTGGCATTAAGAGAATTCGTAGCCAGGCAACCCGTACAGCATAAAGGTTTGTTATTGGCCTTATTAAGCGGTGATGAAAGCCTGTTAGATCCGGCGACAGAGCGACAATTCCAGCGTTTTGGTATGAGCCATTTATTAGCCATTTCCGGGCCGCACGTTCTGATCTTTGCCTTGATGGTCTGTGGTACTTTGCAATATCTGATTTCAAGATTTATGCCGCATATTTATCTGAAATGGCCAAGGCAGTATTTTTTGAGCCTGCCTTTTTTACTATGTGTCTTGCTGTACTGCGCCTTTGTGGGCTTTGAAATTCCAGCGCTACGCACTTTATTGATCTGCGTGATTGTGACCTTTACCTTGTTGCTCAGGCAAAATGTGCAAGCTTTAAAATTACTGATTCTGAGTGCTGCCTTATTATTGCTCTTTGATCCTTTCAGTATTTTGTCGGCTGCATTCTGGCTGTCTTATGGGGCCTGCTTTGTTTTGCTGCGAATCTATCAGACCATTCAGCAGCAACCGCGTCAGACAGAACAAACCTTATTACAACGGCTATATTTTGCGTTGAAAGTGCTGCTGGAATCACAATGGAAAATCTTTCTGGCGCTATTTCCCTTGATGATGCTGTTTTTTAAGCAAATCGCCTGGATTACCCCATTCAGTAACCTGGTCGCGATTCCATGGATTGGGCTGCTGATTGTGCCTATAGATATTCTGGCGGCTTTGTTGTTTTTTATTTCAGAGCCACTTTCCAGTGTGGTATTTCAATTGAATGATGTTTTCATTCACATGCTGCTGGCATTTCTGGATCTGCTTGATCGGCTGTTTGCTCCACAACTGATTCCGGTGGCGATGAATGTCTGGATGATTGCGCTGTGTATTCTGGCCTTAATGATTGTATTTTTACCGCGTGGCCTATTGCCCAAAAGCTGGACGGCGCTTGCCTGTGTGCCGCTGTGTATTCCTCAGCTCAATCAGCATGCATTTCAGCTCTCTATTCTGGATGTGGGGCAGGGACAAGCAATTTTTCTTCGGGATGGAGCACGCAGTATGATGATCGATATGGGTGGCTATTATGATGAAGAAAAATTCAGTATCGGTCGACAGGTGATTCTGCCATTTCTGTCTGTGCAAGGTGTGGGTAAGCTGGATCAACTGATTTTAACCCATCTGGATCAAGATCATAGTGGCGCTTATCACAGTATTAAACATCAATTGAAAATTAAAGAGGTATCGTCCAATCAGATTCCTGAAATAGCGCACTCCTCCCGTTTTCAGTTCTGTCATCAAGGTCAGCAGTGGCAATGGTCTGAAGATATTCAGTTTAAAATTCTGGCACCTCGGCAGCAGCAGTTAAATACAGCCCATTTCAATAAAAATGAACGGTCTTGTGTGGTATATCTGCAAGTTAAAAATGCCGGGCCTTATCAAAATTTTTTACTCATGGGCGATGCGGGTTGGGAGACTGAGTATCAGCTGCTCCAAGATTATCCTGAGCTTAAAGTTGATGTGCTG
The DNA here is from genome assembly GCF_009829025.1 of Acinetobacter sp. 18QD2AZ41W. Lineage (NCBI taxonomy): Bacteria > Pseudomonadati > Pseudomonadota > Gammaproteobacteria > Moraxellales > Moraxellaceae > Acinetobacter > Acinetobacter sp. 18QD2AZ41W. Next base: position 359,262 of record NZ_WURP01000002.1, on the reverse strand, counting down.
GTGCTTGGACATCATGGCAGTCAGCACAGCTCAGCCTATCAGTTTTTAGAAGTTTTACAGCCTAAACTGGCAATTGTTTCGGCAGGGAAATTTAACCGTTATGGCCATCCGAGCCAATTGACTCAGCAGCGGCTCAAAGCCCTCAATATTCCGTTACTGAATACGGCAGAGCAGGGTAGTCTGCACTTTCAGCAACAAGACTCAAAACTGGTACTTTCAGCCGAACGACATCAATGGCAATGGTTATATCGTCAGCCTTTAAGTCGCTGATTCTAGAGCGGGCGAAGCTTCATGTAATTCCTGAGTTCTTAACGCATTTACTTTGCCTAAAGCCTGTTCATGCTCCAGTGTATAAAGATTGCCCAAGCCCTGATGTGCATTAAAGCGTTTATAGCTCCAGTGATAATGTTCAGGATGGCGACGGATTAAATTTTCAATACTATTGATAATGACTTGCGTGCCCTGATTGGCATTGCCACTATAAATTTTTTCGTCGATCGCTTCGATAAAGATATCAAAACCATCTTCAGTATTACGCAGGGCATATAAAAACAGAGCACGGGCTTTGGTCTTTTGAATCAGCTTGGCACTTAAATTACTGGTGGCCAAAGGCACCCCAAAATACGGAATATACTCACCACCCACATTGGGCGTATGATCTGGCAAAATCACGGTGGTGCCACCTTGTTTTAAGGCCTTAAAAATCTGACGGACGCCAGATTCATCGGTCGGCACCAGATGTGCCTGTTCGCGGCTACGCGCAGCCCGTACAAACTGATCCGCTGCCTGATTTTTTACAGGTTTATACATAATGGTCATGGAAGTAAACTGGGCGACATAGGCATTCATGATTTCCCAGGTACCAAAATGTGGCACGATTAACACCAGGCCTTTATTTTGTGCCAGTGCATCATGCAGTAGATCTTCGCCAATGACGCGATGCACCCGTTTGATATTTTTCTGATTAGTTGAGCCCCAAATGGTAAAAAACTCGAAATATGACATTAATTCATTGCGAACCGCAGCACGGTTAATACGCTCACGTTCGTCATTGGACAGTTCAGAAAGGCTGATCTCGAGATTGAGGCGAATGATTTCCGAAGTTTTCGTGACTTTGAAACTGTTCACAATAAAGGCCAGAAGACGGGCCATCCATCGAGAAACCGGAAGCGGTTGGCGGCTAATGTATTTGAGTAAACCGTAAGCTGAATTCCGTGAGTCCTGTTTGGTCATTGATTTCGTCTAAGTACAATAAAAAGAGAACAAAATTTATTATAGGCGAAAACGTTTTGTTTAGACAGAATTACCCGATTCAGTGTATATAATGGGTTCAATATAAATCAATTTATTGGATTATTTATGTCCGATTGGCCACCAAAACCTGAAAATCAAATACAAAATACGCAACAGCCAGTTCAACCGACTGGTCCGGAATGGAAATTGCTGGAAAAAGCGGTTTTAGCTTCGGTTGAAGAGCAGCGCCGTGCGCGCCGTTGGGGAATTTTCTTTAAATTCCTGACTTTTGCTTATCTGCTTGTGGTGATTTTGGCACTCGGCAAGAGCTGTAGTTCAGTTTCCTCAGATGCCAGCGCTGGCGCAGGTGCTCATATTGCCGTCGTCGATATTATTGGTACGATTGCTGCCGACAAGCAGAGTGTCAACAGTAGCAATACGATTAAATCGCTGAAAAAAGCTTTTGAAAATAAACAAAGTAAAGCCGTAGTGCTGAATGTCAACTCGCCGGGTGGTTCACCGGTACAGTCCGATGAAATCTGGCAAGAAATTCAGTATTTGAAAAAGCAGTATCCCGAGAAAAAACTCTATGCAGTGATCGGTGATACCGGTGCTTCGGGTGCTTATTATATCGCTTCTGCTGCGGATGAGATTATTGTCAATCCATCGAGTTTAGTCGGTTCGATTGGTGTGATCATGCCAAATTATGGCGTGAGTAATTTGCTGCAAAAGCTTGGTGTTGAAGATCGCACCATGACTTCAGGTGACAATAAAGCCTTGCTGTCGATGACTCAACCAGTCGATCCTGCACAAAAAGCCCATGTACAAGGTGTCTTGGATAATGTGCATAGTCACTTTATTAATGCGGTAAAACAGGGGCGTGGTAATAAACTGAAATCAACCGATCCTACGATTTTCTCTGGTTTGTTCTGGACCGGTGATCAGGCGGTGAAATTAGGAATTGCAGATCGGATTGGAAGTTTAAACACCTTGAAGCGCGAACTTAAAACTGAAAGAGCCTTGAATTATACGATTGAATATAGTCCATTTGAGTCCGTATTGGGTCGCATGGGCTCATCGATTGGTGACGGAATTGCCACTTCAGTTGCGCAGAAACTTCAGTCAGAAAACAGTACGACATTGCAATGAAACCATTGATTCATTTCGCGCACGCCAATGGCGTGCCATCGAAAGTCTATCAAAAGCTGTTTGATGGACTGCAAGATGATTACGATATTATCTATGTGCCGCTCTTAGGGCCTGATAAACGTTATCCAGTGGATAATCATTGGAAAAGCCTGACTCAGCAAGTGATTGACAGTATTGTGCGTCAGTCAAAAGGTCGACCGGTGATTGGTTTGGGACATTCTCTAGGATCAGTATTAACTTTCCAGGCTACCTTACAGCGTCCCGAACTGTTTTTGCAGATGATCATGCTGGACCCGCCGATGATTATGGGTAAAGAGGCCTTTGCCTTGCATCTTGCGAAAACTTTGCGCTTAAAAGCTTTGGACAGAATGTCTCCGGCAGGTCTGTCCAAGCGCCGTCGTGATCATTGGGATTCACGTGAACAGGCAGCTGAATTACTGCGTCCTAAAGGTTTTTATCAAGACTTTGATGCCGATTGCTTCCAGGCCTATATTGAGCATGCCTTGCAAGATGATCCGATTCGGGGCGGAGTAGAACTCACCATCCCTAAAAAGGATGAAGTGGCTGTGTTTAGAACCAATCCCTCACTGTGGTGGTTGCCTCAGGCGAAACCGAAAGTTCCGGTACATTTGGTCGTGGCTGAGCAAGGTCCATTTCTGGCCCGCAAGTTCCCGCAGCAGGTCGAAAAGAAATTTGGTATTCCTTTTACCGTGGTAGAGGGAGGACATATGTTTCCATTGGAACAACCCGATCAGGTAGCGGACTTGGTAAAGCAATTGATTCAGCAACAATCTGTTTGAATCATTAAAAAGAGAATATAAAAAACGCATCCGAGGATGCGTTTTTTATATTTAAATGATGTTAAAACTTGCAGAATTGAACAGGTTCTTGCATTTTCTCGTTTCGATATAGCACACCGTCTTCAGTGTATTGAATCGCACCGCTGCAAATCCATTCCACGACTTGAGGATAGATTACATGTTCAAGGCTATGCACACGCATTGCCAAACTGTCTACCGTATCGTGGTGAGAAACCTTGAGCACACCTTGAGCAAGCGCTTGGCCTGCGTCAAGTTCAGCCGTGACATAATGCACCGTACAGCCGTGCAGAACATCACCGGTATTGAGTACACGCTGATGGGTATGCATGCCTTTGTAATAAGGCAATAGAGAAGGGTGAATGTTCAACATTTTCCCCTCCCAGGCTTTTACAAATTTTTCACTTAAAATTCGCATAAAGCCGGCAAGTACCACCAGATCCGCATCCCAGTCCAGCAGTTGCTGATGCATCACATCATCAAACGCTTCTCGGTTTGGATATTGCCTGTGTTCAATAACTGCAGTTTGAATTCCTGCTTGTTGCGCACGCGTTAAAGCAAAGGCTTCAGGTTTATTGGAAATCACGCCGACAATTTGCCCTGAAAGATTGGCATCAATCAAGGCTTGTAGATTTGATCCGCTACCTGAAACAAGTACAGCAATTTTAATCATGCGAAATTATGCGAAGATCACACGAATTTTTTCGTCTGCACCTGCAACCGATTCAGCATTGTCTTGAATCTGACCCATTGTCCATGCTTTCTCACCAAGACCGTTGAGTAATTCAACAGTTTTGTCAGCTTCATTTGCATCAACCACAAGCACCATGCCGACGCCACAGTTAAAGGTACGATACATTTCAAACTGCTCTACACCGCCTTCGCGTTGAAGGAGTTTGAACAGCTCAGGCCATTCCCAAGAAAATTCATTTACGACTGCTTGAGCACCGTTTGGTAATACGCGAGGCAGGTTGCCTGGCAAACCGCCACCAGTGATGTGTGCCATTGCATGTACATCGACATGTTTAAGCAATTCAAGAATCGATTTGACATAAATACGGGTTGGTTCCATTGCAACATCTGCAAGTGGGCGACCATCAACGATTTGAGTTAAATCAACATTTTTCACGTCTAGAATTTTACGAAGCAGTGAGTAACCGTTTGAGTGCGCACCTGAAGAAGCAACACCAACTAAAACGTCACCGGCTTTGACTTTAGAGCCATCAATAATTTTGCTTTGCTCAACGACACCGACACAGAAACCTGCAAGATCGTAATCTTCGCCTTCATACATGCCTGGCATTTCAGCAGTTTCACCGCCGACCAGTGCACAGCCAGCAAGCTCACAACCAGTACCGATACCAGTGACAACATTTGCAGCAACATCCACATTCAAATGACCAGTTGCATAATAGTCGAGGAAGAACAGTGGTTCAGCACCACACACGAGAAGGTCGTTAACACACATTGCCACCAGGTCTTGACCAATTGTGTCATGACGGTTCAAATTCAATGCTAAACGTAATTTTGTACCCACACCATCTGTGCCAGATACGAGAACAGGTTCTTCATAACCTTTAGGAATTTTACAAAGTGCACCAAAGCCACCTAGACCGCCCATAACTTCGGGACGTGAGGTACGCTTAGCGACAGATTTGATACGATCGACTAACGCGTCGCCCGCTTCAATGTCGACACCTGCATCTTTGTAGCTTAAACCAGTATTTGGGGTAGAAGTTGAGTTGCTCATAATGAAGTCTCCGCATTCGCGGTGGCGATTATAACCTGAATATATAAAACTCTTATGGTATTTCTGATCTAAAATGCTATCTTTATTGAAATATTTTAATTTTTAGAATGATTAATAGAGAAAAGGCGAAACTTTATGGTAGATCGCACATTGCGTCGCGTGTTTATCCTAGCTGGGATAGCTTTATTGTTATGGACTTTATACTTATTAAAACCCGTTGTAATTCCATTTGTTGCAGCACTTTTAGTGGCTTATCTATTTAGCCCGCTGGTGGATAAATTGCATGATGTGGGTCTGCCGCGTTGGCTTTCTATTAGTATTGTTTTTATCGGAATCGGAATTGTACTGACCTTGGCCATCTGGTATTTAGTGCCACTGATCTGGCAACAGTTGATGTATGCACGTGACAATATACCCGCGATCATTGGATGGATTAATTCGACCTTTTTACCATGGTTGTCCAATACCTTTAATGTCGTTGAAATGGAAATTGATACCAATCAGATTTCTGATGTGGTCATGAATTATGTACAAACCAATTATAGCGCAGACAGTATTCAGGCATTCTTGTTACGCCTTGCTCAATCCGGAATTAATTTTCTCCAGATTGGCGGTACGATTGTCTTAATTCCCATCATTGCCTTCTATTTCCTGCTGGATTGGGATCGTATGCTGGGGAGCTTGCGCCGCCTGATTCCGCGTCCTTATGAAAAAAGTACACTAAAAATTGTAGGCGAATGTCATAGCGTGCTGGGTGCTTTTGTTAAAGGGCAGTTTCTGGTCATGATCTTGCTGGGAATTGTCTATGCGGTGGGCTTGCAACTGATTGGTCTTGAGGTTGGATTGATTATTGGTATGGTGGCAGGTCTGGCCAGTATTATTCCTTATCTGGGCTTTGCAGTCGGTATTATCGCAGCGGTGATTGCGACCTTACTGCAATTTGGGATTGACTGGTGGCAACTGGTATTGGTCGGCATTGTGTTTATGGTCGGACAGGCAGTTGAAGGTTATATTCTGCAACCATTCTTGCTGGGCGATAAAATTGGTCTTTCTCCTGTTGCCGTAGTATTTGCCGTATTGGCAGGTGCACAGCTGGCAGGCTTCCTGGGAATGCTGATTGCATTACCGGTGGCAGCCGTCATTGTGGTACTACTGCGGCATGTACGCGAGTACTATGAACACACAACATTTTATGGCGATCGGGCCATTGTGATGCAAGATGCCTCTACTGGTTCAATCAATATCGAAACAGCAGACTTAGATGTTGATATTGAAATGAAAAAGCCAGAGAAAAAACCGCTGCAAGCAGAGGAGAACTCAAGTAAAATTCATGATCCCCATGGTAGAGACTCATAAGGCCAAAAAATCATATGCGTCAATTGCAGTTAGATATAGAACCTCAGCTCGATGCCCGAATCAGTGATTTTTCAGGGCCGGGTTGGGGGCATGTGATTGATGCAGTGCGTCAATTACATGCAGGCTTAATCAGCCGTTTTTATGTCTATGGTGGGGCGGGTACAGGGAAAAGTCATTTATTGTCTGCTATCTGTGACTCTTATCTTGAAGTAGGGAAATCTGCGATTCAGGTATCTTTACTTGAGCTTCTAGATGCCCCGACCGAGGCGATTACCTCGCTGGATCGTTTTGATCTGGTCGCACTCGATGATATTGAAGCGATTAGTGGTGTGCCGCATTGGCAGCGCGCAGTCTTTCATCTGATTAATTATAATAATGAAGGCGGCGGACAGCTGGTATTTTCTTCACGCTTTGCGCCGATTGAACTTAAGCTTGAGCTGCCAGATCTACAGTCACGCTTAACACAAGCGGTGAGTACCCGTGTGCCGAGTGGTAGCCTTTATGCTGATCGTTATGCGCTGGTTTCATCCGTACTGGATCGTCGGGGGATTCATTTAGATCCTCAAATTTTTGACTATTTACTGAGTCATGGGCCACATCAAACTTCGGTACTTCTTCAGAGATTAGAGCAAATTATTCAACTGCTTAAGGGAGAAAAACTGAAGGTCAGCAATGCCAATCTGCGACAGATTTATGCCTTGATTGACGAATATCGGTAAATCATAAAAATTCTTGAGTAATTGCTCAGTCTATGCCACAGTAAGGCAAAATAATTCACAGTTGCAAGGATTCTGCAACTTTAGAAGAAAAAGAAAGAAATAAAAATTAAGGAGAAGGTTATGCTCAAGAAGAGCATAGGCATGGCTTTGCTGTGTATGGCAGGGCAGGCGTATAGTGCAGATATTATTGTAACCACGACAGAAGATATTGAAAAAGATGACAAGGAATGTTCACTTCGAGAAGCCGTTGGATATATTAACCGGGGCTTAGCCAAAGAAGGTTTTATGGGATGTGGTGGAGAAAATTCATCCAGTACCATTATTTTAAAAGAAAAAAATACTTATGTGCTCAATAAGCATATAGCAATCAAAAAATCTCTAAGCATTCGGTCTGTAGCTGATAGCGATGAAGAATTCAGTACAACTGAAAAAACACTGGGTCTGCATAATGCCCATATTCAAATGCAAGGAACTGACAATCTATTTCGCCTTAACAGCACAGATACACTAGTTCAGCTTAACTTAAAAGAACTAGACCTCGAAGGCTGTGGCAAAGTCAGTTGTGCTGAACAAGGTGGTCTGATTCATAATAAAGGCCAAGTGGTGGTTGAATATAGCCGTTTATTTAATGGTGCAGCCAATTTGGGTGGGGCAATTTATAATACGGGACAATTTGGTCAGAACTTTCTCAGTCGTGTTGAAATTAAAAATAGCCTGATTGAAAATAACAAAGCACAACGAGGTGGCATTTTATATAGCGAGTTGCCCGCTTTCCTTATCAGGCAAAGTGTCCTTAAAAATAACCAGACCTTAAATAACTCGGCGGCCAATATTTATAGCGCCGGGCAGTTTGCTGACACAGAGAATCTTCAAAACATTAGTGCCGAAGTATTAAGTAGTACCCTATTAAAAAATAAGGGGACACTCATTAATGTCATGGACGGGATGGGATTAAATAACCTAACGATCGTTGATAATGCTGATACTGCTTTACGTATGAATGCCCCGGCTGGCAGGGCTTATGTGGCAAATAGTATTATTTTAAGAAATGGTGCACAGGACTGCCAAATTGAAAACGGCGATAAAACCCTGATTCAAAACAATCTGCTGACTGTGTCCTGCGGTACAGGGGATGCTGTTGCTCCAAATGAGCTTTGGAATGGTACACAAATCTTAGCCGAAGCTTCAAATAAGAGTGAAGGTGTTTGTCAAACCTTGAGTGAAAATAGCACAGCCATACTTTGTCCATACAGCGTTGCTAAAGGGCAATTTCTTGGTTATATGCGTCCACGTATTTTATTAAGTCATAATCAGGTCAGCGACTCATCTATTGTAAATAGAGGTACAGCGCTTAATCTTGCAGCCCCGACAGTGGCATGTGAAGCTGCTGACCAGCGTGGTATCAACCGTTTAATGGATAATCTGTTCTGTGACCGTGGTGCGATTGAAATCACTGTGCCAACCTCAGGGAGTCTGGTTGGACAAGACCTGTTAAAAGGTGAAATTGCCAAATTTTCAATTGAATCCTTTTTGGGTGATAGTGATTTAATTCCAAAAGAACAATGCAATGTCATGGTTGGTCAACAGCCGACAGGTGAGCCTTGGCAAGATGGATGTTTGAAAGTTGTGCAAACTAAAACAGAGTCCAAAGGTAAAACACGCATCGATATTCATGGCAATGTGGTGTATACCCCAGATTCGACTTGGCATGGGGCAGATATCTTCGAGCTGCAAGTGGTAACCACATCCACGCGATTTAATAAAAGTAAACCTTATCTGACCATTACCACTCAAATCGTGCAGGAGCCAAAAAATGAAATGGAAGACAAATCAGTCAAAACTTCAGGTGGCGCATGGGGCTTTGGTGGGCTACTGATTTTAATTGGGTTAATGGGTTTGCGCCGTGAATTAAAAGATTAAGGAAAAATCATGAAAAATTATAAAAAAGGACTGCTTGCGGCCATGATTTTATCTGCCATGAGTTTGATGGCAGCCGAAGATAAAACTATCTATGTCACCACTTTGGTGGATGAAGACGGAGAGAACAGTAATGCCTGCTCTTTGCGAGAAGCGATTAAAACTGCAAAATTAGATAAATCCTATGGCGGATGTAACGTCGGCCGTACGCTTCGGCTGGATGGTTCAGCCCCAGACGTGATTCAGCTTGAAGCGGGTGAATACAAATTAGACAGCGAACTTGTCATTGAGTCCGCGCTCAAAATTTATGGAAAAACGCCCTTTAGTTATACCAGTCGTAGTCCGATTACGAATTTATATCCAACCCGTGATGCTTTAAAAACCACGATTTCAGGTCAGGGAAAAACCCGTCTCTTTAACAGTATGGCCAGTCAATCCAGTCTGGAAGTCTATCATCTCATCTTAAAAGATGGTTATGCGGCAAAAAATACACAGGATAAGGGCAATGGCGGTACCTTTTATGTCGCGGGCCCCTTAAGCATTAATAGCAGTGAAATCGTAAATTCTCGGGCAGATGCAGAAGGGGGGGCTATTTATACGGTGGCGATGAATACCGAAAGGAGTGTGATCATCCAGGATTCGCTGCTTCACCAAAATAAGGCAAGTTCATATGGTAGTGTGCTGGCTATGGATTGCCAGGGGAATTTAGGGACGACTCAAACCAATGTAAAAGTTAGTTCTAGTAGTATTGTAAAAAATGGGTCAGAAAATACGGCCAGCATTCTTGATTTTTGTGGTTATGCAACCGTAGAGTTGAATAATTCTACCATTGCCAAAAATACTGCGAGTCAGACAGGACATATTTTGCGTATGACCAATCAAGCTAATCGCCCTCTCAGTGCCTTTTCCAGTTTAACTGCCTTAAGTAATACTATTGTTGAGAATGCAGCTCAATCTACTTTATTTTATGACAAAACAGGTTCTAAATATTTCTATTTTAATGTTTTAGCATTTAATCAGGGCTTATCTTGTGAATATGCCTTAAATCAGGGGAATCCGACTAAGGAGCAAAGCGTCGTATTTACTACTGTTAAAAATGCCATACAAACCACTGGACTATCACGTTGTGTATTGCCAGAGTTAGATGCGGATGAAACTTCAAACAATCTTGACGTTTCTGACAGCACGATAAACAACTTATTAACAGCCTATATTGAGCCTGCAATTGATAACCGTTTTCTAGGCATGTATTACCCACGTGATAATGGAACAGCTACAGATTTGGTAGATGTGGGGGTAAGTGGCTGTGCTGAACAGGATCAACGTGGCATTGATCGGGTGGTGGGATCTACTCTTACCTTAAATCCAGATGCAAAAAATAGCTGTGAAATCGGTTCAATCGAAATCCGACGTCTGACCGCAGCAGATATCACAGATCTGAAAAATAGCAGCTTGGTCGATTTGAATAATTTTTATCAGGACAATATAACTGACATCAAAAGTATTATTACAAATAAGAATACGCCAGCAGAGGAAATACCTGGTTTAAAGGAAGAGTTAAAAGAATACGAAGATTTACTTAAATATACCAAGCAATATCAGCAATACCGTGCAATTTATGTCAATCCCTTTGTGCTGGCCATGCCTCAGGAAACCTTGATGGGCAATACGGTTCAAACCAAAGTCTTGAATGCACAAAATTATGATATTAGTGTTAAGTCTTTAGGAGTAGGTGAGTTAATTGGTACCGGTAGTTCGACCAGTGTGAAGGGTGATCCGAATGACCCCAATCTTAAGTGTGAATGGAAGCCTGATCTCAACCGGATCATGATGTATCGTACCGATGGGAAAATGACCAAGGCAACAGATATGGAATTCTGTAGCTATACTCTCAAAGATAAGGCCACGGGGATCAGCAGTGCTGGAATTTTAAAAGCAGCTTTTAACAATATTGCACCGATTGCCAAGAGTGATGAATACTGGATTAGCCCAGAGAATAATCTGACAGTGACTGTGAATCCACTTGAAAATGATAGTGATGATGGTGATGGGCCTCTACCTTCAGGAAAGTCGGCTTTTTATCAGGATAAAGAGGGAAAAGAGATTCCAATTCGTATTGTGAAGATTCCTGCCGGAGTTTCTCTTAATGCAGAGCGACAAGGCCCTTGTCCTGATACTTATCAGCGCGAGACCTGCTATGGTGGAAAACTGACATTTAGTGTGAGAAATAACTTAAGTCAGGCAGATTACAGCATGCAGTATACGATTTTTGATGCAGATGAAAAAATGTCTGAAACAGCAACGATCCTGCTACGAAATACGGTAAAAAATGCCAATACGTCATCAAGTAGTGGTGGTTCATTCGGAATTTGGGGACTATTCGGATTATTTGGGCTGGTCGCTTATCGCCGTCTAAGAAAATAAAACCTAATTGGAAAATTCAAAAGCCTCCATTTGGAAGAATGCTGATCAGTTAAAGAGTTTAGAAATAGACACTTTAACTTTTTAGTGGTTCACGATGGAGTCTTAAGGTTTTAAATCAAATATTTGTCATATCATTTGTGACTTTGGTTTTGCCCAAATGAGAAGCGGAGTTTCACAAGGAAGGCATCTTGCGGAGTAATACACCTCATGCATCCAACAGTTGCGGATGACTTTTCCACCTGGCAAATATGATCATGAATTTAAAAAAGAAAATGCCAGTCAATTGCTTAACTGACTGGCATTATCCATTTAGAGGCTTTTTATATGGGTCGCTTAATGCGAGCTAGAGGGTGGTTGAGTCGTTTGCTGGTATTTGAGAATGTACTCTTCCCGAATGGCAAGTCGTTCTTCAGGTTTGGCGTTTTGCATGCGTAAGCCAAGTTCTCGACGTTCCTGACTGCTCATCATTTGCCAAGTCTCACGCATTCTTTGTTTTTCAACCTCAGGAAGCTGGGTAAACCAGTCCATACGCTGCTGTAAGCTGACGCTCTGCTGTTCTGGAATTTCCTTAAGAGACTGATAGCGTTTAATAAGTGCCAACTGTTCGGAATCAGAAAGACTATCCCAGGTATCGGAAACCTGAGTATTCGCATCTTTAGAAAAGATCCAAAAACGTTCAAATCCTGCAAAACTGGTTTGCAGAAAACTGAATGCACAAAAAGCAATTGCCAATCTTTTAGCTGCCATGTGGAACTTTGTCCTCACCTAGAACCATTAGCATTTCTAAATCTTCAAGCATTTGTGGGGACAGTTTCGGTACTGACACCATTTGGGTTTGCGGCTCATTGTGGCTAGAAATATTGGGTAATACCACAACACCTGCAATTGCTGCTGCCAAGGCAAAACCTGACATTTTTAAAAATGCAAAACGTGAATGTTTAGAATCCTGAATTTCTTCAAGAACATGGTGCATGACAACAGGTTTGTCTTTATGTTGTTGTGCCAGTCCATCGAGTTTGGAAGTTACTTGTTTTAAGAAATCATCTTGATTCATTCGGATGACCCTCCCAGATATGGATTTAAATGTGCCAAAGAGGCACGTAAGCCTTGAATAGCACGGTGATAATGAGTTTTTACACTGCCTTCTGAGCAGTCCATAATTTGTGCGGTGGTATGCGTATCAAATCCTTCCCAAGCTCTCAGCATAAATGCCTGCTGCTGACGTACAGGTAGTTTGGCAATGGCTTCCTGGATTTCTTCAGCTGTCACTGCCTGATCCAGAAAGTCCAAAGGCGTCGGTGTAGCTTCGTCCACGATATCCTCAAGTTCAATTTCGTCATCATCCAGACTGACTTTCTTGAAAAATGAAAACATCTGACCACGCCGTGCTTCTTTACGACGCCAATCCTGTAATTTGTTGTTCAGAATTGTATAAAATAGGGGATACCATTCTTCAGTACTTTTTTCCGCATAGGATTTATGTAAGGAAATGAAAGCTTCCTGAACCAGATCCATGGCAATACCATGATGACCTTGAGTTGCACTTTCCATCATCACCAAGGCGCGTCCAGTCACATCTTGCATAAAATTCTTCAGACGTGCTTCAGCCGTACTCTTCAGAATACTTACATCGTGTGATTGCAACTGTTTTGGTGCTAAATCCATAGAGATGGAAAATCCTGTCATTGGACACCCACCATGATTCCCAAGTTCATAATCATATAACGTTGGGAATTATGGTTTGGTTGACAATTAAGTTTATTATTTTTGTAGTGTAATCTATTTTATAAACGGGCAGGGCCGAATTAAAACACTGTAACCTAAATCCCTAATTAGATACGTTGACGTACCATTTCAAAGAAACAGATCGATCCTGCAATCGCAACATTTAAGGATTCCTGACCCCCCGGCTGCGGAATACTGACAGCTTCTGCGTGTTGCATTGCATAATCAGAAACGCCTTGACCTTCATTGCCCAAGATCCATACGCAAGGTTTACCTAAATCTTTTGAGTACAGACTTTCGGCACGATGTGAGCTGGTGACGTATACAGGAATTTGAAATTGCTCAAGAATTTGTTCAAGTGCAATATTTTCAAAAGTTTGCAGCGTGAAGTGCGCACCCATACCGGCACGTAATACTCGTGGTGACCAAAGTGATGCAGAACCTTTGGTGCAGACAATCTGTTCAATACCGGCTGCTGCTGCAGAGCGAAGCAGGGTACCAACATTACCCGGATCCTGTACATTTTCCAGAATTAAAGTGTCGGCTTTAAAATCCAGTGCATAATTTGCTGTCGGTAAAGTGACCACAGCTAAACAGGCTAAAGACGTTCCTAAGGTGCTTAAATCTTTGTATAAAGATTCGCTTAAAACAAAGACCATCCCTGTGTATTTTGCGAGAATTTTCTCGAAATCAGGATGGGAAAGTGCATGTTCAGTGGTAAAAATCGAATCAATTTTACGGTTTTCATGCAGCCAGGCGAGAGACAGATGCGTGCCTTCCAGCACAGTTTGCCCCTGTTTTTTACGATAGGTGTTTTGTTCAATCAAACCACGTAAGTGTTTAATTTTTGGATTGTCTTTTGAATCAAGAAAAAAAGTTGGCATGGGAGATATAATCCACGGTAGCCGATTCCATATCGGCTACCGCTATAAAAAATTAGTTATGATAGCTGGTCACAAGATCAACTTCGTTTTTAGAACCGATAATCACTGGCACACGTTGATGTAGATCGGTTGGTTCGATCTCCAGAATACGGACACGGCCTGTGGTGGATGCGCCGCCAGCCTGCTCCATGAGCATACTCATTGGGTTGGCTTCATACATTAAACGCAGACGACCAGCTTTAGCCGGATCTTTAAAGTCGTATGGATACATGAAGATACCGCTACGACAAAGAATACGGTGAATGTCGCCCACCATACAGGCAACCCAGCGCATATTGAAGTCTTTTTCACGAGGGCCGGTTTTGCCTGCTAATAATTCATCGATATAACGTTGTACTGGTGCTTCCCAGTGGCGTTGATTCGAGGCATTGATCGCATATTCTTTGGTATCTGCAGCGACTTGAATCGCTTCAGAAGTTAGCAGGAATTCTTGAGTTTCCGGGTCAAAGGTAAAGAACACTACGCCTGCACCGACAGTCAATGCCATCATGGTCGATGGACCATACAGTACATAACCTGCAGCCACTTGATTGACACCGGCTTGCATAAAGTCTTCGGCCTGAGTCACGGCATTTTTCGCAGGAAGAATCGAGAAAATCGTACCCACACACATATTGATGTCGATATTACTTGAACCATCGAGTGGGTCGAACAAGACCAGAAATTGACCATTTTCCTGTGCAGGCGTGAATTCATCCAGTTCTTCTGAGGCCAAACCACCGACATGCGGATGTTGCTGTAAAGCATCAATCAGATAATCATTGGAAATGACATCCAGTTTCTTTTGCTCTTCGCCTTGAACATTTTCATGCTGTGCACTTCCCAATACACCCGCTAAAGCACCTTTTTGCAGCAACAGATCGATGTCCTTGCAAGTGTTTGCAATCGTTTCAATAACTTGTGCAAGTTCAGGTGTGAGATTCCCGCTTTGTTGCTGTAAAAACTGGGATAGGGTGCGGTATGACATAAGGGAAAACTCCAAGACTTAAATCGGGAAAAAATGATCAAAACGATATGCGGCTATATTTTAGATGAGAACGTACTAAAAGAAAAATTAAACTGGATTATTTGTATCGATTTTGCCCTTGCAACTCCTGTGGAAAGTGCTATGTTGAAGGCAAGGGAAAATTGAGAATAGGAGCACAGATATGACAACATTAAAGTTTGATGCGACTCCAACGCCAAGTGAAGGCATTACTTTAGATGATATCTCTGAAGACAAGATGAAAGAAGCCTGGCGGGATTATGAAGCAAAACCAGAGTACAAACAATTCAATAAACACGACCTGATTGAATCGATGCAAGCAGTTGAACCAGGCCAGACCGTAGAATAAAAAGATTTGTTCATTCAACCCAATAAAAAGCACTCAATCATGAGTGCTTTTTATTTGATACGCCAGCATTGAAAGTTATTTCAACAATGGTGGTACCGCTTCATAATTAATTTCAACACGGCGGTTTTCTTTCCAGGCATTTTCATCATGACCTGGATTGATTGGCATTTCCTTACCATAGCTGACGGCTTCTAATTGAGCAGCATTTACACCTGTGGTCACCAGGAAGCTTTCTACGGCTTTGGCACGACGCTCACCAAGCGCCATGTTGTATTCACGGGTACCACGTTCATCGGTATGACCGGTAAGTGCGACACGTGAGTTGGCATTGGCCATCAGGAACTGTGCATGTGCTTGTAGTGTACGAAGATCTTCATTGCTGAGTTCAGTACTGTCATAGTCAAAATGTACGACACGTTTTGCCAAGAAAGCCTTGTTTTCCGCAGTGACACCCTTTGCCGATGCACCCGCCATGTTTTGTGCATTTAATGCAGCATCTTCACTCAGACCTTGCGTATCCACTGTGGTTGAGCTGGTTGTATCTAAACCGCCGGTTTGAACTTCAGCGGCAGGCTTACGACTCGCACAACCTGTCATGACGACAGCTGCTGCTAAAAGTGGTAAGGCAAATAATTTTACTTTGTTCATCTTCATCTCCATGAAGTTTGATTATGGGGTAAAAGGTTTATACAGATACCAATGTTATTTTGGTGCCCAAGCCGGTTCACGGACTTCGCCCGTTTCACTTGGCAAGTTCATACGGAAACGACCATCTAGTGACATGATCGACAGAAGTCCGCGCGCGCCTTCACGTGTGGCATACACCACCATCTGGCCATTTGGCGAGAAACTTGGTGATTCGTCTAGAGTTGTTGGCGTCAGAATATTATTTACACCAGAGTTCATGTCTTGAACGGCAACCCGATAGTTACTGCCGCTTGGACGATGAACCAATGCAAGTTTCTTGCCATCTGCGCTCAGCGTACCACGTGCATTAAATGCACCACGGAAGGTCAGACGTTTATTGCTACTTGAAGCGAGATCATGGCGATAAATCTGTGGAGATCCACCACGATCAGAAGTAAAGATAAAGGATTTTCCATCTGGAGCATAACGTGCTTCGGTATCGATCGCACTGTCATTGGTCATACGTTGTAATTGACGTGTTTCCAGATTCATCTGGTAGATTTCCGGATTGCCATGCATGGATGCAGTAAACAGCATGCTCTTGCCATCTGGAGAGAAACTTGGCGCGCCATTTAAGCCACGGAAACTGGCCAGTTTTTCGCGTTGTCCTGTGGCCAGATCCTGTACATAAATTGCCGGACGTTTGGTTTCAAACGAGACATAAGCAATTTTTTTGGCATCCGGTGTCCAGGCTGGAGAAAGAATCGGATCACGCGAAGTCAAAATTGTTTTTGGCTGTTCGCCATCGGTATCAGCAATTTGCAAGGTATAACGTTGTTCTGGTGTTGCTGGATTACGCAGTACATAAGCAATACGTCCAGTAAAATCACCTGGAATGCCAGTTAATGCCTGATAGATGGCATCACTGATCATATGCGCTGCCTGACGGGTACGTGAGGCTGGAACAGTTAGTAATTCATTTAATAGATATTGTTTTTTTTCGATATCGTATAACTGATACTGGATTTCAAAAGAACCATCCGCTGTGGTTTTTGATGAACCGGTCACGACATAGGGAACGCCAGCGGATGCCCAAGCTTCTGCATTCGGGTTATTTAATGTGGCAGTCGCAGGCAGGTTTTTTGAAGCACTGGTAAATCTGCCTGAACGATTCAAGTCATTTTCAACAATAGGATAGATGCTCTGATCCTGACTGAATGGCACAATGGCGATTTTAGGTGCTGCCTCAGGTGCCTTGGTAATTTCCAGATGCAACTGGGCATAGGACTGAGTTGCCAAGACAGAACTTAAAGCGCCAATGATTGCGAGGCAGAGTAGGTGTTTGCGAGTCTTTTCCATCATTCGTTATTTACTCAAATCAACGGATTTATTGTATAGGTAGCTTGGGCTACATCATCGCATGGATTTAATAGAATAAAACCAGGATTTTATGACCAAACTGTTATGACACTGTGAAAAATGAATATTATTTAATCATATTAAAGTGAAGTTTAGCTGAAAAAATCAAAGCCATCACCTCAATAATGTGTGATGGCTTGGTTTTTATTGTGCGGTAAAGGTTGATGTAAAACTTCGTGCTTCTCGGCGTGCATCTGGATCTGAAGGCATCGGATAAGGCGCAGCAGCCCGCACCGCAGCTTCTACGCTGGCTTTCATGTCTGCATCACTTGAGTTCACGATGACAGAAACCACACCCCCATTATCATTCAAGGTTACTCGTGCATTTGCAGTTTTACCGGATGAACCTACTGGGGTATCCCAAGCGCGTTTAATTTTATTGGTAAAATCGCGTTTTGCAGTAGACGCAATCCGTTTTGATTCCGCTTTTTTCTGAGCAGCTTCTTCAGCGGCCTGTTTGGCTGCTGAAGCCTTGGCATCTGCCTCAGCTTTGGCTTTTGCATCGGCATCTGCCTTACGTTTTGCATCCGCGTCTGCTTTTGCCTTTGCAGCAGCATCGTTTTTGGCTTTTGCATCGGCATCCGCCTTACGTTTTGCATCCGCCTCAGCTTTTGCTTTAGCTGTCGCCTCAGCTTTGGCCTTTGCAGCAGCATCGTTTTTGGCTTTTGCATCGGCATCCGCCTTACGTTTTGCATCCGCCTCAGCTTTTGCTTTAGCTGTCGCCTCAGCTTTGGCTTTTGCATCCGCATCAGCTTTACGTTTCGCCTCCGCATCTGCCTTACGTTTTGCATCCGCGTCAGTTTTTGCTTTAGCTGCCGCCTCAGCTTTCGCCTTTGCAGCAGCATCTGCCTTGGCTTTCGCAGCGGCATCGGCTTTTTGTTTGGCGGCCAAATCCGCTTTTTTCTGAGCATCTAATTTGGCTTTCTGTGCAGCGTCCGCTTTACGCTGTGCATCGATTTCAGCCTTACGAGCAGCTTCGGCATCTGCCTTGGATTTTTGTGCTGCCTCCGCTTTTGCTCTGGCTGCTGCCTGTTTCGCCTGTTCGGCAGCTTCGGCACGTTTCGCTGCTTCAGCAGCTTGTTGTACAGCCTTGGCTTGCGCTACCTCTTTGAGTTCCTGCTGGGCTTTTTGTGTATCCACTTTCGGTGCAGGCGGAGCAGCAGGTGTGGCAGGCGCCGCTGTCGGAATGACTGGCGCAGGCTCAGGACTAGGTTCAGCTGTTTGAGTAATTTCTTCTGCGACATTTTCATGTGCAGTTTCCTCAAACGGCGTTTCTTCTCGGGTGACCGGTTTGAGGTCCTCAGGTTTGATCAGGACCGTTTTAATCTGCTTCGGCGGTTCAGGTGGTTTACTCATGCCAAGATAAAGTAAACCCACCAAAGCCACGGCATGGATTCCTAAGGTGAATCCAATCGCGATGGCTTTTTTCTGAAATGGTGGTTTTTTATAATCTTTCATACATTATTCTAATGGCTGGGTCAGTAAACCGACCTGAGATAAACCGGCATCCTGCAGGCTGGACATTAAGGCCATGACATCGCCATAAGGACGGGTATTGTGGCCATTGATCACGACATTCAGCACTTTATTGTCATTTTGTGCCTGTGTTTGCGCTTCAACAAGGGCAGCAGTCAATTCATCCAGCGTAACTGGGCCAGTGGCCTGATTTTTATGTTCTAAATAATAGGAACCATCTTCTTTCAGGGTGACAATGGTCGGTGCATCTTTAGATTCAATCGGTAGCCCATTGGCCTGAGGTAGGTCGACCTTTATGCCACTGGTGATCATGGGTGCGGTGACCATAAAGATCACCAGAAGCACCAGCATCACATCAATATAAGGTACGACATTCATGTCACTTTTCAGTGGCTTTTTAATACGCTGAAAGCGTCCTGAACCTTGAATCGCCATTAGTCTTTGTCCTGAGTTATGCCCACGGACTGACGTTGTAGCAGTGCCACCATTTCTTCGGCAAACAGGGCACGATCAGAGTAAACGGTTTCACCTTTGGCCGTGAAATGGTTAAAGGCCAACACCGCTGGAATAGCTGCGAACAGGCCAATGGCAGTTGCAATCAGGGCTTCAGCAATACCAGGTGCAACCGTCGCCAGCGTCACCTGATCGACATCTGCCAGGCCAATAAAAGCGTTCATGATGCCCCAGACGGTACCGAACAGACCAACATAAGGTGCAACCGAACCAATACTGGCCAAAGCACCGAGTCCTTGCTCCAGATGACCTTGATCACGGCTCAGGCCGACACGCAGAATACGCTCTGTTCCTTCAATGGACTGGGCAGTCGGTGCATGGCGTTTTTTCAGTTTCAGGAACTCACCCAGACCCTGATAGAAAATATCTTCAAGGCCAGTGCGTTTAGAATTGAGCTGGGCATTGTTATACAGGGTATTCAGTTCAGCGCCAGACCAGAAGATTTTCTGGAAATGTTCATCATCGGCCTGGGCTTTTTTATAACTCATATAGAGTCTGGCAATCAGATACCAGCTATATATTGAGGCTAACAGAAGAGAAAGCATCACCAGTTGTACGACAGGGCTTGCTTGTAAAATAAGATCTGAAACTTGAAGAGATGATTCTAACTGAGTCGCCATAGTTGTTACGTGTGCCAATAAATTTTTTTAGTCTTGTTCCAATTCTTTTTGAATTAGTTCGCGGATTTCATCCGGGAGTCGACGTGGTCGCATCTCTGCACTGATACATGCCAACTCAACCTCACCTGATGCAAGCATGATTTCACCACGATAAATATTTTGTTGCAATACAAATGATGAAGCTTTACATGAAATAACACGTGCTGTAACAGTAATTAAATCATCCATCAGGATGGGGCGCATATATTTGACATTAATTTTGTGTACCACAAAATTATATTCTGCCTGTTGCCAGTAATGACTGACTCCGGCAGCACGCAGCCATTCGGTACGGGTACGTTCCATATAGCGAATGTGGTTAGCATGGTAGACAATACCACCTAGATCAGTATCTTCAATATATACGCGGATATTGAATTCAAAATGATTCGCCATAGTTTTGTTCCATGCAGATGTTCGAAATTTTTGCTTGTTTTTTGGAGAGAGGAAAATCCTTGAATTTGCCGGATTCCTGTCCAAAGTCAAGCAATTTAGCGGGACAAAGTTTAGCATTTTGAGTTTTGAGACCAATGGCACAAGATGTCAAATCTGGCTAGAAATAGTCAAGAGGAAGCGCAGAGCACCTGATAGCTCATTTATAAAACAGCAGAAGATGATGAAATGCGCGAGCTCATCAACTCGCGCATTTTTATAGCAGGCAATTAACCTTTATTGTTCTGTTTCCAGTTGGCCTGAACCTGTTCAGCCACTTTTGGATAATCCAGAATAAAGCGCACATGACTTTCGACACCGGTTTTTAAGGTCGCATCATCGACAATAAAGTTCGGATTATGGTTTGGCGCGGCTTTAGCCGGATCTTGATCGGCCGGCGTGGCACCGACAAAGACAAACAGGGATGGCATGAGCTGGCCATAGTAAGCAAAGTCTTCACTCGCACTGGCATTATTATCCAAGACATGCAATTTATCTTCACCATGGACTTTGGCCAGGGTCGGTTGCATCAGCTTGGTCAAAGTTTTGTCATTGGTGGTGACCGGGGCATAAGGCGCAATTTCGACTTTCACCTTGACATCGTTGGCTGCTGCATTGTGTTCTAGCATCTTCGGTAAGTCTTTTAAAATGCCTTGACGAACGTCTTCACTATTGGAGCGAATAGTCCCGACCATATTGACCTGATCTGGAATCACGTTACCGGTGGTACCACCCTGAATGCTACCAATACTGACCACGCCCATTCCTTTGGTCAGATCCGCTTTACGGCTGATCAAACTTTGCAGATTGGTGACCATCTGGGCAGAGGCATAAATTGGATCTTTTCCTGCCCAAGGCATCGAACCATGAACCTGACTTCCATTGACCTGGATGCGTAAATGATCGGCACTGTTTAAAATGGCACCATCTTTGTAGAAGATATTGCCACTTGGCATACCGGCCATGACATGCATACCGAAAATGACTTCAGGTTTTGGATTTTTCAGGGCGCCGTCCGCAATCATTTTACGCGAACCAATCTGATCGCCTTGGGTAAAGTTATCAATATCTGCACCACCTTCTTCGGCTGGCTGGAACACAAATACCACCGTTCCTGCAATTTTATCTTTGTTGGCGGCCAGAACTTTGGCTGCACCCAGTAACATGGCGGTATGCGCATCATGACCACAGGCATGCATCACATAAGATTCTTTGCCCTGATAAATGGCTTTTTGTTTGCTGGCGAATGATACCGGTGCAGTTTCCTTAATTGGTAATGCATCCATATCTGCACGCAATGCCATGACCGGGCCGGGTTTACCACCTTTTAGTACACCGATCACACCCGTTTTGGCATAACCTTTTCGTACTTCAATCCCATAGGATTTTAATTCTTTTTGAACCAGTTCCGAGGTTTTAAATTCCATATTCCCCAGCTCAGGATATTGATGAATATGCTGGCGTAATTTTATGGTGTGCGCTTCAGCCGTTTGTACAGAATCATCAATCCAGTCGGCCAGACTGAGTTGGCTACAGAAAAGAAGAGGAAGACAAAGGGAAATCTGCTTATACATATTCATACTTGGGGAGAACCTTAAGAATTTTAAATGGTTAAAGTGATTCTCTAGGATTGCATATTGATTTAAATTTGACCAAAACTCTCTAAGTATTATGATAATACCTTTAAGGTATATTGCTTGTTAGACCTTGTTCTAAAAGAGCTTTATGAATACTTTTACATTGTAAAATTATGTACCCTTATTTATTTTCTATATGCTAAAGGTATCAAAATTATCAATAAGACAAAATAAAAACAAATATCAAAAATAGATCAGGACAAGATTCCGCGACAATCATTAACGCAACCTTTGGGCGAAAATGATGAGTTGTGGATTACTCTAGGTTTAGATGAAGACTTAGACGAAGCCATGCGTAAATCGACACGCGAAGCAATCCGTTTTTTGGTCAATGAATACGGAATTTCAGAAGAAATTGCTTATGCATATTTAAGTGCTGCAACGGATTTTAAAGTATCGCAAGTGGTAGATAAAACCAAAGGTATTCACGCGATGATTCGTAAAGCGGACTTTTAGGAGTTTAAGAAAAAAGAGAAGTAATTTTTTTATTTAGTTTTTTGTTTTGTGCTTTTGCCAACTGATTTAGACATGTCAGTTGGCTTTTTCTTTTGTAATGGTTTGAAAATTTTTAGAATATCAATAATAAAAATTTATTGAAATGAAATGGGGAAATTGTGGCAGAGCAGAATAATAATGCAGTGATGATTTCAATTGCCATGGACAGTGCCACAGCAGCCTTTTGATCAAACGGCAAGTGTTGTAGAGAATCCAAATAGAAAGATGGAGCTTGATCTCAATCATTCGACAGATACGACAGCAATTTCATCATTTACTTTATCTGTCATTATTGCGCTTATTTTAGGTAGTTTCGCAACTTGGCTTGCTTATTGGTATGGACGTAAGAGTTTTCAACTCACAGAACTATCTTTTAAAGTAGTAAGTGAAGATATTAAAGAAGCAGCAGAATCTCATAGAAATATGACTAAACAACTTATAGAAAGTCAAGAAAATTTAAAAAGAGTTGAATTACAAGAAGAATTTTATAGAGGTTGGAAACTTAAGTTAATAGACGATCTTGCTGTATTGAAACCATTAGTGCATAAATACATTACATTGTTAGGCTCTGTAGCTTTAGTACTAAATGATGTGAAAGACTGGTTCAAAAATAATGAATACGAAGATATGCGTTCAGAATTAAAGAGTTTAGAAGATGATATATTCCCTTTAATAGCTCGTATTAGTACTCATTTAAAAATGTTAGTAGAGGAAGATCATGAATTAGTATCTGAATGGGACGAATTTGAGCGTTATCTCACTCAGCTACAAATCATGTGTATTACCGCGGTAATTGATAAAGAAGGTATTGCTGATAGTTTCAAAGCTCTAAACATTGTAGTAGATTCTCTTATTCAAAATTTGAAATCTATATTCAATAAAAAAGCAGCCTAAGCTGCTTTTTGAATCACTTTTCTTTTGGCTCAGGTGGTGTCAATCCAAACTGTAAATAGGCCATATTGGTGGCAATACGGCCACGTGCAGTACGCATGACATAACCTTGCTGAATCAAATATGGTTCAATCACATCTTCCAGCGTACCAGAATCTTCTGCCATGGCAGCAGCCAACGCTTCAACACCAGCAGGGCCACCATCAAAACGTTCTAATAACATCGATAGATAACGGCGGTCTAAAGTATCTAAACCATCTTTATCGACTTTGAGCATGTCCAAAGCACGTTGTGCCATATCCTGATTAATTTCACCAGTGCCTTTGACCTGAGCATAGTCACGTACACGACGCAATAAGCGGTTGGCAATACGTGGTGTGCCTCGTGAACGACGGGCAATTTCTTTTGCGCCATCACCAGTCATCGGTACATCCATCAAGTTGGCTGAACGTTTGACAATGTGGGTCAAATCTTCAACTGAATAAAATTCTAAACGCTGTACGATGCCGAAACGGTCACGCAAAGGAGAGGTAAGCAGACCTGCACGTGTGGTTGCTGCAACCAGGGTAAAGGGTGGCAAATCCAGTTTGATTGATCGTGCAGCAGGCCCTTCGCCAATCATGATGTCGAGCTGATAATCTTCCATCGCTGGATAGAGAATTTCCTCAATCACCGGTGAAAGACGGTGGATCTCATCAATGAACAGGACATCACCTTCTTCCAGATTGGTCAGCATGGCGGCCAAATCACCGGCACGTTCTAGCACCGGACCTGAAGTCGACTTAAGATTACCGCCCATTTCGCGGGCAATAATATTCGCCAGCGTGGTTTTACCCAGGCCGGGCGGGCCAAAAATCAATGTATGATCCAGCGCTTCTTCACGGCCACGGGCGGCACCAATAAAGATTTCCATTTGCTCTCGAACCACAGGCTGACCAATATAGTCATCGAGTGAGGTTGGACGGATGGCACGATCAAAATGATCTTCTGGTTTTTCAGAACCACTGATGAGACGGTCTTGCATATCTTTTGAGTTAATCTCTATGGTTTATTTGAGGTGAATAAAGTCATAGCCTCAAAATGCTTTAACAATTCGTATGCCATTGTGCAGGCATGCTCTTACTTTTGACAGGGCAAAAGTAACAAAACCCTTTGCAAAAATAATGGCACATCCTATGCCATATTTCTGCGGCAGCATCCATGCTGCCTTCTCATCTTCATTTTGCAGCGAATATTTAAATCAGTATTAACGATTCATCGACTTTAATGCAGCGCGGATAATGTCGCTGGCTTCAGTGTAATCTGCTTTAACCGCATTAATCAGTTTTTGTGCTTCAGCAGGTTTATAACCCAAAGACTGTAATGCAGCTTCTGCTTCAGCCACGGCTGAATTACCCATAAACTGAATCTGTGGTGTAGTTGAATTGCTTGGCGCAGCACCTGAAGCCATGGCTTTAAAGCGGTCACGTAATTCAATCATTAAACGTTCAGCGGTTTTTTTACCGACACCGGGAACTTTGACCAAGGTATTCACATCTTCATTTTCAACGGTATGAATCAGCATTTCCACACTTAAAGTTGAAAGAATACCCAAGGCCATTTTGGGGCCAACGCCGTTGACTTTTAACAGGGTGCGGAAAATGGTTTTTTCCTGAGCATTGATAAAGCCATACAGCAACTGTGCATCTTCACGCACGGCCAGATGGGTCCAGAGTGTGACTTGTTGTCCTTTTTGCAGCTGGCAGAAAGTCGTCAGCGGCGTATCAATTTCATAACCGACGCCATTTACATTTAACAGTACGGTCGGTGCTTCTAAAGCCAGTACTTCACCAATCAGACATCCAATCATCTTTTATCATCACTAAATTCAGTTTTGCTGCATAGTAGTCAGCATTTTCCGGAAAGGCAAAATCTGCCGCTGTAAAATAGATGATTTTATTACAATCATCCTCCTATACAGCAGAATATTTTATAACAATCCGGCTTTATTGCCTTGTAATTCCTGCGACAGGTTATAAGCCTGATGATCAGAAAATTTCGAAACAATATCCAGCACCTGCATGATATTGTCATAATGGCTGGCGCTAAAATTCGCCCCTGAACGTTGCAGAATCGACATCAAGCGCTGTTCTTTAAAACTCAGGTTTTTATGCGGCGTTGTTAAGGGAATAAAGGCATCCAGAATATTTTGCAAACATTGATGCGCGATAATTTCCAGTCCTGCTTTTTGCGGATGCTCAAAAATTTTATCCCGTGCCAGTTCTTTGGCGCGATTAATCCCGATTTCAATGTCCGCAGTACAATATTGCAATAAAGTACCTTGTAACTGACCCGATAAAATCTGGTCATGATGACGGGCAAAAGCCGTTGTCACTTCATCGACCAGACGTTTCATGACCCGACCACGCAAGGCGGCAATTTTTTGCTGCCAGGTGGTATTGCTCATGGCGATTTCAGAAGGAATACCATAATCACCGAGCAGATTTAAAAAGACCGGCTCAACTTCGTCATAACTGAGCATATTCAGGCTAATACCATCTTCAAGGTCAATCAGGGCATAACAGATATCATCAGCCGCTTCGAGCAGATAGGTCAGTGGATGACGGCAGTAATGATATTCAGCTAACTGAATCAGTCCGAGTTGTTCTGCAATCTGCTTTAAAATCTCTTTCTCGGCCTGATAGCAGCCAAACTTGGCCCGATTGCTGGCAGGTAAATCGACTTGAGATGCCATGGTTTTTGACAGCCACGGATATTTTAAATAAGCCCCTAACGTGGCATAAGTCAAACGCATGCCGCCATCATTGGGATGGTAATCGATTTTGGTCAACAGGCGTAGACCTTGGGCATTGCCTTCAAACTGACGTACATCGGCTTCTTGTTCAGGACTGAGATCTTTTAAAAAATCGGTATGCGATGCATCGTCGAACCATTCTCGAATGGCATATTCACCGGCATGGCCAAAAGGGGGATTACCAATATCATGTGCCAGACAGGCAGCCTGAATAATGGCACCGACATCGGCCGGGGAAATCCAGGGCGGTAACTGATCTTTTATTTTCTCTGCGGCCAGCATCCCGAGTGAACGCCCAATACAGGACACTTCAAGTGAATGTGTGAGTCGTGTATGAATACCATCGTGCTGGGTTAAAGGGTGAACCTGAGTTTTACGGTTCAGCTGGCGGAAACTTTGTGAAAAAATAATACGGTCATAATCTTTGTGGAACGGGCTACGTGCCAGTTCAGTACTTTGCTTTTTACTACCAATCCGAACTGTCGAAAGCAGCTCTAACCAACGCATTTGAGTCATTTATCATTATTCAATTCTTTGCTAAGTGCATCATGCCAAAAAAGTAGCAACAGCACTAGAGTGCTGCGACATGAATTGTCGGAACAAACAAAACTCTGTGGAAATTTCAGCTGAACAATCGCTATAAAAAAACAGGTCATATTGACCTGTTTTTATCTCATGATAGAAGTGGACTAAAGCAAATCTTCACCACTGATCTTGGCTTCCTGGATGTCTTTATAGACCCCCATGCAAATGACGAACAAAATCATCGTCGCCACCAATGGCCAAAAAAGTACATATAGGGTCATAAATTGACTACTCATCTGAAATCTCCTTATTTACTTTTCTCAGATACCTGGTGAAATTCAATCACCATCTTATTGATTTGTTTAAAATCAAATCGTTCTTTGCTATTCATTAAAGTCAGTACTGTACAGACAATGGCGCTGCTGCCGTAGGCGGTCAGGGAACTCAATAGCGTGCCATAATCACGCAGGAAGCCGATGGTCCATGGAAGGAAGCCGATACTGGCCAGAATACCGACCACCAGGCCGACTTTCTTGCCAAAGAAGCCAAAGCTCATCAGACCCAGTACCACACCAATACCGATGGTGGCCATAAGCTCAAAACTGAGTGCGATCAGACCCTGAATTGGCAGCCATTCAAATCGAACCACCAGAAAGCTTAAAAATGCGATACCGACAGACCAGTTAAAGGCACGGGCATTGACCTTGTCCCAGTACAGGCTGGCAATCACCGGGAATACGATGGCACCCCAGAGTGCACCGACGAAAATCAGCATCGCTAGAATGTCGAATTTAAGCGTGGCAATTAAAATACCGAGCATGGTGGCTACAATCATGGTCATCCGGCCAATAAACAGCATTTTCTTCGGATCAGGACGATTTTTAGCAATCTGTTTGCCATAAATATCGGTCATTACGATGGCAGACAGGGCAGATAAATCCGAATCCGCCGTTGACGAAAGCGCGCCAATTACCATGACAAAGAGTAAGGCCACCATAAATGGAGACAGATACGTTGCTGCCATTTGTGGAATCAGGTTGTTCAGGTTGCCATCAATCGGCTGAATCCCGGCAAATAGCGCCAATAATCCGAGCATTCCCAAACCGACGACAATCGCGGCATAACCGATGGTTGCAGTAATGAAGCTGGGTTTGATCAAGTCTTTACGCACTGCAAACAGGCGTTGGGCGATGGTCTGGTTACCAATCGCATAAGCCAGTACCGCCACAAAAAATGGTGCACCCTGTTCTAAAAATGCGGTTTTCGAAAAGAAATCCAGTTGTTCCGGTTGCAGATTATGCATGCCGGTCTGGAACAGTGAAGGGCCGCCCAGGGTGAAAAATAGCGTCGGAATAATGATCACTGCCGCCACAATCATGGCGACCAGTTGCCCAAAGTCGGTAAATACCGAGGAGCGGAAACCGGACCATAAAGTATAGGACAGGACGCCAATTCCGGTAATCAAGACCCCATGGATAAAGCTGAGGGGAGACAGAATTTCAACCAGCGCACCTGCTGCGGTAAAGTTTACCATCAGACTGATCACGCTCCCGACAATGTTGGAGCCTGCCAGAATCATCTGGCTCTGGTTACCATGCCGTGCATGCATGATTTCTGCCAAAGTGTGTGCATTGGGTGCCAGGTCGCGGAAACGTTTGCCGAATGGGTAGATAAATAAAATCATCAGTGCACCCCACAAACCATAGTGTAAGGCACCGGAAACACCGTATTTATATCCGGACGAAGCTGCTGCATAAAATGAAGCGGCCCAGATCCAGGTGGCGGTCATACTGGCCGCAGACATTCCAAATCCGATGGAGCCATTCGAGACCATATATCCATCGACATTTTCATTTTTTTGCTTAATGCGTAACGACAATAGAAAGGTGATGCCATAGAAAAGCACCATCAATAGTACAGTTGCTGTACTAGTGAATTGAAACATACATACTCCTTAAGCGGGTCACCTTTTGTTTTTGAAAATTAAATCATTGGCAACAGATTAAGGCTCTAGATTAGACAGAGCAGTGAAGCTACAGAAAATAAAAAAACCAGCGTCTGAATATCAATTGGATATTCATATCTGCAGCAGAAAAGAGGATGATTCATGCGTCCTGAATGTGGACATTTCCTCAGCAATTGGCGTAGAGGTTAACATAAAATCATCAAATTTACTGATGAAGTCATTAATTATGTAGATTCTTTGCTGATATAAGGCTATTTTTGATTTCAACATCTTATCAAATATAGATTTGTTGTTTCTATATTTTTATAGGAATTACAGGTATTTATTGCATGGTTTTTTATTAGAATAAAGATGGATATCAGTCAGAAAATGAAAAAGTAACAAAATTTTAATATTGCTTATTTTCTTCATTATGAGTAGTGATTTTTTTAATAATAGCCTAAAAACTTTCATTAATTCATGTCTGATGATGCTTATATATTCTGAATTTTTGCATAAGAATAGAGACCGAGAATCAGTTTGAATTTAAGCTGTATATTTTCAATTGATTAGCTTGAAAATAACCTATTTCATAGAGGTAAAATAAGAAATTTTTAAATAAATTTGCTAAGTCAATATATTAATAACAAGAGGCTTAATATCCTGGAAATTTATTTGCTAAAATAGATCTATTAATTTTAAGTTTCGCTCTTTATTAGAAACTATGATTGAGGCTTATATGTGAGATTCAGGTATCTTTAAATAGAGCTCAGATATTAAGATGAGTGAGCGGGATAATCTGGGCTACCGGATATTATTGAAAGTTGATTGAAGCAGGCGATATAGTTTGCTCATACAGACAGGCTCGAAAAGGGAGAACAGCGGGGCAGAGTCTTAAATCCTGCAATGGAGCCCGGAATGGGGATAGCTGGATACAAAATTATTTCAGTAGTGCAACTCGCCGACAGAGAGATGAGCTAAAAAATGAACTCGACTGTTTCAGTCTATCCCGAGAAGCTTTAGCCTAGCCTTAATAAGTTTTTTATAACGGCTCAAGAATAAGTTCTGTACGCATTTTAAGTGGTCTTGCTGTTGAAAAATAATACAATTTTCTTAAGTGAAA
Source organism: Acinetobacter sp. 18QD2AZ41W (assembly GCF_009829025.1). NCBI lineage: Bacteria > Pseudomonadati > Pseudomonadota > Gammaproteobacteria > Moraxellales > Moraxellaceae > Acinetobacter > Acinetobacter sp. 18QD2AZ41W. Next base: position 329,357 of record NZ_WURP01000002.1, on the reverse strand, counting down.
TTATTGTTAATCGGTTTTGATTTTTCTTTAACAAATTGTGTTAATCTACGCGACTACATTCAATTTTCCTGCCTGAAAATAAACACAATATTTTAAAAATACAGAATATTTCAGCCGTAGTTTTCGTATTTGCCATCTAGCCGATTTCCTTATTTCACAGTAGAATATGCGCTCTCTCAAGTCACATTGTGGCATGGTTGTTCAGACCATCCCGTGGAGCCAAAATCAGCATGTTTATCGTTGCCGGTGCACCCGCACATTCTTCTTTTAAGAAAACTCAACTATTATCGCGTTTGACGTCAATTAGTTCTGTTCAATCAATTGAAAGTCAATGGGTCTACCTCTTTGACCAAGCGCTCAGCGAGCAACAACAGCAATCAGCTTTACAGCTTCTCAACGATGGGCAATCTTTTGAATTGCACCAGGCTGCAAGTGATGAAATCCAAATTTTAGTGACACCGCGTGTCGGCACCATCTCGCCTTGGTCTTCTAAAGCTACAGACATTTTCAAAAACTGTAATACGCCGGTTCATCGTCTTGAGCGCGGCGTTTTATTTACGTTGAAGGGTCTAAAAGACGTATCAAATGAAGTTCAACAGATTTTGCATGACCGTATGACTGAAAGCGTATTCAATGTGATTGAAGAGGCTGCGGTACTGTTTGTTGAAACAGCACCAAAACCACTGAACTCGATTGATATTCTGGGTGAAGGTAAAGAAGCACTGGTTAAGGCCAATAATGAATTTGGTTTTGCATTGTCGATGGAAGAAATTGATTACCTGACTGAAGCGTTTATCAAGCTGGGTCGTAATCCAAATGACATCGAACTGATGATGTTTGCACAGGCAAACTCTGAGCATTGCCGTCATAAAATCTTCGGTTCTGAATGGACCATTGATGGTGAAGTTCAGCCATTGTCATTGTTCCAGATGATCAAGAATACTTATAAAGAATCACCTACAGATGTATTGTCGGCTTATAAAGACAATGCTTCGGTGATTGTCGGTTCGGATACCCAGCGTTTTTATCCAACCAAAGAAGACAATGGCCAGCAGGTTTATAAATATAAGAGTCAAGCCGCGCATATCTTGATGAAAGTGGAAACTCACAACCATCCGACAGCGATTGCACCATTTGCCGGTGCTGCGACAGGTTCGGGCGGTGAAATCCGTGATGAAGGTGCGACCGGTCGTGGTGGTAAGCCTAAAGCAGGTTTAACCGGCTTTACAGTATCTAACCTGAACATTCCGGGCTTTGAACAGCCTTGGGAAGAAAACTATGGCAAGCCATCGCGTATGGCATCGCCGCTACAAATCATGATTGAAGGCCCATTGGGTGGCGCTGCGTTTAACAACGAATTTGGTCGTCCTGCCTTAAATGGTTACTTCCGTACCTTTGAACAAAACATCAATGGCGATGTTAAAGGTTTCCATAAGCCAATCATGATTGCCGGTGGTTATGGCAACATCCGTCCAGATCACGTTGAAAAAGATCCAATCTTGCCGGGCGATTTATTGATCGTGCTCGGTGGCCCTGCCATGCTGATCGGTCTCGGCGGTGGTGCAGCATCTTCTGTAGACAGCGGTAAACTCGGCGAAAACCTGGATTTCGCTTCGGTACAACGTGAAAACCCGGAAATGGAACGCCGTTGTCAGGAAGTGATTGATACTTGCTGGCGCATGGAAGACCAGAACCCGATCGTGTCTGTACATGATGTGGGTGCAGGTGGTGTATCGAATGCCATGCCTGAACTGGTGAATGACCATGAACTCGGTGCGGTGCTGGATCTGCGTAAGATTCCATCGCTTGAGCCGGGCATGTCGCCTATGGAGATCTGGTCAAATGAAGCGCAAGAGCGTTATGTACTGGCGATTCGTCCATCTTCTTTAGAATTATTTGAATCGATCTGTGCGCGTGAACGTTGTCCGTTTGCGGTACTCGGTGAAGCAACTGAAGCGCGTCACTTAACCGTTGAAGATCCGTTATTTGGCAACAAGCCAGTGGATATGCCAATGCAGGTAATGCTTGGTGGTACACCGCGTATGAGCCGTTCATATGAAACCATTGAACGCAAAGGCGATGATTTCGACGCGGCTAAAGTCACAGATCTGAAAGATGCGATTTATCGTGTTTTGAAAAACCCGACAGTGGCTTCTAAATCATTCCTGATCAGTATTGGTGACCGTTCGATTACTGGTATGGTGGCACGTGATCAAATGGTCGGTCGCTGGCAGGTTCCGGTGGCGGATGCTGCGGTAACAACGACAAGCCTAGTAGGCTACACCGGTGAAGCGATGGCGATGGGTGAACGTCCACCAGTCGCATTGCTCAATCCTGCTGCATCGGCACGTTTATCAGTGGCTGAATCAATCTCGAACATCATGTCTGCAAAGATTGAAAAAATCAGCGACATTAAATTGTCTGCAAACTGGATGGCTGCTGCCGGTCAACCGGGCGAAGATCAAGCGCTATTCGAAGGTGTAAAAGCCATCGGTATGGAAATGTGTCCAGCACTGGGTATCGCAATTCCAGTCGGTAAAGACTCATTGTCTATGCGTACAACCTGGAATGATGAAGGCGAAGACAAATCAGTGACTTCTCCAATGTCAGGCGTGATTACTGCATTTGCACCAGTGACCGATGTTCGTAAAACATTGACTCCTGAATTGAAAAATGAAGAGTCGGTACTGGTTCGTATTGACTTATCGAAAGGTCAGTTCCGTCTAGGTGGTTCGATTCTGGCGCAGGTGTATAAAGCAATCGGTTCTGTGACGCCTGATGTCGACAGCTTCGATGACTTCAAAGCATTTTTCGCATTGGTTCAAGACTGGAACAATCGTGGTCTGATCAAGGCATATCATGACATCGGTGATGGTGGCTTAGTCGCAACTGTTGCAGAAATGATGTTCGCATCACGTCTGGGTGTGGCTTTAGAAGATCAGTCAACTGCAAGCCTGTTTGCAGAAGAAATTGGTGCAGTGCTTCAAATCAGCAAAGCGGATTGGGCAGCATTAGAAGCTGAAGTTACAGCATCTACCCTGAAAGAAGCCATTCAGGTTGTGGGTACGGTAAATAACACGGATCAGTTATCTGTAAACGGTCTGGTACTTGAGCGGGCTGATCTGCAAGTGGCTTGGACTGAAGTATCCCACCAAATCCAGCGCCTACGTGACAACGTAGAAACTGCGGATCAGGAATTTGCTCTTATCACTGACAAATCTCATGCAGGTATCATTGCGAAACCGACATTTGATTTGAATGAAGCGATTGAAGCACCGTATATTAATTTACGTCGTCCGAACATGGCGATTCTGCGTGAGCAGGGTGTCAATGGTCATATCGAAATGGCAGCAGCATTTGATAAAGTCGGCTTCAATACCGTTGACGTACATATGAGTGACTTGCTGGCAGGTCGTATCAGCCTGGATGATTTTGAAGGCTTAGTGACTTGTGGCGGCTTCTCTTACGGTGACGTGATGGGCGCTGGCGGCGGCTGGGCAAAATCAGTATTGTTCAATACTAAACTGCGTGACCAGTTTGAGAAATTCTTTAACCGTCAGGAAACCTTCTCGCTGGGTATCTGTAACGGCTGTCAAATGTTGTCTCAGTTGGCTCCGCTGATTCCGGGTGCTGATGCTTGGCCACGTTTCCACCGCAATACTTCTGAAGTGTTTGAAGCACGTGCGGTGAATGTTCGTGTGGAAAAATCAAACTCTGTATTGCTTCAGGGCATGGAAGGTTCGATTCTGCCGATCGCTGTAGCACATGGTGAAGGTCGTGCGGTTGCAACTGCGGAAAACTTTGCTGCGCTCAACGCATCGAATCAGGTGGTTCTGCGTTATGTAGATAGCTTGGGGAATGCAACACAACATTATCCATTGAACCCGAACGGCTCACCGGAAGGTATTACCGGTGTAACCTCTCAAGACGGTCGTGCAACAATTATGATGCCGCACCCTGAACGTAACTTCCGTGCGATTCAGCATTCTTGGAAACCAGAAGACTGGGATCAAGATGGTGCTTGGTTACGTATGTTCCGTAATGCACGTAAGTTCATTGGTTAATCGGTTTTAGATTAAAAAAGGGTTGCGTCAGCAGCCCTTTTTTTATGTATGTTTCGGAGTTAACATCGTTTAAATAATTCAAATAAGTAACCAGTTTAAATCATGAAAATATTTACATATTTTATCTTTGCATTATTGTGTTTTAGTGCAGATTATAACTTTGCAGATGGTGCATATTTAAAAATAGAAATAACGGCAATAACCATTTTAGGACTCGTTTCCTATAGTCTGGTTTATTTGACTCTCTTCGAAAAAATGTCGGATGAGCTGTATAGTCCACATTTAAAAATCATCTTGTGTTTAGCTTTGCATTTGATCGCTGTTGCGATCTTTTATATGAAATATCGTAAACACTACAGATCTACTAAATCATGAAAATATATTGAGATTCAGGATAGATGTTGAGCTTTTTGACAATGATGATGCATATAAAATAAAGAGGTACCTCATGCCAAGAATATTTATCAGATTCTCAAGGTGCATTTTACTTATTTCACTATTCACATTGGCGGGGTGTGATACATACATGTGGCGAGCTAATATCAAGCATTTAGATGAAATAAAACAAAGTGGTTATTTGCCGAAACTCAATCGTGATCGCGATATCGAAGGCCCTGATGTGAATCAAAACGGAATTCGTGATGATATTGATCTCTATATTGAAAAGAATTTTATAAATATGGAACAAAGACAGGCGGTAAAACAATTGGCTATGGTTCTGCAAGAGAGCTTATTACTCGATACTTCTCAGCAATACCCGCTACGAAAAATTGCATTTGAAAAATCGCGCGCGATAGGCTGCATTTACGAGCGTTTTTCTCAAGATACTTTGTACAAACCATCCAATGTCGTTCAGCATGTCATTGCAGTCACCACAAACACAAAACAGCGCTTTAAGGCGTATTTAGCTTTTAGTAAAGCGATGGATGGTAAAAGTATCACACTTCCAAATGAGAACTTATGTAATGAATAATTCATGCTTACAGCAAAGTCACTTCTCATGTGGAAATATCAGAAAATTACTAATCATTAATTTTCTTAATTTTTCAATAAATAACATTTAAAAATATTAACTTAATTATACTTTATGGAAAAATAATTTAAAAATATCTATAATTACTTAATTCGTATCCACCTTGGGGTGGATTTTTGCTTTTTAAGCATTCTGATTTTTTAATTTAACTTCTCCCACTGAACTTGGTTTAGATTTTGCTTTCATATTGTATATAAAGTGCTATGGTATGTTTTATGCACAATTTTATTGCACTATAAAAGAAAGATGGAATAGATCAGTTCAGTATCAATTCTCAAGTATGAGGTGATGACATGGCTAAAACACTTAGAATAATGGATAAGGCGGCAATGCGTCAGAAAGGTTGGATGTTGTTTGCTATTGTCGTAGGACTACAAATATTGTTTGTTGTGGGCAGTTATTTACTTCAAGGCTCTTAATTATCTGATTTAAAAAACCACCGTTGAGGTGGTTTTTTCATAAATTGTTAGACTTACTTTTTTATAAGAATATTCGTTACTTTGAAGGATGAGGGATATATTCCGTAAGGTAACCAAAATCCTTCGTCAGACTGATAGAATGTCTATATCCTACAGGCTGACAGGTGACATCCATGTCGATGGTCAATTAAATATGATTGATGGAATAGTTAGATTATAAGTTGAACCTGCTTCAATACCGCCTTTAACGTATTTTCATAATCAAAAGATGCATTGGTACTGTCCTGATAACGCCAAGCCACATAACCATCTGGACGAACCAGCACCGCACCTGATTCATGAACTTCAGACTTGGCATTCCAAGTACCATAGACATCACGATACTCACGTGAACCAATCTGAATTACATCTAAATAAGGTAAATCTAGAGCCTCGGCAGCCAATCTCCAGCCTTTGCCTGATAAACCTGTCAGTAAGGTAAAACGGCCTTTACCGCTAATATCCAAAGTGGATTGCTTTTGGCCTTTGCTATTGATTAGCCAGGTATGTGGAACTTTGGCACCCGGACGAGTCGTGGCTTGCAGATAAAGCTGTTCATCTTTGTCAAAGATCTCGGGCTCAGCTTCATTCATTACCGCATTTGAGCTATAGCGCTGATTCAGTTCAACACCTTGGGCATTAAATTCAAAATGCTTAATTTCAAGTGCTTCAAATAACTTTTTACGAATTTTGGCACCTTGCTCATCTTCAGCAAAAATACGTTCCAGCATTTGTTTTTGCGTAGTGATGCCTTGGTCAAAACCAAAGACTTCTTTTAAATGCTTATAGTCAAAACGGGACTGGTTGGCACGTGCGACAATCTGCTTGCCTACAGGCGCACGTTCAGACGTATATGAATCGAGGAGGGAAGGTGCGGCCCAACCTTTGATTGCATAGGTGAGTTTCCAGCCAAGGTTAAACGCATCCTGCATACAGGTATTTGAACCTAAACCGCTTGAAGGCGGGTGACGGTGTACAGCATCACCACCACAGAACACGCGGCCTTTAGAGTATTCAGTTGCCCAAGTCTGGTTTACATACCAGTAGGACAGTTTTTGGATTTCGACATCTTCCACTTCAGCGCCAACAAATGTATTCAGACGCGATCGAACCTGTTCTTCAGTCACTTGTGGCTCGCCTTTGGAAATGTCAAAGCCCCAGCCCATAATCCATTCATTCCAAGGCGTAATGGCACGTAGCAAGCCCATACCGAGATCACCAAAGCTGGCTTCAGGATTGACGATCCATTGCAGAATCGCAGGGCGGTGCTGAACATATTTGCTTAGATCGGCTTTAAAAGTCACATAGACTGTACCCGCACGCGCCATCACACCTTCGAGTGGTAGCTCAAGTTGCTCAACCACTTTTGAGCGTGCGCCATCCATACCAATCAGATATTTGGCTCTTAAACTAAATTCTGTGTTGGTAATCCGGTTCAGGAAAGTAGCGGTGACACCATTTTCATCCTGAACATGCGATAAATATTCAGTATTGAAGTTATAGATTGCACCGCGCTCACCGGCATTCTTGACCAGTAAGGCTTCCATTTTCGGCTGAATCAAATCCACCAATGGACATGGACTGCCTTTGATATAGTCGCCATGACGTTCATCACCTGTGCCCCAAGCGCTTAAACGGGCAATTTCTTCACCGACCAGACTGGTGGTAATCAGGCTTTCGCCCATGTGTTCCCACGGTGTCGCAATTTCTTTGACTTGTTCTTCAATGCCTAAATCACGTAATACTTCCATAGCACGCTGATTGGTAATATGTGCACGTGGACTATTGGCCAGCCAGTTAAACTGTGTGAAGAGTTGAACTTTAATTCCATAGTTTGCCAGTGCTAAACCTAAGGTCGATCCTGCAGGTCCTGTGCCAATTACCAATACGTCAGTATCGTAATGCTGTGTCATACATGACTCCATGTGTCTGTCTGAAGAACAAGATTTGAATATATTTACAATCCAGTGTAGTGAAATTCAGGCAATACAATAGGAGTATTCATATAAACTATAGGTCTATTGAGATTCTTACTACTTTCTCGTTTGGCAGCTTAAAATGCCTGAGAATATGCGGCTGAGTTTATGGAACTTCGACATTTACGTGCTTTTTTAACAGTAGCTCAGGAACAGAGTTTTACCAAAGCAGCAGATAAGCTGTTCACGGCGCAGCCTTCTTTAAGTCAGCAGATTAAGGATCTGGAGCAGGAAGTCGGTGTAATGCTGTTTGATCGTTCATCCCGGCAAATCAAACTGACCGATGAAGGGCAAGCTTTTTTGATTCATGCTGAACAGGCGCTTGAAAGTGCCAAACTGGCAGTTGCCGCGGCGCGTCAGGTGGCGCAGCAGAAAAATAACCAGATCCATATTGGCTTTTTAAATGTTGCAGAACTGAAAGTGATGCCAAATATTCTGGCCAAACTGAAGCAGAATATTCCTGATTTAAAAATTCATCTGCATAGTCTGACCTGTATGGAGCAGATTCAACGCCTGAAAAATGCCGAGCTGGATTTGAGCTTTACCCGCTATTGTCTGCAACATCCCGATTTTGACAATATTCATTTAATGAATGAACAGATTTATCTGGTGGCAGCCGAGTATTTACATCCCACAGATCGGCCATTGAAGTTACAAGAACTGAAAAATCATCAGTTGATTATGTGTGAGCAAAATGCCTCGCCAGTCTTTTATGCGCAGTTGAATCACCTGATGTCTTTTGAACAATTGCAGCATGACCAAATACTGTGGGTTACCAATGTGTTGCAACATATTAACCTGATCAATATGGGCATGGGTTTTAGCTTCGTCCCGGAATATCTGCTGCGTTTTTTAAATGAGCATGTGAAAATCGTGCAAACAGATCAAGTCCTGCCACAATTAGGACTTTATGCAACATTTAACAAGAATTCTCATAATTCTGCATTGAATATTATTACCCAGGCACTGGACAATAGATCTTAAATAAGCCATTGAAAATGTTGAAGGGAAACATGCTAAAACTCATTTATTATGTACCAGATGAACATCTTGAAGTGACTAAGGAAGCCTTGTTTAAAGCGGGTGCAGGCGGCATCGGAGATTATACCCACTGTGCCTGGCAGGTACTGGGAACAGGACAGTTTAAAGCGCAGCAAGGTGCAGATCCTTATATTGGTGAAGTCGGGGAATTAGAGCAGGTTGAAGAGTGGCGAGTAGAAATGCTGGTTGCTGATGAAAAGGCGGTCGAGGTCGCCAAAGCTCTGAAAGCAAGCCATCCTTATGAAGAGCCTGCTTTTGAGTTTATTCAGCTCCTGGATATTAAAGTCTAAACGTGCAACCTTATTGCTGCTAGAAGTAATGGTGCGCATCGTGTTTTAGCGTACCATCAGCTTATCTGTTTAAAATGATTAACCTCCTTTTATGAGTATAAAATCAGTCATCATCATAAAAATAAAACAGGAAAATAATAATGCAGTGGTCAAAACAGCTCGGCAATATCCTCAAGAATACGCTCAGTAAAACTATCAAACATGGTGCGGGAATCCTGCATAGCCGCATTCCCTATTCTCATGACAATCCCTATCTGGATGGGATATTTGCGCCACAACGACAGGAACATTTTGCTACTCAATTGATGGTAGAAGGGCAAATTCCTGTAGAACTGGAAGGTGCGCTGATGCGGATTGGCCCGAATCCGATCACGGTAAAGAACCCACGAAATTATCACTGGTTCACCGGTGATGGCATGATTCACGCGCTGAAACTCAAAGCTGGTGAAGCACATTGCTATAAAAGTGCTTATGTCGGATCGGCCAGTGTGCAGAAAAAATTGCATAGACCACAGATTTCAGGGAAAACGCGTGGAATCGCGGATGCGGTCAATACCAATATCATCCACTTTGCCGGGAAAATCTGGGCACTGGTCGAAGCGGGGGCTTATCCGATCGAAGTAAATCGTGAACTGGAATCAAAACGGCATCAACTTTTTGAAAATGATCAGGATCTACCGTTTACGGCTCATCCGCATATCGACCCGGAAACAGGAGATATTCATGCGGTTTGTTATGATGCCTTGAATCATCATCAGGTTTTTTATTTACATATTGATGCTCAAGGCAAATTGCAACATCATGTCGAAATTCCAGTCAAACATGGCCCGATGGTGCATGACTGTGCCATTACTCAATCTCAGGTGCTGATTCTGGATTTGAATGTCAACTTTTCTATGCGTAGTGCCTTAAAAGGCTCATTACTGCCCTATCAATGGAATCCTAAACATCAGGCTCGTATAGGTATGCTGCCTTTTGGTGGCAGTGCGGCAGACATCCGCTGGTATGAGATTGATCCCTGTTTTATTTTCCATACGGTCAATGCTTATGACCTGAACACAGGTGATGTAGTGATGGATGCAGTGGTACATTCCCAGGCACTGGTCAGTTCCATTCAGGGACCAATAGAAGATCAGGAGATTCGGCTGGAAAGATTGATCTTCGAGCAGCAAACAGGAAAAGTCACTCGAACTGTATTATCCAATATCAAGCAGGAATTTCCGCGGATCAATGAAGCCTATACAGGGCGACCTTATCGCTATGCCTATAGTGTTTCCTTTGCCGGCTTTGATGATCCTTATCATGTTAGCAGTAATACACTCTTGTACCATGATCTGGAAACCGGCAGTACAGCAAGCTATTCCTTTGGAGCAAACTGGGTTACAGGTGAGGCAGTTTTTGTCGCCCGAGAAGGTGCTCAAACAGAAAATGATGGCTGGCTGATGTCTTATCTACACGCCTTGGATGGCAGTCCATCGAAAGTGGTGATTTTAGATGCGCAATATATTCAGAAGGGGCCTATTGCCACGATTCATTTACCGGTTCGTGTACCCGTCGGATTTCATTGTAACTGGATGGATGACCGGAAATTGAGAACTTATTATTCTTAGATTTTGATGATGCATAAGCACTTTGGGTGCTGGCACAGTCTCATATCGCGTGAAGATTTAAATCTTTATTTAATAGGTTGATGTTACTTTGAAGGATGAGAAGGGTAGGTCTAAATTAACCGAGATCCCAGGTTAGGCAGAAAATTCATTTCTGAATCTCTGCCTAAGAGTGGTATTCATATCGCCAAGAATATCAAATCAAAGATTTATTCTTCTATTGCTACTGTTAAACTTTCTGGATAAATAACTCACGATCAAAACGGTATTGCGGGAAGAACACGCCGTCTTTGGCGCGTTCACCTGCACCAATCACCATGACTGGATATTGCTGATCATTTAAGCCCAAGATATCGCGTACCATCGGTTCATCAAAACCTTCCATCATGCAGCTGTCAAAACCATAAGCACGTAAGGCCAAGACCAGATTTTCGCAAGCCAGTGCCGTTGTTTTGGTTGCCCAAAGTTTGGCATCACTTGGACTAAAGGCAGAAACAGGCATCTGTTTATCTAAAGTGCGGGCAACTTTGAAAGCCACTTTTTTAAAGTTGCCAAAGACATTTAAATAACCGGTTTTATAGTTATATGGAATGTATTTATAGTATTTTTTGATGGCAGCTGGTGCTTCCGGATATGGAAATTCATTGACATTCCGTTTGGCCATTTCATCAATACGGTCGGTACGTGCCACACAGATAATCAGCTCAGAAGCCGTTTTTGCTGCCAGTTGGCTCATGCAGGCTTTGACCAGTCGCTTTTTCTTCGCCGGGTTTTGTACCACATAAAATGTCCAGGGCTGCAAGTTTGACGAATTGGGAGCCAGCAACGCCAGATCCAGACAAGCATCAAGTACATCTTCTGGAATTGGTTTTTTGGTAAATTTACGCACTGAACGACGACTTTCGATCACTTTACGGAAATTATCGACATCAATATCCTGCGGAGCAGGTTCATAATAACGTTTTTTATCCGGATTGGCGCTATCAATGGTTTCAGTAGACTGGGCAATAATGGATGAATTTTCAGTAGACATATTCTTTATTCTTACAGGTAAAGGAATCAATGAGGCAGTCTAAACCAGCTCATTGAGATCCTAAGTTTGAAAATTAGTTGAATTGTGTGAAATCAGGTTTACGTTTTTGCATAAAAGCTTGTACGGCTTCCAGCATTTCCGGAGAGCCAACGCGCTGCATGAAAATTTCTGCTTCATGGTCGATGCAGGCCACAATTTCATCCAGATTATGTTTCATCAAGGCTTTGGTTTGCTTCAAAGACGCCAAAGGTAATGCTGCTAAAGTCTGCGCCTGTTTTTGTGCAGCCGCATAGGTATCTTCTTCGATACTATTCACCAGACCGGCACCGAGTGCTTTTTCGCTATTGAATTTTTGTGCAGTCAGCAATAATTCAGCCGCTTTATGATAGCCCGCCTGCTGAATCAGCAATTTGCTTGAAGCGCCTTCAGGCGATAGGCCCAGACTGACAAATGGAATCTGGAACAGGGCAGTATTGTCACTATAGACCAAGTCACAATGCAATAAGATGGTTACCCCAATCCCGATCGCAACGCCACGTACCGCTGCAATTAAAGGCTTGGAAAACTTGGCAGCCGCTTTGAGTAAAATAAAGGGCGGGCCTTCAGCCGCAGGGGCCTGACCTTTCTTGGCAACAGATTTCATGAAATCCTGCATATCATTGCCCGCGCTAAAGTCCGCGTCCTGACCGCGTAACACCACCACACGAACCTGATTGTCCTGATCTGCTTCATCGAGCGCTTGAGCAATCCATAAATACAGCTCGCTGTATAAGGCATTTTTCGCTTCCGGGCGATTGATGGCTAAAGTGAGTACGCCATGTTCTAAATTCGCATGCAAATGCTCATGAGGTTGTTGAATACAGCTCAGTGTCATCGTACTATCCTTGCTTTAAAACTTAATTTGATTTTATGAGATTGATTATGTCGCATATTTATTGGGGCGGCACAACTCATGAGTCATAAAAATGATCTGTTATGAACTATACATTTGATTATCTGGTTTTCATTGGCCGTTTTCAGCCTTTTCATCTGGCGCATATGCAAACCATTCAGATTGCTTTGGAACACAGTCAAAATGTGATTTTGGCCCTTGGTTCTGCGCAGAATGAACGCAATATCAAAAATCCATTTCTGGCTTCGGAACGTGAAGCCATGATCCTTGCAAATTTTAGTCCGGAAGATCAGGCGCGGATTCAATTTGTAGAAGTCATTGATGTTTATAATGATGAAAAATGGCAAAAACTGGTGAAATCGCTGATAAATCAGGCCATAGAACCGAATGCCAAAGTCGGACTGATTGGACATTTTAAAGATGATTCTTCATATTATTTAAAATTTTTCCCGGAATGGGAAATGGTCGAACTGGAAAGCCTAGAAGGTGCTTTATCCGCTACGCCGATGCGTGAAGCTTATTATCGCGGTGAAATTCAACGGGATAAATTTCCACAAGGCACGATTGAGTTTCTAGAGCAATTCCAGCATACCGAAACCTATCAGCAACTCAGTCAAAAATTTGTCCAGAAGGATAAAAGCAATCTGGCCTGACTCGATCAGATGGCTAGAGGCTGATTCATGGTGGTCTGAGCATGCTGTTTTAAACATTCACCCAGAATCGCCAGAGCAGGAGACTGCTGTTTCCAGTGATGCCAATACAAGGGGACTTCAATTCGCATTTCACCGGAAAGTTCAATCAATTGTCCTGATTCCAGCAAATGCCGGGTTTGATAATCCGGCAACCAGCCATAACCCAAGCCCATGACAATGGCATCAAAAAATGCATGCGTCGATGGAATAAAAAAGTGAGGATATTGTGCCGGACTCAGGCCAAATTCTTGCTGGATATACTGGGTATGCAACTGGTCTTTTTCATTAAACAGAATCGCCGGTGCGTGGCGTAAGGCATCACGATGTATTCCTTGTTGAAACCAGTTCCGGGCAAATTCAGGCGTGGCAACCAGACGGTAGTGCATTTGTCCAATCCGCTCGGCCAGACAGCCTTTCATGGCTTTGGCTTCAGTGCTCAAACAGGCATTGACCAGTCCGGCTTCCAGTAAATGATGGGTTTGTGATTGGTCATCCAGTTGAAAATGCAGCACAATTTTATGCTGGATCAGTTGGGCTTGTAAGGTCGGCAATAACCAGGTCGCAAGTGAATCGGCATTGGTGGCAATATTCAGACAGTAAAAACCTTCCTGTTGTACCTGTCCGCCCAAATCCTGCATCAAATTCTGTTCTAGCAAACGCTGATGCTGTAAATAATGCAATAAAGTTTGTCCAGATTGAGTCACGCGACAAGGCCGGTCTCTCACCAGCAGCAAGTGTCCCAATTGTTTTTCCAGACTCTGAACACGAAGGGTCACTGCTGAGGCAGTAATATTGAGTTGTTCTGCCGCCAGATCAAAACTTCCAGTTTTTGCAACCGCGTAAAAAGCATCACATTGTTTCGCATTCAGCATCGCTACAATCTAAGAAAAATTTAGTTAAATTGATATTAACTTAGTTTTAATGAATAGCTTCCTTTTTGTTGAATAATTCATGTATTCAAAAAAGGGGAATGTGATGTTCAGTTATATGGTCAGTGGCTTTGCTGTAGGTATGAGCCTGATTGTCAGTATCGGGGCGCAGAATGCCTTTGTACTAAAACAGGGTTTAAAACAGCAGCATATCTTCCTGGTCTGTTTGACGTGTGCCTTGTCTGATACTATTTTGATATTATTAGGTGTTTTTGGTTTTGCTCACATCATTGAACATTATCCAAATGCGGTTATGTTTTCTAAATATATTGGCGCAGGATTCCTGTTTTATTATGGTCTGCAACATGCAATCAATGCATTTAAATCAACAGAAGTTTTGGCTCCAAGTGATCAAGTTACAGCACATTTTTTACAAGTGTTGATGATCTGTCTGGCATTTACTTGGTTAAACCCGCATGTTTATTTAGAAACCGTCATCCTGATTGGTTCAATTTCAACGCAATATAGCCTAGGAAAATGGTGGTTTGCGCTTGGTGCTGTGTGTGCATCCTGGTTTTTCTTTTTTAGCTTGGGCTATGGGGCAAAGATATTGACACCCTGGTTTCAGCATCGCCATGCCTGGAAGGTTCTGGATGCTCTCATTGCTTGTACCATGTGGATCGTCGCAGGGTCATTAATTCTAAGCATTTAATTCAACTGGTAATATAAAAATCCTCAATTGAGGATTTTTATATTTTGAACAAGAGAATGCGAGTAAGGTCTGTAATTGATATTTGTCTAAACATTCTGTTTAAACATTTTTCAAAGAGAATCACAATAGAAAATGGAGTTTGCAGTGCTCGCTGTGTAAGCAAATTTTACTTCAGATTTTGTTGGAATATATGATCATATTTAGGAGATGAATTTTAAAATCAAAGTATTAACAGTCTCCATTCGATGAGCATACTTCGATTAAGCCATTTCTTAAAAATAAATACTAACGATTATTTTTTCCATTAGTCACTAAGGGTTTTACAAAAACTTCAGTTAACTGGTATAAAAATAACGAAAACAAAAATTCTAAAACTGAAAAGAAAATTTAATTTCAGCTTGAAGCGTGTATCTAAATCCGATCAATAAGAAATTAAACAAGGTGGATTTAAAATTGAAAACAACAATAAAAACTGGACTGATTGGCCTGGCAATCTGTTTATTTTTCAGCAGTCAGACTTTTGCAAAATCATGGACGCTCACTCCTAAAAGTGATGTCGGCTTTGAGATCAAGTCAATGGGACTGACTGTGGTCAAAGCCAAGTTTAATCAGGTGCAATCCAGCATGCAGTTTGATGCCAAAGCACCGCAAAATGCTTCAACGCATCTGGTCATGGATGTGGAGAGTTTGAGTTTTAATAAACCGTTATTGAAACATATGATTTTGGGTGAAGACCTTTTTTATGTTGAAAAATATAAAACGGTAAGTTTTAAAAGTATCCAGTTTAAAGACCTGGGCAATGGTAAATACAATGTTTTAGGCAATTTGACTTTGCGTGGTGTGACCAAACCGGTGATTTTTGAAACCACCTTTAAGTCGAGTCTGTCTAATGACAACTTGCTCGAAGTCCAGGCATTTGCAGTGATTAACCGCAGTGATTTCGGCATGAGAAAGGGGATCGCAGGCGTAGGGGAGAAAGTGAATCTGCATCTCTCGGGTCATTGTGAAGTTAATTAAGGGTGTTTGAATACAGTCTTTTTTCAGCTTAATAGACTGCTGCATGTCTATTGCTTAGCTTTAAAAATTGAAGCATAGAAGACATATAAAATGCTTGTATTACATCAAAGTAATCACAAAAAAAGCCCGATTTTTTCGAGCTTTTATCCTTGCAGGAAATAGTCAATTAAGCACTTTGCAGAGCTTTTAAATCTTCCAGGACTTGTTCGGCATGACCTGCGGCTTTGACTTTACGATATTCTTTGACCAGTTCGCCGTTATGGAAAATAAAAGTCGAGCGCTCGATCCCCATGACTTGTTTGCCATACATGTTTTTTTCTTTAATCACATCAAAGTGATTACACAGGATTTCTTCTTTATCACTGATCAGATTAATACTCAGATTCTGCTTTTCAGTAAAGTTTTGATGGGCTTTGACCGAATCACGAGATACGCCAATAATGGTGGTATTTAAAGCATCAAACTGATCTTTTAAACAAGAAAATCCGACGGCTTGAGTGGTACAACCCGGAGTAGAATCTTTAGGATAAAAATAAATCACCAGCCATTCTGTATCCAGCTGGGTTAAATTGATTTCAGCTGTCGTTGCAGGGAAACTCTGGTCAAGCAAACTGATGGCAGTCATATTAACTCCTGTTTTATTTAAATTTTTCAAAAAAATAAGCCACATTATAGTGGCTTATTTCATCAAAGAATAATGAGATATTATTTCTTCGGCGCAGCTTGAGCTGATTTCATTGCTTCTTCAGTCAAAGTTTTCAGTTTGCCTGTTAACTGTGGACCAAAACATGCTTGCAGGTCTTTATTCTGCTTCTGTACAAAAGCTAAAGTTCCAGGACTTTTCTTCTGATTAATGGTGCTTTGGATTTCCCATTTTTGTGCATTGGTTAGTTTACCATCTGCTTCAACAGCGCAAGTACAATATTTACTGACTTCAGCAGCGGTCAGTTTTTTACCTTTGCCAGTTTCATCTTTACAAACATTGATCAATGCAGATTTTACATTGGTGCTTTTATAAGCTTGTTGTAATTTGTCATCAGCTGCCTGAGCCGTTGTTGCGAACATAGCAGCAGCTGAAACAATTGCTGAAAGCACGATGCTTGATTTTAAATTCTTCATAAACTCTACCTTGTTATTACGGTATATAACGTGTCGGGTCTTCAACACCTGCGTCCGCAAAACCCTGTTTACGTAAACGGCAACTGTCACATTTTCCACAGGCACGTCCTTGGTCATCTGCTTGATAGCATGACACCGTTTGACTGTAGTCTACGCCATGTTCAATACCTAAGCGAATAATATTTGCTTTGGATAAATGTAACAAAGGTGTTTCAAATTTGAGCGCCTGACCCTCTACGCCAACCTTGGTCGCAAGGCGTGCCATGTTGGCAAATGCGTCAATAAATTCCGGTCGGCAATCCGGATAGCCCGAGTAATCAACCGCATTAATTCCGATCACAATTGCTTCGGCTTTAAATACTTCCGCAGCGGCTAAAGCATAAGACAGGAAGATGGTATTACGTGCCGGAACATAGGTAATCGGGATACCGGCTTGTTCATGATCAGGCACCTCAATGCTATGATCGGTAAGGGCTGAGCCACCCAGATTGCCCAGATCAATATTAATCACACGATGTTCCACACCGGCAGCTTGAGTCAGTGCTTTGGCTGCATCCAGCTCTGTGGTTGAACGCTGACCATACTTAAAACTGATCGCGATACATTCGTAGCGTGCCTGTGCCCAAGCCAGACATGTAGTTGAGTCTAATCCGCCAGATAACAGAACAATGGCACGAGGGCGCATAAGCTGATTCTCCAAAAAAGTAACTTTACAAAAAATTAACGACCAGTTTCATCATTCCATAACAACTTGTGCAGCTGTAACTGGAAACGAACAGGGAGATGGTCTTCTAAAATCCACTGAGCCAAATCACGCGCCAGTTGCGGTAAACGAACCGCGCCTTTTTCAACCGCAAATGCAGGCGAGAACCAGACTGTACTGACTTTCTCTTGAAGCTGATACTGTTCAAGCTGCTGCTTTGACCATTCATAGTCTTCACGGTTGCAGATCACAAACTTGATTTGATCATGTGGCGTTAAATGATCCAGATTGGATAACAAATTTCGTGCAACTTCACCTGAAGTTGGGGTTTTTAAATCTAGAACTTTGGAAACGCGCGGGTCTACTTTAGCAACATCTAAAGCACCACTGGTCTCTAAAGAAACCTCACAACCTAAATCAGCAAGGCGCTGCATTAAAGGCAGGGCATTCGGTTGAGCCAGTGGTTCACCACCGGTCACACAGACATAGGGTGTTTTAAAATCGAGCGTGGTCTGAATAATTTCATCCAGAGACTGACGCTGACCACCTTCAAATGAATAGGTGGTGTCACAGTATGTACAGCGTAACGGGCAGCCGGTTAAGCGGATAAAAACCGTTGGCAAGCCCGCAGCATTGGCTTCACCTTGTAATGAATAGAAGATCTCCGTAATGCGTAAACCCGCAGACGGATCAGAAACTGGAATTGCGGAAGAACGAAGCGTATTCATAACAAAACTAACCACTGAGAAATAAATAACCGGGTATAAAAATAAAAATCCCTACGATCATGACTGATCGTAGAGACGGGGAGCGCTTGAAGCTCCGAGGAACACCAATGTGCCCTCTAAGTTAAGACATATTAGTCTTCGCGTAATAGATCGTTCAGGCTGGTTTTAGAACGAGTTTGCGCATCTACTTTTTTCACGATAATCGCAGCATAAAGGCTGTAAGTACCACATTTAGAAGGCAGACTACCTGCAACAACGACTGAACCTGCTGGTACGCGACCATAGTGAATTTCACCAGTGGCACGGTCATAAATCTTGGTCGATTGACCAATGAATACGCCCATTGAAATTACAGAACCTTCTTCAACGATCACGCCTTCAACGATTTCAGAACGTGCACCGATAAAGCAGTTATCTTCAATAATAGTCGGGTTGGCCTGAAGTGGTTCAAGTACACCACCAATACCAACACCACCAGACAAGTGAACATTTTTACCAATCTGTGCACATGAACCCACAGTTGCCCATGTGTCCACCATCGTACCTTCATCTACATAGGCACCGATGTTGACATAAGAAGGCATCAAGATCACGCCTTTGGCCTGGAATGAACCTTTACGCGCCACCGCGGGAGGGACTACACGTACGCCAGCCGCTTTGAATTGTTCTTCAGTCCAGTCTGAGAATTTAGTATCTACTTTGTCATAGAAACGAAGATCACAAGCTTGCATTGGTTTGTTGTCGTTTAATTTAAATGATAACAATACCGCTTTCTTAATCCATTGATGAACAATCCATTCACCATCGATTTTTTCAGCAACACGTAAAGTACCATTGTCTAGACCAGCAATTACGTCCTCAACTGCTTGACGGATTTCAGCAGGGCAATCTGCAGCTGTGAAATTCGCACGATCTTCAAACGCTTTTTCAATGATTGTTGAAAGCTGCGACATGATCTTCCTTCCAGAAAAAATTTTCTAGATTTTACACTATATTGCATTAAAAATAGTTGAGCAGACTGAAAATAGATGAAAAATAGCCAAAAGTGTGGGAAGTTTGAAATAATGAACGTGATAAGTGTTATTTTTCATTATTTTAAAATGTAGTAGAAGTGTTAGAAAAAGCCAGGTTATCAACAAGAAAAACTAATTTGTATCAAAAAATAACAAAAGATCAGCAAAACATGAATAAAAAATATTTTTTAAGTCCTTTATATTGAATCCATCACGAATAACTAATGATCAAAATAAGTTCTTTTGAGGAGAGAAATAATGAAGTCTTTACATAAAATTTTAGCAGTTTCCATTTTAGCTGCAGCAGCTGGCTCTGCTATGGCTGCTGATGAAACAATCGTAACAGATGAAGGTGTGGCATCTTTTTCTTTCTTTAAACCCGCAGCTGTTCGTGCTGAAGTCGGTACTACCGGTTATGGTGGTGCACTTTCATGGAACGTGAACCCATATGTCGGCGTGACTTTAGGTTATAATGGTGGTGACATTTCCTGGTCTGATGACTTGTCAATTAATGGCTCGAAATATGATCTAGATATGGACAATAACCTGACCTATTTAAATGCTGAGATTCGTCCTTGGGCGAACTGGTTCTATATGGCGGCCGGTGTAGGATATGTTGATAACGACTATGAAATTGAACGTAGAGTAAGCCCCGAGCGTGGTTTTACAGTAAATGGTCAAGATTTTACAGCTGGTGCGAATGGTGTTCGACTTAACGGTGATTTATCTTATAAAAACAATATTGCACCTTATGTAGGGATCGGTTTCTCACCAGCAATTACCAATCGTTGGGGAGTCTTTGGTGAAATTGGTGCCTACTATAATGGTAATCCGCGTGTTAATTTAGTAAGTGAAGGAACTGTAGAAGCGCGTCAAGCTGAATTTGAGCAGGCTGTAAGAGATGAGGCTAGTGAAATTCGTAACGACAATGAATACGAATGGCTACCAGTAGCGAAACTGGGTGTCAGCTTCCGCTTCTAAGCTATAGCTGCATAAAAAAAACGAGCTTCGGCTCGTTTTTTTATGCGTTGTAATGAAAGTTTTAAAAGTGATAACCCAGTTTTAAGCCCATGATCCAGGCACTATTATCAGAAACAGCAGATAAACCTGCAATCTGAGGCATAAGTGACTCAGATGTTGAGACCTTAGGTTTTTGAAATTTTAAATAATAGAATCCTGTGGCAATATCCCAAGTATCTTGAATCTTGTAAAGATGACCTAGTCCAATACCCCAATATCCATCACTCGGATTTAATGTCGAAGCTGGATTTCCTGTACCGGAATCCCATAAGAGTTCGATAGAATTTATGCCAAAGGAGGGCCATTGATGCGCCAGACCGATTTTGGCAGACCATTGATCCTCACGATAATCAATCATCCTGAATGATTCTAATTCTGGGAATTCTAAGGCAGCATAGTCAATCACTACACTGAATTTAGGCGGCTGAATGACAAAATTTTGCCAGTTTAACCAGCGTAATGTGCCATAAAAGGCATTTTGATAAGGCAATCCTGTTTGAAAATCCAGATGGATGGATTGAGGGGTTTGAATCTGGGTATAGGGGGAGGGATTGGTGCCTACGACAATCGATTCAGCAGTTTTATGATGGTGAGCAATGGCTGAACGGTAAGTCAGCGCAGTTCTAAAAAAATATTCGGGTAGTTGATAACTGAATCCTGCAAGCCAGCCCCAAGCGGGATCTTGTTCAAATGTAGCCCGATAACGATTAAATATATAAAAGGTTTGCCCGGATAAATATAAGCTTCCTTCCAGACTTTGATAACTTAGCCCTGTATAAAAATTCCAGTGATTATCCGGTTGGAAGCCGATTAATGATGTGAGATTGTGGCTATCAAACTGGATAGTCGCGGCTTCAACAGAAAGCGCTTCACCTGCAAAAACAGGATTATAACTATAAGCCACATCTACATGATAAGGCTGATCATAAATCAGTCCCCATGACAGTTGAGGGTGAAGCTGTAATTTTAAGGCAACATTAGAGATAAATTGCGTACTGGCAAGTTGGCCCGTAGAAAAGTCAGTAATACCCAGTTGTTGCAGCTGCTCGGTATGCTGTACCTGACCGCTAATATCAGGGCGAACCCAAGCCAATGAAATTTCAGCATAATGATTTTTTTCAAAAAAAGACTGAATACTTTGATTGGACTGTTCAAAAGCAGCGCTATAACCTGACCCAGAAAAAGCGCAGCCCATACAGAAAAGAGCAAATTTGCTGTCGATCATATTGGTATAATTCAATTTATTATTAATGTGATTATGCTTGATATTTATACAGATTATCCACTTGAAAATAATAAAGAGGCTCGCTGGCCTCTTTGACTGAAAACTTATATATTTTTATTCGTCTGGATAGGCGACTTTTTTAAGCGCTTTAATATCGGCATCCGGCGAGCACAGGGAAATAAACTCGTAGCCATAACCACGTAGTAAATGTCCTTTACGTACCGCAATCCAGGTGGTATTCATGCCAAAAATATCCGTTTTAATCTGCTTTAAACGGTAATCACGCTCCGGGTCATAAGCGACATCGTTGACAATGCCGACGCCCATATTCATTTCCACATAGGTTTTAATCACATCGGCATCGAGTGCGGACATGACGATATCGACATCAAAGCCGGCTTCTTCAAAGGCGGTATCAATCTTGGAGCGACCGGTAAAACCACCATGATAGGTAATAATCGGGTAATGGGCCAGATCTTCGATCCGGATCTGATCTTTAGTTGCAAGTGGATGATTTTGCGGCGTAATAATACTATGTTGCCAGTTATAATAAGGTACGCTGGCCAGATTGTCTTCAGTCGTCAGTGCTTCGGTTGCAATACCGATATCGGCTTGACCTTGCAGCAGCATTTCCGTGATTTCTACCGGGCTGGCCTGTTGCAGAATCAAATGTACTTTAGGAAATTCTTTTTTAAATTGGCTGACAATCGGCGGTAGCACATAGCGCGCCTGGGTATGCGTGGTGGCAATGGTCAAGGTACCTTCATCAACTTTATTAAAATCATCAGCCAGACGCTTAATATTATCGGCATCGACCAGCATGCGTTCTACAATTCCTAATAGTGCCTGACCCGGCTCGGTTAAACCCAGTAGACGCTTACCCTTACGGATAAACAGCTGTACGCCAAGCTCATCTTCCAGATCTTTAATATGCTTACTTACTCCAGACTGCGAAGTATAAAGTGCAGCTGAGGCTTCAGTTAAATTAAAGTTCTGTCTAACCGTTTCTCGTATAATTCTTAATTGTTGGAAATTCATAATTCTCTTTACCCTAGAAGAGGATGGGGCATTTCGAAGCCCCATCTTTTGGTCTTAAGCGACCTGATTTTCAAATAAATGCAAGTTCACCGCACTTAACCACACGGTTTGATTGGGGCGGAATTGGTGTGCTCTTGCTTCATCAGGTGTCAGTAAAATTTCAATCAAGTTACCCTGACGGTCATTCAGTTCTGCAACGACTTTACCCGCAATCCATAATTCACGTATGAAGGTGGCCTGAATGGCATTGTCTTGTGGCTGTGCATGAATGCGCAGCTCATCAGGACGTGCGAATAAAATCACTTCACCTTGAGCAGCATTTTTTGCGCCATCAAAGTGAATGCGATCTTGCCCGAGCTGAATAATGCCGCCGTTGTTCTGGCCTTCAAAACGATTGGCTTGACCCAAGAAATCAAACACAAATGGGGTTGCCGGCGTTTCATAGACCTCACGTGGCGAACCGATCTGTTCGACATTACCTTTGTTCATCACCACAATCTGATCGGCCACTTCCAGCGCTTCTTCCTGATCGTGGGTCACAAAGATCGAGGTGATGTGCAACTCATCATGCAAGGTACGTAACCAGCGACGTAATTCCTTACGGACTTTGGCATCCAGTGCACCGAAAGGTTCATCTAGCAACAGCACACGCGGTTCAACGGCTAAGGCACGTGCCAATGCAATACGCTGACGCTGGCCACCTGAAAGCTGAGCAGGGTAACGGTCAGCCAGAAAACCCAGCTGAACCAAATCAAGTAAACGCGTAACACGTTTTTTAATTTCCGCTTCAGATGGACGGGTTTTACGTGGGCGAACACGCAGACCAAAAGCAATATTGTCAAATACCGTCATATGACGAAACAGGGCATAATGTTGAAACACGAAGCCGACTTCACGTTCACGTACATGAACATTGGTCGCATCCTGACCTTCCAGAATGACCTGACCGCCATCTGCAGATTCTAGACCTGCAATAATCCGTAGCAGCGTGGTTTTGCCGCAACCTGATGGGCCGAGCAGGGCCACCAGTTGACCATCTGGAAAATCCAGCGAGATATTTTTAAGTGCATGGAATGCACCAAAGTGTTTTTCAATATTTTGTACTTGAATACTCATGTTGGCATTCCTTAAGAAACTGTAGAATCTTGATTACGTTTGTCCTGTTTTTCCTGGCGCAGTTCCACCCATGTTTTTAAAATCAGGGTGACAATTGCGAGGAGAGCCAGAAGCGAAGACACGGCAAACGCAGCACTAAAGGTATATTCGTTATAAAGAATTTCGACGTGTAGCGGTAAAGTATTGGTTTCACCGCGGATATGACCGGATACAACCGATACTGCACCAAACTCACCCATGGCCCGTGCATTACACAGAATCACGCCGTAAATCAGACCCCATTTGATATTTGGCAGGGTCACTTTCCAGAAAGTTTGCCAGCCAGATGCACCGAGCACAATCGCAGCTTCTTCTTCTTCCGTGCCTTGTGCTTCCATTAATGGAATTAACTCACGAGCCACGAAAGGTACAGTAATAAAGATGGTCGCCAGGACAATGGCAGGCACTGCATAAAGGATCTTGATGTCATTGTCCATTAGCCAGGACCCCATCCAGCCTTGCGTACCGAAAATCAGTACCAGCATTAAACCGGCAATCACGGGAGAGACCGAAAATGGCATATCAATCAAGGTGGTCAGGAAGGATTTACCCCGAAAGTTAAACTTCGCCACTGACCATGCTGCAGCTACACCAAATACCACGTTCAGCGGTACGGCGATTGCAGCAGTCAAAAGTGTAAGTTTGACCGCAGATAAAGTATCCGGATGCACCAATGCCTGTGTATAGACACCAATTCCCTGTTTAAAGGCTTCCACAAAAACCAGAATCAAAGGCAGGATCAGGCAGCTCAAGAAAAAAATCAGTGCAATAGTGATCAGGGTATAACGTACCCAGGTTGGCTCACGGGTTGCATCACGGGATTGCAGTTTTTCAGCCAGTGCATTGCTGTTGGTATTCAAACTCATCGTGCAGTTCTCCCGGTACGGCGGCTGGCCCAAGCTTGCAGTAAGTTAATCAGGAACAGCAGGACAAATGAAATCAGCAACATCACCACCGCAATTGTGGTTGCACCGGCATAATCATATTCTTCTAAACGGGAAATAATCATCAGTGGGGCAATTTCTGTTTCAAAAGGCTGATTCCCGGCAATGAAGATCACCGAACCATATTCACCAACACCGCGAGCGAAAGCTAACGCAAAGCCAGTGATAAGCGCAGGAAGTAAAATCGGGAAAATGACCTTGGTCACAATTTGCAAGCGATTTGCCCCGAGTGCAGATGCAGCTTCTTCCAGTTCGGTTTCCAGATCACTGAGTACTGGCTGTACGGTACGAACCACAAAAGGCAGACCAATAAAGATTAGAGCCAGCGTAATACCAATCGGGGTATAAGCAACCTGAATACCAATCGGTTCAAGATACTGACCAATCCAGCCAGTCGGCGCATATAAAGAGGTCAAGGCAATACCGGCCACCGCTGTTGGCAGGGCAAAAGGCAAATCGACCAAGGCATCGACAATACGTTTGCCCGGGAAGCTATAACGTACCAGACACCAGGCCAATAACAGGCCAAACACCACATTCACCAGCGCAGCAATAATGGCTGCACTGAAACTGAGTTGTAGTGATTTTTGAATACGTTCAGAGCTCAGGATTTCCCACAAGCCTTCCCAGCCAATGCCCAGTGATTTAATAAAAACAGCAGACAGCGGGATTAAAACGATTAATGATAAATACGCTAGGGTAAAGCCTAGAGAAAGACCAAATCCTGGCAGCACTCGGGATCGCTGCGACATGATGACTCCTCAAAAGAGAGAAAGCTGGTTAAAACTAACCAGCGAAAATTAAAAAAAGAAATTGGACACAAGCATAATTTGCAACGACTAAAATGCAAATTTGAAATAATACTTGCTGTCATCAGTATTGCTGATATGTTGCATAGTCTTTTCTGAAATCAAATACTGGGCAAGTTCAGGAAAAGGGCCAAATCCTGAAGCGACATTGACATGCCCCACCTGTCCGAGATTAATCGGTTTGAGTTTCCAGGCTTTGGCCAGAAACTGGGCGTCTGCATAGCTTAACCAGGGATCATTTTCACTGATTAATAACGTGGCCGGAACCTGAATCTGCACTTGCTGAAAATAATGGCTGTAATCGGTCTGGCTGTTACGAACAAAACCATTTTCCCCAAAACGTGCCGGATTGGCCGGCGCGACCAGAATCAGCTTTTTAACTTTAGCAGTCAATTCTGGATGTTGTGCCAGTGCTGCGACCGAGGTTAAACAGCCAAAGCTGTGCGCTACAATCTGTACATCATCTTGAATATCTTGCAGGGCTTTGACAAATTCAGTGATCCATTCCTGCAAAACGGGATGATTCCAATCTTTTTGTTGCACACGAGAGCATCGACTGAGCTGATGTTGTAAGCATGTTTGCCAGTGATTGTATTCGCTACCACCTACACCTGGAACAATAAGCGTATGTATCATGTCGATGCTCCTGTCAGATCAGCTGCGAATTACTTCGCGCTGTTTGCCTTCACAATCTGGTCGAAAATACCGCCATTCTCAAAATGCGCTTTTTGCACTTTTGCCCAGCCGCCAAACTCCTGATCAATCGTTACCAGTTTGAGTGGTTTGAACACATGATTATATTTCTTTAAAGCTACTTCACTGCGTGGGCGATAATAATGTTTGCCTGCCAGATCTTGCCCCAGTGGTGAGTACAGGAAGTTTAAATAACCTTGAGCCAGATGCTTATTGCCTTTTCTCGCTGCATTTTTTTCTACAATCGCCACTGGCGGTTCAGCCAGAATAGACAGACTTGGCGTGATAATTTCAAACTTACCTGGTTGCTCACGAATCGCTAAGTACGCTTCATTTTCCCAGGCCAGCAAGACATCACCGATCCCGCGCTCGGCAAAGGTGGTAGTTGCACCACGCGCACCTGAATCCAGGACTTTGGTGTTTTTATAAATTTGGCGAACAAATTCTTGTGCAGTCGTGTCATTGCCACCGGCCTGATGTTTGGCCCATGCCCATGCCGCCAGATAGTTCCAGCGCGCGCCACCTGATGTTTTCGGATTCGGGGTAATAATGCCGACACCCGGTTTCACCAGATCGCCCCAGTCTTTAATCCCTTTGGGGTTGCCTTTACGCACCAAAAATACGATTGTTGAGGTATACGGTGTCGAGTTTTGTGGCAGTTTCTTTTGCCAGTCTGTTGGCAATAATTTGGCTTTTTCTGCAAGCACATCAATATCGGCTGCGAGGGCCAAAGTCACCACATCTGCATTCAAGCCATCAATAACAGAGCGGGCCTGTTTACCAGAACCACCATGGGATTGCTTGAAGTTAATTTTTTGACCCGTACGGCTTTCCCAATATTTGCCAAAACTCTTGTTGACATCTTCATACAATTCACGTGTCGGATCGTAGGAAACATTCAGAAAATCACGTGCTGAAGCACCCAATGAGGTTGCCGAAATCACAGCAGCCAGAACCCCAAGTTTTATTATTTTTGAAATACTCATTAGAAACCTCAATTTCTTACACGTTTTGTAACATAGCTGCAGAATAAACCTATTCTTTATGCGTAAAAAATAAATAAAAACGAATTTTATATGAAAAAAAAAGATAAGACAGAGCTGAAGTTATTGAAATGAGAATGGCCTTATCAATAAAGGCCATTGTTTCTGCTGGACTGCCTCATTATTTCGTATGATTTGCCTTTACAATTTGATCAAAGATCCCGCCATTATCGAAATGTGCTTTTTGTACCTTGGTCCAGCCACCAAATTCTTTGTCGATGGTGACTAACTTTAAAGGTTTAAATACGCTGCTATATTTCTTTAATACTTCGCTATTACGTGGACGATAGAAATTCTTCGCAGCCACAGTTTGCCCCGCAGGAGAATACAGATAATTCAAATAAGCTTTGGCCAGGTTTTCATTGCCATCTTTCTTGGCGTTTTTCTCTACAATTGCCACCGGTGGCTCGGCCAAAATTGACAGACTTGGCGTGATGATTTCAAATTTACCCGGCTGTTCACGAGTAGCGAGATGGGCTTCATTTTCCCAAGCCAGTAATACATCACCGATCCCGCGCTCAGCAAAAGTGGTGGTGGCTCCACGTGCGCCTGAGTCCAGCACTTTGGTCTGTTTATAAATTTGACGCACAAAATCTTGTGCTTTGCTGTCATTGCCACCAGGTTGATGTTTGGCCCATGCCCATGCCGCCAGATAGTTCCAGCGTGCACCGCCAGAAGTTTTCGGGTTTGGCGTAATGATCTCTACTCCAGGTTTCACCAGATCTCCCCAATCTTTAATCCCTTTTGGATTGCCTTTTTTGACCAGAAAGACGATGGTGGAGGTATAGGGGGTCGAGTTTTGCGGGAATTTTTTCTGCCAGTCTTTAGGCAGCAAACCTCTCGCTGCAATTTCATCAATGTCGGCCGCCAGCGCGAGGGTCACGACGTCTGCATCCAGACCATCAATCACAGCACGGGCCTGTTTACCTGAACCGCCATGCGACTGTTTATAGTTCACGTCCTGACCCGTGGTTTTTTTCCAGTATGCGCTGAATTCCTTATTAAAATTGTCATATAATTCGCGGGTTGGGTCATAAGACACGTTCAGGAAATCTTTTGCAGACACACTGAAAGCAGTGGCCGAAACCAGTGCAGCCAATACCCCAATTTTTAATTTACCAATATTCATTTTTGCCTCAATTTTTTTAGCTTTTGTTGGACAAGGCAAGAATAGCTGGAGATATTTTGCATAAAAAATAATTAAAAATGCATTTGATGTGAGTAAAAGAGATAAATCGATGGAGCTTATCTCTCAGTACTCAATTGTTGATTTGAGAGGCAATAAAATATGCTCTGTTTGAAAAATGCGAAACATGTCAGTGGGATAGAAGTACTCGATCGGGCCTTTCATTATGGTGATGGCTGTTTTAGCACGGCCCGGATTCGACAGGACCGGGTGGAATTATATGATCGTCATCTGGCACGTTTGCAGCTCAGTAATCAAAAATTAAGTTTGCATGCTGATTTAGCTCTGATTGCAGAAAGTTTAGAACTTTTACGTGAATCAGAAAGTCAGCTGAATGGAACATTAAAGATCGTGCTGAGTCGTGGAGTCGGCGAGCGGGGCTATAGTTTGCCAGAGCATCCGGCGGATCTGTGGGTATTTTATTATCCTCAAGCCCTACATGATTTAAAGTATGAACAGATCCAAAGTGGGGTATTACAGCAGGCACTGGGATTGACCATGCCGGGTCTGGTCGGACTAAAAACCTTGAATCGCCTGGAGCAAGTTTTGCTCAAGCAGGAGGCGGATCAGCGCGGTTGGTCTGAGGCACTGGTGACAGATGTACAGGGCGGGGTTGTCGAAGGGGTGAGCAGTAATTGTTTCATTTGTATAAACAATACATGGATTACGCCGGAACTTCGTTATAATGGCGTCTTTGGGGTGATGCGTGCAGAAATTCTACAACGGATGCAAGATCAGGGAATTGCCTGTCAGCAACGTTACATCGATATGGAGGAAATAGCCCATATTCAGAGTCTGTTTTTTTGTAATGCGCTAAACCCGATGAAAATTGTCACTCAATTTGAGCAGCGATCCCTGGATGGCGATGCTTGTATTGAACTTTTTAACCGTCTTCGATTAAATCAGATGTCTTAATATGTCAGCTTCCAAGTCTAAAGCCAAAAAGAACAATACAGCCAAATTTTCGTCACTTTTCAAAGGAATTGCCTTCGTCCTGATTGGACTTGCCTTGATTTTGGTACTGGTCTTAAAAAGTAGTTTGTGGAAAGACTATCCTGTAGACGGACAAAAACAGCTGCTGGCGATTGGGTCAGGGGAAACCTATTCTGGTTTTATTGACCGTCTGGCCAAAGGAAAACAGGTCAGTTTCCCGATTATTCTCAA
This sequence comes from Acinetobacter sp. 18QD2AZ41W, assembly GCF_009829025.1. NCBI lineage: Bacteria > Pseudomonadati > Pseudomonadota > Gammaproteobacteria > Moraxellales > Moraxellaceae > Acinetobacter > Acinetobacter sp. 18QD2AZ41W. The sequence goes on along the minus strand of NZ_WURP01000002.1, from coordinate 299,833 downwards.
GCTTTATCAGCGCATCCTGATTCATGACACCATGAAAGCTGGCGTATATGAAGTGCGCCAGGGCATGAGCATTCGTCAGGTTCTGGATATGATCTCCAATGCTGAAAATGCCCAGATGAACCGGATTTTGGTGATTGAAGGAACCACATTCAAACAGCTGATTGATGCTTTGAAGAAAGATGATCTGGTGACCAAAGAAGTGTCACATTTGCCAACGGCACAACTCCTTAAAGAGCTCAATATTCCATTTTCACATCCTGAAGGTCTGTTTGCACCGGATACATACTTCTTTGCTAAAGGTGAAACTGACCGTAAAATTTTAACCAATCTGTATCAGCGCCAGATGAAGGCACTGGATCAGGCCTGGGAAAAACGCGTGACTGATCTGCCCTATCAGAATAAATATGAAGCGCTGATCATGGCGTCGATCATTGAAAAAGAAACCAGTGTGGATAGTGAGCTAGAACAGGTTTCTGGAGTGTTCGTGCGCCGTTTAAAAATTGGCATGCGTTTACAGACCGATCCTACCGTGATTTATGGAATGGGCGATGCCTATAATGGCAATATTACCCGCAAGGATTTACGTACGCCGACGCCGTATAACACCTATACCATGTCTGGTTTTCCGCCAACGCCAATTGCACTGCCAAGTAAGAAAGCCATTGAAGCAGCCATGCATCCGGATAATTCTGACAACCTTTATTTTGTCGCCACGGGCAATGGCGGACATACGTTTACGACCAATCTGAATGATCACAATAAAGCAGTGCAGGAGTATCTGACCATTTTACGCTCGAAGAATAAGGAATGAGTATGTTTATTAGCTTTGAAGGCACAGAAGGTGTAGGTAAAACCACACTCATTCGTTCGATCTATGACGATTTTATGGCCCAAGGCAAAGATGTGATGCTTACGCGCGAGCCGGGTGGTACGCCGATGGCCGAGCAGATCCGAGCACTACTTCTGGCTGTGAATCATGAAGAAGCGATGGCGCATGATACCGAATTACTATTGATGTATGCGGCGCGTGCCCAGCATTTGGCACAAGTCATTCTGCCAGCCTTAGCAGCCGGAAAAATTGTACTCTGTGACCGTTTTACTGATGCCAGCTTTGCCTATCAATGTGCAGGTCGTGGACTCAGTGAAACAAAGCTGCAGTTATTAAATGATCACTTTGTGGCACGTATGCCGGACATCACCTTCTGGTTAGAAGCACCGATTGAACTGGGAATGAACCGGGCACGCGCGCGTGGCGCACTGGATCGCTTTGAACAAGAGAAAGTCACTTTCTTTGAGAAAGTAAGAGCCGGCTATGAAACGTTGTGGCAGCGTCATCCGGAACGGATCAAACGTCTGGATGCAACCCGTACACCGGAGCAGGTATTCGAGCAGGCTTTAAGTTATTTGAAGTCTGGTTTAAATTGAAATCCTGTTTATTTTAATTTTCACTAGGTAAATGTGTGAAAAATCTTCTATATTGAAGGCAATATAGAAGATTTTTTTAATAAGATGAAAACGACCAAAACCGAAATCCAACAATTTTTACAACAAGAATTTCCACAAAGCCTAGAAAAATGTAGGATCGAAGCCGTTGTTCCACGCGGCGCAACTTTGCTGTATCAGGTTAGCGCACAAGAGTTGCGTCCGGGTGGTACTGTTTCTGGCCCAACCATGATGACCTTGGCCGATCTTGCCTTATATGTCGCTATTCTGGGCGAAATTGGCCTGGTGGGTTTGGCTGTCACCACCAATCTGAATATCAATTTTCTCCGTAAACCTTCAGGTGGCACGGATTTGCGAGGAGAGTGCAAGCTTATTAAAGTCGGTAAAGTTCTGATTGTCGGGGAAGTCTGGATTTATTCAGTAGACCTTGATGAGCCAGTGGCGCATGTTACTGCGACTTATGCCATTCCACCTCAACACTAAACACCTGAAGAATAGAAGTTCAGTGATATAAATAGCCTAAGCTTAATTAAGTAGGTGAGCGCTAAAAGACAGGGAGATATGATTTAAAAATCATATCTCCCCAATAATCTAAATATTGACCAAGGGTGTTTCTACTTCAAAATTCACCGGATTTAGAATGGTCTTGCGTAATTCAGGCAATAATTCCGGATAGTCCAGCGTGAAATGCAGGCCACGAGATTCTTTACGCTGCATGGCACAGCGCACAATCATTTCTGAGACCAGCACCAGATTGCGAAGCTCGATCAGGTTTTTGCTGACCTGATAATCTTGGTAATACTCGGTGATTTCTTTTTTCAGCATTTCAATACGATGCAAGGCACGTTCCAGACGTTTGGTGCTGCGCACAATACCGACATAGTTCCACATGGTCTGACGTAGCTCATCCCAGTTTTGCAGAATCACCACATCTTCATCCGGATTGGTTACCTGTGAGTCATCCCAGATGGGTACGGGCGGAAAGGCATAGTCAGCATTGAAATGAGATTCGATATGCTTGGCTGCACTCATGCCATACACAAAGCATTCTAAAAGTGAGTTACTGGCCATTCGGTTAGCACCGTGCAGACCAGTATAAGAGGTTTCCCCAATTGCATATAGACCTGCGATATCAGTCTGGCTATGTTCATCGACCACAACGCCACCACAGGTGTAATGGGCTGCAGGTACCACTGGAATCATATCTTTGGTGATATCAATACCCAGTTCCAGCAGGCGGGCATAAAGCGTAGGAAAATGTTCTCTAACAAAGCTTTCATCCTTATGGGTAATATCCAGCCAGACATGCCGAATACCCAAGCGCTTAATTTCATAGTCGATTGCGCGTGCGACAATATCGCGTGGTGCAAGTTCGGCGCGCTCGTCAAAACGCAGCATAAAGCGTTCGCCATCGGGCAGACGCAGATAAGCCCCTTCGCCGCGCATTGCTTCAGTGATGAGGAAGGAGCGCGCTTGTGGATGATAGAGACAGGTCGGATGGAACTGGTTAAATTCCATGTTAGCCACCCGGCAGCCGGCACGATAGGCCATGGCAATGCCGTCACCCGTGGCAATATCTGGATTTGACGTATAAAGATAGGCTTTCATTGCACCGCCACAGGCAAGGGCGGTAAAGGGCGCTAAAAAAGTATGTACTTTTTCATTTTTTTCATCCAGCACATATAAACCTAGCGCGCGGTTTTCACCGTCTAGGCCAAGTTTATGTGAACAGATCAGATCAATCGCAATATAATTTTCAAAAATAGTGATATTTGATTTTTCTTGGGCGCGTTGTACCAAAGTAGTCGAAATTGCACGACCTGTGGCATCGGCAGCATGAATAATCCGGCGCTGTGAATGGCCGCCTTCACGGGTGAGATGCAACTGTTCCTGTTCATCCAGAGTAAATTGCACACCGTGTTTTAGCAGAAAGTCAACTGATGGTTTGCCCCCTTCTACCGTCTGTTTGACTGCGTCCATTTCACATAGCTGTGCACCTGCAATCATGGTGTCATCAATATGCTGTTCAATCGAATCCATTTCATCGAGTACTGCAGCAACACCACCTTGCGCATAAAAGGTGCTGGCATCTGTCAGGGTGGATTTCGCTAAAACTGCAATATTAAAATGGTCCGGGAGCGATAAGGCTAAACTTAAACCGGCACCGCCACTGCCCACAATAATGACGTCAAATTGATGGGTAAGGGATGAATTAGACATGTCCATCAGCTAATTTTAAAAAAAGTTTGGTAATAACAGCGCTTTTTTGTGCAAAAGGCAAGCGTTGAAACGCTCATTTATTAATGAAAAAAATTAATCAAAGCCTTAACTTAGTGTTTTAATAATGAGATATTGTCCAGATTGAAGCATTGAAACATATTATTACTTAAACTTTACAATGTTTGTGATAAAACCTATTTACATAAATTTATCAACAATTTGAGTGAATAATTTATATGAAAATTCTAGACTTAAAAAAAGGATTATTTGCAGCGACCCTGACCATGAGTGCTGCACAGTTGCAGGCTGTCACACCGGTTGATTTTTCAAATCTGGTCGAGCAGGTCAGTCCTGCCGTGGTCAGTGTCAATGTCGTGAAAAAAATGAGCGAAGAAGAACTCTTACAACAACAAGTTCCGGAAATTCTGCGTCGCTTCTTTGGCAATCAGGTGATTATCCCGCAGCAGCGCATGCCACAGGAAAAAACCGGCTATGGCAGTGCATTTTTTATCAGTAAAGATGGCTATCTGCTGACCAACCATCATGTGGTTGAGGATGCATCTAAAGTCACCATTACCCTGAATGATCGCCGTGAAATTGATGCTACTGTGGTGGGAAGTGATGCACGTACCGACGTAGCTTTACTTAAGGTCACAGGTTCGAATTTTCCAGAATTGCGTACCGGGGATGTAGGCCGCTTACGTGTCGGTGAGCCTGTGCTTGCGATTGGTTCGCCATTTGGTTTTGATTATTCGGCCTCTGCCGGAATCGTCAGTGCCAAAATGCGCAACATGATGGGTGAAACAGCAGTGCCTTTTATCCAGACAGACGTGGCCCTTAACCCGGGTAACTCTGGTGGGCCTTTATTTAACCAGCATGGTGAAGTAGTCGGGGTGAACTCGCGGATCTTCAGTGGAACCGGCGGTTATATGGGGCTCTCCTTCTCGATTCCGATTGATGTGGCCATGGAAGTGGCAGAGCAGCTGAAAAAGAATGGTAAAGTGACCCGTTCCTATCTGGGGGTCAGCTTGCAGGATATCGACCGTAATCTGGCAGAGTCCTACAACCTTTCTAAGCCCGAAGGCTCCTTAATTACTCAGGTTGCACCAAATTCACCCGCTGCACGTGCCGGTCTACGTGTCAGCGACGTGATTTTAAAATATAACGGCACTGCGATTTCACGCACCAGTGAATTATTAAACTATCTCAACCGTACTGCACCTCAGCAACAGGTACAGCTGGAGGTTTTACGTGATGATAAGCGCCGTAATATTTCAGCAACCTTAAGTACCGCACCGGATGATACCCCTGCAAAAGCCGGAGCACAGGCGCAGCCGAGCAAAGGACCTGTAATTGGTGTGGCTATTCGTGATTTAAGTTCGCTAGAAAAGGATCGACTGGAGATCAAAGGCGGGGTCATGATTCAGGATGTTCGTTCAGGTGGCATTGCCGCACAGGCGCGTATCATGCCAAACGATGTGGTGACGCATATTAATAACAAGGCAGTATTGAACGCAGAGCAATTTGTACAAGAAGTTTCTGAGTTGAAGAAGGGCAATGTGGCACGCGTTACGCTCATGCGCCAAGGGCAGCGTGCGATTGTCGGAATGCGTATCTAATTCTATTTAGATTTTTAAATATAAAAAACCGCTTTTGATGGGCGGTTTTTTATTATTTGCAATTTACCCAGCCTATAAATTCGGTAGACTCTATTCAGTTGAAAATAATGGAAAGGATAAGAGAAAAGTGACAGCTATTTTTGATCTTGCGTTAAAGGTGCAAGCTGAACATATCGATGGCTTGGGCCATGTCAATAATGTGGTCTATGTACAGTGGATGCAGGAGGTCGCCACAGCCCATATTGAAAAATTGGGATTGGGGTTAAAGGAATATGTGGAACTGAAACATGCCATGGTGGCAGTTGAGCATCAGGTGCAATATCGCAAGGCTGCTTTCGAGGGCGATGAAATTATTTTGCGAACCTGGTTGAACGATATCAATGCACTGTATTCATTTCGCCAATATGCATTTTATCGACCACAGGATCAAAACCTGTTATTTACAGGTAGTACGCAGTGGGCCTGTATTGAAATGGCCACTGGGCGTCCTAAACGCATGTCGCCTACCTTTACCCAAGCCTATCAACCTCTTTCTGATCAGATCAATCCTTATGATTTTTCAATAGTGTATCTAGATCAATAAGCGCTCACTTCTTTGGCACAGAGTTAGATATTTCAATCAGGTTTAGCAAAAACATGGTGTGATTTTCAAATTTTCATTGCAGTGATTGAGCTTGAGATCGCTGGACAGGTATTTTGGCAGAGTGGACAAAGCTAAAAATATAATTCTTTTTCTAGATCACCATTCTGCTATAATCCTTCGCAATTTCTATTCGGCTTTTGTTATGTAATATTTTTAAATTACATAGCGCGTTTTTTCTCAAGGTAACCCATGGCGCAAGCTAAAAAATCTGTTGATATTAAAAACATTCGTAACTTCTCGATTATTGCGCATATTGACCACGGTAAATCGACCCTCGCAGATCGCTTTATTCAGACCTGTGGTGGTTTGCAAGATCGTGAAATGCAGGCTCAAGTCCTCGATTCTATGGAGCTTGAGCGCGAACGTGGGATTACCATTAAAGCCACTTCGGTGACGCTAAACTATACCCATCCAAATGGTGAGGTTTATCAGCTGAACTTTATTGATACGCCGGGACACGTCGACTTCTCGTATGAAGTGTCGCGATCGCTCGCAGCCTGTGAAGGTGCTTTATTAGTCGTTGATGCCGCACAAGGTGTGGAAGCACAGTCTGTCGCCAACTGCTATACCGCGATTGAGCAAGGTCTGGAAGTACTGCCTGTACTGAACAAGATCGATTTGCCACAAGCTGAACCTGAGCGTGTGATTCACGAGATTGAAGAAATCATCGGCATTGAAGCGACAGAAGCACCGACATGTTCAGCCAAAACCGGTCTGGGCATTGAAAATGTTTTAGAAACCCTGGTGAATGTGATTCCGGCACCTGTGGGTGATCGCGAAGCGCCGTTGCAAGCGCTGATTGTAGATTCATGGTTTGACAACTACCTTGGGGTAGTTTCTCTGGTACGTGTAAAGCAGGGTCGTGTGCGTAAAGGCGACAAGATGTTGATGAAATCAACAGGTCAAACGCACATCATTACTTCTGTGGGGATCTTTAACCCGAAACATACTGAAACAGGCATGTTGGAAGCAGGCGAAGTCGGCTTCGTGATTGCCGGTATTAAAGATATTTTCGGTGCGCCGGTGGGTGATACCATTACCTTGGCAACCACACCTGAAGTTGCAACCCTACCGGGCTTTAAAAAAGTAAAACCGCAGGTTTATGCCGGTTTATTCCCGATTGATGCCAGTGACTTTGAACCGTTTCGTGAAGCTTTACATAAACTGCAAATTAATGACTCGGCCTTGTTCTTTGAACCGGAAAGTTCGGATGCACTTGGTTTTGGTTTCCGCTGTGGCTTCTTGGGCATGCTACACATGGAGATTGTACAAGAGCGTTTAGAGCGCGAGTATGATCTTGATCTGATTTCTTCTGCGCCCACCGTAATTTATGAAGCGGTGATGAAAAATGGCCAGACGATTTATATCGACAGCCCATCTAAAATGCCGGATGGTTCAACCGTAGAAGATTTACGTGAACCGATTGCCGAATGTCATATTTTAGTACCGCAAGAATATCTGGGTAATGTCATGACCTTGTGTATCGAGCGCCGTGGCATACAAAAAGACATGAAATTCCTCGGCAATCAGGTGTCGATTACTTTTGAAATTCCAATGGCAGAAGTGGTCATGGATTTCTTCGATAAATTGAAGTCTTGTTCACGTGGTTTTGCATCCCTCGACTATAACTTTGTCCGTTTTGAAAGTTCTTCATTGGTAAAAGTAGATGTACTGATCAATGGTGAAAAAGTCGATGCTCTGGCAATGATCTGTCACCGTAATGACGCGCGTCATCGTGGCATTGCGCTGGTGGAAAAAATGAAAGACCTGATTCCGCGTCAAATGTTTGATGTGGCAATTCAGGCGGCAATTGGTGCGCAAATCATTGCACGTTCTACTGTAAAAGCCATGCGTAAAAACGTATTGGCCAAATGTTATGGTGGTGACGTGTCACGTAAGAAAAAACTTCTGTCTAAACAGAAAGAAGGTAAGAAACGCATGAAGCAGGTGGGTAGTGTCGAAATCCCGCAAGAAGCGTTCCTCGCTGTGTTAAAAGTCGAACGCTAGAAGAATAAGGATATAAGCCCATGGATTTTGATTTTAATTTGATTCTTGTTCCTGCGACGCTGTTTTTTGTCGCACTGTGGTTGCTTGACAAGTTTGTCCTGAAACAAAGACAAACTCGCGGCAAGGGCAATGAAAATTTTATCATTACCTGGGCTTATGACTTTTGGCCAGTACTGACGATTGTACTGGTGCTGCGTTCGTTCTTGTTTGAACCGTTTAATATTCCATCGGATTCAATGGTGCCAACCCTGGAAACTGGGGACTTTATTCTGGTGAATAAATTTGACTATGGGGTGAAACTGCCTATGGTCAACACTAAAATTATTGATACTGGCAGTCCAGAGCGTGGTGATGTGGCAGTATTCCGTTATCCACCACAACCGACCATCAGTTATATCAAGCGTATTATTGGTTTACCCGGTGATCATATTGTCTATGATCATGGTCAGTTGAGCATCAATGGTGAACAAGTAGCGAAAGTTCCAGTGGAATTTAGCCGTGAAAAAGATCGTCTGGATACACCCAATGCCATTTATCATAAAGAAACTTTAGGTCAGCATAGCTTTACCATGCGTGAGCTGGAAGGGGTCAATGTCGCGCGTCAGGCGCCTTATATTAACTTTGTGGAAAATGGTAAATATTCAAGTGAAAATGGTTTATATTGGGAAGTAAAGGTGCCAGAAGGTCATTACTTTGCGATGGGGGATAATCGCGATCAGAGTGCTGACAGCCGTTTCTGGGGGCTTGTTCCGGAAGAAAACTTAACAGGTCGTGCATTCTATATCTGGATGCATAAAGAACCTGGCTTTAAATTGCCATCGTTTGGTCGCAACGGGACAATCGATTAATTGTTTCAATCAGGAAAATAAAAAATGAGACATCAACAAGGTGCTTCGTATATTGGGATTTTATTTGCAATCGTGGGGTTTGCATTTCTAGCCAAAGTAGCGATTGCAGTGTGGGGACCCTACTTTGATGATCGTATGGTCGATGGTGAAATTGAGGCGCTGTTAAAAAGTGCGCCAGCCAATATAACACCAGAAAAATTCCGTCAGCAGATGGATCAGCGTTTATCAATGAATAATATTCGCGATCTGAAGTTTGATGAAATTGCCAAAGTTATCCATACCGATGGTTTGCAGATACACAAGAATTATGAAATTCGTAAAAATTTCATAATGAATATCGATTTAGTGATGAAGTTTGAGAAAAATTTTGATCAAAGCGCAGTCAAAACTCAATGATGAACGTCTTGCCAGACGGATCGGTTATCAGTTTAAACAAGCTGAACTGCTCAAGCTGGCACTGACCCATCGTTCAGTCAGTCATAAACAAAACTATGAACGCCTAGAATTTCTAGGCGATTCTCTTTTAGGGATGATCATTGCGAATTATCTCTTCACTGCCTACCCAAGCGAAAACGAAGGCCGGCTGACGCGTATGCGTGCCACCTTGGTTCGACAGGAAGCATTGGGGAAAATCGCCAATGATTTAAAACTCAGTCAGAGTTTAATTCTCAGTACCGGTGAATTGAAATCTGGCGGTCATCATCGCGAGTCTATACTGGCAGATACTGTAGAAGCCATTATTGGCGCAATCTATGTGGATTGCGCTGATCTCACTGTGTTAGAGCCGATTGTGTTAAAATGGTATGAACCGTATTTGGATCATATTGAGCCGACCGATCAGCTTAAAGACCCTAAATCACGTTTACAAGAGTATCTACAAGCACGTAAGAAACCTCTCCCAGTTTACGAGGTTGTAGATATTCAAGGTGATGCCCCTAATCAGCATTTTAAAGTGGAATGTGAGATTGAGGGATTACCGACCATGCAGGGTGAAGGCGCCAGCCGACGTTTTGCTGAACAAGCCGTTGCGGCAGATATTTTAAAACTTTTGGAGCATAAGTCTTAATGACTACTCATTCCGATCACATTGATGCTGATCACGAGTCGCAAAGCGACAGTCACGACCTGGTAAATCAATTTTTTAGCGCACAAGGCACCGAAATTCCGTCGGATTATCGCAGTGGTTTTGTCGCTATTGTAGGTCGCCCGAATGTGGGTAAATCTACCTTAATGAACCATATTTTGGGTCAGAAACTCTCAATTACCTCACGTAAACCGCAAACTACACGGCATAAAATTGTCGGGATTGATTCGCGTGAAAAGTCTCAGGCGGTATTCGTGGATACGCCGGGGATGCATAAAAAGGAAGTACGTGCCATCAATAAAATGATGAACCGTGCTGCCCATTCGGCTTTACGTGATGTGAATCTGGTTTTGTTTGTGGTGGATGCACAGAAGTGGACGCCGAATGATGATCTGGTACTGGAAAAGCTGAAAAATGCTGAAATGCCGGTGATTCTGGTGATCAACAAATTAGATACTTTTGAGAACAAGAACGAAGCTTTACCACTGATTCGTGAGCGCGAAAAGCTGATGAACTTTGCGGAAATCGTACCTGTTTCTGCACTTCGTGGTGCCAATCTTGAGCATTTACGTGACACGATTGCCAAGTATCTGCCGTTCCAGCCGCCATTGTACTCCCTGGATCAACTAACTGACCGTTCAGAGCGTTTCCTGGCTTCTGAAATTATTCGTGAAAAGATCATGCGTCAGCTGGGTGAAGAACTGCCATATGATTTAACCGTGCAGATTGAATCATTCAAAACTGAACAGCCAGTGATGAATGAAAAGACTGGTCGTATGAAGCCGGCCTGTACCTATATTGATGCTACGATTTTTGTCGATCGTCCAAGCCAAAAAGCCATTGTGATTGGTGAGAAAGGCGTTAAGCTGAAAAAAATCGGTATGGATGCACGTCTCGACATGGAAAAAATGTTCGAACAGAAAATCATGCTGACCCTTTGGGTGAAAGTCAAAGGCGGCTGGTCTGATGATGAACGTGCATTGAAAAGCTTAGGTTATAGCGATATCTAAGTTATAAAATTAATAAGCCCCTTTAAGGAATTTCGTGATGATGAAAGTGTTGGCAGTGCTTGCATGTGTTTTATTCTTGCAAGGCTGTATCCATAAAGTGGTCACGGTTCCTGTCAAGGTGGCTTATAAAACCACAAAAGTCGCAGTCAAAGGCACTGCGGCTGTTGTGGGCGCAGTCATCCCGGATGGAGATGACGACGATGATAAAAAATCAAAAAAAGATAAGGATTAAAGTGTCCGCTTATGCGTAACGAAGTACTGCATGGTTATCTGATTCATCATCGTAAGTACCGTGAGCGCAGCCATATTGTGCATTTATTTACCCAGGAATACGGTCGTATGGATGGCATTCTCCGGCAAACACCGCCGCCGCAATATCAGCCCATCAGTTTGCAAGCCACCGGAAAATCAGAACTCAAAAACTTTACCAAACTGGAAATTGTCAATCAGCCGATTTTCTTTTTTGGCGATGCCTTTTTTTCAGGCTTTTATCTGAATGAAGTCCTGTTGCGTTTGTGCCCCCTAGAAGTGGAAATGCCGCAAACCTTTGCCAAATATGCAGAGACATTAACTGCATTGCAGCAATTATCAGAACAATCTAATCCCAATTTATACTTAAAACAGATTTTGCGGCAATTTGAACATATCTTGCTGGAAGAACTCGGTTATGGTCTGGATTTTTCCCTAGATGCTCATCAGGTACAAATCGATCCGTTACAACACTATTATTTTCAGCTCAATGCCGGTTTTATGCCATCGGCCAAAGCATTACGCTCTACCATGTCAGGTCAGCAGATTTTAAGTATGCTAGATCATGAAAATGGTGGGGATTTTAATCCGGAACAGTTACAATTGTTGACGAAACTGTATCGACAGGTGATCACGGCCTTATTGGGTGATCGGCCATTAAAAAGTCGGCAACTCTGGATTCAAAACTCTCAATCTCAAACGTAGTTAGGAAAAGATTATGGCTGCATTACTTGGTGTCAATATTGACCATGTCGCAACATTAAGACAAGCACGTGGTACAACGTACCCAGACCCAGTCAATGCTGCATTGATCTGTGAGCAGGCCGGGGCAGAGGGCATTACCTTGCACTTGCGTGAAGACCGTCGTCACATTCAGGATGAAGATGTGCGTCGTATGCGTCCTGCACTGAAAACCCGTATGAACCTCGAGCTGGCGGTAACAGATGAGATGGTCGCTTTTGCCAAGGAAATTAAACCGCATCATGTCTGTTTTGTCCCTGAAAAACGTCAGGAAGTCACCACTGAAGGTGGTCTGGATGTGGTGACCCATTTCGAATCAGTCAAAGCAGCTACGCAAGAACTGGCGGCGATTGGTTGTGATGTGTCTTTGTTTATTGATGCCGACTTTGCCCAAATTGATGCAGCAGTTGCTTGTGGTGCACCGACCATCGAGATTCATACTGGGGCTTATGCCGATGCAGAAACGCCTGAAGCCCAGCAGACTGAGCTTGAGCGCATTATTAAAGGCGCTGAATATGCCGCATCGAAAGGTCTGGTAGTGAATGCCGGTCATGGTTTAAACCTCGATAATGTAACGCCAATTGCGGCGATTCCACAAATTCATGAACTTAATATTGGCCACTCATTAATTGCAGATGCTGTATTTGTAGGTCTGGCACAAGCTGTTCAGCAAATGAAAGCTGTGATTAAGTCAGCACGTTAAGATCAGAATCGTTATGTCAAATATTAATTATGATGAACTGATGCAGCCGGTGATTGCTTTCCTGGGGTGTGAAACGCCCAAGGCATGGCTGAATGTGGCAGTCGAAAATCTTGAAATCTTGATGCAAGATCATGCTAATTGTGAGAAAAAAGCAGCCAGCACGGCCATGAACCTGATGTTTCGCTATAGTTACTTTGTCGATTTACAGGTGAAGCTTGCGCAGTTAGTGCGTGAAGAAATGCTGCATTATGAACAAGTGCTTGAACTGATGAACAAGCGCGGTCAGGCCTGGCAGAATTTGAGTGCAGGGCGTTATGCCGGTGGCTTGCGCAAAGAAATCCGGACTTTTGAACCTGAAGCCTTGATTGATGTCTTGGTGATTGGTGCTTTTGTGGAAGCACGCTCTTGTGAGCGTTTCTACGCGCTGGCTTCGCGTGTGGATGATGAGTTGGCACGTTATTACCGTTACTTGCTTAAGTCTGAATCTCGTCACTTTGAGGACTATCTGGCTTTGGCGATGGATGTGGCGACCACGGCAAAATTGAAAAATCCGCAAGAGGATATTCAAAGCCGGATTGATCATATTCGTAACGTTGAAAAGCAGCTGATTCTGACACCAGATGACACTTTCCGTTTCCATAGCGGTGTTCCGGCTCAAGCGGCTTAATTGCAGTGAACATTTAAAAATCCTCCGTTCATGGGGGATTTTTTATATCCAGAGCAAATATATAAATGAGAATTATTTACATCTACAGACTTAATCCATAAAATACAGCAGATTTCTTAATAACGATGATGAAATAATGAATAAGCTGGTAAAAGTCATGCCTTTTTTGATCTTTGGAGTGATCAGCAGTACAGCCTTTGCACACTATCCTTATGTTGCCCCACTAAGTTATCAAACTTTTAACAATCACACTGCGATTGTATCTGGCTTTTATGACAATCCATTTGCCTCGGAAGTGGCGATTAAAAACTTTAAGTTTCATTATCATACGCCTACAGGCCAAAAGATTTATCTTGCAGATGATGCATGGACCAAAACACAAACCCTAAGTAGTTATAGTCTGGAAAATAAACAAGAGGGTACCTATCGGATTCGTGGCGAGAAACAGGGGAATAGCCTAAAGTATGCACAGGTTGCTCAAAAATGGAAAATGGTTCTAAGTGCTGTTCCAAAAGCCAATCAAGCCGCCAATCAAAATGTGATTTATCAGCAAGCGCTGAAGAAAAACATGCCACAGAAAACTGTGCAGACTATCGATATTATTGAAACCTTTGTCTCACGGCGTGTGACGTCGAATCAGGTCATTCAGCATATCCATGCTGGCTTTGATGTTCAATTTATCACGCATCCAAATGCATTTAAAAAATCTCAAGCGATTCAATTGAAAGTACTGGATGATAAAAAAGGAGTTGCGAATTTAAACGTTGAGATTTTGGCACAAACGACAGATTTTAGTCGTGATAAAAAAATCTATAAAGCGCTCACAACAGATGCGCAAGGGTTACTCAACTTTAATATGCAGGAAAAAGGCCAGTACTTAATGAAAATTGATTATCAGCAGCCTTTCGAAATAAAAAAGAATGATTTAAAGCGTTATAAATATACCTTGGCTTTTAATGTAATGGATTAAGCCAAAACGAGCCTGAAATCATTCAGGCTTGTTTTATAAAATATTAAACGAAAAAAGCCCACTTCGTTATGAGTGGGCTTTTTAGTATTTGGCTCTCCAACCTGGGCTCGAACCAGGGACCTGCGGATTAACAGTCCGTCGCTCTACCGACTGAGCTATTGGAGAATCTGAAAGCGATTATAGAGGGATTTTGACAGGGGTCAAGCAAAAACTGTCATATTTATAACAAATTCAGCCTGTCTGTTTTTAATTTAGACAATTGCATAAATTTTACGAAAAATACTTGTCAGAATAAATTTCACTTGCTAGATTAAAACCATAAAGTCGTTTGACCAAATGGTCAAACAGTGTGGATTTAAACCTACTTGCCAGCACAAAAATGGCTAAACCGGAGACAGCGAATGAATACGCTCAGCATCCCTCAAATTTTCTCTCAACTCACTTATTATCAAGAAAACTATCTGCAGATTATTGCAGATCCAGCACAGTATTATATTCCTGTTACAGATGCTCATATCAAGCTATGGCCCTTGGCGCAACAGTCCTTGTATCTAGGTGATTTGCTGCAATTGTGGTTTGCAGAAAAATGGTTGGTAGAAACTGAACGTCAATTTAGCTTTGAAGTGTTTTTGAATGCCGATTATCTGAAAGAGCAAAGCAAAGAATTATATATCTATGCCATTTCAGGTAATCTTTTGACCGGTACCAATCAATCCAAAGCTTGGCAGGCATCGACAGCGCAAATACAAGATGTAGAGCTGGCCAATGTGTCCAAGCATTATTTTGAGTTTCAGGGCTTAAGCCGACCACAGATCGCTTGTGTTCAAGCCGGACAGACGAAGGGCAATATTGCTTAGGTCATCGATTGAATGCTGGCCATAGGTTCTCTTGGTTATTCAGGGCGAATAATCATACAGGTCGCAGTGGCATGGGCATATAAACGGCCTTCTTCATCCAGAATCCGACCTTCAGCAATACCCAGATTTTTACTGAGGTTAATTGATTGTCCGGTCGCTTTAAGCTGCTGGTCTTGAGGAATCGGTCGGCACATTTTAACATTCAGATCAATCGTGCCATAACCGACCCCTGCTTCGAGTAAAGTATGAATCGCACAGCCTGTCACCGTGTCTAAAACAGTTGCTGCAAAACCACCATGCACGCCACCAAGCGGATTTAAATGCCGGTGATCGGCTTTGACTTTAAATTCTACGTATCCGCTTTGGATAACGGCAGGTTGCATCGACATGGTTTCGCTAATGCTTGGAGCGGGAATTTTCCCATCTCGCATCGCTTGTAATAAGGCCAAACCGTTCATTTCTTTTGGATTCATTCTGCTTTTCCTGTGATTATTCTTTAGCTGTTTCGATTTTATTTAAAAGTGAAACATCAATAATAGCAAGTGACATATTTTTTAATGAGATGTTGCCGAAGGTAATTGTTATCTTGGAGGGTTAAAAGTTATTGTGGTTAAAATATTTATTTTTTTAATGCTATTGCAGATAGCAGGAGAGTGCTATTTCTACCGGAAATAGAGATACTTTAGATATTCAGGAATTTCGATCAATGCTATGTGTGGCATACACTTTGGCTGCGATCATTTGTTTGATCTGCTTAAAATGCGTTATCAAAAGCATCTTGGAATGGCATAAAAAAACCCGCGATCAACGCGGGTTTTTAAATCAAGCGAATTGATTATTGTGCCGCTTTTTCAGCTTCGATAGAAGCAATCGCAGCGTCAACGCCTTCGATTGAATCAGCAGCTTTCTTGATACGCGCAAGTGCATCAACCAACACTTCATCCGCAGTTGCATAAGAAATACGCATGAAACCGCCTAGACCGAATGCATCGCCAGGAACAACGGCAACGCCAGTTTCTTCCAGTAACCAAGCAGAGAATTCTGTGCAAGATTTAAGACCTTTGGCACGAATCAACGGCTTGATGTTTGCGTATGCATAGAATGCGCCATCCGCAGGTAAGCAAGAAATACCATTGATGTCATTCAAGCCTTTCACAACCAAGTCATGACGACGTTTGAATGCTTCAATCATTGGCTCAAGTACATCTTGAGGACCATTCAATGCAGCTTCGGCAGCAACTTGTGAAATAGAAGTTGGGTTAGAAGTAGATTGTGACTGGATTTTTTTCATCGCACCGATCAGTTTAGCAGGGCCCGCTGCATAGCCAATACGCCAGCCAGTCATTGCATAGGCTTTAGACACACCGTTTAACACGATCGTACGGTCATACAGGTCTGGTGCAACAGTGGCGATGTTATAGAACTCATCTTCCCAACGAATCGGTTCATACATGTCATCAGACGCGATGAATACTTCAGGGTATTTACGCAGTACCTCAGCCAAAGCAAGAAGTTCTTCTTTGGTGTAGATCATGCCAGTCGGGTTAGAGGGACTGTTCAATACCACTAAACGTGTTTTGTCGGTGATGGCAGCTTCTAGTTGTTCAGGTGTGATTTTGAAACGCTGTTCTTCACCACATTTCACAATCACAGGTACGCCTTCAGCGATGATCACCATATCCGGGTAGCTGACCCAGAAAGGTGCAGGAATGATAACTTCATCACCTTTGTTCAACAAAGCCAAAGACAGGTTAAAGAATGATTGTTTACCACCACAAGAAACCAGAATCTGGTTTGCTGCGTAGTCTAGGTTATTGTCACGTTTCAATTTAGCAATAATGGCTTTTTTAAGACCTGGCGTACCGTCAACAGCGGTGTATTTGGTGAAACCGTTGTTAATCGCTGCAATTGCTGCATCTTTGATGTGTTGCGGTGTATCAAAATCTGGCTCACCTGCGCCCAAACCAATAACATTATGACCTGCAGCTTTTAATTCAGCAGCTTTGTTGGTCACAGCAAGCGTTGGGGACGGTTTGATGGCATTTACACGATCAGAGAGACGTACGTCCACGGCAGTATTCCTTCTTATAGGGATTAAAAAATAAAAAGCACATTATCTTAGCTTAAAATGCGAGGCATGGGGCAAAAGAATTTGGAAAACTTTGAGGAAAAAATGGTGTACTTGCAGAGCTTTATCTTGAACTCCGATGCCAAGGGACAACAGTTAAAAGGCTTGAGTTATCAAGTAAACCCCCATAAGCCAGTCAATATAAACTAAAAATGGCCACTTTATAGTGACCATTTTGTGGTGTTGTCTTGGTACTTATTTATTAAAGCGTGACAGATCTTCATCCGGACGCGCGGTTAAGATTTCAACCCCTGTTTTAGTGACGAGCAGGGTATGTTCATACTGTGCTGACAATGAATGGTCTTTGGTGACCACCGTCCATTTATCACCCAGTAATTTGGTTTTCCAGTCGCCACCATTCACCATAGGCTCAATGGTAAAAGTCATGCCTTCTTCTAAAATCATCCCGGTATCTGGCTGGCCGTAATGCAATACTTGTGGTTCGTCATGGAAAGTCGTGCCAATTCCATGACCACAATATTCACGTACCACACCAAAACGTTCAGATTCGACATATTTTTGAATCACGTGGCCAATATCACCAATGGTTGACCCTGGTTTTACAGTTTCAATACCCCGGTACATGGCTTCTTGCGCTACTTTACATAGACGGTTAGCAAGAATAGACGTTTCACCACCGACGATGTACATCATGTTGGTATCGCCATGATAGCCATCTTTAATCACAGTGACATCGATATTCAGAATGTCACCTTTTTTTAACTTTTTGCTATCCGATGGAATGCCGTGACACACCACATGATTCACAGAAGTGCAAATCACATGCTGGAAAGCAGGCCGACCTGGTGCTGCACCATAACCTAAGCAGGCTGGAATGGCTTGTTGTTGGTTAACAATATAGTCATGACAAATCGTATCAAGTTCTAGCGTAGTAACACCTGGAACAATATGCGGTTTGATCATATCCAATACTTCTGCCGCCAGTCGCCCTGCCACACGCATTTTTTCAATTTCGTCAGGGGTTTTGATAAGTCGACGTGGCGCTTGGTAAGTGTTGTTCATGATCTCTAAAAACTTTTGGAAATTTGTGTGTGACTATGGTATAAATAGCCGCCCATTTTATCAAATGCTTTTTCGTGAATAAATTTCACGGGCTTTGTGCGATGGGGCAAAAAATCCGCACATATATCGACACATTACTCTGGGTGCTTCTAGGGATTGTTGTCACTTTATATGTGAGTTGCGTTGTCAGCTAAAATTTCGTCATGCGAGGCATGAAACGATGGTAATGGTATTCCCTTATCGAGTTTCATAACGAAGTATGAGGGGATTTTAGCTACAACCCTTCGGGACAGGGACGTTTTTTGACGCTACTGCGTTATGAATAGTTTATTTAGAATGTTAAATCTCACTATTCATGCCTTGTATCGCTAAAAAATGTCCTCTGTCGCAACCACTGATAAAATGACAGCAATCCCTTGGGTGGAGAATGCGGGTATATGGAGGCCTAACCCAAACTTTAAGGTAAAGAAAATGGCAGATTACAACGTAGGCATGCGCGACCTTCTACAAGCAGGCGCACACTTTGGTCACCAAACACGTTTTTGGAACCCAAAAATGCGCGATTACATCTTTGGTGCGCGTAACAAAATTCACATCATCAACCTTGAGCACACTGTTCCTGCGTTAAATGATGCTTTGAACTTTGCTAACAACTTGGCGAGCAAAAAGAACAAAGTTTTGTTTGTTGGTACTAAGCGCGCAGCTTCTGCAATCATCCGTGAACAAGCGCAACGTGCTGGTCAACCATATGTTGATCACCGCTGGTTAGGTGGTATGTTGACGAACTGGAAAACACTTCGCCAATCTATCAATCGTCTAAAAGACCTTCAAACTCAATCTCAAGACGGTACTTTCCTTAAGCTAACTAAACGTGAAGCTTTAGAACGTACTCGTGAGATGGAAAAACTTGAACGCGGTCTTGGCGGCGTGAAAAACATGGGTGGTTTACCTGACGCATTATTCGTAATCGACGTTGATCACGAAGCAATTGCAATCAAAGAAGCGAAGAACCTTGGTATTCCTGTAATCGGTATCGTTGATACAAACTCTAACCCAGACAACGTAGATTACGTTATTCCGGGTAACGATGATGCGATCCGTGCAGTAACACTGTATGCTTCTGCTATGGCTGATGCGATTCTTGCTGGTAAAGAATATGCTCAATCACAAGCGAATGCACAAGCTAAAGCAGAAGAAGCTCCAGCTTCTGAGGCTTAATGCGTTTGACGCAAGCTTGTCATTTTTGCGACATGTGATGGTGGCAAAGTAAGCGTTATGTATGCAGGCGGCCCATGAGAACTCCTCTGGGCCGTTTCTGTTCTAAAAAGAATTCATTTTCTACCGAATTTAGGAGATAAACATGACTGCAGTTACAGCAAGCATGGTTAAAGAATTGCGCGATCGTACTGGTCTTGCAATGATGGAATGTAAAAAAGCTTTGACAGAAGCGGGCGGCGACGTTGAATTAGCGATCGATAACCTACGTAAATCTGGTCAAGCGAAAGCTGCTAAAAAAGCGGGTAACATCGCTGCTGATGGCGCGATCACGATTGCTCAAGAAGGCAACAAAGCACTTCTTTTAGAAGTAAACTGCCAGACTGACTTCGTTGCAAAAGATGAAAACTTTGCTGGTTTCTCTGCGAAAGTTGCGGCTGCTGCACTTGCTGCAAACGTAACTGATCCTGCTCAAATCGCTGAATTGAAACTAGAAGATGGTGCAACTGTAGAAGAAGCGCGTATCGCTCTTGTTCAAAAAATCGGTGAAAACATCCAAGTACGTCGTGCGAAAATTGTTGAAGGTGCTAACCTTGCAGTTTACAAACACGGTCTTCGTATCGGTGTTGTTGTTTCTTATACTGGTGATGAAGCAACTGGTAAAGGCTTGGCAATGCACGTTGCTGCGTTCAACCCAGTCGCTGTAAATGCTGAAGGCGTTTCTGCTGAGCTTATCGCGAAAGAGAAAGAAATTGCTGAAGCGAAAGCACTTGAATCTGGCAAGCCAGCAAACATCGTTGAGAAGATGGTTGTGGGTTCTGTTGAGAAATACTTGAACGAAGTTGTTCTTGAGCGTCAAATGTACGTAATCGACAACGACAAGAAAGTTGCTGACGTTCTTAAAGCAACAGGTACTACTGTAGCTGAATTCGTTCGTTTCGAAGTTGGTGAAGGTATCGAGAAGAAAGCTGAAATGAGTTTCGCAGAAGAAGTTGCTGCTGCTCAGGCTGCTGCTCAATAATTCGGTAACGAATTATAAAGAAGCTCCACTTTGTGGGGCTTTTTTTATATCTGCATAAAAATACAATAAGTCGAAAGCGGTAGTTTTTCTTGGAAAATGCGAGTTTGCTTAGAAAGTACGCGTGATAAAATCAACGAAATTTAAAGAATTGAAAATCATTAATAGCGCATATAAAACCGACATGGGTATTGGGGCGATGATTGCTTATTGATTGCTGTATATCTGTGTTGATACCTAGCAAAACCAGTTTGAGTGGAGCTCCTTAACAAAAAGTCAGCCAAGTCGCCACACCGACACTCATTTTGAAGCTATGTCTCAAGATGATCTCAATAAAATTTAGACTGCTTTTCAACATCATCAGGGTGCTATTGGGGTTCGATCTTATCGAACAATGATTGCAACGTTAGGTGATGATCATAAAGGATCACGCTATTAAGAGTTCATGCTTGAATGATCAAATTGTATTGGTGACATATAATATCGATTCCGCACCCGGCATTGGTTCGATTCAAAAAGATGATATTGTCGAATTTTATAGTGAATATAAATAGCGAGAAGGGGGATGTGGCGCACTGGATGCATCATGATTGTGCCCGAAAACATGTGTATGGCCGGTTAAAACATCAAGGAAGAACCTATCAAGAAGGTTCTTCTCATTAGAAAAAATGAAGAATGCTGCTAAATGCTCTTCATGTCTCGTATCTGGCGACTTTTCCAGGAAGGTGCTACTTTAGCTAAATAAGCATCCATGCACCAAATCGGGCCAATAAGAAGGAATTGAAGGTCTTTAAAGAAAGATGGCTTTTTGCCTTCCACTTTGTGGCCATAAAACTGACCAATCCAGGCAAAAACAAATAGGCCAACATAAAAACCGGCACCGACTGGCAGAATCCAGATTAACCAGGCCATGATCAATGTTAAAGCAGCCATTGCAACTGCCAAAACAATATCTAGTCGGGCATAGAAAATAAAAGCCAGAGCTAGCAGAAGGGCGGTCAGTAAAGCACTAAAGTGCGCAATAATGCCAATAATCGAAAAATAGATAGTCGGTACGCAGACCCAGTGAATCAGCTTATTGGTTTTGTTTTGATGACTGTCACTATATTCATCCAGCCATTCAGATATTGTTTTCATTATTCGCTCCATTCCATGAATACGTTGTGCTTGCCTGAAAATATAAAGCAGAATCCAGGTTTGGTCAAAAGTTAATCGTGCCAGAACGTGAATTTTATTTGGCGAATTTGCAACATTCAAGCTGTAATGGACAGGTAGCCGGAGATAAGAGGAACTATAGATTGATTGTCATTTTTCTATAACTTGAAGTTAATAAAAAAGCCACATTACTGTGGCTTTTGGTTAAATGTATTGCAAGTTAAATCTTAAGAATTTGGACCAGCGACACGCTCAATACTGACATTGCCAACACCGGCATTGGTAATGCCGAGTTTCTTCGCTGCGCCATAAGATAAATCGACGACACGGTTACCATGGAATGGGCCGCGGTCATTGACTTTAACCACTACGCTTTTACCATTATTTCTATTGGTCACACGAATATAACAGTTCAATGGCAGGCTACGATGAGCAGCAGTCATTGCATTCATGTCAAAGGTTTCACCGCTTGCAGTTTTACGGCCGTGGAACTGGCGACCATACCAAGAGGCTGTACCTGTCTGACTGAACTTGCGTACAGTATTAGAAGCCACGGTATTCAGTTTTTCAATCACTGAAGGCTCTTCTGCGGGAATTTCAATTTTCGCTGCAATGGTTTCACGGCGAACTTTATCGCCAGAACGCTCAGTGATTGAAAGGCTGTTCAAATTGGTGAAATTTGAATTGAAGCTTTGAGCTTCTTTATTTAATACACGCGTTGCAAGGCGCGAATTGTCATTTTCGTGATTAAACGAAGATGACGGAACCATATCTGCCTGCGATTGCGTCAGTGTGACTATCGTGGCAATAGCCATAAAATACTTCAAAATTGAAGAATGCATCGAATCAACTCCTAACAGCATATCGCATGGATTTGTTCATAAGTAACTGAAAAACCATGTAAACACGCCTGATATTCAACTTATGCAACTACATTTAACGAAATGGATAATATTCATGCCTGCAATATCCTGTCTAGTGTTTAATTAAAATAGTTTAAAAAAGAACTTAAAATAAACAATGAGTGATTAAAATATGATCAATATTGTAACACAATATTAAAATTGATCAATATTTGCTCATAATCACTCATAAAAATGTTGACTTTAATAATTTGTATTAAATTCTCATGTTAACGGCTAGTAATTTCTGTACCTAATAACCACAATGCAGTGGCATACATTCGGCTGCGATTATAAGTAGTAATCACTTGAAAATTTGGATAAGTAATATAGTAAATATGCCCATAATTTTCTTGTAATTGAATTACATTGACCAAGTCTAGATCGTCAATTTGAACAATAGGATTCATTGGGCTAATCCCTTGTGTTTTTAACACACCATATGGGCTAGGTTGAGTCAGATCTTTGGCAATTACCGCATCCGGGTTCGAGCCACTATAACGGGCCGGAAAAGCAATCGGTTGATTACGCTGCCAGCCATGCTGGGCTAAATAGTTGGCAATCGAGCCAATCGCATCTACTGCTGAATTACGCAGGTCAATATGTCCGTTACCATCGTAGTCCACGCCGAATTTTGGAATATTACTTGGCATGAATTGTGGATAACCGACCGCACCTGCATAAGAGCCGACGATAGAAGAAGCTGAAACGCCATCTTTATAAGACCAGGCAATTAATGCCGCCAGTTCATCTTGAAAATACTGGGCACGACGCTCATAACCAAAACCTAAGGTGGCCAGCGCATCACGGGTGACAAAAGAACCCTTATTGGTACCAAAGCCGGTTTCTACCCCTAAAATCCCGAGAATGATTGACTGTGGTACACCAAACTGCTGTTCAGCGCGATTCAGCGTTTCCGCATATTGCTGTTTAAAGCGCACACCGCGTTGAATGGTCGACTCAGCCAGAAAGTTGGTTTTATAAGAATACCAAGGCTTGCTTTCACCTGGACGATTCATAATATTGATGATATTGGGCAGGTTGCGCGCCCCGTTCATGGCTGAATCGACTTGCTGGGCACTCAGCCCATAATTTTGCATGGCAGTCTGTTTAAAACTGGCATAAGAGGGATGAGATTGGAAATCGTTGGCCAGACTGAAACTGCTGAGACCGAATGCGGTCAATGCGATTGAAAGCTGTTTAAATTTTTTATAAAAATTCGATTTCAACATCTTGGTACGATTTCCAATTTTTGATAAGTTGCGGGCAATGTTATTTGAATCATGCCATGAAAAAGATTGAGAAATTTTTTCAATCATGAGGCTGTAAAAACCAGATTAAAGATAACATTCGGATGATTAAGAGACCTAGATGCATATACAAAAATAGTGAAAGACTGGTTATTTTTGCGTCAGTTTGCCTTGTGGAGCTGCTTATCTGTAACAAGCTATTTCATTGAACATAAAAAAGCCTGACCGAAGTCAGGCTAATTTTAAAAAATCACTCTTAGATGATTCTATGCAGACCTATTCTGTATAGAACAAGGTGTCATGATATTCAGCCATGGCGCGAAGCTCATCCTTGTTCAGATTGAGAATGATTTTATCTGCAGCCATATTGATGGCCTTAATCACAGCAGAAGCACCAATATCTGCTGCCTTGCGTTTGATCATGCCAAGATCCAAGGTTTTATTAAAATCGACCATAAAGTGACGTACCGTCGCTTCACCAAACTGCTTATACAGGTTGCTAAACATTTGTTTGTCGATACTCTGACCGGCTTTTAGTTCCGCATAATGATGTTTTAAATTGGTCACCAGATTGGCATCCAGCGACTCACCAATACGGATTTGTCCTTCAGGGTCTTTAAACAGACTACGTTCAGAGAAAGCAATAGATTGCTTCACCACATCATTCGGCGCTTTACTCAATAACTGTTTCAGCAATACCGCCACAGTTGACTTGATATAGCCCGCCAGTTTTTCCGCAGTATCGCGCTTATCACTTGCAGGAAAACGACGCACCAGTTCCGTGAGAATCGCATCAATAATTTCATCATTAATCATCAATGCGGTTTTATCACGGAGTGGGTAAAGCGGCTCATTTGAATTTTTATTTTGTTGTGCAGTCTGAATTGTATTTAAAAGCTCTGCAGAAGGAATAAAACCAAAAAATGGCATTGTTAAACCTCAATGTTTTTATTGTCGCGCTAATCGAATAGGGCGAGGCATCCATGTTAAATCCGATACACGGCAAGGGTTGATATCCAATCCACCACGGCGTGTATAGGTTGCGTAGACCATCAGCTTTTCCGGTTTCAGTTGTTGCCAGAGATCGGCAAATATCTGCTCCACGCATTGTTCGTGAAAACCGTTATGCTGACGATAAGAAATAATATAAGCCAAAATACTCTTATAACAAGGTTTTTTGCCCTGATAGCGTATAAATACTGTACCCCAATCCGGTTGTCCAGTGACTGGGCAGTTACTTCTTAATAAATGTGAATACAGCTGGATTTCAACTTCTTCGGTATGGTTCGCATCCAGAGCCAAAAGACTCGCATCAGGATGATTTTCCAGACGTTCCGGAATTAGTTCATCAATGCAGATGCCTTCAGGCTTGGCAACTTCCAAGTCATCAACCTGAAATAAATCTAACGTAATCTCTGCGCCAGCCGCAGCAGATAAATCTTTTTCCACCGTGGCGATAAAGTCAGCTTGAGATTCAAATTTGGCAAAATTCAAACTATTAAAGTAGAGCTTGAGTGATTTGGATTCAATCAGATTCGGCGAAGAAGCAGGCAGGCTGATCCGTCCAATTGCGACTTGCGGCACACCGGCTGAATTTAACCAGGAAATTTCAAAAACATGCCACCAGTCGGCACCTTGCTGAATCGCTTCAACATGTGCGTATTGTTCACGGGCAGGCGCGCGCGAAATTGGAAACAGAACATCAGGCTGATATTCTGTCGGGTAATTGGTGTCTTTACCAAGAAGAGATTGTTCTACACTCATTATTCACGCATTCCTGAACCACGGGAGAGTAAATGATAGGCCAATGCATAGAGCAGGCCGCAACATAAGGTGACCACTGCAAGTGAAACAGTTACATTGACATCGCTATGTCCTAAAATGCCATAGCGGAAGGCATTGACCATATACACCACAGGGTTGATCAAAGATAAATTTTGCCAGAATGGACTTAAGGCAGAAATTGCATAAAACACACCGCCTAAATAAGTCAGTGGCGTTAAAACAAAGGTCGGGATAATCGAAATATCATCAAAAGATTTGGCATAGACGGCATTGATAAAACCACCCAGAGAAAACAGCAGGGAGGTAATCAATACGGTATAAATCGTCACAAACCAGTTGGTAATGTATAGATCCGCAAAAAACAAACTTACGGCACTAACAATAATCGCCACCAGTACTCCACGAATCACACCGCCCAGCACATGTCCCCAAAGAATGGCATGCATCGGTACCGGACTCATGACCAGCTCTTCAATACTCTTTTGAAATTTTGAACTGAAAAAACTGGAAGAGACGTTGGCATAGCTGTTGGTAATCACGGCCATCATGATCAGACCGGGCACAATGAACTCCATATAGCTATAGCCGCCCATGTCTCCAATCCGCGAACCGATCAGATTGCCGAAAATCACGAAATACAAGCTCATGGTGATGGCAGGTGGTAACAAGGTTTGCGGCCAGATCCGCATAAAACGGCGGACTTCTTTATATACAATGGTATATAAAGCTACGCTGAGTTGATTAATGTTCATTGCGCAGCTCCATCCAGATTTTTTTCGACCATTTTGACAAAAAGCTCTTCCAGACGATTGGATTTGTTACGCATACTGCGTACCTGAATATTCTGTGATTCCAATAGCTGGAACAGATCATTCATGCTATGTGCCTTGTCCATGGTAATTTCTAAGGTCATCGGGTCGATTAAATTAAAACGTACCCCGATAATCTCCAGATGCAAAGGTTCAATCGGTGCTGCAAGATCAAAAATAAAGGATTCTTCATTCAGCTGACTTAGGAAGCTCTTCATGCTGGTGTCTTCTTTAATCACACCACGATCGATAATCGCAATGCGGCGACACAGCATTTCGGCTTCTTCTAAATAGTGGGTGGTGAGAATGATGGATGTCCCTTGCTCATTCATCTCGTTCAAAAACTCCCACATTGAACGACGTAATTCGATGTCGACACCCGCAGTTGGCTCATCCAGAATCAAAAGTTTCGGTTCATGCATCATGGCACGTGCAATCATCAAGCGACGTTTCATACCGCCCGATAGCATACGCGCCTGCGTTGCACGTTTTTCCCATAGGCCCAGCTTGGTCAGATAGAGTTCAGCCCGTTGCTGTGCAATTTTTTTAGGAATCCCGTAATAGCCGGCTTGCGTCACCAGAATGTCGAAAGTTTTTTCAAACTGGGCGAAGTTAAATTCCTGAGGAACCACACCTAAACACTGTTTGGCTTGGGAGGGGTGGGTATCCAGGTTGTGACCGAAAATTTCGACTGTGCCGGCGGTTTTTTTTGTTAATGAACTGATAATACCGATGGTGGTGGATTTTCCGGCGCCATTTGGCCCCAGAAGTGCATAAAACTCACCTTCTGGTACATTTAAGTTGATTCCTTTTAATGCCTGAAAGCCATTGCGATAGGTCTTTGACACATCTCTTAAGATCAGTGCATCAGTCATGAATATCTCAAATGGTGAAAAGTTGAGATATTGTGAGTGATCTTGGAAAATAAGCCAAGTGATTCACATGGAATTCTGTGTTGCTGTTTTGGAACATTGTATAAAGTCTAAGCATAAAATGACGAAGTTATAGATAGTTGCTTTACCTTATGATTTTTTTTGTTATGATGTGCATCGCGCGCTCATAGCTCAACTGGATAGAGTACAGGTCTCCGAAGCCTGTGGCGTGGGTTCGAGTCCCGCTGAGCGCACCATTTTCTTATTTCTTACAACATAAAAATCTCTCTAAATTAAATCTTTATACCAGATTGCTTTTCATAAAACATTTTATTCAGTGCCACCATATAGATTGTATTGCTTAAATCGAATCTCAAACTCTGTCTTTTCACTTTATTCGATACTGCTCGAAAATAATCTTAAAAGTTTTCAGACAAACAAATGACATGCTCATTTTCTTTTACTTATTCTGATTCTATATTTTGAGTTGATGCGCTGATTCACAACGGCTTTGAATATTTTGAATACGAGAGCTGATTGCAATGCAGAATACGACTCTTGAATATCTTGAGGATGAAATAACTCAAATGTTTTAATAAACCCATTTTTGAACAGATTATTTGTTGAGTAAAATTCATTAAAATTAATTTAAACGTGAAAATATTGAAGTGATTATCCTGAAATAGATTATGCTATTCACCAAGCTTGAGTAGCTGGTTTCTGTATTTTTTTGGGTAAGCCATATGATAGAACTACGACATTTAAAAACACTGACAGCGCTAAGAGAACATGGATCACTGGTTGCAGCAGCAGGAGATCTCTGTTTAACACCTTCAGCTTTGTCTCATCAATTGCGCGAACTCGATCAATGGTTTGGGGTTGAAGTGGTCAATCGCCGTAGTCGCCCTGTGAGTTTTTCTAATGTAGGTTTACGTTTGTTGAAACTGGCTGATGATGTGCTACCACAAGTACAGATAGCGCAAAGTGATATCACACGTATTGTGCATGGACAGACAGGCCGTATTATATTCTCGTCAGAGTGTCATAGTTGTTTTGACTGGCTAATGCCACTTTTGAATCAGTATCGTATCCAATATCCAGATGTTGATTTGGATTTTGCTTCGGGCTTTGAAGCCAATCCGCATGAATTGTTACAAACGGGCGAGTTTGACTTGCTGATTACTGCCGATCCGATTGCACTCAAAGGTGTGGAATATTTCCCGGTATTTGAATATGAATCACGTTTGGTGTTGTCTAATACACATCCTTTAGTACGTGCCCAAGAGATTACGGTGCAGGAACTGGCAGAAGAAACATTAGTAACTTATCCGGTAGATAAGCATCGTCTGGATATCATGTCACGCTTGTTTATTCCTGCGAATATTTTGCCAAAACAGATTCGGACGACCGATCTGACTCAAATGCTGATTCAGCTTGTTGCCAGTGGTCGTGGGATTGCGGCATTGCCAGATTGGGTGGTAAATGAATATGAACAGAAGGGCTGGGTGACTTCGCGCCGTCTGGATTGTGTAGCCCCTGAAGGCTTACGCCGTACTTTATATGCAGGTTATCGAACTGAAGAAAAACAGAAAGATTACTTTGAGGGATTCTTAAAGCAGCTTGACCGATTTTCTAAAAAGCGGGCACAGTATTACACTTGATCCTAATCTCAAAGGAGCAGACTCAATAATATGAATATTAAGGATTCTGTTCCTCTTCATCCTGATGTTGTTGACGGATTTGGTCTCTTTTTACCTGAGGGTCTTTATCTACGCCCAGCTGACCGCGCTGCATCTCTCGATCCTGTTTTTCTTGTGGATCCAATTCCTCTTCTGGAAATTCTTCATTAATTTTTTCATCTGAATGAGTCATCGCAATATACCTTTTTTTAAAATATAGATTTTTTTTTGATCGATTTAAGATCGGGTTTGAGTACATTTGTTTATTGTATATGAGCGACTTTATTACACTGTTGTTTTATAACTGATTTGATTTTATAAATTGTGATGCTTGTAAGTGTGTTTATACAGTACATTTTAAATAAAAATTAGTGCTTTATGTTCAAAATAACAATGGATTATATCTATAAGAAAATTACTTTTAATTCGGCTAATTACAGCGGTTCCTGTAGAGGTTTGCTAATTTTTGAGTAGCGCTTATTATTCTCAATAATTTAAAAAAAATAAATTTTAAAAAACTGAATAAATTAATAAAGGATGATGTGAACACATATTGAGCTAAATTAACTTAAATTAAAATTTTATAGAAATCATATATTTATTCTAAAAATATTTCCTTCTAAAAAATAATAATATTGGAAATTAATAAGCCTGAAATATCATAATTTAGTTTTGAAAAATGACAATTTAAATCTTGTATGAGTCTTCTTTTAGAAGTGTAAAGAGGGCTTGTAGGTCTGAAAAATGTTGCTATATTGAACTCATGGTAGGTCGTAAAACCAATAAGACGCTACCGATAAGTTGGACGGATCAATGACAGTTAGTTGAGTTTGATGTTGATCACCAAACAATAAATCTAGCACTAGCCATCCAACACAGAGCTCGCAGCAATGCGAGCTTTTTTAATGTCTGTTATAAAGCTTTGTTTAATGATTCCAGATGATTTCTTTTCTAATTGATTCCTATAAAAAAAGTTTACATTGCCAAATTCGCTAACATCTTGACCCTAAATAAGCGATTTAAGTGTGATATAAAAAATGGAAACTTAGGAAATAGAAAGGAGAGAGAAATGTCAAAGATTATTGATATAAAGGTGAAAGACCAATTTAGCAAGGTCATTGAGGCGAAAGCTTTATTACGTTCATTTGCAGAGCAACATCAGCATGATGCAATTGATCTGGTAAAAAAAATTGAACATATCGTGGTAGATGGCGAAACTATTTTACCGAGTATTGAACTGTTATTTGAAAGTCAAAAGTCTTCAAATATTTATAAAGTCGTAGAGTAACTGGATCAATATATTATACAAAGGTGAAAAAATTGAGTCCATCTATCCGATATTACAGGTTTAGCCATTAAAAACTCACCTTCCTGGTGAGTTTTTAATGAATGCAGAAAAGCAAAATTTATCCCCTATTAATAAAAAAGCCCACCGAGGTGAGCCAGAAATCAGATGTACTTAAGTTGTACATTCACATCATATTTTTCAAATTCTTGCAGAATCTGTTTTAAGGTTTGCTGAGCGGTGATATGTTCGGGGCTTAAAGAAATTTCCTGACGAGTATTACTGTCAAAACATTCAATGGCTTGAATCAGCCAATAGTATTCGATAGGGCTTTTTTGAATCACTACACGTCGCGGTTGTAAACTGTCACTAAGCTGGCGGGGCAGTACATAGGTAATTGCCAGTTGCACAAGTTCCAGTTCTTCAGCCGGACTTAAAAAGGTAATGACCCAATTGCCCACCTTGCTCAGTTGCATGGGGTTATCAAACGCATCGAATTCTAAATAATGTGGCATATAGCAACCAAGCGGATTTTAATGATCACTATATGGCGAGATTTTCAGGTTTTTTCTATCCCGCTTAAGTCTGATATTTCAGGATTTAAATTTAGAGATAATATAAATATAGTGTAAAATCAATTGTCTATATTTGAAATCTAAATCTGCTTGATTGCTAAAGTCACTCATTTAAGAGTTTAAAAGACTAAGACATGCTTATTCATGAGCTTGATTTTGCTGTAATTGTGCCAAAGAAAAATTGATCTGTTTTAGAATGTAATTCAATTCTTGCGGAGGAAGTCGGCTTTCCTGCAGTGAGGTGATCCACTGTATTTGGCACATTTTTAAACTGCGCACATCCTGTACCTGTAAAATATGCTGAATTTGCTGTTTGGCCATCAAGCCACAATATTTTTGTAAGCTTTCCATCATCATATATTTGAGGTCTTCAAAAGATAAAGCTTGCGGTTCGGGTAGATGGGGTTGATTGTCTGGATTTGTTTCAATAGATGAGTTTTCTTGCAGCTCTTCGATAGGAACTAGGAGGTTTTTGCGGTTCTCGGTTACAGAAGGGACGGGCAGAGGTGAATTTAAGGGACGGTAAATCTCGGAATGCGCCAAATTGATTTTGGTATCGACTTCTGTGCCGGTCTGATGTGGACTGTTTGATATTATGCTGGTGTGAGCCGGAACAATTAAATCCATTTCACAAAGTTGCTCTAAAAGCTCGGCGGGAGCTAGTTGCTGCTTTAATCTCTCATGTAACAGATCAAAATCTTTGCTGCCGATTAGCACCAATAAGCGGCGTTGGCGTGCGGTCAAGGGGATAGAGCGATTCTGTAGCACCTCGACCCCACGTGGAGTTTTATAAAAATGCATCATAGCTGAATGAGTTGTTCACTAAATTCAGCTAGAGCATAGTCTGGGATAATTACAATAATATGAAGAATATATTAAAAAACAGATACTTGTTTTAAGGATTTTAAAGCGTGCTAATCGCGGTATTTTCGAGAGCCTTGCGCAAATAAGGATCCAGTTCATCTTGCCGCAATAGCCATTGCACATAGTCGGCAGGAAGCTCTGCAATTGCGCTACCACGATGTTTACCAAAGTTAATCGTACGTGGAATTCGGGCATCTTCAGAAGCATCGAACAGTTCCTGCATACTGTTAATTTTCAGGTGATGTACGATATGCATCAGGATGTTGGCAGTTAAAATAATATCCATATCAGCACGATGCGCTTTACGGATCATTTCGCGCGCTCGTTCACTGCCTTTGGTAATCATATAAATCAGTGCAGAAATATTATGTGCTTCTGCATCGGGCCAGACCCGACGTGCTAAAGCCAGTGTACAAATCGCTTTAATTTTCGAGGTATCTACCCCACATTTTTCGACAGCACGAACGTCATAATCAATATTATGACCAATCATATAAATCGTTTCATCTGGCAGGCGAAAGGTACTGTAATGTGGCTGACCTTCCAGGTCAGACTCCAGAATATGATGCACCGCCATGGCGGCAAAAGAAATGGGTTCGTCACATGAATAGAGCTGATCAAACAGGCGGCTTTTATCCATACTGATTTTATGGTCTACAATTGCGACAGGCGCATAGGCAATTTCAATGGGTTGACCATTTAAAGTATGCGTTTCGGTATCAAGAATAATGGCCTGCATGCGTTGAGCACCATAAAAGAAGAGACAGACTCATATTAACGATAAATTGGGAAAAAGATTAGGCTGAATATTAAAAAATATACTTTTTAGCGCAAAGAATGCTGTCAATAAATCCAATCTTGCTGCAGGTTAAGGTTCAGAACTCTCATGCAGGAAAAGATTTAGCGGTACACCTGAAATGTTCTAGGGATTACCACGAAGTCGCTGCTCTAGGTTTATAGGGGATAAAAAGGTAAGCGGAACTTAGCTTGAATCTCATTTTAAAATGCTTGCAAAGCGCTCGAGAAAACCAGTCTTTTCACATTTCAAGCAAGACTAGATGGTGAAGGAATAAAAAATGCTCAAAATTTTAAAAGTTAAAAACTTTAACGCCAATTCAATAATTTGATTTTACTTAAATTGGTCATGATTTCTAAAGGCTAGAGCAATATTTATAAAAAACTGCAGAAAGTTCATGATCGAAAATGCAAAACTTCATGCTACAATACGCGCCAATCTTAGCACGGCTTAAAAGCCCTAAATCAATAGGACCTCGCTAATGTTTGCCAATATCTCTATTGCTGAATTTGATCCAGAATTAGCTCAAGCAATCTCGAATGAAGATGCTCGTCAAGAAGCTCATATTGAGCTAATCGCTTCTGAAAACTACTGCTCACCAGCAGTCATGGAAGCTCAAGGTTCAAAACTCACTAACAAATATGCGGAAGGCTACCCAGGTAAACGCTACTATGGCGGTTGCGAATACGTAGACGTGATCGAACAATTGGCGATTGACCGTGCTAAAGAACTCTTTGGTGCTGATTATGCTAACGTTCAGCCACATGCTGGTTCACAAGCAAACTCAGCGGTTTACTTAGCGCTTCTTAACCCTGGCGATACAGTTTTGGGTATGAGCCTTGCTCACGGTGGTCACTTGACTCACGGTGCAAAAGTAAGCTTCTCTGGTAAAACATATAACGCGATTCAATATGGTTTAAACCCAGAAACTGGCGAAATCGACTATGAAGAAGTTGAACGTTTAGCGGTGGAACACAAGCCACGTATGATCGTTGCAGGTTTCTCTGCATACAGCCAAATCGTAGACTGGCAGCGTTTCCGTGACATCGCGGACAAAGTGGGTGCTTACCTGTTTGTTGATATGGCGCACGTTGCAGGTCTGGTTGCTGCTGGCGTTTACCCAAGCCCAGTGCAAATTGCTGACGTAACAACGACAACGACTCACAAAACACTTCGTGGTCCACGTTCTGGTTTAATCCTTGCGAAAGCAAACGAAGAAATCGAGAAAAAATTACAGTCTGCTGTATTCCCGGGTAACCAAGGTGGTCCTTTGGTTCACGCGATTGCAGCGAAAGCGATCTGCTTTAAAGAAGCGATGGCGCCTGAATACAAAGAATATCAAAAGCAAGTTGTGGTGAATGCAAAAGCCATGGCTGAAGTGCTAATCGCTCGTGGTTATGATATTGTGTCTGGCGGTACTGAGAACCACTTGTTCTTGTTGTCGTTAATCAAACAAGATATCACAGGTAAAGAAGCGGATGCCTGGTTAGGTGCTGCGCACATTACTGTGAACAAAAACTCTGTACCAAACGATCCACGTTCTCCGTTCGTAACTTCAGGTATCCGTATCGGCACACCTGCAGTAACAACCCGTGGTTTCGGTGAAGCTGAAGTACGTGACCTTGCAGGCTGGATTGCTGACATTCTGGATGCGAAAGGTGATGAAACGGTCATTAACGCGGTGAAAGCGAAGGTTGAAACTGTATGTGCTAAATTCCCAGTTTATGCATAATCGGTTTTAATCGGAAAGGAGCTCCCAACCGGGAGCTTTTTTTATAGCTGTTAAAATGACGAGAAAAAATCAGGATTTGGTTTAGCGCAATTCGAGTTAAACTATATCTATATCGCACCATGATTCAGGCCTAATATTTAATAGCTGATGTTGATAGGACAAGAAAATGAGTCATCAACAAAATCATATTGCGTTTTTCTGAATCTGGCTTAAAGTCTTTTATAGACCAATCTCATTTTTAAATATTTAAAAGAACTGATTTATTCATTGCCAGCTTTTTAGATCCACCCTGTACATTCTGCTTAGTACCTGAAAATTTTTATGCAAATTTCAGACGAGCTCAGGTGTTGGTGCAATAAGCGCTGTGAGTGAGATCATTTTCTTTAAATCTGAACATTGTATTTATAGGAATCATTCAAATATGGGCACAACCTGTATTTGGTGTTCCTGTTGGCTGTTGATTCATTAATTTTTTATTTAGGTATCTAACAAAGGTAATCAGGATGAATAAAACCACTATTATTTTATCTCAGCAGGATTTAGATCGTCTGGAAACCATGCTTGAGCATCAGACCAAGCTGAGCGAAACCATGATTCGTCTGGAAGATGAACTGGCACGTGCTGAAATAGTTGGCCCCGCGGAGATCGCAAGTAATATTGTCACCATGCATTCGCGTGTGTTACTGACTATTGCACCGTCTCCAGAGCCTGTGGAAGTCACACTGGTTTACCCACATGAGTTTAAAGGTGATAAAGGTCAGGTAAATGTGATTGCACCGATAGGCGCAGCCATTCTGGGCTTAGCCGAAGGTCAAACCATTGAATGGCCACAACCAGATGGCCACACCATGAAAGTGACCATTGAAAAAGTGCTTTATCAGCCAGAGAGTACCGGGGATTATCTCTGATATTGTCTTGAACGCATGCTCAAAAGCCATAGTAATATGGCTTTTTTCATCTATGATTTATGATTGATGTTCAAGAGTTTCATCAGACTAAGCTAGCAGTACAGCAAAATTTATCAAACACATTTGCTTTCATTGCAAAAAATATAATTAAAATAAAGATAAAACATGGATTTAGTTAAAGTGATGTAACGAATTTCTGGATAAATATACACAACGTGGTCTGTTTTTTTGCTACATTCGAGGATATTCAAGATTTTTATTTAATCTCTCTAAAAGGATACAGTCTTCGTCATGTCGCGATTTGAAGCTTTACCCGCCTTGACTGACATGTCTTTTGATCGTGAAGAAATACTGGCGATCAAACGTAATGAACTTGTGCCTGTACTGAGCCATCAATATGGACTGAATCATTATGCGGATTCTCTGATTCAGGCACAATCGGTGTTATTAAATGGGGTCGATCCGCATTTGACCCAACAGCTGAGCCAGACCATTGAGCAATTGATTCAGGCTTTGGCAGAATCTAAAAAATATCTGAAAAAACGTAAATTTAATGCACTACAAAAATGGCTTGGGATCGATCTGGATTATGGTTCGAGTCAGGTTGAATATTATCAGCGACTGGACCGTTTACTCGATCAAGCAGATCACCTAAGTCGTAAGTTACAGATTGAAATCCAGAAATCTCAGGCCCGTTTTCAGCAGCTTTTGGGTCTACGTGAGCAGATGGCCAAGCATATTGTCGCGGCAGACGAGTTTTTATCAGAATATCCGCTGTTCATCAAAAACCAGCATCCACTGGATAATTTTTCTGAGCGGCTTTCCAAGAAAATCAATACACTGCGTACCTTGCAAAGCAGTAATGACATTGCCATTACCCAGATGCAGCTTTCACAGCAGCTGTCCTTTAGCTTATTAGACCGCTTTAAAGAAGCGCAACAGGTCTTGATTCCGGCCTGGCAATATCATGTCCAACAAAGCCAGAGCAAGCACTCGACAAGTGATCTGGAAAAACTTGATAATAGCCGTGAAAGTCTGATTAAAACGTTAAAAAAATCCCTCGAGAAACCCTCGAAAACATAACAATATAAGGTGAACCATGACCAAGTCTGATTTAGTAAATTTACCTGTTGAAAGCTCGAATGAACTGGTCGAACAAAAATTTCAGCAAATGGATCTGAAAGAACTGGGCTTGCAACCTGCTGACTTTCAGGAAGTACTGGCAGCACGTAAAGAATTGCAGGATATGAGTCATAACAGCGTGGCTGAGTATGGTAAAAATATTGCGACCAAAACCTCGACCTATACTGATGAATTACTGAATCTGGTCCAAAATAGAGATCTGGATGCGACAGGACAGAAACTGAATCAGGTGGTGCAGGTGGCCCAGCAACTGAATACCAGCAGCATTTTAAGTCAAAAGAAAAGTTCAGGTTTTTTTGGCAATATCATCAGCAAGTTCAAAGGCGCAAAAGGCAACTTTGATGCACATTTCAATACCACCAAAGAGCAGCTCGATGTGCTGGTCAAAGAAATTGAAACCTCGCAGTCCGGTTTGAAAGCGCGTGTAGATACCCTGGATAAAATGTTTGACGGGGTACAGGATGAATATAAACAGTTAGGCGTACATATTGCAGCCGGCCGTTTACGTGAGCAGGAGCTACAGCAGGAAATCTCCGCTTTAACCGCTTTGCCGCAAGATCAAACCACAACACAGAAAATTTATGATCTGAACCATCTGGCCAATAATCTGGAAAAACGGGTCAGCGATTTGCAGGTTTTGCAGCAATCTGCCATGCAAACCTTGCCGATGATCCGGATTATCCAGTCCAACAACCTGATGCTGGTCGACAAGTTTTATGCCATTAAAAATATTACTTTACCGGCATGGAAAAACCAGATCAGTCTGGCCATTTCTCTGAGCGAACAAAAAAACAGTGTCCAGCTGGCCAATACCATTGATGATGCCACCAATGAACTGCTGCGCCGTAATGCAGATCTATTGCATCAGAACTCTGTCGATACCGCAAAAGCCAATCAGCGCTCCGTAATTGATATCGAAACGCTTGAACATGTGCAAAACACCCTCATTAAAACAGTCAATGATGTGATACAGATTCAGAAAGAAGGTGTACAAAAACGCACAGAAGCAACCGTGCGTTTAAAGGCTTTACAGGATAATCTGAATCACTTGGTGATTGAGTCAAGTACGAGCGGATCAAAGCCCAACTAAATATTGTGGTTGAAGATCTAAAAGGAGTAAAGATTGCCTCCCTTAGATGAATATGCGGTGTCTCCTGGTGAGATCAAGCAAGGCGTGGTTGCGCTCAAGAAACGTCAACGCAATTTGATGTTATTGGGTATCACCAGTTCTACGGTATTTATTGCCTCCATCATTGGTCTGTTTTTTCAGCAGGAACTGGTCTATGGCTTTTTTGGCCTGAGTACCGAAGTGCAGCAGTTACATTTACCGGTCAGTGTAGATGCCACGCTGGCCAGCATTGGTGATAGTCCGGATTATTTTTTTAGTTTGCTGAGCTGGTTTGGCTGGCTGATTATTAAAATTTTTGCTTCTTTTATCGGTGCATTTTTTATCATTGGCCTATTAAAGAAACTGCGTTTCTTTTATGTGCGCTTTCAGTCTTTTGTGCTGAAATTTGTCGCCTGGCTAATTGCCTTTATCGTGATCTGGTCGGGATTAACTTACTGGCAGCATGATTTACGGAATGACCGGCATGATGCTTATCAGCAGGTGGTGTATTACGATAGCAATATCAATGACAGTGAAATTGCACGATACCTCGCCGATTCAGAGATTGCCGCACCGGTAAAATCTTATTTACTGGCACAAACAGCACTTTTGCATAAACCGCAAGATTTATCGGCTGCAAAACCTTATGTATTCAATCTGGTAGAAGCAGAAAAGCAGGATGCAAAATTTGAGCAATATGGCTTTAAGCCGGAACAACTCTGGACCATGCAGCAACAGATCTATGGTCAAGCCATGACACCGGTTGCCAAGAGTGTAAATACGC
The DNA here is from genome assembly GCF_009829025.1 of Acinetobacter sp. 18QD2AZ41W. Lineage (NCBI taxonomy): Bacteria > Pseudomonadati > Pseudomonadota > Gammaproteobacteria > Moraxellales > Moraxellaceae > Acinetobacter > Acinetobacter sp. 18QD2AZ41W. The sequence continues at coordinate 261,741 of NZ_WURP01000002.1, read as the reverse complement.
AAGTACAACAGGCAAACCAGTTGAGTCAGATCACCTATCTGGTGATTATTGGAGTGGCCATTTTATCGGCATTTCTGAGTTTGGTTCTGTTCTTCTTGGCCAATTCAATCAAAGGCCGATCCTTGCGTATCGAGCAACGGATAAATTAATATTTTAGAAATGCTCCTGTTTAGGAGCATTTTTTATCTGCTGATGAAACAGTATAAAAATTAAAAGTTGAAATACCAAAAATAATTATCAAACCATTGATCTAAAAAAACGATTTATAATATAAAAACAAACTGTTTTACCTATTTTGATTTATGCACTAATATCGCTTTATCAAATAAATATTTATTCCTTTGGAGACGTTAGCCATGTTAGACCAAAATACTTCAGCTCAATTAAAAACACTACTCGAACGTCTGGAAAGCCCGATTGAACTGGTTGCGACTTTAAATGATTCCGACAAATCTGCAAAAATCAAAGAACTGGTTGAGGAAGTGGCTGCATTATCTGATTTAGTCACTGCACGCTTTGATGGTACAAACCAACGTGCTCCAAGCTTTGGTATTGCCAAAGCAGGTGAAGAGCCACGGGTCTACTTCGCAGGTCTGCCAATGGGGCATGAATTCACCTCACTGATTCTGGCTTTACTGCAAAGCTCTGGTTATGCACCGAAAGTATCTGCTGAAGTTTTAGAGTCGATTAAAGGCTTAGGAATCAAATCTGATTTTGATGTATTTGTATCACTCAGCTGCCATAACTGTCCGGATGTGGTTCAAGCCTTAAACCTGATTGCAATTTACAACCCGGGCACAACAGCCACCATGATTGATGGGGCATTCTTCCAGGATGAAGTGGAAGAACGCAAAATCATGGCAGTTCCAATGGTGTTCCAGGACAACCAGCATATCGGTCAAGGTCGTATGACTTTGGAAGAAATCGTGGCAAAACTGGACACCAACTCTGCAGCAAAAGAGGCTGAAAAGCTCAATACCAAAGATGCTTTTGATGTATTGGTGATTGGTGGTGGTCCTGCAGGGAATACCTCTGCGATCTATGCTGCACGTAAAGGCATTAAAACTGGAATCGTGGCTGAACGCATGGGTGGTCAGGTCATGGACACCATGGACATCGAAAACTATACCTCGATTCAAAAAACCCAAGGACCCAAGTTTGCTGCTGAAATGGAAGCACATGTACGTGAATACGGTGTCGACATCATGAACCTGCAACGTGTCTCTAACATCAAAGGTGCAGATGAAACGGCCAATGGTCTGGTAGAAGTCACTTTAGAGAATGGTGCCAAACTGGAATCGAAAACCGTGATTCTGTCGACCGGTGCACGCTGGAGAGAAATGAATGTTCCGGGTGAGCAGGAATACAAAACCCGTGGTGTGGCCTACTGCCCACACTGTGATGGTCCTCTGTTTAAAGGCAAACGTGTTGCGGTAATCGGTGGGGGTAACTCTGGTGTTGAAGCTGCGATTGATCTTGCAGGGATTGTAGAGCATGTGACTTTGGTTGAGTTTGATAGCAAGCTTCGTGCGGATCAGGTATTGCAAGACAAATTAACAAGCTTGCCAAACACCACGGTGATTAAAAATGCCTTGTCGACTGAAGTGGTGGGTGACGGTTCACAAGTGACTGCACTGAAATACAAAGACCGTACAACTGACCAAGAGCACACTGTTGAATTGGCTGGTATCTTCGTACAGATTGGTTTGTTGCCGAATACCGATTTCTTAAAAGCAACAGCGGTTGAATTGTCAAATCGTGGTGAGATCCTGATTAACGAACGCAACGAAACCAATGTGAAAGGTGTATTTGCGGCGGGTGACTGTACTACTGTTCCGTATAAGCAGATCATCATTGCCACAGGTGAAGGTGCGAAAGCATCACTGTCTGCATTTGATTACATCATCCGTTCAGGTCAGTAAAAAATAACACCAAGGTTCCCCAAAACCTTGGTGTTCGATCTCGATTATCTTTGTTATACCTTTTTATAGGAACTCCGGACGCTAACACCAGAGTTCCTTTTTTTATTGTTATATTTGCTTCCTTTTTTAGATCAGCCAGAAGCATCCCCAATTGCTTCTGGCTGTTTCTTTCCTCTGTACTGTTTTTGTTTTGACTCTTATTATTCAGCCTTCCCCAAGGTTGTCTTTATTCAATGCAATATTTATTCCAATGTTTGATCAGTACTTAAGACAGGAACAAATTCAAGACTTTAAATTTTTCTAACAGTTGCTCTTGCGTCTCTACATGCTCAGGATGTGGCACAATGCACTCAATTGGGCATACATCTACACAGGTTTGGCGCTCATAAAAGCCGACACATTCCGTACAACGGTTCACATCAATCTCATAGACTTTCGCACCCTCATAAATCGCATCATTTGGACATTCTGCTAAACACATATCGCAATTGATGCATTTGTCGGTAATCAGCAGCGCCATGTTTAACTCGCCTGATAAGCCAGTGACGATGCTGAAACATCTATAGTCGATGTCGGCAGATTGCGGATGAGCAGTGCATATTGCATATCTACATCTGCCGGAACCGGAATCTCGACGATATGACCTGAGCCTTTAGCCTCAGAAATCAGATTGCCTTTTTTGTCTTTCATTTCGGTTAAAACAAAGCTGATATTGCCTTGCGTCGTCATCAGCTCTAAGGAATCACCCACGACAAAACGGTTTTTTACATCAATTTTGATGGAGTTACCGTTACGTTCTAAGACTTCACCGCAGAACTGTTGATGGTCAAAACTTGAAGAGCCATTTTCATAATTGTGATATTCACTGTGCACATGACGGCGCAGGAAACCTTCGGTATACCCACGATTGGCCAGACCTTCTAATTGCGTCATCAATGCTGGGTCAAATGGTTGGCCCGCAAGCGCATCATCAATGGCCTTACGATAGATTTGTGCGGTACGGGCACAGTAAAAATAGGATTTGGTCCGGCCTTCAATCTTCAAGGAATGTACCCCGACCTTGATCAGACGATCGACATGTTGTACCGCACGTAAGTCTTTAGAATTCATGAAATAAGTGCCGTGTTCATCTTCTTCGGCAGCAAACATGTCTTCATCATTGCGCTGTAATAATATCGGTTCATCAAATTGATGCTGTGCTTGCATATGTGCTTCGTCGGCATCTTGAGAGCAGCAGCCTGAATCCAGATTTTTCACTGGAATCACATCACCAGTTTCATCTTCCTTCGCATCCAGAACTTTGTATTCCCAGCGGCAGGCATTGGTACACGCACCCTGATTGGCATCACGTTTATTCATATAACCAGACAGCATGCAACGGCCGGAATAAGCCATGCACAGCGCACCATGTACGAAAACCTCAATCTCCATATCCGGTACTTGCTGTTTAATCTCAGCAATTTCTTCAATCGATAATTCACGTGACAGAATCACGCGCGTGAGTCCCATATTTTTCCAGAATTTTACCGTTGCCCAATTCACTGCATTGGCTTGCACAGACAGATGAATATCCATTTCTGGAAAATGTTCACGCACCATCATGATCAGGCCCGGATCAGACATGATCAGCGCATCCGGCTGCATCGCCACCACAGGTTCCAGATCACGAATAAAATTTTTCAGTTTGGAATTATGCGGCTGGATATTGACGACCACATAGAACTTTTTACCTAGCTCATGGGCTTCTTGAATGCCAATCGCCAGATTGTCATGATCAAATTCATTATTACGAACGCGCAAACTATAACGCGGCTGACCTGCATAGACTGCATCTGCACCATAGGCGAAGGCATAGCGCATATTTTTCAGTGAACCGGCAGGTGAGAGGAGTTCAGTAACGGTCGTCAGGCTCATGATGGAATCGAAAGACATATAAAAAGTACGGCTTTATTCTAACCATCTAAAATTTGGATTCAACCCAGTAAATTACTCGGAAATAAGCAATTTAGAATAAAAAGAATGTTTTATTTTGAGTGAAATGAAGCACTAAAATTATTCAATATTCAATTATTTTCAGTCTGTTCGAGCATTTTTAAAATCTGGCAATGATCAATGGTGGTCGGGATATTACAACTTTTGCGAAGTGTAATCAGCTGTTGTTCGAATAGCTGTAATTCCCTAATTTTTTTGGAGATATCTTCTAAATGCTGGTCGATGAGCTGATTCACTGCACCGCATTCCTGCTGCGGATTCTGTTCGAGTTTAATCAGGGCTTCAATCTCTTTTAAGGACATGTCCAAAGCACGACAGCGTTTGATAAAAAGCAGCCTTTTCAGGGCTTCTTCACCATAATAACGATAGCGATTACTTGCTCGAAAATTCGGCTGTATCAAGCCTTTCTTCTCATAAAAGCGAATGCTATCTGTGCTTAAAGCAGTCTTTTTGGCTATTTCTGAAATTAAATAGACTGACATTGCTCGCTCCTGCTTGACCTTGGAGTTAGTCCATAGTTTCTAATTATTTTAACTCATTTTTTGCACGAAAGTATGGAAGATCAACATGGCCTGTAGCTGTAGTCATGAACCTGCTCCACCCAAACCTGACAGTAAGTTTAGAACGGCGTTATGGATTGCCTTGGTGGTGAACCTGACTTTATTTGTGGTAGAACTGATTGGTGGGGCCTATGCACATTCATCGGCTTTGTGGGCAGATGCCTTGGACTTCTTTGGTGATGCCGTCAATTATGGCGTCTCTTTGGCGGTCATCGGTGCAAGTCTGTACTGGCGCGCAACAGTCGCTTTACTCAAGGGAATGACCATGGCCTTATTTGGCCTGGTGATCATGGGAAAAGTCATTTATGCCTATCTGCAAGGCATTCCGCCAGAGGCACTGACCATGGGCTTGATTGGTGTGCTGGCATTGCTGGCAAATGTATTTACGGCAGTCATTCTTTATGCCTTTCGTGAAGGTGATTCCAATATGCGGTCAGTCTGGCTGTGTAGCCGAAATGATGCCATTGGCAATGCTGCCGTGATTCTGGCAGCAGTCGGGGTTTTTGGTACAGGCAGTCTGTGGCCAGATATAATAGTGGCGATGATTATGGCAGGTCTGGGATTGACGGCAGGATATCAGATTGTGAAACAGGCCCGGGCTGAACGAGCATTAGAGCATAAGTCGACTTAACAGATAAATTTTTTAGAAAGTAAAGCTGCCGAGAGGTGGCTTTTTTTATGAGTTCTAGGGTTAAAATACATGAAAAATAAAGCTTTACAAATCCACTAAATTTAGAAAGAATCATCCGCGAAATTTATAGAATAGCTATATAACTGAACGCTTTAATTTTTATTGTTTATGAGGGGGGGAACAATGAACTTCATCAAACTATTTTCACTTTCGGCTCTGGTGCTAATGAGCGGTTGTAGCTCTATGGTCATCACTTATGATGCAACAGGTCAGGTGATTGGATCATGCAAAGCAACACGCGGTCTGCTTTCGCTTGCCAGTGCGCATTGTGGTGGTTCAGGTAATGCGCTTGGCGTGAATTACAATACGGTAGATGCCAAGACCGGGTTATTGCCAGTACTGCCAAGTCAAAATCAAATTAATTTAAAACCGTAAATAATAGAGGGGAATATCATGAAATTATCAGCAATTATTGCACTGGCACTGGTATTGACAGGCTGCGCATCGACAGTAACCACATTTGACTCGCATGGTCGTATGATCGGTTCATGTAAGGCAGAGAGTGGTTTTATCATTGGTGGTGGCGCAGGCTGTTCTGGTTCTGCCAATCAGGAAGGCCGTGATCGTTAATTTTTAACCCCGATCCAAATAAAAAACCGAAGCCTGAAGCTTCGGTTTTTTGACTCTGAATTTTTAGATCAGATCTTATTTTTCAACGAATGCACGTTCAATCACATAATCACCCAGAACACCCATTTTCGGTGATTCTTTCAGACCATGCTGGTCAAGCAGCGCAGCTACATCGTCCAGGAATGCTGGGCTACCACATAGCATGGCACGGTCAGTTTCCGGGTTGAAACGTGGCAGACCAATTTTTTCAAACAGCTCACCGGTTTCAATCGCAGTCGTTACACGGCCCTGATTCGGATATTCTTCACGGGTTACAGTCGGGTAGTACACTAATTTTTCTTTGGCACCCAGTTCCGAGAAAAACTCGTGATTTGGTACTTCATTCAGAATCAAATCTTGATAAGCCAGTTCAGAGATAAAACGGGTACCATGAACCACAATGATTTTTTCAAAACGTTCGTAAGTTTCAGGATCACGAATCGTTGCCAGGAATGGCGCCAGACCTGTACCAGAAGACAGCAGGTACAAGTTTTTACCCGGATTCAGGTCATCGAGTACCAATGTACCTGTCGGTTTTTTAGAAACCAAGATTTCATCGCCGACTTTTACTTTCTGTAAAATCGAAGTCAGTGGACCATCAGGCACTTTAATCGAGAAAAACTCTAACTCTTCTTCGTAGTTGGCGCTTGCAATTGAATATGCGCGCATTAACGGCTTGCCATTGACTTCAAGGCCGATCATTACAAACTGACCGTTTTTAAAACGCAAAGCAGTGTCGCGAGTCGTTTTAAAAGAGAATAAAGTATCATTCCAGTGGTGGACGTGAGTAATCTTTTCGACGTTAAAAGCAGCCATTAAAGGTCTCAATAAATTATCAAATTAGAACAGCTTGCTATTCTAAACTAAATCCATTCTCTATAAACTGAATATATTTAATTGAGCTTATCAAAAAAAGTGATGATGAATGAACTCACACTGCCGATAATTGGCTATATGCATTCTCCCTACCAAGAAAAATTTGGCATTCCTCGTCAGCCCAATCTGGTGCAGGTCGAAAGTTATATCGAAATGGTCGGCCCCTATAATGATTTGCTGGCATTTGAAGGAATTGAGGCTTTTAGTCATCTCTGGCTGATCTGGCAGTTTCATGATAATAAATATCAGGAGAATGCGAAATTCCGTCCGCAAGTACGCCCACCACGTTTGGGCGGCAATCAGAAGATTGGCGTCTTTGCGACACGGAGCATGTATCGTCCAGCGCCGATTGGCTTGTCAGTCGTTCAACTCAAAGAAGTCAAGAAGGTCGGCAAGAATGTACGTGTGTATCTAAATGGAAGTGATTTACTGGATGGAACGCCGATTGTCGATATCAAGCCCTATATTCAGTATTCAGATGCCGTGATTGAGGCACAAAGTGGTTATGCACAGGATGAGCCACAACGTAAATCGGTAATTTGGACAGAAGAGGCGGAGCAGCAAAAACAGCAGTTCATGAATAAGGGAAAAGTTTCTCCACAAATACTGCAAGAACTCGAAGAAGTTCTCTCTTTAGATCCGAGACCTGCTTATCAGGATGATGAGGAACGGGTTTATGGAATGAAGTTTGCGGATTTAGATGTGAGGTTTTTGGTAGTCAATAATGTAGTTGAAATCAGAGAGCTAGCTTTTTAGCTCTCTGATATTTTTACTTATTGTGCTAATACATGATCAATTGTTTTACTTGCTTTAGGGTTAAACAGTGAACATTCATCATCTAAGTTAGGGTTTAATTCATACCAATTATAATTTTCACCTTTGCGATAATAGTCTGCATAGAAATAAACACCATTTTCTTCAACTAAAGCACCTTCATCTTCAGTATCGCTATCGAGAAGATGAACATTGAAGCCTGCAAAGTTAACTAATTTTGTTGGCATATCGTCAAAATAATCAATAACTGACTGATAAGCACCAAGATGGTAGAATGGTGTTACTACATAATCTTCAGAGGCATTCTCGGTTTCTAACATCAGGCAAGATGAACCTTGAGGAAAGGTAGAGTCTCCAAATTTTGCAAGATATTGGCTATCGTATTTATACTTAAATTTATCATTATCGAGATATTCAGCGAGTTTCTTTCCGCTTAAATCGATAGATTTATAGGTATTGGTGATTTGTAATTGAGTATTACCTGTCGAAGAGAATGGAATAATTTTCCATTGATTGTTCATTTGAGTAACTGTGGCTATCTTATAACCATACGAGGTTTGTGTTTTCGAAAGATCATAGTGATGAGCTCGAGTTAGATACTGAACTTTATAAAAAGGGGCTGTACTTTGTCGATTGGTATAATCGCTATATAAAGTGTCACCTACCACAGTTAACGTTTCTTTAACGAATCCTGATGTATCCCCTATATGATCTACATAGCTTGCCCATGTGATACTGTCACCTGTAGAACCACCTGTAGAACCACCTGTAGAACCACCTGTAGAACCACCTGTAGAACCACCTGTAGAACCACCTGTAGAACCACCTGTAGAACCACCTGTAGAACCACCTGTAGAACCACCTGTAGAATCTGAACTACCCCCACCACAAGCACTTAGCATGAATGCACTAAAAACTGCGAGTGATAAATTCTTAAATTTCATAAAAATCCCTATAAAAAATCGTAGTAATAAAATTGTTTTTTAAAATAAAGCAGACTAATTATAGCGAATAAATATCAAAATTAAATTTGCAAAATATATAAAAATTAACTATTTAAATATACTTAACAATCAAAATGTCATCCACCACAAAATACCAATCAACACCGCCATATGCAAAATCTGTACTGGCGCAAAGTACAGGGAAAATTTGAAACCACCTGTTACAGCAGCATTGACTGACTTGGCTACAGCATGTGCGCCCAGCCCCAAAAGCAGGGCATAGATCAGCCGGGTATTGGATGGATCTCCTTGAATGACCACGCTTGCCATTGCGGCATGAATTTCAAATAAAGATGCGAACAAGGTACCTGCCAGCAAACCCGCATCTCCTAGTAATAGCTCTAGCCCATAAATTCCAGCCTGAATCAATGTCAAGGTGACTGCAATAATTACCGCCTCCTTCAGGCTAAACATCTGACTATCTTCTTCCTTTGCACAGTTCTCCGCTGGCTTGGCTTTACGTAATAGCAGAAATGCACAAGCAGCCAAAATGGCCATCGCAACCAGAGAGGGTAAAATCAGAATTTTCAACCAGCTCCACGACACCCCTCCAACGACAATAAATAACAATATCAGGGTCGAAATACAGGACATGAGTGCTGCGCCTGCATTGGATTTAGCATCGACCTCACCTTTGCGTACCTGTAGACCTAAATGGGCAATGGTCGCGGTACTGGAGACAAAACCTGAAGCAAGGGAGGATAGCATGAGGGCATTTTTACTGGATAAAAGCCGTTTGGCCACGTGAGCAAGTGCCTGTACCACCAGAATTAAGCTCAATAGTCTTAAGATCAGGTGCGGGTTGAGGACTTCTCCCCATAAAGGCGTGTCGGGTGTTAGTGGCAGGCCGATCAGAATCAGGGCAAGTAATAATAGCCCATCTCTAAACTCTGCTTCGGTAATCCATTGTCCGGCAATATTATGCAGGGAGTGTTTGGCCATCAGAATAGTCGTCAGCATGACCGCGAGCCCTGCGGCCAAGGGGATATTCCAAAGACAGATTGCCCCAATAAAATACGTCATGAGAAAGGCGAGTTCTGTGGTAATGCCAGGATCTTCAGGCTGATTTCGGATTGAAAAAATCACCATGCCACCCACAATCAGCGCACCGGCAAGTCCAATACTCATACCGAACAGGAAGCATAGCGCACCCAATAAGGCACAGATGGCAAAAGAGCGTAAACCGGCAAAACTGGGTTGATGTTCACGTTGTTTATGACGCTCTCGTTCCAGGCCAATTAACAAGCCACAGCCTAAAGCCGCCGTCAGGATGGCCAGAAGCTCCTGAAAAGAGCTACTGCTATTCAGGGGTACCGCGCTAAAATCCAAGTTTCACCTCAACCACCTAACAAAACATGCTGTTTGAAATATAGGCGATTCTTCTAGAGCGCGGCAAGCTGGAAATACAGTAAAGATTGAATAACGGTCGAGGCATCCCAGTATTTTTAAATCCATTCAGAAAAAGTCACTGACATTGCTAACTGGCTAATGCGAAAAATAACAAAAACTTGTTATAGTGAAGGCAGATTTGGGGATTGATAACAATGAAATTTGACTTTGAAATTGATACTGCCTGGTGTTTAGACCAACTGTTTAAAGATGGTAAAATCAGTGAACGTGACCGGATGCTGGTACAGACCACCCATCGTCAACGTGAACAATTAAAATGGCATCCTTTACAATGGCTGGCCAACTTCAATCTTATTGATCAATCCCATCCGCAAACCACATTGACCTTGAACCGCTTATGTCAGTGGCTGGCCGAAAAAACCGGCTTGATGTTCTATATCATTGATCCGCTCAAAGCTGATGTGCAGGCATTGACCAATGTCATGTCACAGGAATATGCATTACGTAACCGTATTCTGGCAGTAGAAATTCAGGCAGACAAAGTTCTGATCGCCACGGATCAGCCTTATAAAACCGAATGGGTGTCGAATCTCGAGCAAAATATTTCCCCGAAAAAAATACAACGGGTATTACTGAATCCGGAACAGTTACAACGTTATATTACTGAATATTATCAGGTCAGTCGTGCGGTCAGTGGTTCACAAAAATCCTCTGCCTATGACCGGGAAAATAAGGGCGTCGAAGCCTTGCTGCAACTGGGTGATTCACAGAATCCGGATGCCAATGATCAGCATATTGTCAAACTGGTGGACTGGGTGCTGCAATTTGCCTTTGAGCAGGGCGCCAGCGATATTCACATGGAACCGCGTAAAGACACCGGTAAGATCCGTTTCCGGATTGATGGGGTGCTGCATACGATTTACAACATGCCGGCCAATACATTGACCGCCGTCATTTCCCGAATCAAGATTCTGGGCCGGATGAATGTGGCGGAAAAACGTAAACCACAGGATGGCCGCCTGAAAACCCGGACACCGAAAGGACAGGAAACAGAACTCCGTCTATCGACCTTGCCGACGGCATTTGGTGAAAAGCTGGTAATGCGGATTTTCGATCCGGAAGTACTGGTCAGAAGTTTCCAGCAACTCGGTTTTGAAGGGCATCTGCTCAATGACTGGAATACGCTGACCAGTCATAGTCACGGCATTATTCTAGTCACAGGGCCAACTGGTTCCGGTAAAACTACGACGCTTTATTCAACCTTGAAGCAGCTGGCGACTGAACAGGTGAATGTCTGTACCATTGAAGACCCGATCGAGATGCTGGAACCGAGTTTCAACCAGATGCAGGTCAATAATGGCATTGATCTCGGTTTTGCTGATGGCGTGCGCGCATTGATGCGTCAGGATCCGGACATTATCATGGTCGGTGAGATTCGTGATCAGGATACTGCCAATATGGCGATCCAGGCGGCACTGACCGGCCATCTGGTGCTATCTACCTTACATACCAACGATGCGCCGTCGAGTCTGACCCGTTTGCATGATCTGGGCGTACAACCATTTTTGACCGCAGCCACCATTCTCGGGGTATTGGCCCAGCGTCTGGTGCGTAAACTGTGTCCGCATTGCAAGCAGGAAAGCTTCTTGAATGAACAGGAATGGCAGCATCTGGCGGCAGATTATCCACTACCACGTCCGGAATTTGTCTTTAAAGCAGTAGGCTGCGAGGAATGTCGTCACACCGGTTATAAAGGTCGTGTCGGGATTTATGAATTTATGCCCCTGAGTCTGGAAACCAAGCAGTTGATTGGGGCCGATGCCAATTTGAACCAGTTACGCCAGCAGGCCAAAAAAGAAGGGGTAGAACCATTGCGTATTGCCGGCGCACGTAAAGTCATGGAAGGAATGACCACACTGGAAGAAGTCTTGAGAGTGGTGCCCTTAAATTAATTTTTGAAAATGAGGGTTTCTTAAGATTCAGCTCATCTTCGGCTGTTTTAATTGCATTATCGAAACCAAGCACAGATACACATAGAGGTATATGTAATGAAAATGATGATGAATACCGTTTTAGCAGCGACCCTGATGGGTTCAATCGCGACAGCAGCTGTAGCGAGTAACGAAACTGTGAATCAGCCCGTGGTAAATCAGGCCGCTTTTGCTCAAGTCACTACCGTTAAACAGGCTTTGGGCATGAAAGATGATAGCAATGTTCAGCTTAAAGGCTATGTGGTTAAAGCGGTCGGTGATGAAAAATATCAGTTCCGTGACAGCACCGGCAGCATCACCGTAGAAATTGATGATGAACTTTGGCAGGGCAAACCGATTTCCGCCAAAACCCCAGTAACCATTATTGGTGAAGTGGATATTGATTACAAACCGGCAAAACGCGTTGAAATTGATGTCGAGCAGCTTCGTTTCTAATTTTAATATGAACAGCTGAATTGAATCTGAAGCTTGCTCTGGATTCGAGGGTTGTAAAAAACCACATGCAAATCATACAAAAAAGCATGTGGTTTTTTTGAGTCTGGACATTTTTCAGGGCAAGATAGACAGATTGGCAAAGCGGAGCACAGCATGCGTATTCTTTTGGCAGAAGATGATCAGTCTCAGGCAGAAAGTATTCAGACCTGGCTGGAAATGGACGGCTATGTGATTGACTGGGTCGAGCGTGGCGATCATGCCATTTTGGCCATCGAACAACATCACTATGACTGCGTGTTACTGGATCGTGGACTTCCCAATGCAACGGGAGACGATATTCTAAAAAGCCTGCGCAGCATACAGAAAGATACACCGGTAATTTTTATTACCGCCCGGGACAGTATTGATGATCGGGTTGAGGGACTGGATTTGGGTGCCAATGATTATCTGGTCAAACCTTTTAGCCTGGAAGAGCTTTCCGCCCGGGTGCGTGCGCAGTTAAGACTGAAACAGAAAACGCCAAATCATATTCTGAAATGGCAGGATTTAAGTCTGGACACCCAGGCCAAGGCTCTGAATAAGGCTGGTCAGGCAATTGGTCTGACCGCGAAAGAATTTCAGATTTTATATAAACTGATGCAGCAGCCGGAACATATCATTACCCGCGAGCAACTGGAAGAATCGCTATATGCCTGGGGGGATGAAATTGAAAGTAATGCCATTGAAGTGTTTATTTACCAGTTACGTAAAAAAATTGGCAGCCAGATGATTAAAACCATCCGTGGTTTGGGTTATCGCATGCATAAACCCGAGGCATAAATATGTCTGCACCAGTCTCCCTGCAAACTCGCCTGATCAAGAATGCCATGCTGAGCTCCATGCTGGCAGGATTGTTGGCGTGGTTGCTGTTACTCGGGGTTTCAAGTTATCAAGCCATTCAGCTGCATGACGATTTGATGGAACAGATTGCCGAGTTATTACTTGGGGATGTCAGACAGGCCGAAGGCGATCAGGTCGATGAAATCAGTGAGCAATTCGATATTCAATATGCGCTGTTGCTCAATCAGGATGTTTTGACCACCTCTATCGAGGATGACTTGCTCAACAGCCTACAGGCAGATGAACCAAGTGGCTTTCAGTTCGCCTATGAAAATGGCCGTTTTATCCGGATTTTGATTGCGGAAGATGAAGGATTGCAGGTCAAAGTGCTGCAGCCTTTATCGGTACGTTTTAATGAATTATGGCAAACCACCTTAAGCTTTGCCGGAATTTTACTCCTGCTCTGGTTATTGCAATGGCTGATTTTGCATGTGGGGGTGAAACGTCAATTACGGCCTTTAAACAATATTTCCAGAGCGATAGGCGCCAAGTCGGCCGAAGATTTAAGTCCGATCCGCAGTCCAGATCCTGAAATCACGGAATTGCAACCAATTGTGCAGCAGTTAAATGCCATGCTGAATCGGCTGGAAAAATCACTGCTGGCCGAACAGCGCTTTACTGCCGATGCATCGCATGAATTACGCTCGCCGCTTTCTGCCATTCAGATGCGTTTGCAGGTGCTGAAACGTCAATATCAGCAGGATGCCCAGTTACCGCAGGCATTACAACTCATTCAGAATGATGTGAATCGTGGTGCCCAGGTACTGGAAAACTTACTCTTGCTGGCACGGCTAGATCCTGAAAAGGCAGAACAATTGCCCAAGCAGCCCGTAAACCTGAAAATGATGGTTCAGGAGGTACTACAGGCCTTGCAACCTTTTGCTGCAGAGAAGCAGATCGAATGGCAACTGAGCATCGGAGATAGCCAGATCATGGCAAATCCGGAATTAATTTTTAGCTGTATTCGTAACCTGATAGATAATGCAATTCGCTATACACCAGAACAGGGCAAAATCGAGATAAAAACCGATGTAGATGCCACAGGAGATCTGCGCTTGCTGATTGAAAATTCGGGAGCAGGAATAGCGCCGGAAGTATTGGCACATCTTGGAGAGCGGTTTTATCGTGCCTTGGGGACACGTACTTCAGGTTCGGGTTTGGGACTTTCGATTTGCCGCAAGATTATGCAATTGCATGCAGCAGAAATTGATATTGCTGCTTCTGATCTGGGGGGGCTGAAAATTATCCTTAATTTTAAAAAGCATGAATCCCGCCAGTAAAAAAGCAGTATGCGCTGATTCATACTGCTTGTTCCCACGTTTATTATAATCAGGGTGTTATAGTTATTTTGTGAGAATCAGGCGGTTATTACGGGTCAGGCGCAAACGGTATTCTTCACCGGCATGCATGATTCTAATTTCACGCCCAAGCGCGAAAAGGTTATTTGAATGCAACATAGGTAGTGCATGATGGCTATTATTACGGCTAAACAAGCTAAAAGGTGCGTTCATTCCATCGACTCCGTGGTATCTGTTTGGATTGGTTTAAATGATAATCATTATCGAATGGGTCTGTCAACGAATTATTCTGTAATTTATAAAATAGTGCAATTTGCTTAAAATTTGTAAAACTTCGAGTGCAGTAAAATTATGTCTAAACCTACAATTCATGTTGCGATTGCAATCTTATTTCATCAAAATCAGGTGCTTGTTGGTTGGCGTGAGGCAAAACAGCATCAGGGCAATAAATATGAATTTCCAGGTGGAAAGGTAGAACAGGGCGAGCAGCCTGTCGAAGCCTGTCGGCGTGAAGTGCAGGAAGAGGTCGGAATTGATCTGGAACACTGGCATGCATTCGATTTTATCAGTCATGAGTATGAAGATGTCATCGTCAATTTACATGTCTTTCATGCATCAGTATCTGCATCACAATTGTCAGGAATTAAAAAACCCTGGAGCTGGTATGCACGTGAACAGCTCAGCAGTCTGAATTTTCCCAAAGCCAACCAGTCCATGCTGCAAAAGCTGCAATGGCCGCAGCGCATCAAGATTGCAGAGGATCTGGCGACTTTGCAGCAACTCGATCCGGATCAGATGCTGTATTGGCGAGTGGCAATTACACCTGAACGCGTTATGCAATTACAACAGCTTCCGATTGAGCTGCTTTCCAAGCTAATAATTAATCAGGAGCTCTGGTCACAGCTTAATGAATTGCAACAGCAAACGATTCGCACCCTTCACCTGAAACAGTCCCAGTTAGTGGCCTTGCAAGCCGGTCAGTTACTGCGAGGCTATCGTTATATTGCAGCTTGCCATGATCTGGCGACATTACAGCAGGCTGAACAGATTGGCTGTGAGGCAGCTTTGCTCAGTCCGGTGCTGGCGACACCGACACACCCGGGTACTGAGACATTGGGCTGGGAGCAGTTCCAACAGCTGGCAACCCAGGTACAAATTCCGGTATTTGCCTTGGGCGGGCTGAAAACAGAAGATCTGAGCTATGCACAAGGCCGGCATGCTTATGGTATTGCAGGTATAAGCAATATATAAGTAAGCTGCTTTTTATTGGTAAGTTATAATTAAGATATTAAAGTTTTTTTAAAGCCTGCTGGGCATTTTGAATGGCTTTGGTGTCTTTTTGCTGTTGTGCAGCCTTTAAACGAACCTGCCAGAGCTGTTTCTTCATCGCATTTGATTGCGCATAGCTCAGGCCACGTAATGCAAAAGCATCTGCACGTGCAGGCTGATTTTTGCGGTTCGCAATCATGCCCAGGTACAGATAAGTTTCAGATGCTTGAGGTGCCAGGCGCTGGGCTTGTACCGCTGCTGCTTCGGCCTGAGAAAATTGCTGCTTGGCATAGGCCTGCTGGGTTTGCTGCATGAGGCGCTTGAAGGCAGGCAGATTACGGCCATCATCAAATTTTTGACTTTTGGGCTTTTGCTCGGGAATCACAATTTTCTGGCGTTTGATTTCAGGACGGTCATAAGGGGTAATGACTACGCCGTCCTGTGTCTGTGTTTTAGGCTTTTCTGCCGCAGGCTTGGCAGGAGCAGTCGGCTTTTCTGGTTCTGGAAAGCTTTGGCAGCCCACCAAACTGAGGATGAGCAGGCCAGGGATGATTTTTTGTAACATAAACATAGACTCAATTAATGGCTATAACTTCCACTCGAGATAATACGGGTTTCATTCGCGAGATCGCGTTCTATTTCTGTTTCACTTTCTTGTATATAACGGCTGATATCATCCATCTCGTCCGGATTGGAAGAAGAAGGTTCCGAGTCGATGGTCACTGGTTCCGTCACGTAGCGCGAGAGACCGCAAGGGGTGGCCTGATTCGGTAGCGAATGCTGCGAAATCGGAATATACATGGCACCTTCACAGCCTGGCGCAGACAACAAGCCGGTATAACGATCCAGCCAGTGCCATTGAATTTCATTCGGTTGTGGCAGATTGACCGGCTTCTGACGTAGCTGTTTCATGACATTGACCCAGACTGGAAGTGCACCAGAGGAACCGGTTAAACCAGTCACTTTGTTGTCATCCAGACCCAGCCAGACCACGGTCATATAATTACCTGAATAGCCGGCAAACCATGAATCACGGCTGTCATTGGTAGTACCTGATTTACCTGCAAGATTCAGGCTGCTTGGCAGGCTGTTATAAGCTGCGCGGCCTGTACCGCTCGACATCACCTGTTGCAGGCCATAATTCAGGGCATAGGCTGATGCCGGATCAATGGTTGGTTGCACACTCAAACTATATCGGTCAAGTATCCGTCCATTGGCATCGACCACAGAACGAATTGACTTGGTTGGATATTTAAAGCCGCCGGTCGCGAAGTTGCCATAAATATTCATGACTTCCATTGGAGACATATCCACCGCGCCCAGATAAATCGACGGATAAGATGGAATATCGGAAGTCACGCCAAACTTTTTCAGATGATTAATAAAGGTAGACAGACCAAATTCTTGTCCTAAACGTACAGTAGACAGGTTATAGGATTGTGACAGCGCTTGTGACATCGGTACGACACCATGTCCACGGCCACTGTAGTTTTTCGGCGTCCAGGTCTTACCATCACTTTGCACACTAATTTCACTGTCTTCAATCGGACTGGCCCAATGGTAACGATTTGATTCCAGTGCACTCAGGTAAATCACAGGCTTTAATAATGAACCCACCTGACGTTTGGCATCTACTGTACGGTTAAAGCCGGTAAAATCTTGAGTCGAGCCAACTGCTGCAACCAGTTCACCATTTTCCGGATGCGATACCAAAACTGCACCCTGCAAGTCTTTTAAACGGCCCGGATTAGATTTGGTTAAACGTGCGACTGTCTGCTTAAAACTGTCCTGAATTCGGGTTTGAGCCAAAGGATCCAGCGTGGTGAAAATACGCAGACCCTGATTGGTCAGGTCAGTTTCCTGATAGTCAGTGCGTAATTGACGACGCACAATATCCAGGAAGTCCGGGAAACGTGCAGGGCCCAAGGTTGGTTTTGAAATCACGTTCAATGGACGTGCGGTTTCTTTTTCATATTGTTCTTGGCTTAGATAGCCCATCACCAGCATATTATTCAGGACGATATCACGGCGTTTTTTCGCACTTTCAGGATTACGCCATGGGTTATATAGACTCGGGCCTTGTACCAGACCGACTAAAAAAGCCTGCTGGGAAATATTCAGTTCACGCAGTGGCAGACCAAAATAAAACTGAGAAGCCAAGCCATAACCATTAATTGAATAGTTACCATTTTGGCCGAGATTCACTTCATTTAGATAAGCTTCCAGAATTTCATTCTTGTCATAATGTAATTCAACCAGCATGGCCATAAAGGCTTCATTGACTTTACGCTTTAAGGTACGCTCAGGCGTTAAATAGAAATTTTTCACCAGTTGCTGGGTTAAAGTCGAGCCACCCTGACGTTTGCCACCGGTAATATTACTGACAACAGCACGTGCAATACCGCGTGGAGATACGCCATGGTGTTCATAGAATTTACGGTCTTCAGTTGCGATGAGCGCTTCGATCAATGGTTTAGGCACTTTATTCAGTTTGATCAGTACCCGGTCTTCGTTATGCTGTGGATAAATTCCACCAATCAATAAGGGTTCCAGTCGGGCAATACCGCTAGAAGATGGCTTGGTGGCGCTGACCTCAGTCACTTGGTTAGCATTAAAACTCACTTTCAGAACTTGTTCCGGTTCAACCCGATCACCAAAATCAAAGCCACGGGTATGTACATATAAAGTATTTCCCGTAGTGACAAAATTGCCCGACTTGGCATAACTATCCGAGTTTTTATAACCGAGTAATTTTAATTCTTGTTGGAAATCCTGCTGACTGACTGGGGCATTGACGTACACTTCCATTGGACGTGCGAAAACTTTCGCCGGAATATCCCAGCGTTGACCTTCAAATTTTTCGCGTACAATATTATCTAATTTAATCAGGTAAATACTAAATACGACAAAGATGGAAATGACTAAAATCGAGAAAATTAAGGCAAAAAACCCCATGCCACGTTCAGATTTCATAAATACTTATAAGATCCTGTGAAATTGTGCTAATCATGCGAAGCTTTTAATCATTTTGCAATATTTAATCAATAAATGCGCTTAAAATTAAAATCAAAGCCCACAATTTCTCCTTAATTCAAATATATTTCAAATAATTTGCGACGAGCTAGCATCCTGTTATAAATTATCATCCAGGTATAGCTTAATGCTATGATATGCAAGATCCGTAGCGGAGCGACGACACTGGTGCAAATTTCCCATAAAACCTTTCGAAATATCGGGTTAATAGGACGTCCTGATAAATCATCGGTGGTTGAAACCTTATGTCTTATTCATGATCATCTTCTGAATTTAGGCTTACATCCTGTTTTTGATGCAGCGACAGCTGAACTCGTTCCATATAACAATACCCAAACTGTCAGTCGTGCTTTACTTGGTGAAGTCGTTGATCTGGTCATTGTGGTAGGAGGGGATGGTTCGCTTTTGCATGCAGCACGCGCACTGGTCAAGTACAATACTCCTGTGATCGGCGTTAACCGGGGGCGTCTGGGATTCTTAACCGACATTAAGCCAACCGAAGTCATCTTTAAGTTAGATCAGGTGTTAAAAGGTGATTTTCAGACTGAGCGACGTTTTTTACTCGAAGTCGAAATTCGCTCCAAAGGCGAAGTGATTTACGATGCGATTGCACTGAACGATGTGGTACTGCATTCAGGAAAATCGGTGCATATGATCGATTTTGAACTGAATATTGACGGACAGTATGTCTATCGTCAGCACAGTGATGGCCTGATTGTATCGACGCCGACCGGCTCTACGGCTTATGCACTTTCTGGGGGCGGGCCAATTGTCCATCCGAGTATGGATGCGATTGCGCTGGTGCCGATGCATCCGCATACCTTGTCTTCACGCCCGATTGTGGTCGGTGGACACAGCGAAATTAAATTACTGATTCGTGAAAATCGCGTACTGCCGATGGTCAGTGCGGATGGACAACACAGTGTGTCTTTGAATGTTGGCGATAGCGTCCATATTCGCAAGCATCCCTTTAAACTGAATCTTCTGCATCCACCGGGCTATGACTTTTATAATGCCTGTCGAACCAAACTGGGGTGGAATCAGGACTTTGATTATTTTAAGCAGGATTAAATCATGAATATTGAACAAATGCTTGCCGTACTCAATCCTGAGATTGTTGAACGCCTAAGAACAGCAATTGAAATTGGAAAGTGGCCAAATGGTGTAGCCCTAACTCAGGAACAACGCCAGACTTGTATGCAGGCAGTCTATGCCTGGGAAATGAAAAACCTGCCTGAAACTGAACGCAGCGGATATATCGATCGCGGCACGAAAGAAGAAGGTGAGGAATGTGATGATGATCATCACAAAAATGAACCTGAATTCAAGCCAATCCGTTTTGTTTAAGCACTGACGTCGTGTCAGTCGTTTGGCATTTAAAAAAAGCATTGTTCAGTGCCTGAACAATGCTTTTTTTGTGCTCAAAAGATTAAACCGTGTGGCGATTTGCCCATAATGTTTTAGCTTTTTGCATCGCAGCCTCAAAGCTGTCATACACGCCCATAGTGTAAAGTGCAATCCCCATGGTTTCTATTACTGCAATTTCACCATACTCATGACTTTGCTGACCCTCCCAGACGGCTTTAAATCGCGCGAGATCCAGTTCTTCTTCAATTGGACTGCGGTTATCCGTCAGTTTTGGCAGTTCATGCTCATACAGCTCGCCATCTTTAATGCCACAAATTAAGGTTTTGGCATCCGGATTACGTTCAAATTCGCCACCTTCACCTTTAATCACAGCGCTATTTTTATAGCCTAAACGAAAAGCGGCTTGCTGGTGCGAACCACGATACGCTGGATGGAAAATTGCTTGCAGGGTCGCTTTGGCATTAAAGGGATTGATCAGACGCGCCAGGGTATGAATCGGTGAGCGTAGACCCATGACATTTCGCAGCGCAATCAGGTCCGCCAGAATTGGAGAAATCACGTCGAGCGGGATATAAGCAAAATGCTGTTGCTGCAGTTGCTGTTCCACCTCGGCATCATTCTGACAGATTGGATAGCCTAAGTAAGTGAGCACCTGTTCGGTGTAAACGCGGTTCATGGTATGACCCGAGGCACCATGCATCACAATATTATAGCCATGCTTGGCCAGCGTCAGTGCCGCCAGAATAAACCATGGATAATGCTTGCGCTTGCCCGCATAGGAAGACCAGTCCAGATCAACATCCAGTGTTTTGAAATTAAGCTGGTCACGTGTCGCCTGAACAAAACCGGCCAATTCATCTACCGATTCTTCCTTGACCCGCAATAACATCAAGAAAGCACCGAGCTGCACATCGAGCACTTCATTCTTCAAAATCATGCCGAAGGCTTGATAGGCTTCATCATAGCTGAGGGAGCGGGCGCCATTTTTCCCCTTACCCACGATGCGTACATATTGGGCAAAGGGATGTTCGAAATCTCTATAAATATTTCTTTTGGTATTCATAACTTATACAGCTTGCAGCAAATATTGGGATCAATGAGGAGGGTCTAAAATTAACAAAGCTTTCAGTATACGGAAAACAGGCATTTAAATCTGATTATCGACTAATGTCTAATTCAATGCGAGCAAAAAGCAGGCAATTGCATAAGACTTTATGCACATTTAATGGGATTTTTCAGTAAAATTCAGACAATTTTTAGAGTTTGTTTAAGTTTTCTTAATCTCTTTCTCCCATTTAATACTTTGGTCTGATGCTGCGCGTCAGATTGAATGCGTGGCTGATTTTCATTTTGAACATTCTCTTGAGCCTATTGAGATTTGATCCAGTTCATCTTCAGAGCAGATGAACAGATCAGTGCATTTCTCAAAATGGTCTTTTTATTTTCAGATATCGTTCAAGTAGATTTATTATGGCGAAAAAACCGATTTATAAGTCACTGTATTTTCAGGTGATTGTGGCTATTATTGCAGGTATTCTGGTCGGGCATTTCTCGCCGAGTGGTACGCAAATTATCAATGGTGTAGAACAGTATGTTCCTGGCTTGGGTGAACAGCTTAAACCGCTGGGTGATGCATTTATCCGCCTGATCAAAATGATCATCGCACCGGTAATTTTCTGTACCGTGGTCAGCGGTATTGCGGGTATGGAAAGCATGAAATCAGTGGGTAAAACTGGTGGTGTTGCTTTACTTTACTTCGAAATCGTCTCCACGATTGCGTTAGTCATCGGTCTGGTGGTGATTAACATCGTCAAGCCAGGTGTAGGCATGAACGTTGATCCTGCATCACTGGATACCACGGGCATCAGCAAATATGTCGCTACAGGTGAGTCACAGTCGACGATCGACTTCCTGATGAATATCATTCCAAATACGGTGGTAGGCGCATTTGCGGAAGGCGAAATTCTACAGGTTCTGTTGTTCGCGATCATTTTTGGTTTCGCGCTGCATAAGCTGGGTGATCAAGGCAAGCCAGTCCTGAAACTCATCGACCAGATTTCACATGTATTCTTCAATATTGTGAACATGATAATGAAACTGGCGCCAATCGGTGCATTTGGTGCGATGGCCTTTACCATTGGTAAATATGGTATTGGTTCGCTTGCTCAGCTGGCACAGTTGATCATTTGTTTCTATATCACCTGCGTACTGTTTATTTTCATCGTACTGGGTTCAATTGCGCGTTTTGCGGGTTTCAGTATCATGAAGATGATTCGCCTGATCCGTGAAGAACTGCTGATTGTACTGGGTACTTCTTCTTCAGAATCAGTATTGCCACGTATGTTGAAAAAACTGGAACTTGCTGGTGCTGAAAAATCAGTGGTAGGTCTGGTGATTCCAACCGGTTATTCATTTAACCTAGATGGAACTTCAATCTATTTGACCATGGCTGCGATCTTTATTGCGCAGGCGACCAATACACAACTTGATTTGTCTCATCAGATTACCCTTCTTCTGGTACTGTTGATTTCATCTAAAGGTGCGGCAGGTGTCACGGGTTCTGGCTTTATTGTGATGGCAGCAACCTTGGCTGCTGTGGGTAATATTCCTGTTGCAGGTCTGGCCTTGATTCTCGGTATTGACCGTTTCATGTCTGAAGCGCGTGCCTTGACCAATCTGGTGGGTAACTCTTTGGCGACTTTGGTTGTTGCAAAATGGGTAGGCCAGCTCGATATGGACAAGCTGAACTATGCATTGGCAAATCCATCAGAAATTGATGAAAAAATGGCGCAAGAAGGCAATAACGCCCATTAATTCTAATGTTTGAAAGAAAAAGGAAGCTTCGGCTTCCTTTTTTATTGACTGCAAAGTTAGTAAAAGATAGATGCCAGTACATGACAGTAAAGCTGAAAGTAGATAGTCTGTAAAACAGGAAATAAAACGATAAACAGTATAAGGACAACCGAATGCTTGCCTACGATGCCGATCTAGAATTATTCCGCGACAATTTTAAACGCTTTATGAATGAACATGTCGCACCGTATTATCAACAATGGGAGCACGAAGGCCTGATGCCACGTTCAGTCTGGAATGCACTTGGTGAAAATGGTTTCTTGTGTGTCGATGTTCCGGAGGAATATGGCGGCTATGGGGTGCCAACCGATTATTCATTGATGCTGATTGAAGAGTCTGCACGTGCCGGATACAGTGCCATTTCTACAGGATTGTCCTGTCATTCGGATATTGCTGCACCCTATATCTTGCACATTGGAACTGAAGAGCAGAAGAAACACTGGTTGCCGAAAATGGTGAGCGGTGAAGTGGTCGGTGCGATTGGTATGACCGAGCCAGGTGCCGGCTCAGACTTGCAAGCCATGCGTACCAGTGCCATCTTGCAGGATGATTACTATGTATTAAATGGCTCAAAAACCTTTATTTCCAATGGTCAGCATGCCGACCTGGTGGTACTGGCAGTCAAAACCGATCCGCAAGCGCGTGCCAAAGGCGTTTCTTTGTTACTGGCCGACACGCATCTGGAAGGCTTTAAAAAAGGCACTAATCTGGACAAAATTGGCCTGCATGCGCAAGATACTTCGGAACTGTTCTTTGACAATGTCAAGGTGCCGAAAGACCAGTTACTCGGTCAACCGGGGCAGGGTTTTACTTATTTGATGCAGGAATTACCGCGTGAGCGTACCGCCATCGCAGCAACAGCCTTGGGTGCAATTCGTGGTTCTATTGATGTGACCACGCAATATGTGAAAGAGCGTCAGGCTTTTGGTCAGGCCATCGGTCAATTCCAGAATACTCGTTTTGTTTTGGCACAAGCGAAAATTGATGAATTGGCGACCGCAGCTTTTTATAACCAGAATCTTGAGCTTTATATGCAAGGGAAACTGGATGTCGAAACTGCAGCGGCATTGAAAAGTTTTTCTACCGATATGCAGATGAAGATTGCTGACAATCTGCTTCAGCTCTTTGGTGGTTATGGCTACATGACTGAATATCCAATTTCACGCTTCTTTGTCGATGCCCGTATTCAACGGATTTATGGTGGTACCAATGAAATCATGAAAGAAATTGTAGCGCGTGGTCTGTTAGGACGTTAATTTATTGATAAAAAAAAGAGTCCTGTTAAGGACTCTTTTTTTACAGGCAAAGTATAGCAAAGAGACAGTGATTCTGTTTTAAATTTTATGATTTTAAGACATTCAAACATTCATGAATAAAAATGGGCAAATCGTTGGACAGGCGCGATGAGATCAACTGGTTATTATCATTTACCAGTTCTACATCATAATAGGTTCCACCCGCATGCTGTACGCGACTCGCATGCGCCCGGATACTGGTAATAATCCGATTTTTCAGCACATCTGCTTCACACAGTAATAAGGATGCATCACATAAACTGAAAATAGCTTTTTTGGCCTGATTGAAGGCATGGATGAACTGTAGCACCCGAACATCGGTAGAGAGAGAAACCGCAGATTCGCCCCCTGGAATCAGCAAGGCATCAAAGTCATCAATACTGATTTGTTCGATGCCACGGTCGATGGTCACGGCAGAACAGCCATGCAGCCCATAGACCACTTTGCCTGCGTTAAGTTCGATATTGCAGACGCTATGATGGGCAGCCAGCAAGGCAGCCACTGGCTCTAGGTATTCTTGGTCTTCAAAATTATTTGTTATAAGTACTGCTATTCTTTTTGGCATGATTGATCCCCCCAACTCATGATTTAAATTAGACTAGCTGTTAAAGGTTGAAAAAACGTCTCTACTTTGTAACAGAGTAGTAATTTCATGTAAAAAATTTAGGAAAATCAATATTAAATAAGAGAGATGAGCGTGAGGAGCGTGCATTTTATTGTGAAAGATATCTCAGATTTTAATAGGTCAAAAAAGACAAGTACAAAGCTATTATTTTAATTTTCTTATGCTTAAAACCGCTATATAGATTAAGAAATAGTGATATTTCATATTCATTAAAATCAGTTAAGATGGACAGGCTAAGTTTACAATTTGATAATGTAAATCAAGCCAAAATGCTGAACTAAATGTTACCAGATATGACTAAAAGCGATGAGTGGTTAAAACCAACTGTCTGTTTTTAAGACTTAATCTAGCAATGTCATATTGCGTAACATTTTAAAGCTCACTATTGTTATACTGAACAGATAAGGTTTATGAAGGGCGACATAACAATGATCAACGACGATCAAAACACCACGACTTCTCTTGATTTGGCAAAAATTCGTGAGGATATCGATTCTGTTGATCAGCAAATCCAGCAATTGATTAACCGCCGGGCACGTTTGGCTGAAGCAGTTGCAAAAGCAAAGTTTGCTTCAGAAGAAAGTCCGCTGTTTTACCGCCCAGAACGTGAAGCACAGGTGTTGCGCAATGTTATGGAGCGTAATGAAGGGCCATTGTCCGACACCACCATGGCACGTCTGTTCCGTGAAATCATGTCCGCTTGTCTTGCGCTTGAAGCTCCGCAAAGTATTGCGTTTCTAGGGCCAGTCGGAACCTATACCCATTCTGCGGTACTCAAGCACTTTGGTCATGATGCGGTGGTTCGACCTTTACCGACAATTGATGAAGTCTTCCGTGAAGTCGAGGCGGGCAGTGCCCATTATGGTTTGGTGCCGGTGGAAAATTCCTCTGAAGGTGTAGTCAATCATACCCTGGACTGTTTTAAAACTTCGAACCTGAATGTGATTGGCGAAGTTGAATTGCCGATTCATCATCAATTTCTGATTTCTGAAAATACCCGTAAAGACAGTATTAAACAGATTTATGCACATCAGCAGACTTTGGCGCAATGTCGTAAATGGCTAGACGCGCATTATCCGGGTGTAGAACGTGTGGCTTTAAATTCTAATGCTGAGGCTGCGCGCCGTATTCAAAATGAATGGCATTCTGCTGCGATTGCTTCTGAAATTGCATCAAGTATTTATAATCTTGAAATTATGCATGGCAATATTGAGGACAATCCGGAAAATACCACACGTTTCTTGGTGATTGGCCGTGAAAAAGTGCCTCAAAGTGGCAATGATAAAACCTCATTACTGATTTCTGCACATGACCGTGCTGGTGCATTGCTGGAAATTCTGGCGCCATTTGCCAAGCACAATATCAGCTTGACCAGTATTGAAACGCGTCCAGCACTTCCGGAAAAATGGGCTTATGTGTTCTTCATTGATCTTGAAGGTCATATTGAGCAGGAACATGTCAAAGCTGCAATTGCAGAAATTCGTCCTTTAGTTAAAGAAGTTCGCGTGCTCGGTTCATATCCTGCAGCTGTACTTTAAGTCAGCTATCCGTGGTCAGGGCGAGGGTGCTGACCACTGTTTTATACCTAAAATTGGAAGTCTAAAATGTCGTTTGTTCCAGCCAATTCAGGCATCTCAAAATTAAAGCCATATCAGCCAGGTAAACCGATCAGTGAGCTTGAGCGTGAGTTGGGTCTTACCGATATCGTCAAGCTGGCATCCAATGAAAACCCGCTGGGTTGTTCAGATAAAGTCAAAGAAGCAGTCGCTGCGGAAATTGCTGAAATTGGCCGTTATCCAGATGGAGGTGGCTTTATCCTGAAAGATCAGATTAAAACTCAGTTTGGTTTTAATCATGATCAGATTACGCTGGGCAATGGTTCAAATGACTTGCTAGAAATGTTTGCCCGCGCATTCGTTTCTTCAAGCGATTCTGTGGTGTATAGCCAGCATGCTTTTGCAGTTTATGCATTGGTGACTCAAGCCATTAATGCACAAGCGATTGAAGTACCTGCCAAAGGTTTTTCACATGACCTTGAAGCGATGGCAGCAGCAATTCAGGACAATACCAAACTCGTCTTCATTGCCAATCCGAACAATCCGACCGGAACCTGGTTCGAAGAAGCCGAATTTGAAGCTTTCATGCAAAAAGTCCCTGCAAATGTAATTGTGGTGCTAGACGAAGCGTATGTGGAATATTTCCCGGAAAATTTCAATAGCCTGAAATTCCTGCAACAATATCCAAATCTGATTGTCAGCCGTACTTTATCGAAGTGCTATGGTCTGGCTGCACTGCGTGTCGGTTTTGCCTTGGCATCGGTTGAAGTGACCGATTATTTAAACCGTATTCGTCAGCCATTTAACGTCAATCATTTGGCCATGGTCGCTGCGGTGGCTGCACTGAAAGATGAAGACTTTATCGCGCGTTCTCGCGAAGTAAATAAAGCCGGTATGGCGCAACTTGAAGCAGGTTTTAAGGCTTTGGGTCTGAACTATGTGCCTTCTCGTGCTAACTTTATTCTGGTTGATGTACAGGCAGACCCAGCAGCAACCTTCAATGGTTTGCTGAAACAAGGGGTCATTGTACGTCCGGTCGGTATTTCCAGCCACATTCGTGTATCGATTGGTACTGAAGCAGAAAACGCGAAATTCTTAAGCGCGCTTGCTACAGTATTGGGTTTAGAGGCAAAAGCTTAATTCATGTCGCAGCCATTGTTTGAAAAAGTTGCATTTATCGGGCTTGGACTGATTGGTTCAAGTCTGGCGCGTGTCATTCAAGCCGAGCACTTGGCCAATGACATTGTGGCATCGACACGTTCGTCCAAAACTTTGGAAGATGCCAAGGCACTTGGTCTGATTTCTGAAGGCTATGCCGATCCTGTAGATGCAGTCAAAGGTGCAGATCTGATTGTTCTGGCTTTGCCGGTACGTGCCACACAAAAAGTACTTGAGCTGATTCAGCCGTATTTGACAGAAAATGTCATTATTACTGATGTGGGAAGTACCAAAGGTAATGTGGTCGATGCGGCTAAAGCGGTCTTTGGTGACCAGCTTCCAGCAGGTTTTGTGCCGGGTCATCCGATTGCAGGTGCAGAGCATACCGGTGTACATGCAGGAAAAGTCGATCTATTTGCCAATCACAAGGTAATTTTGACGCCACTGCCAAGCAGTAGCGATTGGGCCGTGGAGAAGCTGATTCAACTGTGGCAAGCGGCCAAAGCCGAAGTGATTTGCATGGATGTGGACAAGCACGATGAAGTGCTGGCACATACCAGTCATCTTCCGCATTTAATGGCGTTTAATCTGGTCGAACAACTGGCCAAACGTGAAGACAACTTAGACATATTTCGTTATGCTGCCGGTGGCTTCCGTGATTTCTCGCGGATTGCTGCCAGTGATCCACAAATGTGGCATGACATCTTTTTTGCCAACAAAAAAGCAGTTCTGAATGCCGTAGATGGCTTTGAACAGCAGCTCGCGATGATTCGCAAATTGATCGAAGATGAAGATTCCCAAGCATTGATGGGCTTATTGGGTCATGCGCAGGCAGCTCGCCAGCATTTCAACCATATGCTCGCCAAGAAACCTTTCATGGAGAAAAATAAAGTGACACAACAATTTACCATTCAGCCGGGTGCCAAGACATTTCAAGGTAAATTTACCGTGCCAGGTGACAAATCTGTGTCACATCGCTCGATCATGTTTGGTGCCATCGCTGAAGGTACAACACATGTGACTGGTTTCCTTGAAGGTGAAGATGCACTGGCAACTTTGCAGGCTTTTCGTGATATGGGCGTCAGCATCGAAGGCCCTAAAAATGGTGAAGTCACCATTCATGGCGTCGGTATGCATGGTCTTAAAGCGCCACAGTCTGCCATTTATATGGGCAACTCAGGTACTTCAATGCGTTTGCTGTCCGGTATGCTGGCAGCGCAGAAATTTGATTCAGTGATGACCGGTGATGCATCCCTATCTAAACGCCCAATGGAACGTATTGCCAAGCCTTTACGTGAAATGGGTGCACTGATTCAGACCACGGGTGAACGTGGAACTCCGCCTGTCTCGATTACAGGCAACCAGCAACTACAAGGCATTCAGTACGATTTGCCAATGGCATCAGCGCAGGTAAAATCAGGTATTTTGCTGGCGGGCCTATGGGCAAATGGCGAAACCGCAGTGACTGAACCTGAACCAACCCGTGACCATACTGAGCGTATGTTGCGTGCATTTGGTTATGAGGTGAAAACCGAAGGCAATCGTATTTCATTACAAGGTGGTGGAAAGCTGGTCGGAACCAATATCCAGGTGCCATCTGATATTTCTTCTGCGGCCTTCTTTATGGTCGGCGCTGCGATTACTGAAAATTCGGATGTGACCTTAGAGGCTGTTGGTATCAACCCGACCCGTACTGGCGTGATCGAAATCCTGAAACAGATGGGTGCGGACATTACCGTTGAAAATGAACGCATTGCTGGCGGTGAACCGATTGCAGATATCCGTATTCGTGGTACGCGTACGCTTAAAGGCATTCATATGCCTGAAGATCAGGTGCCATTGGCGATTGATGAATTCCCGGCGCTGTTTATTGCTGCTGCCTGTGCCGAAGGTCAGACGATTTTGACCGGTGCTGCCGAGCTTCGCGTAAAAGAATCGGACCGTATTCAGGTGATGGCAGATGGCCTGCAAACCATGGGCATTGACTGTACCCCAACTGAAGATGGCATTATTATCGAAGGGAAGGGCAAATCAGGTGACTGGTCGCCAATCTTTACCGGTGGTGAAATTGAATCGCATCATGATCATCGCATTGCAATGAGTTTTTCGATTGCCGGTTTACGTAATTCGGAGCAGATCAAGATTGTCGGTACGGAAACGGTAGCCACCAGTTTCCCGACCTTTACAGAACTGACCTCAATTGCAGGTTTGCCTATTCAAGTTTCAGAATAATTTTTAAAATTATGTGAAACAGCCAAGCTTTTGCTTGGCTGTTTTGTTTATATTGCTTATGCTAAACCCATACAAGAAAAAAGCCATTAGGATGTAGCGATGCGAAAATTAAAATTCATGGCCAATACACAAAGCCAGCAGCCCCGGGATGGTCAGGAAACCCAGGAATATGTAGCGCATTTTCTTGCCGAAACATTAGGTAAACATGGCTTTCAGACCTTAAGTCAAAGTGGTGCTCAGGTTGCGGTGAGCGTGGATGAACATGCATTGCCCTTATCTGTGAGTTGTGAAACCAGAGATGAGCAGGGGCATCTGGTCTGTGAAATTGCCTCATATCCTGAAGAAGAACAAGATTGGCTCGATCGTATTACCGAACGAAGTCTGCTCAATCAGCTTGCACAAGCAGTAGAAAGCTCGCTCAAAGAGCAGGAAAGCTTTAGCGAGTTTGAATGGAAGAACTAATTCATAACTCCACTATAATTTGATCTCAACGCCAAAGTGAGTGTCTGATACTCAGCTAGTTTCGTGCATCAGATGCCTGAGAAGCTTATGCCGCGATTATCCCAAGTTTGACGCGTTTTATGACATGGGGTCTGCCAGAATCTGAACAAGCATTTGCAACAATATGGCAAAAATGGCTAGAGAATATGGCAGCTCATGAAGAATATGTGTTTGTGATACGCCATGCGGAAAGTCTGAAATTTATGGGGCTTTGTGGTTTAGATCGTTTAAAGGATGAAGTGCCATAGCTTGGAATTTGGATCAAGGAAAGCCCGCATGGTCATAAATATGGTTGTGAAACGGTTGATGCTCTGGTTGGTTATGCCCTTGATGACTTAAATCGTCAGCGATTAATTTATCCTGTAGCCGAAGAAAATTGAGCGAGCCGAAAAGTCGTTGAACGTTTGGGTGGAAAGATTGTTGATATAGTACAACAAGCTAAATGTCGGGCAATGATTTATCACTTAGCTGAAAAACTGCTGTGAGAAGCATAAAAAAACCCATCATCTGACGGGTTTTATTATTTAGCCAAGCGCTAAGTAGCGGGTCATTGCAATCCGCAATTGCTTTAAATAGCCAGTAAAGAAATGATTGGCACCAGGCAATACGGTCACTAAATGACGCTGTGGTTTTGCCCATTCAATCATATCCGACAGCAGGGTTACTTCATCACCCTCACCATGAATGAACAGAATATCACCTTTAATTGCTGGCGTAACATAATGGCGAATACCGGCAACTGTTGCAGTTGGCAGTCCACATAAAATAGTTTGTTTGGGTTGCAGTTCTACAGGTAAGGCTGCATAGCTCTTTGCCATGACATGCGCACCAAAACTAAAACCGCCCGCATAAAAAGACAGCCCAATATGCTGACTGCGAGCAAACCGAATGATTTCTAATACATCATCCGTCTCACCGAAGCCCTCGTCGTGTATACCTTCACTTTGACCAGAACCGCGAAAACTCGGACGATACACAACACAGCCACGTTCCATATACATTTGTGCCAATAGAACGGGAACCTTGTGTTGGGGCGTACCACCTTGCAAGGGATGGGGGTGACAAACTACCGCGAATCCTTTCACTTCACCCTGAGGATAATCCACAAAAACTTCAATCTGACCCGCAGGTCCTTGAAGGAAAATTTGCTCGGACATATAAATACCGATGATTAACAGGAGAATCGCGCATTTTAACGATTATGGTGAATAAAAACATGAATTGGAATTAAAATAAGCAGACTGATATAGTTTGATTAATCATTTTTTGACCAGGTTGCCATGCTCGCTTTAATTTCTCCAGCCAAAACGCTCGATTACGATACCCCATTACCCACTGACCAATTTACTCAAGCCAGATTATTAGAACATTCGCAGGATTTGATCAAAGCTTGTCGCACACTTTCTGCAACAGAAATTTCCAGTTTGATGAGTGTCAGTGAAAAAATTGCCAATTTAAATACAGCACGTTTCCAGGACTGGCAACCAGATTTTAATTTAGCCAATGCACGTCAGGCTATTTTTGCCTTTAAAGGAGATGTCTATACCGGTCTGGATGCTTATAGCTTAAAGCAGGAAGATCTGCACTTTGCACAACAGCATTTGCGTATGTTGTCTGGTTTATATGGGCTTTTGCGTCCCTTGGATCTGATGATGCCCTATCGTCTGGAAATGGGAACCAAATTGGCCAATTCTCGCGGGCATAACTTATACGACTTCTGGGCACATCACATCACTGATCTGATCAATCAAGATTTAGCAGCAGCCCAGTCTGAGATCTTGGTGAATATTGCTTCTGATGAATATTATAAATCGGTGAACGAGCGCAAAATTCAGGCAGAGATTATTAAGCCAGTATTTCTGGATCAGAAAAATGGCAAATATAAAGTGATTAGTTTCTATGCTAAAAAAGCACGTGGTTTGATGGCACGTTTTATTGTTGAAAATAGAATTGAACATGCCGAAGAACTCAAAGCATTCAATACCGATGGCTATTATTTTGATGCCGATAGTTCACTTAAAGGTGAATTGGTATTTAAACGTGATGAACAAATCAGTGCATAAATAACGTTATTCCGCTACCGCATAGAATAATTGGTTTCTAGGCGGTATTGGGAGCTATGAGTATTGAAACTTTATTTGTCCAGCTTTAATCGTTTTTTAAATATTGAGTGCCAGGGGAGTTGATTGGCTGCACTTCGGTACAAATGTGGTTTTTAGCGTCTTTCCCAAATTTTAAGTTAGATAAAAAATTAGAATTATCGCTGAACTCATTGAAATAATGCGTAAAATCTCATCTATTGAATTGTTTTTTACAGAAAATTGAAACTGATATTTCTGGGAAAAGCTGAATAAAATAGCTCAAGTTAATATATTTTAAATCAGGGAATTTTCATTAATTTTTATATTTTTCTTTCCAATAGAAATTTTTATTTAAATAAATAAGTATTTAATATTCAAATATTTAATTTATTAACTTTGGGGAGTATTTAGCGCAAGAGATTTTTTGAGAAAGAATGAAAAATTAATTAAGTAATAATAAATAAAACGATAGAAAAATATCGCTAAACGGTTTAAGAAGTGCATTCTATCGGGTTAAATGTAAAGTAAGTCACAAGTTTATTAGGTTTTTTGTTAGCATAATTGCACAGTGTTACAAAGCAGAATAATAAAAATGAAAATACATGCTATTCCTGTTTTTGTGTTAATGGTCAGTGTATTAGGATTCTGCGTGCATAAACAGGCAGAAATCAGAAAATACGAAAAAATCCGTCATGTCTTGAATGAAGCGCGTGACTCCAGCAAATTGTTAGACTCTAATCGGCATCGACATTAACACATGCATCAATTTTCTTTTTTTTTCAATTTAGCGTAATTAATAAAATTAACTCAATAATAAATATAATAAAATATTAAAAATATTCGAATTAAATAGATTGATTTTAAATAAAGTATAAAATCAAAGAAGCAATCAGAAATCAATGTGTTATAATTTGCCACCTATAAAGATGAAGCAAACTTCATCTTTCTAAGCATTTGATTTATATCATTAAATAGAGCTGCATAAAAGTTATGCAGCTTTTTTGTTTAGATTTTTTGGGGTTTTTATAGCATAGCCCTGGGGCTGTAAGCTGTTCAAACATTTGAACCCGTCAAATGGCTATACTGGCATATTCGTTGCTAACACATCCTCAAAATAAATGAATTTTTTGTGAAATTTCATTTATTTGACGGCGTGCTTGAAGCATAAAGTTTACTCAATAGGGGCTAGGTCATGACGACTCCTAATCCATCTTCAGAAAATATGCTTGAACGTCTGTTTAAACTGAGTGAAAACAAAACCAGTTTCCGTACAGAAGTTCTGGCTGGTGTAACTACATTCTTAACCATGTGTTACATCATTATTGTCAATCCAATGATCTTGTCCGAAACAGGGATGGATCATGGGGCTGTCTTTGTAGCAACCTGTCTTGCAGCTGCGATTGGCTGTTTAGTCATGGGCCTGATTGCGAATTATCCAATTGCGCTGGCACCAGGCATGGGCTTAAATGCCTTCTTTACCTATTCTGTATGTCTGGGAATGGGGGTGCCTTGGCAAACCGCCTTGGGTGCAGTTTTTGTTTCAGGTCTGGTCTTTATTGCCATTAGCCTGTTTAAAATACGTGAAGCCATTGTCAATGCAATTCCAATGTCGCTCAAGCTCGCGATTGGTGGTGGTATTGGCTTGTTCCTGGCATTGGTTGCACTGAAAAATGCCGGAATTATTGTGGATAATCCAGCCACACTGGTGGGCTTGGGTGATCTGAAACAACCTTCTGTATTATTAGCACTTTTTGGCTTTTTGTTGGTTGTGGTAATGCACCAGTTTAAAGTCCGTGGTGCGATTATCATCAGTATTCTGGTGGTGACTGCCATTGCAACGGCACTAGGTTATAACGAATTCCAGGGTGTAGTGGGTCATATTCCATCGCTGGCTCCAACATTCATGCAAATGGATTTTGAAGGCCTCTTTACTGCCAGTTTAATTGGGGTGATTTTTGTTTTCTTCCTGGTCGATCTGTTTGACTCTACCGGGACGTTGGTCGGTGTTTCGCATCGTGCAGGTCTGTTAAAAGACGGGAAATTACCACGTTTGAAGAAAGCCTTATTTGCTGACTCATCAGCGATTGTTGCTGGTGCGGCACTGGGTACTTCTTCAACTACGCCTTATATTGAATCTTCTGCGGGTGTGGCAGCAGGTGGCCGTACCGGTCTAACCGCCGTGGTGGTTGGATTGCTGTTTATTGCCTGTTTATTCCTGGCACCGCTTGCACAATCAGTTCCGAGTTTTGCCACTGCGCCAGCATTGTTATTTGTTGGTGTGTTGATGATTCAGGGTATCGTCCATATTGACTGGGAAGATATTACTGAGGCAGTACCGGCATTTTTAACCATCGTATTTATGCCATTTACCTATTCGATTGCGGATGGTATTGCGATGGGCTTTATCAGCTATGCACTGATCAAGTTGTTGACTGGTAAGGCTGCGACTGTACCGTATATGGTCTGGATTATTGCTGTTCTATGGACGCTTAAATTCGCACTGTTTGGTGGCTAATTTTTCTACATTCAGAAAGGGTGTAAACTGAGTTTGCGCCCTTTTTTATTATTTAAAGGTTTCACGAGGAGAAGTGATGAACCGTCTTGAGTTGATTCGCGCTTTGCCAAAAGCCGAGCTTCATGTTCATATTGAAGGCACTTTTGAGCCTGAGCTAATGTTTGCAATCGCTCAGCGTAATCAGATTGCCATCCCGTATAAATCTGTCGAGGAAGTTAAGCAGGCTTATAATTTCCATAATCTTCAGTCCTTCCTGGATATTTATTATGCCGGGGCCAATGTACTGATCCATGAACAGGACTTTTATGACCTGGCTTGGGCCTATTTTGAAAAATGTGCCGAAGACAATGTGGTGCATACAGAAATGTTCTTCGATCCGCAAACGCATACCGACCGTGGAATTGCTTTTGCGACCGTCATCAATGGCCTGCAAAAAGCCTGCGATGATGCCAAGGCCAAGCTTGGAATCAGCTCACATTTGATCATGTGTTTCCTGCGTCATTTAAGTGAAGAGGCGGCCTTTGAAACGCTGGAGCAGGCATTGCCCTATAAAGACCAGATTATTGCGATTGGTCTGGATTCAAGTGAAGTCGGGCATCCACCTTCTAAATTTGAACGTGTCTTTGCCAAAGCGCGTGAAGTAGGGTTTTTGGTCGTAGCACATGCGGGCGAAGAAGGCCCGGCAGAATATGTCTGGGAAGCTCTGGATTTACTGAAAGTTAATCGTATTGATCATGGGGTGCGTTCAGAAGAAGATTCTGAGTTAATGCAACGGTTGATTCGCGAAAAAATGCCCTTAACGGTGTGCCCGCTGTCAAATCTGAAGCTTTGTGTGGTCGAGGATATGCAGCAGCATAATATCCGTCGTCTCTTGCAGCAGGGTGTCCATGTTACAGTCAACTCAGATGATCCATCCTATTTTGGTGGCTATATGAATGACAACTTTATTGCCATTGCTGAAGCGCTAGACTTGAGTAACGAGGAATTAAAGCAGTTGGCAACGCACTCCTTTGAAGCCTCGTTTATTCCAGAGGCTGAAAAAGAGAAATGGATCAACCAGATCCGTGCCTTGATTTAAGTTTTTACAAAAGGCAGAGTTCGCTCTGCCTTTATCATTTTTATAGGCCAATATGAAATTGAAAAGTTTAATTCTGCTCCTCAGCATATTGTTGATTTCTGCCTGTTCTAGTGCGGATATGACATTGACACAACGTACTTTAAAACCTTTGATTGAATATCAATGCAGTAAAGAGCTGCAAAATTCCAAAGTTTGGAAAGTTTCGACCTACTTAATGCAGGACACCAGTAAAGTTGAACTTGAGAAAAATGTGTGTTCATGTGTAGGTGAGCATGCGTTAAAAGATGTGCCTGCCAAAACTTTGTTAAAAGCCACAGTTGATGAAGCAGCCAAAAAAGAACTGACGCAAAAAGCGATTGCAAACAGTCTCAGAAGTTGTCTCAAGGAATTTATTTAATGAAACAGCCTGCAAGCACAGACTGGGAACATTATTTAGCCCATATTAATGGTCTAACTATTTATCCTGTTGGGTCATACTTTTTAATACATGATCTTTATCGATAAAATGATGTTTAAAGGCTGCGGCAATATGGCCAACCAGTAGAATGCCGACTGCCCAGGAAAGCCAGATATGCAAGGGCTTAACAATAGCGGTCACAGCCGAGTTTTCGGCAATGAGGGGTGGCAGGTTAAATAAATACAGCACCGGTGCTGGATAACCCAAACTCCAACTATACAAACAACCTGTAAGGGGTAGGGCAATCAGCATGAAATACAGCGCCAGATGACCAGCATGTGCCAACGTTTTCATCCGCGGTGACATACTCTCAGGCAGTGACGGCGCCGGATGGGTATAGCGCCAGAAAATTCGAACAACGAGCAGGAAAATAATGGTGGTTGCAATATTTTTATGCAGTGAAATCACATCACCCTTAAAGCTGCCATCAACCTCATAACTTAAAAAATTACCACTATAAAAACCGATGAGCCAGGCCGCAATAAAAATAACCGCCATGATCCAATGCAGCCATTGCGCTGTTCGTGTGTAATACAGTGATTTATTCATCTAGATATTCCGTTGCTCTTCAATAAGGCCGAACCTTAGCAAAGGGTGAGTCAATTCAGCAATTCCAAATCTGCAACGCTATGGTGGCTTTCATGCAACATCTATTAAATTGGTTGGCTGTAGATTAAACATGCTTAGTGATTTTTAGATTTCTTATTCAGGTGAATTTCGGCACAATAGCGACAGTCTTCATCTATGAATGAATAAGGAATATATCTGTGAAAAAATTATTGGCTGTACTTGCACCACTGACTCTGGTTTTATCAGCGTGTACAGCGACAGGCACTTCTGAGGCGCCAAGTACCACTCAACAACTGGGCGGCACTGCGCTTAAAATCGCGATCAATGCAAAATGCACCACTGAACTGAATAATATTCTAGCGTGGCAAACGGCAACACGTTTAATGACCACAACACAAAAGCAAAATATCCAGTCTGAAATTTGTGGCTGTGTCAGCGAAAAAGCACCGCAAAATGTGACAGCGGTTGATTTGGCGACTGCTGCGATTGATCCGGTGGCACGTACCACAATCGTGGGCAATGTGGTTGCAAAAACCATTAACGCTTGTGTGGCTGAAGCTGTAAACTAAGCCAAGATTAAATTGAAATAGGCTGACAGGTTCAGCCTATTTTTTATGGGAAATGACATGAAAATTGCTGGTGTAGATGAAGCAGGGCGTGGACCGCTGGTCGGTTCAGTGGTGGCGGCCGCGGTAATTTTAGATCCAAATAACCCGATTGAAGGTTTAAATGACTCTAAAAAACTGACTGAAAAGAAACGTGAAAAACTTTTTATCGAAATTCAGGAAAAAGCGCTGGCTTGGGCAATTGCTGAGGCGTCAGCAGCAGAAATTGATGAGCATAATATTCTGCAGGCATCCTTACTGGCAATGCGCCGTGCTGTAGAAGCTTTAGCGATTCAACCTGAGCATGTGCTGGTCGATGGCAATAAAGTCCCTCAGGGGCTAACGATGAGCTGTGACGCGATCATTGGTGGCGATGCTTTGCATGCAGAAATTTCTGCTGCTAGTATTCTGGCCAAAGTTACCCGTGATCATCAAATGATTGAGATGGATCTAAAGCATCCACAATTTGGTTTTGCCAAGCACAAGGGCTATCCAACCAAAGCACATTTTGAAGCGATTGCCTTGCATGGGGTGATTGATGAGCACCGTCGTAGTTTTGGGCCGGTAAAAAAGGTAGTTGCAGCATTGCTGGAACAGCAGGGCGCAGAACTTTAATTCTTATTTAATTTAAAGGTTCTGAATATTGAAATGTGTATTCATTAAAGTATAGATCAATTAAAAGCGGCTTCAAAGCCGCTTTATGATTTACACAAAAATTAACGGTTAAAGTTATTTTGTGTTTGGTTTTCATCTTCATACGAAGGTTGGAAATCCTGATCGATATGCTGAAGATGTTCATGCATTGCACGTTCATGCTGGATACGCTGGTAAATCTCTTCACGGTGCACAGAGACTTCTTTCGGAGCATTGACCCCAATACGAACCTGATTACCTTTTACACCAAGCACAGTCACGCTGACTTGGTCTCCAATCATTAAAGTTTCCCCGACACGTCGAGTCAAAATCAGCATGTTTCTCTCCTTGCAAAATGCAAAACCTGCAATCTATTGAATATAAAACAAAAACACAACCAAAAATTAAAAAATAAAATCTGGATAGAAATTCTGTCATCTGGGTGAAAGATTTTAATCTATCTCAGTTTTTTAAAAATCCTCAGGCTTAATATAACAGAGCCACTATAAAAAAAACTATAGTGGCTCTGAATTTTTGTAGAGATTTATAGAATACTGTCAAACAATGACAATATTTTGTCATTCCTCTTAAGCGCGTACGCTTGATTCACCTTGTTCGCGGTCTAGACCGAAGGCGGTATGCAGTGAACGAACTGCAAGTTCCAGATAGTTTTCTTCAATAATCACTGAAATTTTGATTTCAGAAGTAGAGATCATCAGGATGTTAATACCTTCAGCTGCCAGTGCGGTAAACATTTTGCTTGCAACACCTGCATGTGAACGCATGCCTACACCGACGATAGAAACTTTGACGATATCTGAACGGGTAGCGACTTCACGTGCACCAATTTCCTGAGCGGTTGCTTCGAGAATGGCTTTGGCCTTGTTCAATTCGCTGCGGTTGACTGTAAAAGTAAAATCAGTCGTACCATCTTCTTCAACGTTCTGGATAATCATATCCACTTCAACATTGGCATCACCAATCGGGCACAAAATTTTAGAGGCGATGCCCGGTTCATCAGGTACACCTAAAATCGTTAATTTTGCTTCGTCACGGTTAAATGCGATACCGGAGATAATTGGCTGTTCCATATTGTCTTCCAATTCAGTCGTAATAAGTGTACCCACGTTTTGCTTAAATTCTTCGTCGAATGCGCCATCATTGTCATTGTCGAAGCTGGATAATACGCGTAAAGGTACTTGATATTTACCGGCAAATTCAACTGCACGAATTTGCAGGACTTTTGAACCCAGTGACGCCATTTCAAGCATTTCTTCAAAGGAAATACGGTCAACTTTCTTGGCTTTGGGTGCAACACGTGGATCAGTGGTATATACGCCATCAACGTCTGTATAAATCTGGCATTCATCGGCTTTTAGTGCAGCAGCAATCGCGACACCTGAAGTATCAGAACCGCCGCGGCCTAAAGTGGTGGTATTGCCATGCTCGTCAAAACCCTGGAAACCTGCAACTACAAGTACACGGCCAGCATCCAGATTCGAGTTCAGGACTTCAGTATCAATTGATTCGATACGTGCCTTATTGAATGAGCTGTCGGTTTTCATGCCAACCTGGCGACCTGTCAGTGATTTTGCTTCAACGCCAATAGAGTTGAGCGCCATCGCTAACATAGAAATCGTAACCTGCTCACCCGTAGAGACCATCTGGTCTAGTTCACGTGGGTCAGGGGTTTCGGTAATGGCTTTCGCGAGAGCAAGCAGACGATTGGTTTCGCCACTCATCGCTGATACAACCACAACCACCTTGTGGCCATGGTCATGCCAGCGTTTCACACGACGAGCAACATTTAAAATGCGCTCGGGAGTACCCATAGAGGTACCGCCATATTTTTGAACGATTAGTGCCATAGTTGTTCCATATAAGCCATGACCCTGATAGTCCTATCAGGGTCAGTTACACAAAATTGAAGTTTTATTTTGCTGCCAGCCAGGCAGTTAAATCTGCCATCACCGGAGCAAACTTCTCGTTAAGTGGCGCGCCACCTTGTGCCAAGTCAGGTTTACCACCACCTTTACCACCCAGCTCAGTTGCCAGATGTTTGATGATGTCACCCGCTTTTATAGATGCAGTAAAGTCTTTTGCTACAGATGCGATCAAGCTCACCTTGTCACCCTCTACACCTGCAAGCACAATGACTGCATTTTCTAATTTTGATTTCACACCGTCATGCAGGTTGCGTAGTGCTTTCGCATCCATATTTTCAACGGTTGTAATCAAGGTTACACGACCTGCAATGGTTTGAACTTGGCTTAGAAGTTCACCGGCTTGCAGGCTAGCAAGTTTCTGATTCAGTTGTTCGATCTGTTTTTGCAAGCCAGAGGCAGTATCAACTAACGCTTCAACTTTTTCTAAAGTCTGGTCTTTTTGCGCTTTGAGCAAACTGTTAATCGTATTGATGTCACGATCGGCTTTTTGTGCAACTTCAACTGCTTTGGTGCCTGTCACTGCTTCAATACGACGTATACCTGCTGCAACACCACCTTCAGAAGTGATCTTGAACAGACCGATGTCACCGGTACGTTTTACGTGAATACCACCGCAAAGCTCGATGGAGAAATTTTTCTCTTCAATCACTGACCCCATTGACAATACACGGACTTCGTCACCGTATTTTTCGCCGAACAGCATCATCGCGCCTTTGGCTTTGGCAGATTCAATATCCAGCAGTTCAGTAGAAACAGCCGTATTGGCAATCACTTCAGCATTGACCAGACGTTCAATTTCTTGCAGCTGTTCAAAGCTAACCGGTTGATCATTGGCAAAGTCAAAACGTAACACATCAGATGCGACCAATGAACCCTTTTGTTGTACATGTGAGCCCAGAATTTGACGCAGCGCAGCATGTAACAAGTGAGTCGCAGAGTGGTTGCGCGCAGTTGCTGCACGGATGTCTGCTTTCACAGTCGCTTCAACAGATTGAGATGCTTTTAAGCTACCCATGGTCACGATGCCTTGGTGTACAAATGCACCAC
Organism: Acinetobacter sp. 18QD2AZ41W; assembly: GCF_009829025.1. Classification (NCBI taxonomy): domain Bacteria; kingdom Pseudomonadati; phylum Pseudomonadota; class Gammaproteobacteria; order Moraxellales; family Moraxellaceae; genus Acinetobacter; species Acinetobacter sp. 18QD2AZ41W. Next base: position 220,538 of record NZ_WURP01000002.1, on the reverse strand, counting down.
CAGATTTCTTGGTGTCCTGAACTTCGAAAATCCCGGTATCGTTTTTGAAAATACCTGTATCACCGATTTGACCACCGCTTTCTGCATAGAAAGGAGTCTGGTTGAGTACGATTAAAGCTTCGTCGCCTTCAACGATTTCATCCACTTGTTCGCCATCTTTATAGATTGCGATGATTTGGCCTTCGCCTGCAGTTGCATCATAACCATCAAACTGAGTTTCGCCTTCAACTTTGACAACACTGTTGTAATCGATCGCGAATTTACCTGCATCACGCGCACGTTGACGCTGTGCTGCCATTTCAACTTCAAAGCCAGCTTCGTCAATGCTTAAGTCACGTTCACGTGCGATATCCGCAGTTAAGTCCGTCGGGAAACCGTAAGTGTCGTAAAGTTTGAAAACCACTTCACCCGGAATCACAGAACCTTTTAACTGTGCCAATTCGCCTTCAAGCAATTTCAAACCTTGCTCAAGTGTTTTGGCAAATTGTTCTTCTTCTTTGAGCAGTTGAGCTTCGATACGTGCTTGTTGTGCTGCAAGTTCTGGATATGCTTCGCCCATCACTTCAATAAGCGGCTGCAACATTTTATGGAAGAATGAACCGGTCGCACCCAGTTTGTTACCGTGACGCACTGCACGGCGGATGATACGACGCAGTACATAACCACGACCTTCATTTGAAGGATTAACACCATCAGCAATCAGGAATGAGCATGAACGTGCATGGTCAGCAACCACTTTAAGTGAAGCAGGGTATTGTACAGGTGTGCCTTTTTCAGCCGCTTCAGCTTCAAGTGCAGTAGTATCCAGACCAATGATCTCAGCCGCAGCTTTGAGTAAGTGCTGGAACAAATCAATTTCGTAGTTTGAGTTGACATGCTGTAAAACTGCAGAAATACGCTCAAGACCCATACCAGTATCTACAGAAGGCGCTGGAAGCGGATGAAGTACGCCATCACTCGTGCGGTTAAACTGCATGAAAACGTTGTTCCAGATTTCAATGAAACGGTCGCCATCTTCTTCAGGTGTGCCCGGCAGGCCACCCCAGATGTGATCGCCATGGTCAAAGAAAATTTCAGAACATGGACCGCAAGGACCGGTGTCGCCCATCGCCCAGAAGTTATCTGATGCGTATTGACCACCTTTGTTGTCACCAATACGGATAATGCGAGATGCATCTAGGCCGATTTCTTTGTTCCAGATGTCGAATGCTTCGTCATCGGTATGATAAACAGTGGCATAAAGCTTATCTTTAGGTAGCGCTAACCAGTCATCGCCCGTCAAAAAATCCCAGGCAAATTTGATCGCATCACGTTTGAAGTAATCACCAAACGAGAAGTTTCCTAACATTTCAAAGAAGGTATGGTGACGCGCGGTATAACCGACGTTGTCTAAGTCGTTGTGTTTACCACCTGCGCGTACGCATTTTTGTGATGATACGGCACGGACATAATCGCGTTTTTCTAGACCTAAGAAGCAATCTTTAAACTGGTTCATACCCGCATTGGTGAACAGTAAAGTTGGATCATTGGCGGGTACTAGTGAACTCGACGCGACACGTGTATGCCCTTGCGATTCAAAGTAACGCAAAAATGCTTCACGAATTTCAGCTGATGTCATAAAACGAGTACTCACAACCAAGTCACTCCATAATTTCCGATTTGGCTAAAACACCACAGTCTGACAAGCACATGAGAGCTCTGCTGCAATGCGGGGCTTAAAAATTTAAAACGCCAAATTATAACGGAAAAAGCAGTATGCACCAATCATTTTAAAACCAATTGCCAAGGAATTATTGACTCGGGTTTAGTGCTGAATTCATAAAATGAATTTTCTATTCAGAACAATTCGGTTATATCCATCTATTTACACAGCATCAGAATTTTAAAAGATCTGAATACTGGGCGATGTATCAGAAATAAAATAATCGAAAATCAATATTTTCACTGAAGTTTTTCATGTACTGCGCAAGAAATCCTTTAACATAGAGGAGTTTTAAAATAGGCATATAAAAGGTTGAGTCATGCAACGAGTGGCAATCAATGGATTTGGGCGTATTGGACGTAATGTATTGCGTGCCTGGTTTGAAAATCCGAAAGATTTTAAATTTGAAATCGTTGCCATTAACGATATTGCTGATGTTGAAACCTTAATTCATCTGTTTAAATATGACTCAACCCATGGCCGTTTTCCGGGACAGGTAGACGTCAGCTATGATGCCGAACATATCTATATGCATCTCAGCTATCAAGATGCCGCTTTAAAAGTGCAGGTTTTGTGTGAAGCCAACCCGGCGCAGCTTCCCTGGCAAAAACTTGAAGTAGATGTAGTGCTGGAATGTACCGGGCTGTTCCGTTCTCGTGAAGCCGCGACCCAGCATATTGGAGCAGGGGCGAAACGTGTGATTATCGGCGCGGCACCTTTTGATACGGTCGATGCTGCGATTGTGTATGGTGTCAATCATCATGAAGTCAAAGCATCGGACCAGATCATTTCCAGTGTCTCTTGTACCACTCAGGCTTTGGTGCCACTGGTCAAAATTGTCGATGATGCTTTTGGCATCAGCAGTGCGTTAATGACCGAAATCCATGCGGTGACCGCAGATCAATCTGTGCTGGATCAGGCACATCGCGATTTGCGTCGTGCACGGGCAGCAGGACACAATATTATTCCCACCACATCCAGTGCGCTGGGCGCATTAAAGCGGGTTATGCCAAAAATGGAAGATCGGATTGATGGTTATTCAATTCGGGTGCCAACCATTAATGTGGCCGCGATTGATTTGACCTTTGTTTCCCAGTCACCGATTACCGATCACAAGCTGAATGAAGTGCTGATCAAGGCTGCCCAGCAGGATTTTGCGGAAATAATGGCTGTGACGGATGAACCCTTAGTATCGAGTGATTTTAATCATTCGCCATATTCATTGATTGTGGATTTGACCCAGACTCTAGTGGTGGGGCATCAAGCCAAAGTCTTTGCCTGGTATGATAACGAGTGGGGTTATGCCAACCGTCTGCTGGATTTATGTGAATCATTTCATTAAGTTCGGGTTATCTAAACCTCAAAAGCACCGAGATATGGTGCTTTTTTCTTGCCTGTAAATATTCTGCAAGCCATGTTTTAAGAGAATTCGCCCGTAATTGATCGAAAATCAGGAATTGAGGCTGAATTATTTACGTTATCTGAAGCATTTTTCGTTAAGATAAAGACAATAAAATGAAATAAGAGCAAGCACATGATGGTGGTTTGGGGATTTATTATACTACTGACTTTGGCAGTGATTTTTCTGATCTGGCTACAGTTTAATCAGAGTGATGAACCACGTAGCGTGGAAGGCGTGCCAGTCGAAGAAAAAATCGTGCATCTGGAAGAAAATTTAAAAAAGACTCTGGAAATCATGCAGGACCTAGCCAAAAAAATGCATGTGCAGCAGGAAGTTCTGGATCAGACCACAGCCAAGCTTCAGCAGGTCGAATTGCAAAATGCCGAACTGGTCAGTTTGCTGACCAAAGTGGTCGATCCACAGAAATAAACAAAACCCCTTTAGAAATCATATAAAGAATTCTGTTTGAGGGCTAGACGAGAAGAGTTCTTAAGACGGCTGCAGACACCATGCTGATGGCAACTGTGGGGAGCAAGCCAAAACGCGTAGCGGCAAACAGAGTTAAAGCCAAAGCGATCAGATCTGCAGGGTTGTCGCGTACAAAATACGGTGCAATGACTGAAATCAGGACACAGCCGGGCACAACGTCCATAATTTTACGCTGACGTTGTGTCAGCGTTTTATTTTTTAATAAGACATAGCCCAGAATCCGGGTCAGATAGGTGGTTGCCGCAATCAGCAGGATGGCCAGTAATGTACTCATCTCAATCATGCTTCCTCCTCACCAATCAAGAAAAAAGCAGACACAATGCCGGCTAGCGCACCTATCGGCACATACCAGCCAGCAGGCAAATATAAATAAGCCAGGGCAGCACAGATCAGGCTTACTAGCCATGGCCGGGCTGCATTCAAGCCTTTCCACATGCTTCGCATCAACACCAGAAATACAGCAGGAAAGGCCATATCAAAGCCCCAGCGGTTGATATCGCCTAAAACAGGTCCAAGCATCGCGCCCAGTGTGGTAAAACCGACCCACATCAGATAAAGACAGAAACATAAACCGGCATAGTAGGGCATGCTAAAAGCAGCCCGATAACCCTGCTGGGCCTGCTTTCTTTGCGCATCCGCCAGACTTAAGGCCCAGCTTTCATCAACCATAAAAAACAGGGCCGGCAATACTTTGCGATTCGGGAGATGTTTTAAATACGAAACTAGGCTTGCACCCATCAGCAAATGCCGGCTATTCACCAAAAAGGTAATAAACAGCAGCATGAACAAATTGGGTGGACTGGTCCAGACTTCCAAAATGGCAAATTCAGAACCGCCGGCAAAATTGAGTCCAGTCAGCAAAGGCACTTCCAGCACACTGAAATTTTTCTGAATCGCAGTCGCACCTAGCACCAAAGCAAAGGGAATAATTCCTAAAAGCATAGGAATAGAATCTTTCATGCCGCGCTGAAATTCGCTGAAATCTGTATGTGCGAGCGCGGGCGTGCTGCTTTGTCTGAGCAAAAGCATGTCAGTGACCTGAGGACTTAATATTGAGCCGTATTTTATAGCGATAATCAGGCTATTTGCTGTTGTAGTGCATGCAATTTAAATTTGATTTGGAATTAAATTGCGCTAAATTGGCTTCAAGGAGTTTTAAATACTAAAGTAACAAGATGGATCAAATTGATAAACGCATTTTGCATGAACTGCAAAAGAACGGAAAATTGCAAAATAATGAACTGGCACAATTAATTGGCTTGTCGCCGTCACCCTGTTTAAGACGGGTGAAACAGCTGGAAGATGATGGGGTCATTGAACAGTATGTCGCCTTACTCAATCCGCAAAAAGTCAATCTGGCGATGAGTGTATTTGCACGGGTTTGGCTTAAATCTCAAGAAGCCGCCGTGGTCGATCAATTTGTTGAAGCCATCAAGGAGATGCCGGAAGTGGTGGAATGCCAGTTAATGGCGGGAGATTGTGATTTCTTTTTAAGAATTGTGGTGGCTGATCTGGATGCCTACCGTAAATTTCAGATTCATCATTTGACTCAAATTCCCTGCATCCAAAGTGTAAAAACTGAAATTCCATTGCAAACGGTAAAAAGCACCACCGCATTGCCATTGGTCTAAAATGATTTTTTGTTTATAGCGCGTGCTGGTCATACACGATAAAACGCTGATAGTTGACGCAATTGTGGCTCATTGCATAAGAGAGTAAAAATTATAAAATTTTGCGATGCACAGCCAAAACTATCGTGTTAGACTAGGAGAAATCGGGTGTGCTCCCGATTTTTTTATGCGGATTCGTTCCGCGCTGACAAGAATTTAGGTTTACAACATGCCCATTTCAGAGACATGGTTATTACCTGATGGTGTAGCTGATGTATTACCAGAACAAGCGCAAGTCATTGAAAGTTTGCGCCGTAAATCACTGGATTTCCTTGCATCTCGAGGTTATCAGTTGGTGTACACGCCATTCATTGAATACATCGAATCTCTCTCTTCTCTCTCAGAATCGAATCAAGATTTAGACTTAGCCACTTTTAAAGTCATCGATCAGCTTTCTGGTCGTTTGCTTGGTGTGCGTGCCGATATGACACCACAAGTGGCGCGTATTGATGCACATGTACATCCAGTGGAAGGTGTGGCGCGTTACTGCTATGCAGGTACCGTTCTGCATACCAAACCACGCGGTTTTAATACCTCGCGTGCACCTTTGCAGTTAGGCGCCGAACTGTTTGGTTCAGACAGCATCGATGCCGATGTGGAAATGGTCGACTTGATGATCAGTCTGATTCAGGAGACAGGCCATGCAGATGGTATTCATCTGGACTTAGGTCATGTGGGGCTATTCCGCAGTCTGGTGGCTCAAGCCGGCTTGAACAAAGTCGCTGAACAGCAATTATCTGATTTATACCAACGCAAGGCTTTGCCAGAATTAGAAGAATTCACGGCAGACCTCAAATTTGGTCAGGATTTCTATGCACTTGGACGCTATGCCAGCGATCTAGATGCATTGCAAGCGCATTTAAGTGCTGAAGTGTTGGCAAATCCAGCATTCACTCAGGCTTTTAATGTCTTGCAAACCACCAAAGATGAAGTTCAAACCCGTTGGCCAAACTTGAGTATTGGTATTGATGTGGTTGAATTACGTTCATACCATTATCATACTGGTCTGATGTATGCAGTCTATGCACCGAACCGTGCAGCTGCACTGGCACAAGGTGGCCGTTATGATGGCATTGGTGAGCATTTTGGCCGTGCGCGTCCGGCAACCGGTTTCTCTTGTGACTTATATGCTTTAAGCGCAGGTCAGTTTGACGCTGTACACGTGGTGGTTGCACCTAAAGGCACTGACGCAGAACTTCTGAATGCGATTCAGAATATTCGCGCACAAGGCTTAAGTGTAATTCAGTTACTGGGTAATGATGATTTAAACTCGATTCCATATGCGACGCACCAGTTGGTGAATGCGAATGGTGAGTGGACAGTCAAAACGATTTAACTGCTTGGCTCAGTGTTCATGTCGCTGAGCGGGGCTTTCAACTTTAACAGCATGATGTAATGAGGCTATTATGGGCAAGAATGTTGTGGTACTTGGTACCCAATGGGGCGACGAAGGTAAAGGTAAAATCGTCGACCTGCTCACAGATCAAGCGGCAGCGGTAGTTCGTTATCAAGGCGGACATAACGCAGGTCACACTCTTGTGGTTGGTGGTAAGAAAACGGTCTTACACCTCATTCCATCAGGTATTTTACGTGAAAACGTATTGTGCTTAATTGGTAACGGTGTTGTTCTTTCTCCTGAAGCGCTCATCAAAGAGATGGACATTCTTGAAAAAGAAGGCGTTCCTGTTAAAGAGCGTTTACGCATTTCTCCAAACTGTCCACTGATCCTTCCAAATCACATCGCACTTGACCAAGCACGTGAGAAAAAACGTGGTAATGCGAAGATTGGTACGACAGGTCGTGGTATCGGTCCTGCATACGAAGACAAAGTAGCGCGTCGCGCAGTACGTGTTGCTGACCTGGTACGTGGTGGTGAACATCTTACTGCTCAGTTAACTGAACTTCTGGACTACCATAACTTCCAGCTGACTGAATACTACGGTGTTGAAGCAGTTAAACTGGAAGACGTGCTGGCACTTTGCGACGAATGGCGTAAAGTTGTTGCGCCACTGGTTGTGGACGTGACCACTGAATTGCATAACTACCGTAAAAACGGTGACAATATCATGTTCGAAGGCGCGCAAGGTTCACTTCTTGACGTTGACCACGGTACATATCCGTATGTGACTTCTTCGAATACCACTGCTGGTGGCGTAAGCTCTGGTTCAGGTCTGGGTCCATTACACCTTGACTATGTACTGGGTATTACCAAAGCGTACACCACGCGTGTAGGTGCAGGTCCATTCCCAACTGAGTTGGTGTATGACGCTGCAAATGACACAGGTGATGCGATTGGTAAACACCTCGGTACGATTGGTAATGAATTTGGTGCGTCTACTGGCCGTCAACGTCGTTGTGGCTGGTTCGATGCTGAAATTCTACGCCGTTCAGTTGACGTAAACTCACTTTCTGGTATTTGCCTGACTAAACTTGACGTTCTTGACGGTTTGGAAGAAGTGAAAATCTGTGTGGGTTATGAAGCTGCAGATTCTGGTTGTGTCGGTTCTTCTGATGCGCTTGCATTCGAAACTTTAAAACCGATTTACGAAACTATGCCAGGCTGGTCTGAGTCAACTTTCGGTGCGAAATCACTGGATCAGTTGCCAGAAGCTGCACTGAACTATGTAAAACGTCTTGAGCAACTGATTGAATGTCCAATCGACATCATTTCAACGGGTCCAGACCGTGAAGAAACTATCGTTCTTCGCCACCCGTTTGATGCTTGATCTTCATTTGATTAAAGCTTGAATGATAAAACCCATCTCCGGATGGGTTTTTTATATCCAAAAACTATAAATTTGGCTCAAGACTAAAGTTGCATCGGTGCTGTGACAAAATGTGCTTTAACATAGCCATATATAAAGAAAGAAAAAATGAGCGAAAGGATGCAAAAAAATATATCGGCGACCATGTTTTATTCATTGTTGTTCGCCATGGGCGGGGCACCCACCATCGCTATGATGATTATTCGCGCGCAAACTCAAAATCCTGAGATTATTTATAATGCACTGGTCGGCCTGAGTGTCATTATTGCCTGTGTGCTGGTGCCTGTTATTTTATTGCAAAACGCCTATTTATTTTTTAAACGTAAAGATGAAATTCTGGAACAAAAAATAAAACCCTTAAGCCAGGTTTATCTGGGCTTGAACATTATCTGTCTGATTTATTGGTTGGCGATACAGTACTTGGCTTAAAAATTACAGAATTTATAAGAAGATGGAGTAATTAAGCGTTTAGCTCCTGTATGCTTTCACTTATAATTTTTACAATGTAAATTAAGCTTGGGCTAAGGTAGAGTTGATTATAATGAAGAATAAATTTTTATTGAGTATGGCGGCTGCCGCAGCCGTGACATTGTCGGGTTGTACCACTATTGCGGATATTGCCGGGGCTGATTCTGCGACCTTAAATGCATCTGCGACACAAAGCTATAATGCTATGGTGACTGATGCCAGAAATAAAGGTCAACTGGACACCAGTTCAGCGACCTATAAACGTATTAATACCGTATTTAACCGTTTAAAGCCGATTGCGAACCAAATGAACCAGACTGGTACAGCATTCCAGTGGCAATTGGCTGTGCTCAAGTCCGATCAGGTTAATGCCTTTGTTGCACCGGGTGGTAAAGTGGTATTTTATACCGGTATTGTGAATAAGCTGAATCTGACCGATGCTGAAATTGCAGCAATTATGGGTCATGAAATGGTACATGCCTTAGAAGAGCATTCTAAGCAGAAAATTGGTGCCCAGGCGCTCACCGACCTGGCTTTAGGCATTGGTCTGAATGCAGCTGGTGTGGGCCAGGGTGGCGCAGCAGCAGCGCAATTAGGAAGTCAGATCGGGATTGGCCTGCCATACTCGCGTAATCTGGAAAGCCGTGCTGACCAGGGTGGCTTGATGCTGATGGCACGTGCAGGTTATAACCCGAATGCAGCGATTACCTTGTGGGAAAAAATGAACAAACTCGGTGGCAGCAATGGCGCAACCTTCCTGTCTACGCATCCATCGAACAGCCAGCGTATTGGACAAATGCGTCAACAGTTACCAGCAGCCATGCAGATTTATAATCAACGCAAATAATCCAGCGATTATTCTCTAAAGGGATCTCTTGATCGGATTGAAACAGCAGGGCCATGGTCCTGCTTTTTTATTCTCCATTTTAAAATGAATATTTTGGCGGCAATAAAAAAGGCAAAGTTTTCACTTTGCCTTTTTTACACTCGATCAGAAGATCTTAGTGCTGGTGACCACCTGCACCGTGTACATGACCGTGATCTAATTCTTCTTGAGAAGCTTCACGAATCGATACAATTTCAACTTCGAAAGTCAGGTCTTGACCAGCAAGCGGGAAGTTCGCATCTACAACAACATTGTCGCCTTCAACTGCTTTAACAGTTACGATTTGCACGCCGTCATCAGTTTGAGCTTGGAACTGCATACCTGCTTGAATGTTGTCTACGCCTTGGAACATTTGCGCAGGAACTTCTTGTACGAGGTCAGGGTTATATTCGCCATAACCTTCAGCAGCAGGAACATTAACAGTGAATTTTTCACCCACAGTTTTGCCTTCTAACGCGTTTTCTAAACCTGGGATGATGTTACCTGCACCGTGCAAATAGGCAAGTGGTTCACCTTGAGATTGGTCGAGAGTTTCACCCTCTGCGTTAGTCAATGTGTAGTGGAAAGAAACCACGAGGTTATTTGCAATAGCAGTCATGTGAATTGATCCATTCAATTTTTTAAGGGTACATCATAAAGTGAAATTGCATTTTTGTAGACTAAAATTAGCAAAAAAACGCAATTTGACAATTTTATTGACGATTTTTTCATTGATTGGGCCAAATTCTGGAATTTCAATGCAATTTCAGCTTTGGAGAGATTTTTCGTGTAACTAAATCTTTTGCAGTCAAAATACCGGCATGGGCATAACCATGAATGGCCGCCTGATGAATCCGGTATAAAGAGACATACATTGTTTTGGCAACAAAGCCTTGCACATTGACCTGACCCAGCAATTCCCCCACAGCTTTATTCTGACTTAAGGAAATCAGGGAGCCCTTGTCAGAAAATTTAAACATCGGCAAATAGCTATCTCCATTGACATGGGCTTTTAAAGCATTGGCCAGAAAGCTGGCTTGCTGGCTGGCCACTTGAGCACGCGGCCCTAATACCGGTTGATCTGCCGCAGGCTGGCAATGCGCACAATCACCAAATGCAAAAATACTTGGATCAGATTTGGTTTGCAGCGTGGCATAAACTTTGAGCCGATGAATATGGTCTTTTTCCATGTCGTCGAGTTGTGCCAAGACTTCCGGTGCTTTGATCCCTGCAGCCCAGACTTTGATTTCAGCATCCAGACTGGAACCATCGGCAAAATAAATCTTGTCTTCATCGACCTTGGCCACTCGATGACTGGTCAAGACTTCAATACCGAACTGTTCTAACTGTTTCATGGTATTTGCAGCAACTTTAGGCGAGAGTGCAGTCAGAATACGATCCGCGGCTTCAATCAAGGTGATTTTGACTTTGTTGGGATCGACCTTGTTTAAGCCATATTGAAAGAAATTCTGTTTGGCTTCTACCAGCTCCGCTGCCAGTTCTACCCCAGTCGCACCGGCACCAATAATAGCAATATTCAGCTCACGGCTTGAAGTCTCATGTTGAGCATTTAAATACAGGTGCAGCAGATCCTGCTGAAAGATATCTGCCTGCTGACGGCTGTCGAGAAAATGACAGAACTGTTTGACCCCTTCGGTATTAAAGTCATTTGAGGTTGAACCTAAAGCCAGTACCAGTGTGTCATAGTCAATGCGCTGTTTTTTCTTGGATTGGGATTTTTTGGAGAAATATTCTGTTTCGACCACAATCTGTTTAGCTTCGCGATCCAGACCGGTGAATGTGCCCAAGACAAATTCATAATGATGTGTAGCTGAATGGGCAAAATAATTGGTTTCTTCTTCATGTGGATTTAAGGTGCCCGCAGCAACTTCATGCAGCAGCGGTTTCCAGATGTGCGTCAGTTTTTGATCGACCAGAATAATCTGGGCTTTACCGCTTTTACCCAAGCTCTCACCCAGCTGAGTTGCCAGTTCCAGACCACCGGCACCACCACCCACAATCACGATTTTATGTGCTGTCATATATGATTAACCTGTTTATTTTTTTAATAAAAATAAGAGAAATAGAGAGAAAATATACTATGGCATGGGCCAGATCGCGTCTTGGTTAAAATTGTTATACACATTACAAAACGTAGCAATTCTGTGAGGGCAGGTAAGTGTTGCTGCTTTGAGAAAGCAATGGGAGGGTGAGATTAATAGGCGGAAAATCTGCTAGAAGATCAGCGAGTAGATCTTCTAGCTTAAAGGGAAATTAATTGAGATTTAGCGCTATTATCTATCTAAAGGATAAAGCTTTACGCTTGGCGTATTGTCTGAAAACAAACTAAATAAGCCTTGTAGCCAGCTAAAGAATTTCTGAAACAGATTGGCTTCTTCAATTTCGACATGATCTTCAATTTGAATGGTGCGAATCAACTGATTATTCTGATAAACCTGAATGGTGGCCAAAGGCATCATGGTGGCCAAAGGCGCAATAAGTTCAGAAGCCTTCACTTCAACATTGATATGAGTCTGAGTTTCCTGAAGTGGCTCGATACTTTTTAAAACGCCATCACCAGTATTCAGCATGACACGCTGATGCGCCTGGTCAAACTGATTCAGGTCAATACTGTAGCCCTGATCATATAAAGAAGTGGTAATGATCTGCGGTTGTTTGGTTTGTACCTTAAACATTTTTAAGGTGGATTTGATCACAGGCAATTCAGCCAGTAGCTGTTGATCTTTGATCGCTACCTCATTGCGGGTATAGGTATAAGCCAGATTCATCAGCTTATGTGATACTTCAGCGCGTTTTGCTGCACTTTTAGTACCCAGCACCACCACAATCAGACGGCGATTTGGCATTTCAAAATCTGCTGTAACACGATTGGCGGTCAGCGCCAGGTTATAACCGGCCGCACGGGTAAAACCGGTTTTTAAACCATCTACGCTTGGGTCGACCTGAAGTACACGGTTGGTGGCACGGTGAAAATGCTGGTTATAAGTGAAACTTGGCTGTTTGGAATAATACAGATAATCCGGGGTTTCATTCACCACCGCCATAGAGAGTCGGGCCAAATCGGCAGCAGTCGAATAATGCTCGGGCATGGTAATGCCGGCCGGATTCTGGAAATTGCTATGCTGCATGCCCAGTGCTTTGGCTTCCTGATTCATCCGTTCAACAAACTGGGGAACACTCCCCGAGATTTTCTCAGCCAGCGTCAACGCTGCATCATTGGCAGACATGATAATCAAACCCGCCAGAAGCTGATCGACTGTAATCAGATCACCTTCTTTCAGATACATCTGTGATTCATCCCACATGACATTTTTAACCACAGATGTGGCAGTTAAAACTTCATTTTTATCTAATTTTCCGGCCTCAATTTCCTTTAAGGCAATATAAGCCACCATCATTTTGGTCAGCGAAGCCGGCGCACGTTGCACATCGGCATTGTGTTCTGCAATGACTTGACCAGACTGTGAATCCAGAATAGTCCAGGCTTCAGCTTCAACGCTTTCAGGCAGAATATTGAGTAAGGCAGCATGTGAAAATGCAGAAATAAATAAGCTGAATACCGCAATCAGTGAGATGATGTATTTCAAGGATGTTCCTTAATAACCCGTCGGGCGTTGAACGATTAAATTTTCAGGCATGCTATGCCTTTTTTATACAGATAGCTAGTCGTAAATGTAGACAAATAAGACAGCTAAACCATCTTGGCTTAAAAAATGCTAAGCTAAGCTATACCTCATTTATTTTCATTTTATATCGCCCATTATGTTGCATTATCAAATCGAATTTGACGATTATCGTCAGCACCTTATTCACGTGACTGTTCGCTTTCTGGCAGACCCGACGCAGATCTTATCATTACCGACCTGGATTCCGGGAAGTTATTTGATTCGAGAGTTTTCCAAACACATTGAGGCGGTCAAAGCTTATGATGAAGATGGACGTCAACTGCAAATCCAGAAATTTGAAAAGAACAAATGGCGTTTATTCAATACCGATCATGAGCTGATTACGGTTGAATATGATGTCTATGCCTACGACCTGTCTGTTCGTGGTGCATATGTGGATCAAAACCGTCTCTATGTCAACCCGGCCTGTGCATGCTTGGGGCTAGAAGGTCAGGAAAATAAAGAGATTGAATTAGAAATCTTCCTGCCAGATGAGTTAAAGCATTTCCAACTGGCAACCGGCATGCAATCCAAAAGTCTGGTCAAGGGCCGTTTCACCCTGAAAGCCAAAAACTATGCTGAATTGATTGATGCACCGTTTGAACTGGCAGAGCAAACCCGTTTCAGTTTTGAAGCGAATGGTATTCCGCATGAGTTTGTGGTGTCCGGCAAGCATGCGATGAATGCAGCACGTATGCAGCAGGACATTGAGAAAATCTGTAGCACAGAAATCTCCATGTTCGGTTCAGCGCCATTTGCTGACTATACTTTTATGACCATGGCAACCGGAAATAGTTATGGTGGTCTGGAACATCCAAACTCGACCAGCCTGATTTCACCGCGCGATGACTTGCCGAAGGCCAATGAGCCTGAAGAACCTTCCAAAGATTATCAGCGTTTCCTCGGCCTATGTAGCCATGAATATTTCCATTCTTGGTTGGTGAAATTTATTCGCCCTGAAAATTTTGTCAATTATGATTTGAACCGTGAAAGCTATACGTCTTTGCTGTGGATCTTTGAAGGCTTCACTTCTTATTACGATGATTTGATTTTGCTGCGTAGCGGCGTGATTAATCAGGAATCATATATTGCTTTGTTAAAAGCACAGATTGACCGTTATTTGCAAAATCCGGGGCGTGCGATTCAGTCAGTGTCTGAATCCAGTTTTGATGCCTGGGTGAAATTCTATCGTCAGGACGAAAACTCGAATAATGCGGGTACTAGCTATTACAACAAAGGCTGTTTAGTTGCTTTGTGCTTAGACTTAGGTTTGCGTTTACGCGGTTCAAGTCTGGATGCCTTGATGCGCCGTTTGTATGAAAATGCCCAGAATGGTATTCAGGTACATGAACGTACCATCTTTGAATTGTGCAAAGAGCTGACCGGTGATGATTGGTCAGAGCAGATTAATCACTTGATTAATACCACAGATGAATTGCCACTGGATCAGTTATTGCCTGAGTTTGGTATCGGTTATAACCTGAAAAATGACAAGTCATTGCCTTTCGGTTTAAAACTGGTAGATAAGCCGGAAGGTGTATTGGTTCAGTCGGCGCGTCGTGATAGTACTGCTGTAATAGTTGGCCTTTCTGCCAATGATGTGATTATTGCCGTTGATGGTTTAAAAGCAACGATGAAGTTAATGGAAAGTTATGCAAAACAGGAAGGTGTTTATACCATGCATGCTTTTCGTCGTGACGAGCTGATGAGCTTTGAAGTTCAGGCAGCTGGTTCTGAACTGACCGAAGTTGAACTGAAAATTGAAGATCAGACTAAAGCTGAAAAGTGGTTGAAAGCTTAATTAAATTTCAAACTTTAAAAACCGATGCTTAGGCATCGGTTTTTTATTGCATCAAGTTTTGAAAATTATCTGATGATCAGTCGAGACGTACCGCGGAACTCTGCCACAATTTGATCATGCTGATTTATCACCTGAATATCGTAAATTCCGCTACGGCCACTGCTGGCCCTATGTTCTGCTACAGCAGTCAATGTATCGCCAAGAACTCCTGATTTTAAATAATGAATTCCACAATGCTGACCAACAGCCGGATGTTCACCTGTATTACAGGCAATGGCAAATGCCGCATCTGCAAGCGCGAAAATCACTGCGCCGTTACAGGTCTTGTGACCCTGTAAATGTTGTTCAGTGACTTTCAGCGAAATTTTTGCGTGATTGTGACTATAAGCAACAAGGTGTGCACCAAGATGCTGGATTAATCGATCCTGATTAAACATCTGGTTGACTTGCTGATCCATTGCAAAGCTCCTTGTTTGAGATACGTTTTATTTTTAAATTCATTTAATATGAGTCATGAATAGCATTCCAGCACAAGAATAACAAGTAAAAGAATAAGGCCCAATAAGATGGGCCTTAAGTGAAAGAGCTTAGTTACCGCGATAAGTCGAATAACCATAAGAGCTCAATAACAGTGGAATATGATAATGCTCTAAAGCACCATCAATCATAAAGACCACCGGTACTTCAGGGAAGAATGTCCGCTGATTATTGGCCTTAAACCAGTCACCCGTTTTAAAGGTCACTTTATAAATACCCTTTTGCAGATTGGTATCTTTTGGATATAGCTCTTTAATACGGCCATTTTGATCTGTTTCAGCTTCATTGAGCTTGACCCATTTCTCACCTTGCTGTGCTTCCAAAGTAACTGCAATATTTGCGGAAGGTAAACCTGTTTCCTGATTCAGAACATGCACACTAAGTGGATTCTGTGCAAAGGAAAGCGTGGCTGCGGTGCTCGCAAGGGTTGCTAGCAGGATTTTTTTCATGTTGTATTCCTCAGTAGATGGATGAAGTAATATTGAATAAAAGAAACCAATAAGACTTATTTAAATAGATTAAAGCTGTTTTAAAGTGCTTTGAATGCCGCTATTGGCACATTGATGATCCTGTTCCGAACCGCCTGCACCCGCAACACCTACAGCACCTAAAATATGATTCTGGTACATAACAGGTACACCGCCGCCCAGTAACAGCAGTTCAGGCAAACTATTCAGGTTCTGTGCGTCCGGATTGTTCTGGGCATTGCGCATAAAATCCAGCGTACTGGTTTTCGTTGAATACGCGGTAAAGGCCTTGCGTTCTGCTGCGATCAGGTTGTGAATGCCGACAGATTCATGGCGTTGACTAGCCAGCAGATTACCACCCTGATCCAGAACCACGACTGCTGCGGGCTTGGCCTGTTTCTGGCAGGCCAACATGACATTGCTGGCCATAAGCTTTGCTGCTTCTAGCGACATGACTGGTGCTGTTTTTAATTCTGCATGTGCCAGTGAGCTGAGTAGTAATGAGCTGCTGAACAAGGCTAGGGTTGTTTTGGCGATTGAATTTTTCATACTTGTCATTCATGCAATTGAATACTGTTGCTATTGTAGAAAGAAATACGCCAGTGCAGCATGACAATCAGATTACCAATTTGTAATCTAGGCATAGCTAAAAACAGCTAAACTACTGACATGCATATTTTAATTGTAGAAGATGAAGTCAAGATTGCTGAATATCTGGCAAAAGGACTGAGTGAGTCAGGTTATAGCACGGCCATTGCTGAAAATGGCGTGTTGGCATTGGCCTGTTTGCAGCAACAGTCATTTGATCTGGTACTGCTGGATGTAATGCTGCCAGATCTGGACGGCTGGCAGGTGCTGAAAACCTTGCGAACTTTTAGCCAGATTCCGGTATTGATGCTCACTGCACGCGATCATGTGCTGGATCGGGTGAAAGGCCTGGAGCTTGGCGCCGATGATTATCTGACCAAACCTTTTTCCTATATTGAGTTACTGGCCCGGATCAAAAGTCTGTTGCGCCGTGTGCCGCGACTGGAGCAGGAGGCTTATCAGGTTGCAGGTCTGGTATTGAACCGCCTAAAGCATGAGGTACACCGTGACGGGCAAAAAATCGACTTAAGCCAGAAAGAATTTGCGCTGTTGCAGTTGCTGATGGAGCATCAGGGGCAGGTCATGACCCGCAGCCAGATTGCGTCCATGGTCTGGAATATCAATTTTAATACCGATACCAATGTGGTCGATGTCGCCATTCGCAGGCTGCGCAGCAAAATTGATGACCATTACACGCCAAAACTGATTCATACCGTACGGGGTATGGGTTATAAGCTTGATGAATGCCCATGAAAAATCCCATGTTATTACCGCTGGCAACACGTTTAAGTATCGCCTTTGCGCTGGTGTCCTGCGTGGTGTTCTTGAGTGTGGCGCTGCTGTCTTATCAAAATATGCAGCAGATGATTCAGACCCAGCAGGATCAGGCACTGGCTGCGCGTATTTCCCGGATTGAAGTCTTTCTGGAAGATACCCAGAGTTTCGAGCTTTTGGTGGAGCATCCTAAACTATATGAAAACATGCTGGGGCAGGAAGATAATTTGCTGCTGTTGCAGGATCAAAACAGTCATCTGATTGAAATCAACCCTTTGCAGGTTCATATTCCGGCACTGCGTTATTCTTCGGCATTACAGTTTCAGAATAACCAGAGGGAACAGCCCTCCACGCGGCTGGCTTTTAAACAGGTAGAGTTTGATGGTCGCAGCTATCAACTGGTGGCCGGCAAGCAGCTGGCAGAAGGACAAAAAACACTGGCCAGCTATTTGTCCAAACTGGTGCTATATAGTCTGCTTGGTATTCTGCTCTCGACCTTGATGGCCTGGTTGGCAGGACGCTACATCCTGAAGTCAATGCGTCAGCTGATGCTGGCCACTGCACAGGTCAATATTCAGCAGCCCAATCAGCACATCGATGTTCAGAGTAATACGCTTGAGGTTCAAGAGCTGCGTCAGGCCATGAACGATATGCTCGCTAATATTCAGGCTGCGTATCAGCAGCTGGCACGTTTTTCTGAGGATATTTCACACGAACTTCGCACCCCCTTAAACAATTTAATCGGGCAGACACAGATTCTGTTATCGCGGTCGCGCGAACCTGCTGAGCTGGAAAATCTGCTCTATTCCAACTTGGAAGAATACGAACGCCTGAGCCAGATGATTGAAAGTATGCTGTTTATCGCCCGGGTAGAACATGGCGGATATGCGATTGAAAAACAGCGTTTCAATCTAAATGACATGCTGCAAGAATTGCTTGAGTACTTCAGCTTTCTGGCCGAAGAGAAGCAGATGCATTTAAAAGTGGATGTTCCACCAGATTTAAGTCTGACAGCCAGCACCGTATTGTTACAGCGCGCAGTCGCCAATCTGATCAGCAATGCCATTACTTATGGTCAGCCTGGGAGTGAGATTATTGTGTCTGCACAGCGACTCAACCACAGGATTAAAATATCAGTGTTGACGCCAGAAGTCTGGATTGCAGAGCAGCACCATCCGCATTTATTTGAGCGTTTTTATCAGATCGATGACAGCCGGCACGAAAAAGCCCAGACGGGTGGTCTGGGCCTTGCCATTGTACAGTCGATCATGCAGCTCCATCAGGGGCAGACAACTGTAGAAAATACACCGTCTGGCGTGATCTTTAGCCTGTCCCTACCTGATGAGCAGACTGGGTTTTAACCACGACCGCGTCCGCGACCACGAGGTGCTTTGGTATTTGGACGAGTTGTACCATTGGTACGACGTTTCGGCTTTTCGCTTTCGTCCATTTGCCAGATACGTTTGGTACCTGATTTTTTCACTGAACCATCTTTGTTCTTGCGAACCATTGGCTTACCACCCGTACCACCCGGTTTTTTCACATAAGAACGTGAACGGTATGGCTCTTCAGCAGGAACATTCTGGAAATCTGGATAAAGTAAAGGTTCAATTTCTTTGGTTTCACCCGGTTTAATATCCATACGTACAAGGTCAATATCACCAATTTTAGTACGGATTAAACGCAGTGTAGGGAAGCCCACCGCAGAGGTCATACGACGAACCTGACGGTTACGGCCTTCACAAATTGAAATCTCAACCCAAGACGTTGGGACAGATGCACGGAAACGTACAGGAGGATTACGCTCCCATAACCATTCCGGTTCAGATACTTTTTCAGCTTTGGCTGGAAGGGTCATGCCATCTTTAAGTTCCACACCTTTACGAAGCTGCTCAAGTGCTTCTTCGGTGACATCACCATCAACCTGCACCATATAGGTTTTAAACTTTTTATTGGCAGGATTGGTGATGTACTGGTTCAGACCACCGTGATCTGTTAAAAAAACCAGACCTTCTGAGTCCATGTCCAGACGACCAGCAAGACGTAAATCTTTGTCGTCGATGAAATCAGCCATGGTTTGGTGTTTTTCATCTGGGCGGAATTGGGAGAGGACGTCATAGGGTTTGTTTAAAATGACGATTTTCATAGGAAATAACTTCTATAATTACATAAACTTAAAAAATGTAGAGGCTTATTTTAAAGGGAAATTTGGTTATTTCCCGTATAAATCTCAAAAACAACGAATCTGGATTAGAATATTATGCGTTAAGAACAGTTGAAAGTATTGCCTAATTGGCAATTATTTTTAGGTTTGTCAGTAGCATTCGGAAAAATATGAAGAATAGAATATCAAAAGATCGTAGTACCTGCGGATGGTGCCAAATTACCGTTAATGCAGACCTGTCACTCAACCTAGCAAATAATCCAATTGTCCCATGTATCAAAGGGAATGAAATTGGTGCTGATATTACACCAACAATACAGGCTGTGGTAGATGTTACAGTTTAAAAGTATAGAGTAGTAAGCCCTCAAATGCTTGGATCAGATAGATATCGAATCTGTCAGAAGTAAAAAAGGTTATTAAGTTAATCAAAGAGAAAAAATGGACATGACTAGAATCACCTTGAACTAAATTGTGCGTTAAACATGAACTACTAGAAAGAAGTCCTGACCTGATCATAAAGAAGATTTTAGCTATAAAAATAGCCAAAGAGCGAACATTCACGCAGTCTTGCGCTGGAGGTCAAGCGCAAGACTGCGAGCTTTTTTTGAATTTGATCATCCTACTATTGCAGATATACTTAACTCATTAAAGCCTGATTCTCCTAATTAAAACCTATATTAATCGCAGGTTTCTCAGGGGGATTAAATTTTCTTAAATTCTGATTGATAAACGCCCAAAAGTTAAAATGAGTATCAAACTGCAACTTTGCGTAAAGATTGTAGTGAGCCAGAACAGGATTTGTTCTGAGTTGAATCACTTAGCCAACCTATTATTACATTGACGTATTTGGATACAGCTCGATGATTGGCATATTTTCCAAAAACGTTAGAGTGATCAATGGAACTTCCAGTGATAGAGACGTTTCTCCGAAGGAGTACATAATATGGCCAAATCTAAAGCGAAACATAAGCAGGTCCAACAAAAGGACAAGCAGGACAGCGCTCAGAATGAAGAGCAACAACAGCAACAGCAACAACCAGCCAAACCCTCCCGTGCAAAAAAACGTAAGTAATTCCTAGCTACCTTCCATAACAACGCCCTTACATAAGGGCGTTGTTATATCATTGATTTTATAAAAATATCATTCAAAAAATTACAAGATTACGACTTTAAATTGTGCTGTTCTGCTTAAGATAAAAACCATCTTTCTAAAATAAATGCGAATAATATTGGTGAAATTTTTTCGGATTTTAAGCTTAATTTTATCTGTATGCTTTGTCTTGACCGCCTGTCAGCCACCACCTTCAGGTGAAGCAGCAGGATGGAAAAGTCCTTATCTTTATTGGCAACTGAAAAAGACTCAATTAGAAGCACCGTTACAGATTCCGGTCGAAGGTATTACAGTCCGTCAAATTAATGATACGTGGGGAGCCGCGCGCAGTGCAGGCCGTAAACATGAAGGGACAGATATTTTTGCTCGACGTGGCACACCTGTCTTAAGTGCCACCCAAGGGATTGTACGTAAAATTGGCACCAATAATCTGGGTGGGAAAGTTATCTGGGTGACAGGGCCTGATATGAGTCAGCATTACTATGCGCATCTGAATGATTATGCTGAGCATATTCAGGAAGGCGACTGGGTGGAAGCGGGCGAAGTGATTGCCTATGTCGGCAATACTGGAAATGCCAAAAATACTCCGCCACATCTACATTACGGGATTTATCTGAGCGGGCAAGGGGCGACCAATCCATATCCTTATTTCGTGCCTTCTCCTTGAGCAGAAACTGGATGGGGTTGTGTTTCAGGAGTGAATCTGGCAGGACGGGTACACCAGAATAATTGCAATGTTCCTAATAAAAGAACAAATGCAGCTAATATGAACTGTTGATGATAGCTCAAACCAAAATATTGCAGCGCACTAAAACTGAGTCCGCCAATCAGCTGAACAGAGGCGAAACACAAGGTGGCAATGCTCCAGAGTTTTTTATACGCCAGCCCATACAGTTGCAAAATGGTATAAGAGGTCAGGAAAACCACAGCAGGGTTTAGCATGCCGGTCAAAAAGGAAGAGCTCAACGTGAGCAATGCTTGGCCCTCTAGAGTCGCAATAAAAATAGCCACAATATAAAGACTATAAAGAATTTTCAGGGCAGCAAAATTACCGAATTTTCTGGCCAGTGCATAAGCACTGAAGGCGCCTAAAGCACTACCAAATCCATAAAGAATCCAATTGAAGTTAATCCAGAACAAGCTCAATTCCAACTGCTGGCTTAAATAATCAATCCAGAAGAGCGAATGCGGTATATAAGCAAAGGCGCTACACGCGTAGACAGCCAGTAAGCTATAAAAGACGCTATTCAAAGATATCTTGGAGGTAGTCGAAGGTGCTTGTATGGACAAATAAGGCTTAAATTTTTGGATAAGTCCACTTAAACATAGACAAATGAGCAGGGCAAAGCCACATAAGATCAGCCAGGCAGTCTGTATGGAAATCTGATCCAGATAAGGCAGAAACAGGGTTGCAATTAATACACCTAATCCGATTCCGCTAAAACCGATAAAGTTGATTTTAAGACGATCCTGAAGTTCACAGCACTGCGCAACTACACTTGGCGATAAGATCATCATCAGCCCGCCGCTGATTCCTGAAATCACGCGCCAAAAGATATACCAAACTTCAGAGAAACCAGAAAATGCACAGCACATCAGACTGAACATACCGGCAAAAGCTGAAATTTGAATATACCTGCTCATACTGCGGTCTTGAGGCAGACGCATGGCGGTATAGGCACCGATTAAATAGCCCAGTAAATTGGCACTGCCCAAAAGCCCGGCAAAATCTGTACTCCAGCCAAAGGCTTCTCGTGTGCCGGGTAACAGCGCAGTATAAGAGAAACGAAGAATGCCAATCCCCAAGCACATACTAAGGCAGAGAAACAGGCTGAGTTTAATTGTGTGTGAGGACATCCGTGTACTCATAAAGTTTTATATTTGGTTAAAAAATAACATGAATCTTCGTGATTAAGGAGAAATCACTTGATAAGAAACCGTTGAGTGCAGGAATTTGTGCTTCAGGAAGTCTTTGTACTTTTTAAAATGTTATAAGTCGAAACTTTGAATATGGAGAGAAATAAAAAAACCGCATTCAGAAATGCGGTTTTTTTATGTTGTCTATTTCAGGAGTTAACGCATCTTGGCCAGGAAACGGCCAACACGGATAAGCGCTTCACGCAGTTCATTTTCAGCCGGCAGGAACACCACACGAAAATGATCCGGTGTCGGCCAGTTAAAGCCTGTACCTTGAACCAGAAGTACTTTCTCGGCACGTAACAAGTCCAGCATCAGCTTTTCATCGTCCTGAATTGGATAAACGTTCGGATCCAGTTTCGGGAAGCAGTACATCGCACCCTCAGGCTTGACACAGGACACCCCAGGAATCTCGTTCAGCATTTCCCAGGCAATATTACGCTGTTCATACAAACGGCCACCCGGACGAATCAGGTCATTAATGGACTGATAGCCGCCCAGTGCAGTCTGAATTGCATATTGCGCCTGATGGTTGGCACACAGGCGCATAGATGCCAGCATGTCCAGACCTTCGATATAGTCTGCTGCACGTGTTTTATTGCCGGTAATGGCCATCCAGCCAGAACGGAAGCCAGCAATACGATAAGCCTTTGATAAACCGTTAAATGATACACAAATCTGATCACCTGCCAAGGCAGCTACAGCGACATGCTCGATACCGTCATAGATGATTTTGTCATAGATTTCGTCAGCAAATAAAATCAGGTCATACTTCTTGGCCAAGTCCACGATCTGTTGCAAGACATGACGCGGATAAACCGAACCGGTCGGGTTGTTTGGATTAATAATCACAATACCACGGGTATTTGGCGTGATTTTACTTTCCATATCGACAATGTCGGGATACCAGTGATTTTCTTCATCACATTTATAATGAATCGCCGTACCGCCAGACAGATTGACTGCCGCAGTCCAAAGCGGATAATCCGGCATTGGAATCAGCATTTCATCGCCATCATCCAATAGGCCCTGCATGGCCATGACAATCAGTTCAGACACACCATTACCGATATAAACGTCATTGACGTGCATATCCAGAATGCCTTTTTGCTGATAATACTGACAGATCGCCTTACGCGCCGGGAAAATCCCTTTGGAATCCGTGTAGCCAATCGCATTCGGCAGGTTTAAAGCCACATCGTTGATAATTTCTTGTGGTGCTTCAAACCCAAATGGGGCAGGGTTGCCAATATTTAATTTGATAATTTTGTGACCGGCTTCTTCCATCTCGATGGCCGCTCGTAACACAGGTCCGCGAATGTCGTAGCACACATGCTCGAGCTTAGATGATTTCTTGATCTCGCGAGGGGTTTGGAAAGTGTTCGGCATTTTGATGTTCTCGGAAGGAGTGGAGGTCACTTTTGCATAACGATATAAATAACTTTTAAATGTCTCAGTTGTGACTAGATCGAGATCATGTTCATCTCGAAGTAGTGCAACAATTTTTTCATGCGTAAATCCAAGCTGCTGATATTGTTTGATCACAGGCAGCAGATTTTTAAAAATTACGCTCTTTTTTTGCGACATTTTTTAATCCTGAGCAAATTTAGAGCTAAGAATACCATTAAATTTGCTCACTAAAAAATATTTAATGTAAGAATTGCTTACTTTTATTTTTATATTTGCTTTCTTTTTGCTTTTTTAGGCATTATATGTCTTTTGTAAAATGTTGAATAAAGACTAGAATTTTTAAAATGAATCACGTAAATATAGGATTATCCTATTTTAAATAGCAAGATAAAAAGGTATGTGATCATGGGAAAACTCAATAAATCAGACCGGGAATGGCAAAGAGAGTTATCACCTGAGGAGTTTCGCATTACGCGCGAGAAGGGAACCGAGCCGGCATTTACTGGAAAATACTGGAATACCAAGCAAGATGGCACCTATGTATGCCGTTGCTGCGGCACGCCACTGTTCTCGTCTGAGACCAAGTATGACAGCGGCTGTGGCTGGCCAAGTTTCTACCGTCCCGTCAGCAGTTCGGTGGTAGAAGAATTACCTGATACTTCACACGGAATGGTCAGAACTGAGATTGTTTGTCATCATTGTGACGCACATTTAGGGCATGTTTTCCCGGATGGTCCAGAGCCGACGGGCTTACGTTATTGTGTCAACTCGGCTTCTTTGGACTTAGAAACACAAGAAAAAAATGATGAGGAAACCTATCCATGACCAGCATTTATCAGTTTGAAGCTGAATTGTTAGATGGCAAAAGCAAGCCACTTGCAGATTACGAAGGCAAGGTACTTTTGATCGTCAATACAGCGAGTAAGTGTGGTTTTACCCCACAGTTTTCAGGATTAGAAAAACTTTACGAAAAATATAAAGATCAAGGTCTGGAAATTTTGGGATTTCCATGCAATCAGTTTGGTGGTCAAGATCCGGGTTCCAATGAACAGATTGGTGAATTTTGCCAGAAGAATTACGGGGTATCTTTCCCGATGTTTTCCAAGGTGGATGTCAAAGGCCCTGAAGCGCACGCCATTTTTCGCTATTTAACCAATAATTCCAAAGGTATTTTAGGCAATGGAATTAAATGGAATTTTACCAAATTCCTGATCGGCCGTGATGGCAAGGTATTGAACCGTTTTGCTCCGACCACCAAGCCTGAAGAGCTTGAAGATGAAATTGCAAAAGTGTTGTAAGACTCTGTGTTATTTTCTCAGTATGAGATAAAAATAGAACTCATCTGATTTCAAGTAAAAAACCCACTTTAAACCAGTGGGTTTTTTAGTTTTGATTAAAACTTAGAGGATGGCTTTCAGGCGTTGAATGACTTCTTCACATTGCGCCAGATCGGCCACAAGTGCTAGACGTACATGATTTTCACCCGGATTACCCTGTTCAGTATCGCGGGATAAATAACGACCCGGAAGTACTTTAATATGTGCTTCTTCCATCAGGCGTTTAGCAAAGGCTTCATCATTGTCAACTTTTAACCAGTAATAGAAACCTGCATCCGGTTTTTTGAGTGGCAATAAATGTCCGAGTTCCTGTTGAAATAAATCAAACTTGGCACGGTATTGCACCCGGTTTTCTTCCACATGCGCTTCATCATCCCAGGCAGCGATTGAAGCCAGTTGATGTTGTACCGGCATCGCTGCGCCGTGGTAAGTACGATATTGCAAATAAGGTTTTAACAGGCTGGCATCACCGGCAACAAAACCTGAACGCATACCCGGAAGGTTAGAGCGTTTAGACAGTGAATGGAACACCACGCAGTTTTTATAGTCATCCCGGCCGATTTCAGCACAAACTTCCAGTAAACCTACAGGTGCCTGATCAAACCACAGCTCCGAATAGCATTCGTCTGAAGCAATCACAAAGTTATATTGATCCGACAGGGCAATCAGTTTTTTAAACTGTTCTTTAGACAGCACTGCACCGGTTGGATTGCCCGGAGTACAGACAAATAACAGTGCCGTTTTTTCCCAGACTTCTGCCGGAACAGCATCAAAATCACCAAGGTAGTTATTTTCTTCAGTACAGTTGATGAAATATGGTTTTGCACCTGCGAGCAGTGTTGCACCTTCATAAATCTGATAAAACGGATTCGGCATCACCACATAAGGTGCCTCTTCACGATTTACCAAAGCCTGTACAAACGAGAAAATCGCTTCACGCGTACCAGAAACAGGCAGGATATTGCTGTCTGCACTGATGCTATTTAGCTTAAAACGGCGCGTCAGCCATTGAGCAATACTTTCGCGTAGCTCAGGCAGGCCTTTACTGTTTGGATACGTCGATAAATGTTTAAAGTTATCGATAATCGCTTGTTTCACAAACTCCGGTGCAGGATGCTTCGGTTCACCAATCGACAGGGGAATTAAAGGCATATTTGCAGGCTGGATATCCGCAAAAAGCTGATTTAACTTTTCAAACGGATAAGGATGCAGTAGAGACAAGCTAGAGTTCATGAATAAGTAACCGCGTTTTAATGTGAGTGTTGACTACAAACCTGATGAGAGGCTTCATCCAGCGCAGTTTTAAGTGCAGCTGCAAATTCAGCAGATTCTCCAGGTGTCATAGGGTTGCCATCTTTTTTAGTGACAAAGAAAATATCTTCGGCACGTTCGCCCAGTGTGGCAATTTTGGCAGAGTGGATGTCCAGGCCTTGCATCATAAATAAACCACCGATTTTGGCAAGTAAACCAGGGTGATCAAGGGTCGCAATTTCGACCATATTCTGATTCAAGGCAGGATTGACACTAATCTCGACTGTATTTTCAATATCGAAATGACGTAGTTGACGTGGAATCCGGCGCTGCATCAAGCCCGGATATTCATCAGAATGACTCAAGGCATCTTTAAGGGCTTCAATCACTGTGGCTTCGCGTTCAGGATCAGTCAATAAAGTACCAAAACGGTCCAATACCACGTAGGTATCCAGACTGAAAGCTTTAGTGGCAGTAATAATTCTTGCGTCTTGTACATCCAGATTCATGCGATCCAGAATAGCCACCGTAGTGGCAAAAAGGTTGGGTTGATCCTGCGTATAAATAAAGATCTGTACCGCATCCTGCGCATATTTACGGTGCGCCCGCATCAGCACCAAAGGCGCAGGATTGTCGCCGTGCTGTAAGATGGCACGGGTATGCCAGGCAATTTCATCTGCTGTTTCTTTTAGGAAATAGTCATCACCAAGTTCCTGCCAGACTTTTTCTACTTCATCCAGTGAAAAGTCCTGAACCAGAAGTTCGCTGGCCGCAAATTTGGTATCTTCAATCAGCATTTGATAATCAACCGGACGACCCAGACCGGAACGGATTACATCGCGCGCCTGAGTATAGAGCTGGCGCATCAGGGAAGCGCGCCAGGTATTCCACAGCTTCGGATTGGTGGCGTTAATATCGGCTACCGTCAGGGTGTATAAATAATCCAGATGCTCCATGTCGCCCATTTTTTCTGCGAATTCTTTGACCACATCCGGATCGGAAATATCTTTTTTCTGGGCGGTGACAGACATTACCAGATGATTCTGGATCAGCCAGGCCACCAGGTTGCTTTCACGTTCGGTAAAACCGTGACTACGGCAGAATTTAATCGCATCGCTGGCACCAAGTTCACTATGATCACCGCCACGACCTTTGGCAATATCATGAAAAAGAGCTGCCAGATATACAATGTCACGACGGGTCAGGCGCTGGAACACTGAACTGACCACAGGAAATTCCTTGGCAAATTCAGGTGCTTTAAAGCGATTTAAATTGCGTAGCAACAATAAGGTATGTGCATCGACCGTATAGATATGGAACAGGTCATATTGCATTAGGCCCAGAATTTGCCCAAAGGCCGGGATGTAATTACCCAGTACGCCATAACGCTTCATCGTCACCAGGGTGTCGTAGAGTCGATGCGGTGAGCGGATAATCGCCATAAACAGCGCCTGATGCACCGGATTATCACGAAAATCCTGATCAATGCGTTTTCCTGCCAAGGTCAGCAGGCGTAAGGTACGCGCACGAATGCCCTGAATTTCAGGACGATTGGCCAACAGGTAGAAAATTTCCAGAATCGCGCTTGGATTTTCCGAGAAAATCTTGTGATGCTGAACTGCTAACTTGCCATCGACCAGTTTGAAATTTTCATTAATTTCCTCAATCTGGCGTTCATATTGCGGTAAACGTGGGGTAATCACAGATTCATTGAAGTAGGCCAACAGCATTTCATTGAGTGTAGAGACTTGCTGTGCGCTGCGATAATAGCGCTTCATGAACTGTTCGATCGGATAGTTCGGATGATGCGCCTCATCACGCACATAGCCGAATTTAGCTGCAATATCACGCTGATAATCGAACAATAAGCGGTTTTCGTCACGCTTGGTCAGGCGGTGCAGGTGATGGCGAATCTCCCAGAGAAAACTTTCAGCTTCTTCGAGCACACCCAGTTCAAATTCTGAAATAAAACCCAGATGTACCAGATCATAAATCCGGTTGACGCGGAAATGTCGTTTGGCAATCCAGCCGATTTGGTTGATGTCGCGGATACCGCCCGGTGCATTTTTAATATCCGGTTCCAGATTGCTTTCGGTATTGTTGTGCTGAGCATAGCGTTTATGCTGCTCATCCATTTTGGCATCAAAGAAGGTTTTATCGGTCCAGGTGCGTGACACGATGCGCCGTGGCCATTTGCACAGGTTCTCATTGCCAATAATCAGGCGTGCTTCGATTAGCGTAGTGGCAACGGTGAGATCACTACTGGCCTGACTGACACAATCATTGATGGTACGCACGCTGATCCCCGGTTTGAAATTACCGACATCCCAGAGTAATGAAATGAAGGTAGAAATCAGCTGTTCCTGCTCTGGACTAATCTCGTCTTCTGACAGGATCATGAGGTCGACATCAGAATAAGGCAGCATTTCACGGCGACCATAACCTCCGACAGCAAACAGGGCCAAATCGGTTTGATCCAGTTCGGCATATTTCCAGAGAAATTGCAGTGCTTCATCAATCAGATTGGAACGTGCCAGAATAATATCCCGAATCGGCTGTCCATTTTCAAAACTCTCCTGTAGCTGATTTTCGACATCACTACGCCATTGATTGATGGCTTTAATGTCATGGTTACTTTTAATGTAATTCAGCAGAGGTAAGGTATTGATCATGAACAGTGGTCCGTTGGTATTTCAGCTTAGTTTTGATTAATGCTAACTTGATTTGCGACCTGAAGTGCCAGTTCGCGTGCCTGTTCAATGCTTTCAGCACGTGCAGTCGCAACGCCCATGCGACGCCGTTCGAAGCCTTCAGGTTTGCCAAACAGGCGCAAATCAGTATTGCCGTCTGCTAAAGCAAGATTCAGGCCAGAAAATGAAAGATTACGATCATCTACCCCGGCATAAATCACCGCGCTGGCAGCCACACTATGCCGTGTGGTATTGACCGGCAGGCCTAAAATCGCACGTGCATGCAATTCAAATTCGCTTTGGAATTGAGAGGCAAGTGTTACCAGTCCGGTATCGTGTGGACGAGGAGAAACCTCACTAAACCATACTTGGTCGCCTTTGATAAAGAGTTCTACACCAAAGATTCCGCAACCCCCCAGTGCTGTGGTGACTTTGTGGGCAATGCGTTTAGATTCCTCTAGCGCTGCCGGAGTCATCGGCTGAGGTTGCCAGCTTTCGACATAATCGCCCGAGTCCTGACGATGTCCGATCGGATCGCAATAAGAGGCTTCGATCTCGCCGGTTGCCGGATTTTTTGCACGAACAGTCAATAAGGTAATTTCAAAATCAAAGTCAATTTGCGATTCGACAATCACTGTACCCTGATTGACGCGTCCACCAGTTTGCGCATATTCCCAAGCCGCGTCTACCTCTGCAAAGCTTTTTACCCGAGACTGGCCTTTGCCAGAAGAGGACATGACCGGCTTGACAAAGTTTGGATAGCCGACATCATCACAGGCAGCACGGAAGGACTCTAAACTGTCAGCAAATCGGTACGCTGAAGTTGGCAGCCCCAGTTCTTCTGCGGCCAGACGGCGAATGCCTTCGCGGTTCATGGTCAGATTGACCGCTTTAGCCGAAGGAATGACGGTCGCAATATTTTGTTCTTCAACGTCAACCAGTACTTGTGTGGCAATGGCTTCAATTTCAGGAACGATTAAATGTGGCTGGATTTGATGGATCAATTGTTTTAATTCTTCAGCATCGGCCATATTCAAGGTATAGGAATAATGCGCGACTTGCATGGCAGGTGCATGCTCATAACGGTCAGCAGCATGAACTTCGACCCCAAGACGTTGTAGTGAAATCACCACTTCCTTGCCCAGTTCACCAGAACCCAATAATAGAACTTTATAGGCAGAAGCTTGCAGGGGAGTACCAATAGTCACGCTCATGTGTGTCATCCATGCTTGATTTTATGGACTTTTAGCATAGCAGAACTGAGCCGGCAGTTAAGCCAAGATTCATACAAAATTGTGATATTGTCCAACAGTTTTATTTATAAAGTTTTTCTGGATGTAAGTAAGGCGTAATTGTCATGTCACTGATCTGTCAGACTGATTTGAAGACGGTATATCCTGTTTTGGCAATAGCTTTTTTCTATCTACAACTGGTCGAGTATTAAAAAAGTATAAAAGAATACGGAAATGATTTTATTTGAGCTTTTTCTTTCAGGAAAAATGATAGGGATCAGCTAATTATTTTTATATAATAAAGACCTATACTATTCCATAAGCATAAGTCTTTATCTTGATTGATCAGTCAGTTCAAGCTTAAAACGTCATCGGCACATAGGTATAAACCAGACCATAGGTCAGTGCTGCGGTCAGGGTCGCCATCACGATGCGTTTGAATTTAAAGTACAACGCAGTGAGTACGATAAATCCGACCAGCATCGCAATACTTTTATTCGGTGTTTCTAATAATGGCGGTAAGGTAGCAACTACCAGCATGGAGCTGATTGCCGCAATGCCGATTGAACCCAAGGCAATTTTTAGCCACAATGCTCCGCGTTTTTGTGAGCCTTGCTGAAATTTCTGAATCACAAAAAAAGGCCCGAAGCGTGAGACGAAATTGGCGATCCCGACGACAATGCCGACCAGAATAATCTCTAGATTCATGCTTGATCTCCTGCATGTTCAGGATCTGGCTGTTTTAAGATATAGTGCTTGAACAGGCCGGCAAAAATACCGGAACTGATACCAATGAAAATCGCGGCAGACAGATCAATAAAGTAACAGGCCACAGCAGAAACCAGAATGGTGACAGTCACAACAAAAGTATGTTTCTTCTCAAAAGCAGCCAAGAGGAAACTCAGGAACAGCGCAGGTAACAGGAAGTCTAGAGCCGCTTGCAAGAATTGCGGCAGATTGCTGACCTGATCGGCAAATAAACCACCGAGAAAAGATCCCAATGCCCAGGACATCCAGCTAAACAGGCTTAAACCCAGCATCCAGGATTCAGACCATTCCTGACGCCGTTGCGAGAGCTTGATCATGCCGGAAGCAAAAACCTCATCGGTCAGACCCCAAGACCAGATCGCAGTTTTCTTTAAATTCAGCCGGTCTTGAATCAGGTTTTGCAGCGCAGGGCCATAGAGCAAATGCCGAATGTCTAGGGCAATCACCGTTAATGCCGTCATCCAGATAGATGTGCCACTGCCTAAAAGTGCGACCACAAGGAACTGGCTGGCACCTGCATACATCGAGCAGGAAAGAAACAGCGCTTCCCAAGCCGTAAAGCCAAACTGAGTGGCTGAAACGCCAAAAGCAAACGACACTGGTAAATAAGTGAAGATGATCGCTTGGCTATCTTTTGCACCTTGCCAGAAGCCAGCAGGTTGCGTAGCGAGTTGATTCTGTTCAGACACGACACACCTTGAAGGAGAGTTGAACGATGGGTCAAATGAAGATTGTGTATTCTACGTGAATTTAATAGCATAGTGCCGAAATGTTTAAATTGGCGAGCCTGATATGTGGATGTTCAAGACACGTACGATGCTGACAGCTGCTTTAATGAGCACTGCATTGTTGTTACAAGCGTGTGGGAATGACAGTCAATCGACTGATAAGCCAGAAATTAAACCGGCACCTAAATTGACTAATGATGCGACCACCTATGCCAATGCGGCATGGCAACTGATCAATAAAGTCGATCCACTGGTTTATAATAAAGAAGTGGATCAGCTGGAAACCCAGGTGCGTCAACCGGCACGTAAGCTGAGCACAGACTGGCGTATTAATGTCAAAATGACCGATTCGGTGACTGAAGGTAAATATGCTCTGTGTCGTAAAGCCTTAACCAGTCTGGAAATCTGGGCGCGTACCGTGATCGACAATGGCAGCAGTCTGGAACAAAAGCAGGCGGATTATGAGCGGGATAAACTGCAATGTCAGAATGCGATTGATAATCCTGAATTGGGAAATACTGATCCCAAACAAAAAGGCACCGCGATTGCTAATATGCAATAAACCTTTAGCCATTTAGTTATAAGCATAAAAGCCAGTCATTCAGACTGGCTTTTTTAGGATGAGACAACAGCAAGACTCTAAAAAGAGGGTATCCACACATGTTCTAATAAAATCACAAATACACCACAGATCAGGAGTGTGCTGCCAATTATGCGTTTAATCAGAATAGGTGTAGACATGGTCGATCTCCTTAAATATTTAAAGCTAAAGCGTGTTCAATGCTTCCAGATAACGACGATTCACTTCTTGCCAGTTCACGACATTGAAAAAAGCCGAGATATATTCCGGACGACGGTTTTGATAGTGCAAATAATAGGCATGTTCCCAGACATCCAGACCTAAAATGGGAATATTGCCATGCATCAGTGGAGAGTCCTGATTGGCGCTGCTTTCTACAATAAGTGTTTGATCTGGCGCAACACTCAGCCAGGCCCAACCGCTACCAAAACGGCTCAGTGCTGCCTGGGTAAAGGTGTCTTTAAATGCCTCGAATCCGCCTAATTCATGTTCAATGGCCTTTGCAATTTCAGCTTCTGGATGGCCGCCACCGTCTGGACTCATGACTGTCCAGAACAGGGAGTGATTGGCATGTCCACCGGCATTATTGATCACGTTCTGTTTTAATTGCTGCGGTACTTCATTGAATTTGCTAATTAAGGCTTCGACCGATAAATCTTCCCATTCGGTTCCTGCGATCCCTGCATTGATATTATTAATATAGGTTTGATGATGCTTGCTATGATGAATTTCCATGGTCTTGCTATCGATATGAGGCTCTAGGGCATCATAGGGATATGGCAGTACAGGCAGGGTATAGCTCATGGTCAGGATTCCTTTGCTAGAATGAAGTCATGTTATTTTTCATTAGATTTAACATACGCCTGAATTTAATATTTTTATATGAGAATAATTATCATTATTGTTAATATGTGTGAATTATGCGTTGCCTGTAAGTTTTCTACGCTCGGTCATCTTATTTCCTAGGTAATAAAAAAGCCCCAGAAGGGGCTTTTTCACACAGCAAATACTTAGACGTTAAAACGGAAATGTAAAACGTCGCCATCCTGAACGATATAGGTTTTACCTTCTAGACGCCATTTACCGGCTTCTTTTGCACCCGCTTCGCCGTTGTACTGCACGAAATCATCATAAGCAATACATTCTGCACGGATAAAGCCTTTTTCAAAGTCGGTATGAATTACACCAGCGGCTTGCGGTGCAGTTGCACCAATTTTCACAGTCCAGGCACGAACCTCTTGTACACCTGCGGTGAAGTAAGTTTGTAAGCCAAGTAGTGAATAACCTGCACGAATCACCACGTTTAAACCAGGTTCTTCCATGCCCATCGCTTCCAGGAATTCAGCACGGTCTTCATCTTCAAGCAATGAAATTTCCGCTTCAATCTGGTTGCAAAGAGGTACGACAATTGCATTTTCTTCAGCAGCCAATTTTCTCACTGCATCCAAATGCGGGTTATTTTCAAAACCATCTTCAGCAACGTTGGCAATATACATGGTTGGTTTAAGCGTCATTAAGCCAAAGCCACGTACCAGTTTACGTTCGTCATCATCCAGATCCGCTGCGCGAGCCGGTTTGCCTTCATCGAGTAAAGGCTGGATTTTTTCTAATACTGCTTTAGTAGCAATTGCTTCTTTGTCACCACCTTTGGCAGATTTAGTCAAACGGGTAATCGCTTTCGCTACCGCGTCCAGGTCTGCAAGCGCGAGTTCTGTATTAATCGTGGCGATATCATCCAGTGGATCAATACGACCATTCACATGAATGACGTTTTCATCTTCAAAACAACGTACCACGTGAGCGATTGCATCAGTTTCGCGGATGTTGGCCAGGAACTGGTTACCTAAGCCTTCACCTTTAGAAGCGCCAGCGACCAGACCTGCGATGTCCACAAATTCCATAGACGTTGGAATCACGCGCTGCGGTTTAACAATTGCTGTCAATTTGTCTAAACGTGGGTCAGGAACAGGCACGATGCCGGTATTTGGTTCAATGGTACAGAACGGGAAGTTTTCTGCAGCAATAGCAGCTTTGGTTAAAGCATTGAAAAGTGTAGATTTGCCAACGTTCGGCAAGCCGACAATACCGCAATTAAAACCCATGAAATAACTCACAAAAGCGTTATATAAAAATTGCCCCCAATTTTACATGAAAGCACGGCTAAAGTCAGGTCATGCGCTTGTGGTTTATTGCAATCAAATGCTTCTGATAACTTAAAAGCTCCGCTGAGCTTTCCCGGATTTGTTGTGAGTCCGCCGAATATAGAGGAATAATCAGCCAGTATTGTACTTTTGGATAAAAATCACATTGTTTTTCTAAAAGTGAGTGACTAAAGTATCTGAATAAAACAGCGGCCTATACGCCCTGATCCAATAACGATAAACATGGAGCATGCATGCGAACTTTATACCAGTTTCCTTTATCTCACTTTTGCGAAAAAGCACGTTGGATGCTGGACCATAAAGAGCTGTACTATGTTGCTCACAACCTGATTCCCGGCGTACATCGGGCTTTTGCCCGACTGAAAACAGGACAGAATCGTCTGCCTATTTTGCGCGATCAGGACAAATGGATTGCAGATTCAACCCAGATTGCGCTTTATCTGGATGATACTTATCCAGAACATCGTTTATTGTATGCTGAAGGACATTTTCGAAATAAAGCCTTAGAAATTAATGAAATTACTCTGGAGCTGGGTCGTCATGTCCGCCGCTGGATGCTCTCTCAAGCGCTGACTTCCGATCATGAATCTCTCGATATTTTAATTGGTGAGCAAGGCTATTTGCGCCAGTTTGAAAAATTTTCTAAACCTTTATTAAAAGCAATGGTCGCCAAAGGTTATGCATTGAATGAGGAAACTGTGGCGGAATCCAAACAGCATATTGATGTCACTGTACAGCAACTCAATCAGATGCTGGTTAGTCAAGGTGGATATTATTTTGTCGGAAATCGTTTAGGTCTGGCGGATATTGCTGTCTGTTCTATGCTTGCTCCATTATTGGCGATTCCGGGGACGCCGTGGGAAAAAGAAAATTTTGAAACCTTGTCCGAAGAATATCGTGATTATCAGCAGCATTTAAATGCGTTGCCTCTGGGTGAATATATTTGTCGTATTTACCGAACCGAACGCAATGCGCGAGTAGACTGGCGTGGTGTATAAGCTTCAAGGCAAATCCTAAAATTAAAAACGCGCATTAAGCGCGTTTTTAATGAGATGATGACTAACCCCAAGGATTAGTCTGGTCGATATCAATATTTTTAGTAAAATTATTGAGAAGTGAACCAAAATCAAAGCTGGATGAACCACCACCACTGCCAATATTCTGAATCGTATCTTGAGTCTCAGGCAGAATAGCAGACAAGTCAATATTGGAATCTGTGGCACCCACATCTTGGACCAGATCACCTAGATCAGGTAATTCAATCGAAGAGCTATTATCAATCAATTGCCCAATGCCTCCGACAATGCTACCTAGATCAAACCCGTTTGAAGCAGAGGAAATTCCTTCGATCAGAGTACCCAGATCCAGATCACTATCTAGATTGAGATTACCCAATAATCCTCCTAAATCTATGCCATTTGAGCCATTCGCGATCAGGCCGCTGAGTAAATCGGTAAAGCCATCGAGATCAAAATCCCCCGCTGCATTCTCACCGACAAAACCGCTAATTAAATCTGTGATAGCACCGATATCAAAATCATTGCCTGTATTGCCGCCGATTAAACCGCCGATCAGATCTGCAATCGCGCCGATGTCGATATCACCCAGTGCACCAGACCCACCAATCAGACCACCAACCAGCTGAACGATTTGTGCAATATCAATCTCGCCATTACCACCGATGAGCTTGCTGACCAGATCTGCAATTGCAGCAATGTCGATATTACCTAAACCACCAGAACCGCCGATCAGGCCGCTGACCAGCTGAACGATTTGTGTAATATCAATCTCGCCATTACCGCCGATGAGACCGCCGACGAGTTTGGAAATAGCACCAATATCCAGATTGCTGCTATTGTTCGCCATTAGGCCATTCAACAAATTGGTGATCTGGCCAATATTAAAACTGCCCCCATTGGATTGGGTTAAGCTGCTGATCAGACTCTGAATATCTAACTTCGAAGCATTTGAACCAGACAACTGAGTTAATAAATTGCTCAGATTTGCGCTGTTCAGACTATGTCCAGAGAGAAGGCTGTTTAATAATGAGCTCACGGAAGGTTGTGAATTAGAGCTGTTTAGACTGCCAATGAGATTGCTAAGCGTACCTGAGGCTGTTCCAGCGAATAAGCCACCTAACAGGCTTTTAGTTTGTGTTTCAGCCGTTAAGACAGGACTCACCTTGGTTTTAATCAAACTTAAAATTTTAGAAGCCATGAGCATTCCTTATTTAATATTTTTGAAAAATGCTATTTTTATTTTTAGTGCGGCTTTGTTTTAATCTATTTCTATACACTTGTAAAAGATAAGTGGCTGAACTGTGCGGGTACTTGAAGGTCTGGCTTGTATTTTGCTGGACTAATTAAACTTAAACTATTAAAAAATAAATAATTAATAGAAATTACCATTGGTCATTTTTTAGAATTATATGATTAACGGTTATCTGGTTCAGGATTGAAAGTTACTTTATAAAATGGCAGAAGATTTGGAAAATATTTTCAGAATATGAAAACTTTGTGAAAAATAAATAAATATTGTATAACAGGGAGAGCGCAATATTTTGCTATTTTTATTGATTATTAAGAAAGAGTATAAAAATGGAACTGGATCGTTTCGATAAACATATTCTAGAAATATTGACCCATGAGGATGTCAATCTGAATGAACTGTCAGAGCGGGTAAATTTATCTGTGAGTTCAGTCCATCGCCGGATCAAACACTTGATCGATCACAATATTATCAGTGGCTTAAAGCGTGAAATTAATTATCAGAAATTAGGTTTCACGCTGCATGTACTGTTACAGGTGTCGCTAAGTAAACATGATAGTGATACTTTTGCTAAATTTCTGGAAGAACTGGAAAGTATTCCCGAAGTGATTAATGCCTTTTTGGTCACCGGCCAGTCTGCGGATTTTATTGTCGAAGTAGTGGCGCGAGATATGGAAAATTATAGTGAAATTTTACTCAAGCGTATCGGGAAAATTGAGCATGTGGTTGCACTGCATTCGAGCTTTGTCATTAAAGAATATAATGTCTTTAACTGTAGCGGATTACTCAATAAAGTTTGATCCTAGGCGAGAGTAGTAGACAACTATAAAAAACGCACCCAAGGGTGCGTTTTTAGTTTTGATCAAGCTTAAGCGTCTAATTGCGCCATCACTTCATCGGT
The DNA here is from genome assembly GCF_009829025.1 of Acinetobacter sp. 18QD2AZ41W. Lineage (NCBI taxonomy): Bacteria > Pseudomonadati > Pseudomonadota > Gammaproteobacteria > Moraxellales > Moraxellaceae > Acinetobacter > Acinetobacter sp. 18QD2AZ41W. The sequence goes on along the minus strand of NZ_WURP01000002.1, from coordinate 182,805 downwards.
AAACTCTACGTTGGTATATACGTTTTGAACATCATCTAAATCTTCAAACATATCGATCATTTTCAGAATCATTTTGGCTTGATCAACATCTGTAATTTCAGCTTTGGTTGAAGGGCTCATCACCACTTCAGCATTGTCAGACTTAAGACCTGCTGCAGTGAGCGCATCCTGTACATCACCAAAGCTTTCAGGCGTGGTAATTACCAGAATTTCATCTTCAGCAATTTCAATATCTTCCGCGCCTGCTTCCAAAGCTACTTCCATGATTTGATCTTCTAAAGAAACATCTTCAAAAGTGATCTCGCCACGTTTGGTAAACAGATAAGCCACTGAACCGGCAGTACCTAAGTTACCATTGGTTTTTGAGAAGCAATGGCGAACATCAGGAACAGTACGATTCAGATTGTCTGTCATGGTCTCTACCAGAACAGCAACACCACCTACACCATAACCTTCATAGGTCACTTCTTTCAGGTCGTCGTTATCTTCGCCACCCGCACCACGTTGAATGGCACGGTTGATCACATCACGTGTCATATTTACAGATAATGCTTTTTCAACCACCGCACGCAGACGAGGGTTGCTGCCTGCATCTGGACCACCGAGTTTTGCCGCAGTGGTTAATTCACGGATATATTTGGTAAAAAGCTTACCACGACTCGCATCTTGTTTTGCTTTACGATGCTTAATATTGGCCCACTTGGAATGACCCGCCATGCGAACTTTGCTCCTTGTAGATTGGCTGTATGCCTATCAGAATGCCGAAATTCTACCATAAGCTTTTTTTTAAAAAAAAGTGTCTGGATTTGAGATTTCAGGATAAAACAAAAAAATTGTATTAAATTGATAGAAAAGGGGAATGCTATAGTGCAGTTTTTGATTTTATTTTTCAAATTTATACAAATGCTTTAGGAGGACATGAACAGCAGTGTATCTGTTCATGTCGAATACCTATACCCAGCTTATTCCGGAATGACAATATCCAGATCCACTTTATCTTTATAGAGCTGTTTGATTAAGGCCAGATCTTGAGCCAGATCTGTTGGATAAATCTTGCCTAAAATGCCACCTTGTTTGGTTCTGGAATTGGCATATAGCAACACAATCGGCACATTGGCAGCTTTGGCAATATGCCAGAAGCCGGTACGGATCGGTTTACGTGCTTCACCTTGCTTGGCACGTGTCGCTTCTGGTGCAATCACCAGATTAAACTTTTCATTATTCTGAAAATGCTCCACCATCTGGGTCACGATATCTTTATTGGCCTTGCGGTCAACAGGAATACCGCCGACAGCTTTTAATAGCGGTTTGAAAGGTCCTTTAAATAGTTCTTTTTTGATCAAGGTATGAACTTTAAGATCATAAATCTGGAAGAGGGCAATCGACAGCACCGCATCCATCATTGAAGTATGTTCAAAGCCAATAATGACCTGTTTGTTTTCGAGTACATCTGGTTCGACATGATATTGCCAACCCGCAAGTTTAAATGCAGATTCGCCAATGAATTTATTTAGCATAAGCACAGATTAAGTAAAAGCCATATGTGGAGAATTGCATAATTTCTTCTTGTTCGGCCATTCAGTCAATAGGCTGGCAAATAAAACGTGTAAATAATGTAGAAATCTATAATTTCTTGATCTTTTTAAACTGAAATATTAAGAGCTAAAATGTATAAATAAAAAATTTTGATATTAAAAAAGTATTATTAGATATAAAAAAAGTCTTAAAATGGTGAAAAAATGACTATCCAGAGCAAGATTTAGTTATTAGACTTTTGTCGAAGAAGAGAAGGGGTATTAATCCTTTCTATTTTGTTGTTCTTTCTACTCTGAGATTGAAAACTATGACATACATTACAGCCTTTGTAGTCTCTTTATTGATTTTAGTGCTTATAATTGTATGGTCTTTCATCGAAATTAAGCAGGATTTGCGTAAAGAAAAAGAAATGAAGTCTCAATTCTAATTTTTCTTTATTCTGCAGCTCATATACTTTTCCATCATTTTTAATATTTTATCAAATATTTTTTGATACTTTATAAATATACTGAGACGTCAAATCTATCAAATGTATGCTTTATTCTATGAGGTTGACGTCAATATTTCAGGCTAGGCTGCCTTAAATTGATCTGTATATACCCATTTTTCTGCATGTCTTTAGACTGAAGTCTTAAAGAGCTAGAATTTCTGTCGAATCAAGTCATGATGATTGCTGCCTAAGTGTTCAAGTGGTTATAAAAGTACTTGTCTTTCAAAAAAATCTTAGCTAGTATTCATGACGCTTGAACTTATTGATAAATAAAGTTTTCAGCATGTAGGGCCTATAGCTCAGTTGGTTAGAGCAGCGGACTCATAATCCGTTGGTCGACAGTTCAAGTCTGTCTGGGCCCACCAAATTTTATATTTATATAGCTTTATATAAGATCTAAACCCTTAACTCTAAAAGAGTTAAGGGTTTTTTTATGTCTTAAGAATACTCAGGTAGACTCGTAGAAAAACACCCTATTCGTATCCTTGTTTGTATCATAAATTTAAAATATAACTCAGGATACAGGAGCCTAGTTTAATCTAGGAAAATCATAATTTTATTGCTAAATCTAAATTGCTCACAGATACCCAATTTGCAGTGTTAAAACCTAAAGAATTAGAGTATAGGGTTTCGGATATTATGGGTTTGTATTTAAAAGTCGTTGTAACAGGTAAAAATCATGGCAGTTGCGGTTTAAGAATACACTTGGTAAATGGACATAGCTTGGGACTTATCCAGTAATCTCAGTCAGAGAAGCATGTTCAATGGCCATTAAGTATTAAAATGGTGAACTCATTTTAAAAACTAAAAATGAGAAGTTATTGGAAGCTCAACAAAAAGAGAACCTATTGTTTGGTAATTTACTGATTAAATGGATGAAGACAAAGCAAGCTGTATGAACTGATAAAACTTATAAGAAAGAGTATCAGTCGATAGAAAAGCATATATTGCCAGTATTTTGTTATCGTCTATTCAAAGACATACCTGCTTCGGAGTGGAAAGGATTTTTCCAATAAAAACAATTAAATGAGCAGATATTCAATCGATTTGAAAAACTAATTTCGTATTGTCGTAATGCTTATGATTTTACCATTGACGATAATTTAACTATTACACTTAAATAAAAATTAGGCAATATTTGCATCAACTTATAAAAAAGAGGTCTGGCTTCAATAGATGAGTTTTATGAGCCATTCTTGAGGATTTTTTATCTAGAAGAATTTTACCTCAGGAAAAAAGTTTATATTTATGAATGGACTGTGATGCACTTCAAAAAATATCAGGAAATAAGATGAAAAGTAGATGAAATGCATTTTACAACTGAGAAAATTATGCTAATAAATAAGAGATGATTTTTTAGTCAGAAATCATGATGTTTCAGGAAGGAATATCTTAAGAAGCGTATTAAAAAAATGATTAAACAGGAGTTTCAAGATGCTTCAGCTATTAAGAAAATTATTTTGCTTGCATATCTATGAGTACGAGCAAATGCAGGAAATCGGGGAACACAGGGAGTGTCGTAAGTGTGGGATCAATAAGGACTGATGTTTTACAAAAAAAAGTGAGCGAGGGCTCACTTTTTTTATGCTTATACTTGGCTGATTTCCGTTAAAATTAGAGTGAAATTCCAAGCTGATGATCGGGCATATGAGCAAAAATTTTCATGCAGATACCTATATCGTAGACAGCAATCTGGCAGATACGCTGCATTGGCTTAGTCTGCATCAAGACAGTTATGAGTCTTTTAGCTATGATGCAATCACTCAGGAGTTGGTGGTGCATCATGCCAATGGAATGGATCAAATCAGAGTTGGAGATTATCTGAATGCCCGCTATGGCATACTGATTACTGCACATAACTTTTCAGCGACTTAATTCACTCCTATATTGCTTAGCCTGCCATCGCATCGGTCGCCAATGCACGTACACTTGGTTTAGGCTGCTCTGCAACCAGACCTAATTTCTCAAATAGCTTTTGGTCACGACCTTGGGCAGTATTTGGGGTGGTCAAAAGTTTTTCACCCGAGAAAATGGAATTGGCACCGGCCATAAATGCCAGAGCCTGATCTGAATCGGTTAACGATTCACGGCCCGCAGAGAGGCGGATGTAGCTTTTTGGCATCAAGAGGCGCGCCACTGCAATGGTACGAATCCATTCAATAACATCCAGTTTTTCTACATCTGCCATTGGTGTGCCTTCAATTGGAACCAGCATATTGATCGGGACAGATTCAGGGTGAATGACCAGCGTGGCAAGTTCATATAATAAACCAATCCGGTCATTACGGCTTTCGCCCAGTCCGACAATACCGCCACTACATACTTTTAAACCGGCTTGACGCACATAATCTAAAGTATCGAGACGGTCATCAAAGCTTCGGGTACTGATAATATGTGAATAATATTCACGAGAAGTATCCAGATTGTGGTTGTAATAATCCAGACCGGCATCTTTCAAACGTTCTGCTTGGGATGCATTCAACATGCCCAGTGTCATACAGGTTTCCAGACCGAGTGCTTTAACTTCCTGCACCATTTCCAGAACATAAGGCATATCGCGCTCATGCGGGTTACGCCATGCAGCGCCCATACAGAAACGAGAGCTTCCAGAAGCCAGTGCCTGTTTAGCCTCCTGAATGACTTTATCGACCGCGATACGTTTTTCAGCTTCTAGCTTGGAATCATAATGCGCAGATTGTGAACAGTATTTGCAGTCTTCTGGGCATTTGCCTGTTTTGATCGAGAGGAGGGTGCTGACCTGAACTGTATTGGCAGTGAAGTGCTCACGATGAACCTGTTGCGCCTGAAACAATAAATCCATTAAAGGCTGCTGATACAGTGCCTGTATTTCTTCACGTGACCAATCATTGCGTACTGCATTACTCGTGTTCATATATCTGTCCTTGTTTGTGCTTATTTATCATTCACCTCATCTTAATAAAAATGTGTGTCTGCCTCACTATCAAAATATGACCTTCTATAACCAACAAAGCCCACACGGGGTGGACTTTGTCATTATATTTAATCCTGAAATTTTTTATTCACGATGACCCCCATGAATATTCTGATTTTGCAGATCGTCACGATGCTGCTTGTTCAGCACTCGTTCATCCTGCTCATGCTGATTGTTCTTAGGAGAATCGATTGGCCCATGTTGGGGCTGCTGCTGTTGTTGCTTCTGCTGTTTAAGCTGATCTAGCTGTTCGTGCTGTTGCTGTTTTTTATCTTGCTCTTGCATCTTCAGTCCCTCTCGTCATTTTTTCATCTCTTTCTTTATGACATAAAGTGATCAAATATTGTGTAAGCCTTATAAGAGATCGAGTGAGCCGAAGTAATAAATTGAAAATTTATGCTGTTTTGGTCAACTGTTCCTGAATCGCCCAATCAATATGCACCTGCACAATTTCGTCATGTAATGCCCGTTGATGTTGTAAAGCGTAAACAATCTTTTCATCAAAAGGTGCATTGCCCAGACCAATTGCGATATTGCGCATGAAGCTTTGATAACCTGTACGACGCATTGGACTGCCTTCGGTCGCACTTAAGAAGGTGGTTTCATCCCATTGCCATAAATCTAGCAAGCTGACCTGATCCAGACCATGTCGTGGATGAAAATCTTCTACCGGGGTGATTTGGGCAAAACTGTTCCAAGGACAAATTAGCTGGCAATCGTCACAACCAAAAACCCGGTTACCAATTCCGCGGCGCAAATCTTCTGGAATAATGCCTTTATACTCGATGGTTAAGTAAGCAATACATCGCCGTGCATCCAGCATATAGGGCTCGACAATGGCCTGAGTTGGACAGATGTCGATACAGGCCGTACAGGAACCACAATGTTTACTGGCAGGCGCATCAAAAGGGAGGTCCAGAGAAGTAAATAGCTCTCCAAGCACAAAGAAAGAACCAGACTTTTTATGAATCAGCAGGGTATGTTTACCTGTCCAGCCCATGCCAGCACTTTCAGCCAGTGATTTTTCAAAAATGGGTGCAGAATCGGCAAAAGGGCGTGATTCAAAATCGCCAACTTTTTCTCGGATTTTTGTCGCCAAGGTTTTTAGCCGACCGCGCATGATCTTGTGATAATCCCGGCCACGGGCATAACGCGCAATAATCGCGGAATTGGGTGCATACGGAACGTAACGTGGCTTTGGAGTCTCGACCAGATAATCCATACGCACGCAGATAATGCTGCGCGTGCCGGGGACAAGTAAGGCAGGATTGGCACGTTTTTCCAGATTATCTTCCAGAAATTTCATGTCGCCATGATAGCCACGATCCAGATATTCCTGTAAGCGCGCTAATTCTGCTTGAGCATCTGGTTTGGCAATGACACAATCAGAAAACCCCAATTCTAGCGCCTGCGCTTTAATCCAGGCTTTTAGCTCGGCTGGATCTTGTTGATAGACTTGAATTTGTGCGTAAGAATCGGGAGTTGTCATAAACCAAAGACAGGGAATAAAAAATGCAGCAACAAGTTTACCATAGCCCTGTTTATCATAGCCAAAGTATTCAAGCATGGGAGCAGCGTTGGTTTCAGCAGCAAAATAGTTCCTATGGTTTGATGCAGCAGGTGGCTTGGTCAGTCACACAGCGTCTGAGTGTGCTATTTAAAGAAAAAAATATACAGAAAATAGCGGTGTGTTGTGGTCAGGGCAATAATGCTGGCGATGGTTATCTGATTGCAAAATATTTAAAACAGGCCGGTTTCGATGTAGATATTTATGCGGCTGAAAAAGGTCAATCAGTGGACTTGGCCAAAGCTTGGCAAGAAGCGCTGGATGCTGGATTGAAAGTAGGGCCGCATTTTCAGTTTAAGCATGAATATGACGCTTATATCGATGCCTTATTTGGCATTGGTTTAAATCGTGAGCTGGATGCGAACTGGCAATCCATCATCCAATTGATCAATGACCAGAAAGGTCTCAAAATCGCGGTTGATATACCGAGTGGACTGCATGCCAATACCGGTCAGCCTTTGCCTATTGCGGTTAAAGCGGATTTTACGTATACGGTTTTGGGCTTAAAGGCAGGACTGTTTACCGGACAAGCTAAGGAATATGCCGCTAAGGTTGAACTGATTTCTGCCATTCCAGTTGATGCCGAACTGCAACCAGTTGCCAAACTTTCCTCACAGCAGATTAAATTACCGAAACGTGAAGCCTTTGGTCATAAAGGCAGTTATGGTCATGTGCTGGTGGTGGGGGGGCATGCTGAAATGGGCGGAGCAGTGATTATGGCAGCAGAAGCGGCATTTGCTGCCGGAGCAGGTAAGGTCACCATTGTCTGTGATGCGAAACACCATACCGCCATTTTGTCTCGTGCGCCGAATATTATGCTGCGTGATATTAATGCTCTCAACATAGAGCAGCGCACAGCCTTAATTCAGCAGGTCGATGCAGTCTGTTTTGGTATGGGCATGGGACGTGATCAATGGGCAAAAGAGCAATATCAGGCATGGTTTAATCTCATTCGAAATTCAGACTTAGACATTGTTTTAGATGCAGATGCATTGTGGTTTTTAGCCAAACAGCCGCAACAATTAAATTCTAAAACTTACAGTACACCGCATCCGGGTGAAGCGGCAACTTTACTTGATTGTAAAACCTTGGACATTGAAACAGATCGGATTCAAGCGATTCATGCCTTAAGGCAGAAGTATGGTGGGCAATGGGTGCTGAAAGGCTCAGGTAGCCTGATTCTGGAACAACAGCTGTATATTTGCACTGCCGGGAATGCGGGTATGGGAACAGGCGGCATGGGGGATGTGCTGGCCGGGATGATTGCCAGTCTAAAGGCACAATTTGCTCAATCCATTCATTTGCATGAAATTGTGACGCTGCATGCACTGGCAGGGGATGAACTGGCCAAAAACGGCGAACGTGGTTTGCAGGCGCAGGACATGAAACATGCAATTTATCAGGTGGTTAATCGTGAAGGCGGCTAATCTGTCTGCAATCAAGCTGAAAATTTCAGGCCAAGTGCGAGGTGTGGGTTAGCGCTACTGGTTTGCTGAGCAGGCTGTGGCACTCGATTTAAAAGGCTAGGTGAAAAATTTAAGTAGTGGCGAAGTGGAGGCTGTTATTGTTGGCGCAGATTCACCGCTTCAGGAAATCATTGCACAAAGTTGACAAGGGCCTGCTTGTGCAATCGGACAAGCAATTATTCCAGAGCATCTGCAATCCGACTTAGGTATTCAAGGCTTTAAAATACGGCGCTAAACATTAACGACGACGGCTGCTGACCCGACTGCGGCCACGTGCCATGCCGCCCAAAGCATTGAGTACCGCCATTTTACTCATACTGCCCGAGGCATGTGCATGACAAATGGCAGCCGCCAGTGCATCGGCGGCATCCTGTTGCGGTTTGATGCTGAGTTTCAAAATATTCATCACCATCATCTGTACCTGCTCTTTATCGGCAGCGCCATAACCCACTACAGACTGCTTGATCTGGCGCGCCGTATATTCAGCAACTTTTAAATCCAGATTGACCAGCGCGGCAACAGCAGCACCACGGGCCTGACCCAGTTTCAAGGCAGAGTCAGGGTTTTGTGCCATAAAGACCTGTTCTACCGCGGCTTCTGTTGGGCCATAAAATTTTACAATCCGCTCTATACCGGCAAAAATTCGTTTTAAACGTTCAGGCATTTCCGTGGTTTCTGTGCGGATCGTACCGGCATCGACAAAAGTCAGTTTGGAGCCGTCTTTTTCGATAATTCCGTAACCAGTTAAACGAGAACCGGGGTCAATCCCAATAATTAATGACATGCCTGCACTTTAAAAATAGAATAATGCCCATATTGTTACATAAGCGTATCAAAAAAGCTTGATCCTGATGAAGCAGTTGATTACATCATCCTATTATTTATTTTACTGAGATTAGATTAATTTTCATGAAATTATTTCTTATTATCCTTGCAGGCTTAATCCTAGAAGTATTTGTCTGGATTGGCGTGGGTGACCTCGTCGGGAGCATGTGGTACGTATTTTTCTGGTTTGTGGCTGCATTTTTTATTGGTATGAACCTGATCCGTAAATATTCGGCCGGTGTGATGCCACAGATGCAGCAAATGCAAATGGGGCAGATGAATGCAGATCCTGCATTAACAGGAAATTTACCTAAAATTTTAGCAGGCTTCTTCCTGCTTCTTCCTGGCTTAATTAGCGATGTACTGGCGGTATTAATGCTGATTCCAGCCGTGCAGCAGGTATTTAAAGCTGCCATGATGAAGGCGATGATGAAACGTCAGCAGGCCATGATGGAAAAAATGATGGGTGGCATGATGGGCGATATGGGGGGTGCGCAAGGCCAGAACCCCTTTGCCGAGATGATGCGTCAAATGCAGGATATGCAAAACCAGCAAGCAGGTCGTGGTGATTCAACCATCATTGATGGTGAAGCGCGTGAAGTGAAGCCTGAAGCGAAAAAAATTGAAATGAAAGATATCAATCCAAAATAAGATATTCATCTGCAAAGTTTAAAAGGTTATATTTAAGCCGAATCTGATGATTCGGTTTTTTATTGGAATATTCTCATTAGTTTGAACAAACGTTATAATCATTTTTTATAATTTAACGCTATTTTAATGTCTCTGCTTTTTACCATCTGCCTTCTGCATTTTGTTGCTCAACTAAGTCCTGGCCCTGATATTCTACTGATCGCCAAAAGTGCTGCATCTACCACACGCCAAAATGCCCTGAAAATTATTGCAGGTATTTCGGCCGGTATTGTCGTGTGGGTGGTACTGACACTGGCCGGATTTACCGTTTTAATCGAGCAGTTTCCATGGGTCCAGCAGGTCTTGATGCTGCTCGGTGGAATATTCCTGGCAAAAATGGGCTGGGCAATGCTCAAGGGTGGTGTGCACAGTTTTAAGAATAAACATCAGCCCGAAGATGATTCCAATGAACTGGCACAACCCAAAAATTACTTTATGTTGGGTCTATGGACCAACCTCTCTAATCCTAAAACGCTGATCTATTTTAGCAGCGTATTTTCACTGGCACTGAGTTCGTCAGCCTCGGAATATCTGAAAGCACAACTCGCGGTGATTATTCCCTTGCAGACTTTTATCACTTTCGCTTTACTCATGTTGCTGATTTCACAGCCGAAAATTAAAGCTCTGTATCAGCGTTCAGGGAGTTATATTGATATCGTTTCAGGCGGGCTATTTTTACTCTTTGCGTTATGGTTATGGTATGACGCGCTTATTTTGATGAATTAACTGGATGATCATCCAAAGTGGATTCGGTGGATATAAGTGAAGAAGACACTAAATTTTCTTGTGTTTTAACCGCTGTTTGATAGCGATTGGGTCTTAAGCTGGTTTCGGTATTTTCAGAACCCTGATAGCTGCGGCTACGGTTGGCACGCTCGCGTAATCCACCTTTTTTAATTAACTGAACCATTGCATATCTCTCATTCCAAGAATTGCTATTGTAAATCAAATCTGGCAGCTATGAAGCTGTTTTTCTGCATAGCGATACTGGTATTAAAACACCATAAAAAAAGACCTGTTTTTCGGAACAGGTCTCTCAATCAGAGCTGAATAAAATTAACGAAGGCCTTTATTTTCTTCTTGTAAAACATCGAGTATAGAGTGTTGTACGGGAACTTCTTGTTGTTGTGATTGCACATAGACGTGCACCACTTTAAATACGATCGCTGTAGCAAGACAGGCCACTAGACACAAAATCCAGAAGCCAAAAGGACTGCGAATATGATGCGAACCGCAATCTGGACATGATTTTTCTGTAGATTCCACTACTTTTTCGCAGCAGGCACATTGATATTGGTAGTGCATTGTTCTTCTCCCAGGATGTTATCCTTTTTTATTCTTCGATCATGAAAGATGATTTATCACCCTATCATATGAGAGCTTTCACAGGCTTGCAATACGAGATTATCGACAGTTACAGACCATCTATACAGAATCAAAATTAATGACATGCTTATGACAAGATTAGCAAGAAGATGAATGGACGCAGTGCTTATAAAATATACTGAATCTAAACCGGTAGTTATTGAAAAATAAAGCCCGCTTCAAGCGGGCTTTATTAGGGTTTTGTTAAGGATTACTGACCTGAACGGATGATATAATCAAATGCAGACAGTGATGCTTTCGCGCCTTCACCTGTGGCAATGATGATCTGCTTATAAGGAACAGTAGTACAGTCACCCGCCGCAAATACACCTTTCACATTGGTCTCGTTACGCTCATTAATCAGGATCTCGCCACGATTTGAAAGTTCTACCGCTGTTGCTTTTAAGAAATCGGTATTCGGCAACAAACCAATCTGTACGAAGATTCCTGCAAGTTCAACGGTGTGCTCTTGGTCAGTCGTACGGTCTTTGTATTTCAGTGCAGTCACTTGTGAACCGTCACCCACCACTTCAGTCGACAAAGCATTTTTAATCACCGTGGTGTTTGGCAAGCTTGTTAATTTGTCTTGCAATACCTGATCCGCACGCAGTTTGCTATCAAACTCAACCAAAGTCACATGCTCTACAATCCCTGCAAGGTCAATCGCAGCTTCTACACCAGAGTTACCCCCACCGATTACCGCAACACGTTTGCCTTTGAACAATGGACCATCACAGTGTGGGCAGTAGGCTACACCACGGGTTTTGTATTCCTGCTCACCCGGAACGTTCATTTCTCTCCAGCGTGCACCTGTAGACAGGATGACTGTTTTCGATTCCAGTTTGGCACCATTCTCTAAAGTCACTTCTACCAGACCATTCGTTGTTTCATCTGCACCTTTGATGTTAGAGACACGTTGCAGGTTCATGATGTCAACACCGTATTCACGTACATGTGCTTCCATTTCAGCAGCAAACTTGGGACCTTGAGTTTTTTGAATCGATGTATAGTTTTCGATGTCCATGGTGTCCATGACCTGACCACCCATGCGTTCAGCCACGATACCTGTTTTAATGCCTTTACGTGCAGCATAGATGGCAGAGGTATTCCCTGCAGGGCCACCACCAATCACCAGTACATCAAAGGCATCTTTAGCATTGAGCTTTTCAGCCTCTTTTGCTGCAGAGTTGGTGTCCAGTTTTGCCACGATTTCTTCCAAAGTCATACGACCTTGACCGATATGCTGGTTGTCCTGGAACACCATTGGAACTGCCATGATTTTGCGTTCTTCCACTTCATCCTGGAAGAAAGCACCATCAATCATGGTCGCTGTAGTGCCCGGGTTATAGATGGCGATCAGGTTGAGTGCCTGAACCACATCCGGACAGTTATGGCAACTTAATGATACGAACACGTCAAAGTTAGATTGAACACCCAAGCTCTTGATATTCGCCAGCACTTCATCAGAGACTTTCGGTGCATAACCTGAAGTTTGCAGCAATGCCAGAATCAGCGAAGTGAACTCATGGCCCATTGGCAAGCCTGCAAAGAATACACGTGGTTCTTCACCAGCTTTAGCAATACCAAAGCTTGGCGCACGTGCATTGTTCCCGTCAAAGCGTGCAGTCACCAGATCAGACAGTGCAGCAACCTCGGACACCAGTTCTTGGATTTTGGCTGATTTGTCAGAACTATCCAGAGTGGCGACCAGTTCAATTGGGCCTTCCAGGCGTTCTAATAGGGTTTTAAGTTGAGCTGAAGTATTTTGGTCTAACATTGCTAACGTCTCCAAAGGAGTAAATGTTTACTTGATAACAGGATATTAAATGAATTGAATAAATAGGTAAAACAGTTTGTTTTTATTTTATTGATCGGATTTACAGATTTATTAAAAAATTCATCATTAATTTCAAAGTTCTATATGGGGTCGAAAGATTAATCTTCAAGTAGTTTAGAGCAAGAATAAGGATTTTCAGCTAAGATTAAAACAAGATATTTGAGAATTGAATGATGGAATTACAACGCGGTATTTATCAACATTATAAGGGACAGCTTTATCAGGTGTTTCATGTCGCCACGCACAGTGAAACTGAAGAAAAGTTGGTGGTTTATCAATGTCTTTATGGGGATTATTCAATTTGGGTACGTCCTTTAACGATGTTCACTGAGACCATTACTACCCACGATGATCGTGAAGTAGAACGCTTTAAATTGATTCAGGCACTTTAAGCCAAACAGACTCAGGGAAGAGTGATGCAAAATTCAGATGAATTTGAAAGATTCATGCAAGAATTATATGAAAAATTTCATAGGCATGACCTTAAACAGGCAGATCGCCTGCACCGATATCGCAATATAGAGCCAGAATCAGGCCGATTTTTATCTATGCTGATTCGTGCGCAACAATCCAAAAATATTCTGGAAATTGGCACCTCTACCGGTTATTCCACTTTATGGCTGGCAGAAGCGGCTCGGCAGACCCAAGCAGTGATAACCACACTGGAAATAGATAAAGCACGTGTCACTCAAGCGAAACACTATGCAAATACATTGGGTTTTGAGCATCTTATTGATTTTAAAGTGATGGATGCGCAGCAATATCTAGAAGCTTCACAGCAACAGTTTGATTTTATTTTACTGGATGCAGAGCGCGATGCCTATCTAGGCTATTGGAAGCATTTGGCTCGATTACTCAAGCCAAAATGTGGGATGCTTGTGGTGGATAATGTCATTTCACATGCAGCAGAAGTGGAAGAGTTTATTCATCTGATTCAGCAAGATCAGCGTTTTATCATCAGCACTGTACCGATCGGTGCGGGTCTGCTGATGGTCGGATATCGTGAATCGCATGAGTTTTAATCCATACAGACTTTATTGAAATGTAAATTATATTCAAGATATTTATGTACGAAAGCAGCTTTATCGTCACGTCTGAGCAGGTTGTCATAAATAAATTCGGGTACAGGATGATAGAGTTCCGTATGGCCATTACTATAAACGATTTTCAGGTGGCGGCTTGAGGGATTATATTTCCATGAAATCACTGTAAGCAGTTTTTGCATATGCGTTCCTCCACTGAATATTTATTTTCTTATCATTTGAACTTATGCCATGCCGTGCTGTAGATGTATAGCTATATTGTAAGAATGGGCAGAGGATTGTAAGAAAATAGCTGCAGCGAGAAATTAAAACTTATTCAGCGCAGTTTGATAGATCGCAAAGAAATAGACGATTCAAGCAATTTCGGGATAAATACACACACTCAATCTGCGTGTAAACATTACTTCTAAAATAAATAAATCAAATCAAAAGTTATAAAAAACCACGCTAAAGAGCGTGGTTTTTTTGAGTCAGTTTAATCTAATTAAAATTAGATTTTACCCACTAGGTCGATTGAAGGAGCAAGAGTTGCATCGCCTTCTTTCCATTTAGCTGGGCAAACTTCGCCTGGGTGAGCATGTACATACTGAGCTGCTTTAACTTTACGAAGAAGTTCTTGAGCATCACGACCGATACCACCGGCGTTGATTTCAACGATTTGGATTTTACCTTCTGGATCGATGACGAAAGTACCACGATCAGCAAGGCCGTCAGCTTCGATTAATACGTCAAAGTTTTTAGCAAGCGTCCAGTTTGCATCACCAACCATTACATACTGGATTTTTTTGATTTCTTCTGAAGAATCGTGCCAAGCTTTGTGTGTGAAATGTGTGTCAGTAGAAACTGAGTAGATTTCAACGCCTAATTTTTGGAATTCAGCGTAGTTGTCAGCAAGGTCACCCAGTTCAGTTGGGCAAACGAAAGTGAAGTCAGCTGGGTAGAAGAATACTACAGACCATTTGCCTTTAAGGTCAGCTTCAGTTACTTCAATAAATTGGCCATTTTGGAATGCAGTTGCTTTAAATGGTTTAACTTCAGTATTAATTAAGCTCATCATTGTCTCCATGATTGAGGTTTGTTTTGAATTTCAATTAGCTTATAGAAATTTACTTTATTGGTGAAATGGTATTTTTACATTACAAAAATCGGAAAAACCGAATCATGTAAAAATTCTCCATTTTCACAAAATAGCTTTGTTCATTGAGCAGCATCAAGATGATGGCTTCATGACAAAATTATCTCTTTTTCCTCGTGCTAACAAACATGATGCTGAAACTGAAAAATTCAAGGGCAAATCAGGAAAAAAATCCTGTTTTCCTCAAAATACTCTCGATATCAATTTAAAAATTAGGTTTATGCTTAAACTTAATCATGTGGACAGGTGAGAGTAGCGGGGTAATTTGCTCGATTTACTACGCCGAATTAAGGGAAATGAGACGAGTAAAGCCAATTTGTCCGGCACTTAACAGAACTACGACTATCTGAAAGCTAATGAACCAAGTAAAATAAACTTTTCCGGTTTTTTGATGTGGGTGTTTTCTCTGTGCAGAGTCATTTAAATGTAGATCAATGGATAATGGCGCGTGACCGTCACCGTTTAAATCGACTGAAGAAGGGGAAAGATGCCAATGCCAAGCAGTATCAGGAACTATTTGAAAAATCCAATCTGAAAGTGCGGCAGCGGCTGGAACGTCTTCCAGACATCAAGCTGAATCAAGATTTGCCCGTTACCCAATACGCTGACAAGCTGATAGCCGCGATTCAAAAGCATCAGGTCATTATTGTGGCTGGCGAAACCGGTTCTGGTAAAACCACACAATTACCGCAAATTGCCATGCTGGCTGGACGCGGCCTGACTGGTCTGATTGGACATACCCAGCCACGCCGACTGGCGGCTCGAAGCGTATCACAGCGTATTGCTGAAGAAGTTGGCGAAAAACTCGGGGAATCAATTTCCTTTAAAGTGCGTTTTACTGAACAGGGTTCCCAAGATTCAATTGTACGCTTGATGACTGACGGTATTCTGCTTGCCGAATTGACGCATGACCGCTACCTAAGCAAATATGACACCATTATTATTGATGAAGCACATGAACGTTCGCTGAATATCGACTTCATTATGGGCTATCTGAAGCAGTTACTGCCGCGTCGTCCAGACCTGAAAGTCATCATTACGTCTGCCACACTGGATGTAAACCGTTTTAGTAATTACTTTAATGGTGCACCCATTTTTGAAGTAGAAGGCCGTAGTTTCCCGGTTGAACTGCGTTATCGCCCGATCTCGGAAATGAGCATTGGCGGCAGCGATGATGATGAATTTGATGACTTCGAAGAAAACTTGCCGCGTGCTGTGGTTAAAGCGGTAGAAGAATGTTTTCAGGATGCACAAGAAAAAGGCCATCCCGAACATGCCGATATCCTGATTTTTGCCAGTACAGAACAGGAAATTCGCGAGCTACAGGAAACCCTGATCAAGCATGGACCACGGCATACTGAAGTCTTAACCTTATTTGCCCGTTTAGCCTTGGCAGAGCAGCAAAAAATCTTTAATCCTTCCGGTGGTGGGCGACGTATTATTATTGCCACCAACGTCGCGGAAACAGCGTTGACTGTACCGAATATTCGTTATGTAATTGATAGTGGTTTTGCGCGTATTTCACGTTATAACTATCGTTCACGGGTGCAGCGCCTGCCGATTGAAGCCGTTTCTCAGGCTGCAGCCAATCAGCGTAAAGGTCGTTGTGGTCGTATTGCGCCCGGTGTTTGTATCCGCCTGTATTCAGAAGACGACTTTCTGAGCCGTCCGGAATTTACTGAACCTGAAATCAAGCGTACCAATCTGGCATCGGTGATTTTGCAGATGCAGAGTCTGGGTTTAGGCTCGCTGGAGGACTTTGATTTTATCGAACCACCGGATCACCGTCTGGTGAATGATGGCCGTAAGTTGCTGATTGAGTTGGGGGCAATGGCCGAGAAAAATTCTCCTAAAACTGAAGATGATCAAGCAAATCCTTCTAAATCTCCCTTTGAGAAAGGGAGACTTCAAAGCAGTGGATTAACCAAAATCGGTCAGCAAATGGCAAAAATGCCGATTGACCCACGTCTGGCCCGTATGATTTTGGGTGGCGCACATTTTGGTGTTTTAAACGAAGTCTTGATTATTGTTGCGGCGCTCGCGGTGCAAGATCCGCGTGAACGTCCTGCAGACAAACAAATGCAGGCCGACCAGAAACATGCCTTGTTCCGTGAAGCTGATTCTGACTTTTTGTTCTATATAAAACTCTGGGAAACATTGCACGGCAATCGCGAAAGTATGAGTGAGAATAAACGCCGTACATTTGCGCGGAATCATTTCTTGAGCTGGCTGCGTTTACGTGAATGGAAAAAAACCCATGAACAACTGGTGGACTTGGCTCAAGGTCTAAAACTGTCATTTAATGACAAAGCTGCCAGTTATGAAAATCTGCATCGTGCATTACTCACCGGCTTATTGTCGTTTATTGCCAACAAGACCGATGAACGTAATGTGTTTATGGCGGTACGTCAGCAGAAAGCCCGGATTTTCCCGGCATCGACTTTGCATAAGAGCAATACGCCGTGGGTCATGGCTTTTGAGATGGTGGAAACCTCGCAAGTGTATTTACGCACTCTGGCCAAGATTGAACCGGAATGGATACTGCTAGCCGCCCGCGATCTGCTCAAGCATCATTATTTTGAACCGCACTGGTCGAAAAAAGCCGGTGTGGTGAACGCTTATGACCAGATTTCATTATTTGGTCTGATCATTGAGCCAAAACGAGCAATCAATTATGAAAAAGTCGATCAGGCTGCGGCGCATGAAATTTTCTTACGCGATGCTTTAACTACGGGTCATCTCGGTATTAGTCCGCCATTTTTAAAGCATAACTTGCTTAAACTGGAAGAAGTCGAACGGGTTGAGGATAAATTGCGTCGTCGTGATCTGGTGGTAGACGAAGAAACCATTTACCAGTTCTATGCATCTAAAGTGCCAGCTGAAGTGGCCAGCCGCCGTACTTTTGAAGATTGGCGGGCTACGGTTGAGCCTCAGCAGCCACGTTATTTATTTGTTGATGATGATGCATTATGGCTGAATGACCGTCCAACCACACAGCAATTTCCTGACTATTTACGTAATGGTGAACTTCGTCTGGCAGCGACCTATCGCTTTGACCCGAGTCATGATGAAGATGGCGCGACAGTTAAAATTCCACTGCAAGCCTTGGCTCAGGTAGATGAATCAATCTGGTCCTGGGGAATTCCAGGCTGGCGTCTGGACCTGATTGAAGCATTGCTAAAAGGCTTGCCGAAGGACAAGCGCCGTAATCTGGTGCCAATTCCAGATACTGCACGAAAACTCATGGCAAAAGTCGATGTACAGGATCTGCAGAAACATATCTTTGGTTTCCTGGCGTTCCAGTTACGTGGCGATCAAATCACTGAGAAAGATTTCAGCTTTGACCGGGTCGAACAGTATCTGTTGCCGTTTATTAAAGTCACTGATGAAAAAGGTCGTGTCATTGAACAGGGTCGTGATTTGTCAGAGCTGAAAGCACGTTGCCGGGCTGAAACGCATAGTCCGGTCAAGCAGCTGAAAGGTGAATTTAAAACCTTCCCGGAAAGTTTTGTGTTTGAAGCCTCACAAAAAGTCACGGGTGTCGTGGTCAAGCAGTATCAGGCGCTGGTGCCGACCAAAGCCTTTGCTGCACTGGAGCAAAAAGATGAGTCGGGCGTGGTGATTCAGACCTTTAACGATCAGGCGGAAGCGATCAAAAAACATCGTGAAGGGGTGATCCGACTGGTGCATATGCAACTGGGAGACCTGATTCGCCAGTTAAAAAAACAGATCTCCAAACCTTTGGCACTGGCTTATTCGCCACTCGGTGACAAGGGCCAACTAGAACAAATGTTAGTTTATGCCACACTGCAAGTGTCCATGAATGAGCTACCTGTCAATGCGCAAGAGTTCCAAAAACTGGTTGAAGATGTAAAAAAATCTTTCTTAAGTCATGGGCAAGTTACCCTGAAAGAGATCACAGATATTTATATCCAGTGGCAGGAAATCCGCCGGAAATTATTGGTTTTAGACCATTCTGTGTTTGAGAAAAATATCAATGATATTGAAGATCAACTTGATTTAATGAATCTTTCTGACTTTGTATATCGTAAACCATCCGATGTATGGATCGAATTTCCACGTTATTTGAAAGCCTTGATCTTGCGTTTAGACCGCTTGCCCAATAATCTACAAAGGGACAATTCCGCCATTGACCAAATTGATCAATGGATGGAAAAATTGTTCAAGTTTAAAGATGACCCTCGTCTGAAAGAATTGTACTTCATGGTCGAGGAGTTAAGAATCTCATTGTTTTCACAACCGATGAAAACAAAAGCACCCGTGTCTCCAACTCGCTTGCAAAAAGTATGGGATCGTCTTGGAATCAGTTAAGATATAGGTAATTCAGAGAAGGAGTTTTACATGGGCATCCGCATTACGGGTACTGGCTTATTCCATCCGGAAAATGTCATCACCAATGAAGAATTAGTTGAAAGTTTAAATGCTTATGTGGAACTGTTTAATCACGAAAATGCGGACAAAATCGCTGCAGGCGAAATTGAAGCGCGTCGTGGTTCTAGTGCAGAATTTATTGAAAAGGCATCTGGTGTCCAACGCCGTTATGTTGCGGAAAAAAGCGGTATTCTAGATCCGAAACGTTTACGTCCGAATTTACCTGAACGTGCAGATGATGAAATTTCACTGCAAGCAGAATGGGGTGTAATCGCAGCCAAGCAGGCGATGGAAAATGCAGGCGTAACTGCTGAAGATATTGATATCGTGATTTTGTCATGCTCGAATTTGCAACGTGCTTATCCTGCCGTTGCCATCGAGATTCAAACCGCTTTAGGAATTAAAGGCTATGCCTATGACATGAATGTGGCCTGCTCGGCAGCAACATTTGGTCTGAAACAGGCCTATGATGCGATTAAGGCTGGTGCGCGTCGTGTGTTATTGGTTAATGTGGAAATTACCTCTGCACATACCGATTTTCGTTCACGTGACTGTCACTTTATTTTTGGTGATGTGGCAACCGCTTCAATTATTGAAAACACTGAAAGCAAAACCGGTTTTGAAATTCTGGATTCCGAGTTGTTCACCCAGTTCTCGAATAACATCCGCAATAACTTTGGTTTCTTGAATACCTCTGAAAATGCCGACATTGATGACAAGCGTTTCCGTCAGGATGGCCGTAAGGTCTTTAAAGAAGTCTGCCCACTGGTTGCGAAAATGATTACAGCGCAACTGGAGAAGAATCAGATTGCACCGACTGGCGTGAAACGCTTCTGGCTCCATCAAGCCAATGCCAGTATGAATGAACTGATCCTGAAACTGGTGGTTGGCAAAGAAAATGCCAAACCTGGTCTGGTGCCGATGATTCTGAACGAGTTTGCCAATACTTCTTCTGCAGGCGTGATCATTGCATTACACCGCACTGCCCATGAAGTGGAAGATGGTGAATACGGCGTACTTTGTTCATTCGGTGCTGGTTATTCAGTGGGTTCGATTCTGGTTCAAAAACGTGTGGCATGATCCGCAATAAATAGAGAGTAGACAGATTGCAGGCCAAGCATGACGGGCAGTGGATCAGGCGTTTAAGTGCCTTCTCCAAGTTATATTTTACCCCGACATTTTTAGGGGCTGAGTATATGGATGCCAGTCGACCTGCAATGTATGTCGGTAATCATTCCATGTATGGCATCTTTGATGCGCCGATGCTGATTGATTACCTCTACAACGAACATAAGGTGGCTGTGGTCAGTATTGCAGATCATAGCCATTTTTATGTGCCGCTGTGGCGTGAAGCCGTGAAAAAGTTTGGTGCCATTGATGGAACACAAGCCTATGTGCGTGCTGCAATGCAGCAAGGCTATTCCATTCTGGTCTTTCCGGGTGGCGGTCGTGAAGTGCTCAAACGTCAGGGTGAGCAGTATCAGCTGATCTGGAAGCAGCGTTACGGCTTTTTAAAGCTGGCGCAAGAATTCAACTATGATCTTGTCCCTTTTGCCGCTCTCGGTGCGGATGAGGTCTATGAGATTGGCTTTAATGCCAATAAGATTATCCAGCATAAGTATTTTCAAACACTACTTAAAATACCACAACTCAATAAATTACTACGTCAGGGCGATGTGATTCCTTCTCTGCCCAAACACCTGTTGCCAAAACGCTTGCCCTTTTATTTTCAGTTTATGCCACGACTATCGATTGCTCAGGTGCAGACGCAAGAAGAGCTGGTTGAGTTTCGGCATAGCTTGCAACAGCATATTTATACGGGGTTGGCAGCGCTCACTGTGCAGCGTCAGCAAGACCAGCAGGCAACCGAATCCTCGTTGTAAATCCAAGTTGTGACATATTGAGATGCGCTATATTTAGAAGTCATCCTGCAGTGCTGTTTTATTGTGCGAGTACTGCCATAATGTATGGTCAAATAGTCACTGATCGATGATCGAGGGCTCAACATGATTCAATATAAAAATAAAATAATATAGGTGCGTATATGGAACAGGGTGGTTGGGTAGCGCCGTTAAAATTGCTGGCACAACAATGTTTGAGGATTTCTCCGGAGTTGAACCAGCTTTATCTGGATCAGATGGCGATGATTGGTCATCTGACTGCACAAAATCTATTAAAAATTCAGCAGGGTCAATACCGGATTGAATTGCTGGACGGGTTGTTCTATATCCAGTTTTATACTGCATATGCACTGGACTCTGGAACTGCACCCGTTTTGGTCGAGAGTCATTTTTATTTTCAGCAATACAAAGCAGAAGCGCTAGAAGAATTTTTTTTACAGGATATCTATTTCCTGACTGGGGACTTGAAACCGCAGCATTCGCTGTATTTACGTGACAAAGCCAAGCAATTACGCAAACTGATTCTGAACCAGGTCTATGAAGCGGTAAATGGCCCAGCACGGGTATTGGCATTCCTGCGACAGATGTCGGTGGTTCAGGCTGAGATTATTGATCATCATTTAATAGAGGCCGGGTTGTATACAACACCAGTCATGCAAAACGTTGTTCTGGACGAACAGGATATTCCCCCGCAAATTCTTGAAAGCTTGCAACAGGCTTTTTCTTTGGCATTTCTACAGCAGGATGAGTTCCTGTCCATCCAGTCCTTAATGGACACTCTGGATGAATTCTGTTTTAGTGCCGCACAGCTTTTGCATCCGGCGACGTTTCGGATTATGTCCTTGTCTTTTGAAGAGCGTTTTAATTTACATGAACTGAATGATCACAGCGATGATATTCGGCTGTTGTATCGACATGCCGAGGAGCAGAGCCACCTGCTCGGTTTTGTCCGTTTGATGAATCGTGAGGTCTGGCATCGCGATGACTTATTAGCCAAACGAAATTTTCTGGAAAATCATCCCTATTTATGGCAAAAAAAGGTGGCCCGATTACCACTATTTGACTGTCATCGTGCAGTGAACTGGATTTTCAGGCAACCAGCCGAAGTGGTGGACTGGATCAGTGGCAATATTCAGCACAGCAGCGTGCGGGTGGCAGTGACGGCCTTAAGTTTTGTAGACAGCCATCATATTCATCCGCAGATTATTCTGGCGACCTTGCAATATTTTCAATATGTTTCTGCGCGACTGTTTATTCATAGCATGCATGAATATGCAATCCAGCATGACTGGTTTCAACATCAGCATAATCAGGCGGTGGTCTTAAAAGGCACACGTCAATCGATGGATGATCAGCGGATTGCAATCACTCCCTCGATTCTGTATCTAGACGAATGGATAGAATTGCTGCGTAACGTGGTCAAAATGGATGATCAGATCACCAAGAAAGTCTATTTGCAACTGAGCCGGGTGATGCAGGCATATATGCAGCATCTATATAAAATTACCGCGCATCTTCCAGAAGAAGTCTTGGCTTATATTCAGCCTCAAAGCCAGCAGAATCGGGATTTCTATCATGTGTTGCAGCGCTATCGGATTCCTTTTGTCGAATTTAGACAGCTGTTTTATTTACACAGTGGACATGTGCGTGAGTCTGTATTTGACAGTTATGTGCGTGACTATCTGGTGGAATATTTTTCCAGTCATAACGAGATTCCGAAAAACCTCAGCTGGAGTGGATTATTCGCTCAGGCCGTGATCTGGCATGATCAGATTCAGAAGCAGGAAATGATGGCCAAGCTGAAAAAAGAGTTTGCGCTCGTAACTTGGTCACCTTTGACGCAGGCCTCATTTTTATTATATTTCAACTGGCGTTTTGAGGAGCTTAAAAATCTGGATCGTATTCTGGAAGAATCCAAGGTTTTCAGGAACTGTCTGGCGGCCAGTTATGCCCAGCAGATTATTGAAGGGCAATATGTGGCCTTTCGCATGTCGCATCCGGATGTGCGTTTACCTTTAATTCTGGGCTGTCGGATCGTCAATGGGCAAGTGATCTTCGATCAGCTGGAATATCCGAACAATCAAAAGGCAGAAGCTGAATATAGCAATATCGCGATGCATTTTATCAACTGGCTCAACTTGCAGGCTTAAGTGCAAGATTAAGTGGTTTTCCGCCATGACGCTTAACTTTTCTGCCAAAAATCGTTAGGCTATAGCCGTTCTTTCACGGTATTGCTCTTATGAAACAGGAAACTGCCCTTAAGTTACTCAAAGCAGGAGAAAATGTCTTTTTAACCGGTTCTGCGGGTGCAGGAAAAACCTATACGCTGAATCAATATATTAATTATTTAAAAGCGCGTAAAGTCGCCGTCGCGATTACGGCATCGACCGGTATTGCAGCCACGCATATGAATGGTATGACCATTCACACCTGGGCCGGCATCGGCATTAAAGACTTTTTGTCCGAAGATGACTTAAAGCGCATGAAAGAGCGTAAATACTTAAAAGAACATCTGGAAAATGCCCAAGTTCTGATTATTGATGAAATTTCCATGCTGCATGCCAAGCAGCTGAATCTGGTCAATCAGGTGCTGAAATATTTTAAGGATAGTGATGAAGCCTTTGGCGGTATTCAGGTGATTGTGGCCGGGGATTTTTTCCAGTTGCCGCCAGTCGGTAAGAATGACGAGCGTAACCGCGATAAATTCTGCTTTATGTCGGAAGCCTGGGTCGAAGCCAAGTTTCGAGTGTGTTATCTGACCGAGCAGCATCGTCAGGGCAATGATTATCTGAATGATATTCTGAATGCGATCCGTGCGCAGGCAATTAGCGCTGAACACCGCACTGCATTACAGGGAACACGTCATCAAGAGATTGGCGATACCTATACGCGTCTGTATACCCATAATATGGATGTGGATAGTCTTAACTTTAAACATCTGAATGAAATTGACAATGATCCGCGCCAGTTTGATGCCCAGTGTGATGGCAATGAAAAGCTGATTGAAACTTTAAAATCTTCCGTACGTGCACCAGAAGCCTTAACCTTGAAAAAGCATGCCAAAGTCATGTTTGTAAAAAACAACTTTGATATGGGCTATATCAACGGCAGTCTGGGTGAAGTGATCAGTTTTGAAGAAGACGATGAATATGGTGTGCTGCCCAAAGTGAAACTGACCGATGGCACGACCTTGGTGGTGGAGCCTGAAACCTGGTCGGTAGACAATGAAGCCGGTAAAACCATTGCCAGTTTCCAGCAAATTCCTTTACGCTTGGCCTGGGCGATTACCATTCATAAATCTCAAGGGATGACCTTGGAAGCAGCAGAAATTGATCTGAGTCATACTTTCGAGAAAGGTCAAGGTTATGTGGCGTTGTCACGGTTGAAAAGCTTAAATGGCTTACGTTTAAAAGGCTTTAATGAACAGGCTTTGGAACTTGACAGTTTAGCGATTAAAGCTGATCGCCGTTTTCAGGAACTTTCTGATGAAGCCGAAGCGAATTTTGAAAATGTCGATTTGACTGCGCAGCATAAAGCCTTTATCCGTCACTGCGGTGGCACATTGAATGAAGCAGAAATCCAGCGCAATGAAAAGAAAATTTCCAAGAGTGGCACGAAGCAGAGTTATGCCACTGCCACACTGGATGAAACCCGAGCACTGTTTGAAGAAGGCTATGAAGTTGCGGATATCGCGACTGAACGTGGTCTGACGCCAGCGACAATCATTAATCATCTAGGCCGTTTACACAAAGAGCAGGGACTGGATATTTCGGTGGCTCATCCGGGTGAGGAAGTGGTGGAGCAGGTGCGTAAAATTTATAAACGCTTAACCAAACGTCAAAGTGCTGAGCATTTTAATGATGATGGCTCGATTAAGTTGCGCCCGATTGTAGAACTTACCACGCCTAAAATGGCCTATGACCAAGTCCGTCTGGCACTATTATTTGTAGAGTAATCACCGAAATGATCCTTCAGAGCTTTTAAGATGCATAGTTTATTCGTATACGGCACGCTTCGTCCCCAGCAACCCAATGCCCATGTCATGGAGCGGATTGGGGGAAGCTGGAAAGCCGCTTATATCCGTGGGCATTTGCAACAGCGTGGCTGGGGTGCTGAATTTGGTAGCCCGGGCATCCAGCTCAGTGATTCGGGCGAGACTGTTCAGGGTTATGTATTTATATCTGAGCATCTTCCCCAATATTGGGAAGAGCTGGATGCGTTTGAAGGTGATGAATATCAACGGATTCCTGTTAAAGTATATTTGGAAAACGGCGAGATGATAGAAAGTTTGGTTTATGCCTTAAAAGATTAGACCGGTATTTGTCATGCAGTGAATTTTAAATTTTTATCAGGTCACAGCTTGTTAAAGATCATTCTATTTTTTTGTATTGCCTTTATTTTAGATTGGAAAGCTTATAACCAAGATGAATCTTCCGTTGATCTGATGACATATCCTGAGCAAGCTTGAAACACTGCTTTAAAGCTTGGTGCAAGGTAATCAATAGATGACCTGCATATTATAGGTCATGTGATGTATTTTTGAGAAATCTTTGCATACTGGTGATGCGTGCTGATGATTTGAATCTATTGTGTACCAATCAATAAAGATAAAATCCCGGCTGCAATCAGCGGCCCAACAGGTACGCCGCGTAACACCGCCACACCTGCTACAGTACCAATCAATAAGCCCGCGACAATATCCGGTTGATTCGACATCAGTTTCACACCGCGGCCACCGAGCCAAGCCACAAAAACACCAATGGCAATGGCCAGTAAAGATTTCCAGCTGAGAAATGACTTGAGAATACTTTCTCCGGCAATTTTGCCACTCGCAATCGGTGCCAATACCCCGATGGTTAAAATAATAATTCCAATATTCAAACCATGTTGTTGTACATAAGGCAACAGGTCGTGTAGCGGGGTAATTTTAAGAACAATCAGTACCGCTGCAGCGATGGTGACAGCACTATTGTGACTGAATATACCACAGGCCAGTAATACCAAAAGAACCATCAAATTTAAATCGAGTTGTGACATGGGCGGGAGAGGAAACATGGAAAATGCCACCATTGTAGAGCGTTTCAGCTGGTGATACGAAGAAAATAAGCGAAGCAATCAATTTAGGTGTGTTTCAGGATAGAATGCACAACTCTTCACGCGATACAGGTTTAAGCAGATGCTATTGGAAAAAATGTTGCAGTCACAAGGTTTCGGTTCCCGCAAGCATTGTCAGCAATTGATTAAAAATGGTGCTGTTTCTATCCAGAATGAAGTGATTGATCATCCTAAACATAAACTGGATTTGAATGATTTAGACTTCGAGGTCTATGGCAAGGCCCATCGCTATCGAGAGAAAGTCTATATCGCTTTAAACAAACCGCAGGACTATGAGTGTTCGCATCAGGCCACGCATCATTTTAGTGTGTTTGATCTGTTTGATGAGATGCTGCTGAATCGTGGCATTCAATGCGTGGGTCGTCTGGATCAGGACACCACCGGACTGTTATTGTTGACTGATGATGGCCAGTTTCTGCAAGCGTTAACACATCCGAAAAAACATGTGGCCAAAGTTTATCAAATGCAAACGGCAGATCCAGTCACTGATGCTCAGCTACAGCAACTGGAACAAGGCGTTGAGCTACGCAATGAAAAAGGTATTTTTGCAGCCACTGAAGTGATACGTCTGTCTGAAAGCCGTCTGCAAATGAGCATTCATCAAGGGGTATATCATCAGGTGAAACGCATGCTGGCAGCCGTCGGAAATAAAGTCGAGCAATTGCATCGTGCTCAAATTGGTGCTTTGGCTCTGCCTGAGCTGGCTGAAGGAGAATGGATCTATTTAAATGCAGAACAGGTGGCTTTGGCAAAATTCCGTTCAGAAGAATAATTGAGTTATTCTTCTCAAGTTTATTTGAACGATCAGATTTTATCTCAGGAAACAATGATAGGTCTGAAACTCATTATCCTTAATAAATCCCATAGATTCATACAATTCATGCGATTGGTAATTGTTCTTTTGGGTTTCCAGGCTAATTCTTAAGGCCTGTTCATGTTTGGCAAATAAAATTGCGGTATCAATCAGTTGTCTGGCTGCACCCTGACGCCGAAATATCGGGGTGATATAGACATCATCCAGAATATAATAGGTCGAGCAGGCCACCGAAGAAAAACCCAGATACAGGATAATAAAGCCGGTAAAAGTATCATCTTTGGTATTAATGAAAATGACGGTCTGTCCATCTTCAAAACGTTGTTTTAAAAATTGGTAGGAGAGTTCGGGGTTAGAGGAGGTGCCATAAAATTGTCGATATTCATCGAATAATATCGCAAGCTGATTCAGGTCTGCTGATTGAGCGCGTCGTACGAGCATTGCATCCTCCATGCTAATTTTTTATTCATTATCAGCATCAAGCATAGCGAAGTTTGTCAGTGGCCGGCTTTAGAAATTGTTCGGAAATGCAACAATGTTAAATTTTGTCGCTTTCACCTAAAATGGCATTCAGTTCTTCAAATAAATCCAGATGATCATCATCGAGCTGGATTTCCTGATCATCCAGAGAATTGAGTGTTGAATTTGGCAAGCTGCTTTGCCCATTCTGGATCTCATTTTGCTTCAGTTTGCGCAGTCGGATCAGTTGTTCCAGATTAATATTCTGGTTTTCAATCGAGAAGGGGATCGATTTGGTAATCACCACCTGTTTGAAAAAAAGACGCACGGCCTGAGCTGGCGTAATCCCCAATTGCTTAAATACCGCAAAGGCTTGTTTCTTCTCTTGCGAGTCCAAGCGAATTTGATAAACTTCAGTTTTTCTCATAATATTTTTAAAGCTTTAAATTACTTAACTTTTCGCCTTTATTCTAATCAATTACGTTTGAAATTCAATCTTAAAGCGACCGATTTTAGAAAATAATCTGTAATGACAAGCGATTTACAGTGTCAATTCAAGTCTGGAGCTGAAATTCATGCTTTTCTGCGTGATCGGATCGATGAATTGAATATGTTGGGCCAATAAGCTTAAAGGGGCAGAAAAATCATCTTCGGCTTTGTGCGCTATCCGTGGATAAAACGGATCATTCTGAATTGGAATACCGAGATGATTCAAGTGCACGCGTAATTGGTGCTGTTTGCCAGTGTGTGGTTTCAGTTCATATTTGGCCCATTCTTTATTATGTTCTAACAGCTGGATTGCCGTTTCGCTATTGGCTTCGCCGTTGACCACCTGCATGGTATAGAAGGGCTGACCTTTTTCCATTCTTAATCGTGTGATCAATGGAAATTCTAAATCAGCCTTGTATGCTGCAATCGCATGGTAGGTCTTCTGCACTTGCCGTGTGGCAAACATCTGTTGATACAGGCCACGAGATTCTACATATTTTGAAATGAGAACCACGCCGGCCGTTTCACGGTCTAGCCGGTGAATCGGTGTTAAATGTTCATTGCCTGTTTGTTTTTTGAGACGAACCAGCAAGGTTTCCTGTACATACTGACCGGTCGGACTCATGGTCAAAAAGTGCGGTTTATCGATCACCATGAAATGCTCATTTTCAAATAAAATCTGATGTTGAAAAGGAACATGCACTTCATGTGCCAAAAATCGATAATAAAAACAATGACTATTGGCCTGAAATGGACTTTCTGTGCTTAATTGATGGCCCTGCGCATCATAGACCAGACCTTTGGCGAAACGGGCTTGCCATTCATCTGCTGCGATATGCGCAAATTGCGTGCATAAATAAGCAAAAACTGTCGGGGGTGTATCTAGACTATCCTGCAAGAACACTTTACTGGCACTGACCCCATTTAACATGGGCGGATTAAACTCAACAGTCGGATGCATGGCAGGCAGATCAACCTCTCAGAAACAGAAATGGTGAAAAAATACAGTTTCTCACACAGGTGAATAGGCTTTTAAAGCGTGGCGATGCTATCATATTTATTCTTTTGCATCATGTCGTGAGTAATATGCCTTATTCATTTAATGTCACTTTAAATCATGAAGACGATACCCAGAAACTGGCCAAGGTTCTGGCCGAAAATTTCCCTGCGGGAGTCGTATATCTGATCGGTGATTTGGGGGCAGGAAAAACGACCTTAACGCGCTATTATTTGCAACAGCTGGGTCATCAAGGTTCGGTGAAAAGTCCGACTTATACGCTGGTCGAACCGTATCAGATCAATGGGCAGGATATTTTTCACTTTGACCTGTACCGTCTGAATGACCCCTATGAACTCGAATTGATGGGAATCCGGGATTATCTGGAAACTCCGAATGCGCTATTTTTATTTGAATGGCCCTCCAAAGGTGGCGATGAAATTCCGCAAGCTGACCTGATTATTGAAATTTTAAAATCTGAAGATGAACTGACCCGTACTGCAAGCCTGATTTCCTCTAATCTTGCTTTGCGAGAGGCTTTGGAGCGTCAATTTTCACATGTCGAATGATTTAAGCCTACGCCGTATCCGTGCCCTTGATCCTGCGCTGGCCAACCAGATTGCTGCAGGTGAGGTGATTGAACGTCCGGCATCCGTGGTCAAGGAATTACTGGAAAACTCGATTGATGCGGGTGCGACCGAGCTGATCATCCGGGTGGAACAGGGTGGCAGTACCTTAATTGAAATTATGGACAACGGCCGTGGTATTCATGCTGAAGATCTGGCATTGGCCGTCATGCGTCATGCCACCAGCAAAATCCAGAGTGCCGATGAGCTGTATGCGATCAGCAGTTTAGGCTTTCGTGGAGAAGCGCTGGCATCGATTGCAGCAGTCTCACGCCTGACCATGATCAGCAGTCAAAATGAGGATGGCATTGGTTATCAAGTAGAAGTAAACGGTACGGCTTTTGATCATCAGCAAATTCAAGCGGTTGCAGCTTCGAAAGGGACGCATATCCGGGTTCAGGATTTATTTTTTAATGTGCCTGCGCGGCGTAAATTCTTAAAGAAACCGGGCACTGAATTTGGCCACATTGAAGAAATTGTACGCCGTATGGCACTGACGCATTTTGATATCCGGTTTGTGCTGGAACATAATGAAAGCATCAAGCTGAATTTACCCGTCGCGGACAGCGGTGCTTTACGTTTCCAGCGGGTACAGCAGTTATTGGGTCGTCAGTTCACTGAAAATGCTTATTGGATCGATGCTGACAGTATCAACATGCGTTTATCAGGCTGGCTTGGTCATCCCTCAGATGCGCGTGCACAGGCCGACTTGCAATATGTCTATGTCAATGGCCGGATTGTCAAAGACAAAACCATTTCTCATGCCTTGCGGATGGCTTATGATGGCATTTTGCATGGCCATCAACATGCGGCTTATTTGCTGTTTTTAGAAGTTGATCCTGAAAATGTTGATGTCAATGTCCATCCCACTAAGCATGAAATTCGCTTTCTGAATCAGCGTGAAGTACATGAGTTTGTGCGGCATTATGCCAAAGACACTCTGGCACAATTCCAGACGGCAACTGCTGATTTAGCAACTGCGATGAAAGTTGATGATGAACCTGTTGCACTTGTACCGCAACCGCGTTATCAGGAACAGTTTAGCCTGCACCAGACTGCGCATGTGCAGCAGCAATTATCCTCTAACCTACCTGTAGCTGCTAAAGGTGAAAATGAGGCATCGGATGTACTGACCGACTTTGAATCTTCGCGGCCACAAACGGTACATTATGCGCGAGACTATAATGCGTCTTATGCAGGCTCGCAGCAGCTGAATAATGCCCTGCAAAGCTATCTGGCACCGCTGCGTGATCAAGCCTCTGCCTATGAGCCACAAGTTGCAGAGCAAGCCTTGCAAAGTCATATACAGGCCAAAGTCGATGAACATCCACTCGGGATTGCGATTGCCCAGTTACATGGGATTTATATTCTGGCACAAAATACCGAAGGGCTGATCATTGTGGATATGCATGCTGCCCATGAGCGGATCGTCTTGCAGCAAATGAAATCGGCTTGGGATAAACCTGAATTCTGGACATCACAGCAATTGCTGATTCCCAAAGTGGTCAACATCACTCGAATGCAGGCGATGCGGGTCGAAGAACTCAAAGGGCAGTTAATGCGTTTGGGGCTTGAAATTGACCAGTATGGTGATGAACAGGTGATTGTGCGTGGCGTACCTGCCATTTTGCACAAAGCAGATTTTGATGCACTGATTCCCGAGCTGTTAAATGATCTGGATCCGAATGATCAGGTACAGGGTCTATTGCAGAAACGTGACCAGATTCTGGCAGGTATGGCCTGTCATGGTGCAGTACGTGCGCATCGCATTTTAAGCCTGTCTGAAATGAATGCTTTATTGCGTCAGATGGAACACACTGAATTTGCCAGTCAATGTAATCATGGCCGTCCGACTTGGCGCGCTTTTCCATTGAATCAACTAGACAAACTTTTTGCTCGAGGAGAGTAGTTTTACATGTCCAATCAATTGCCGGTCATCAATTTAATGGGGCCAACTGCAAGTGGTAAAACCGCTTTGGCATGTGAACTGTATGAGCATGGAAAATTCGAGCTGATTTCGGTCGATTCTGCGCTGGTTTATCGGGAAATGGATATTGGTACAGCCAAGCCTTCTAAAGAGGAACTGGCGCGCTATCCGCACCATCTGATCGATATTATCAGTCCACTCGAAGTCTATTCTGCGGCAAACTTTGTTGAAGATGCTTGCCGGTTAATTGATGATATTCATGCACGTGGTAAAACACCGATATTGGTGGGCGGAACCATGCTGTATTTTAAAGCCTTACTTGAGGGGTTGTCAGATAATCTGCCCAGTGCCGACTATACGATTCGTGCTGAAATTGAAGCCAAAGGCGAGCGAGAAGGTTGGGAGGCTGTTTATGCAGAATTAAGTGCCGTAGATCCCGTTGCTGCGGAGAAATTCAAGGTTAGTGACAAGCAGCGTATTATTCGTGCCTTAGAAGTGTTTAAACTGACCGGTGAGCCGATTACAAAACTACAGGCAGAGCAACCTAAAAACTTACCATATCGTTACAGTTTTTATAACTATGCACTTATGCCAGATCGGTTAGAATTACACGGGCGTATTGAACAACGTCTGCAAATGATGTGGAAAAACGGTTTTTTAAATGAAGTTGTTAGTTTAATTGAAAAATACGATTTTAATGAAAATCTACCTTCTATGCGTTCGGTAGGTTACCGTCAAGCTATAGAATTCTTAAAAAATGCTGACAAAACCAAGGAAAAGCAACAGGAAATGGAGGATAAAGCTTTATTTGCGACACGACAACTTGCAAAACGTCAATATACGTGGCTGAGGTCTTTGCAAGAAAAGCATAAATTTACAACATATTTTACGCTACAGCAGGCTCAACAAGACTTGCGAAACTGTCACGGATAAAGCAAAATTTAGGGACTATCTTTTTTATAATTTTTAATTGAAAAATAGAGATAGTTTTTGCGCTGATTTTTAATTTTTTTTTGGAGTTATAACATGTCTAAAGGTCAAACTTTACAAGATCCATTCTTGAATTCTCTCCGTAAGGAACGTATCCCAGTATCTATCTTCCTGGTAAACGGTATTAAATTACAAGGTCATATCGAGTCTTTCGACCAATACGTGGTTTTATTAAAAAATACAGTAAGCCAAATGGTTTATAAGCATGCAATTTCAACTGTAGTGCCTGCACGTAATCCTCGTCCTGCTGGTGCGCCTGCTGGTCCACAAGGTGCTGGCTTTGGCGGTCAAGGTGCTGCTGGTGG
This sequence comes from Acinetobacter sp. 18QD2AZ41W, assembly GCF_009829025.1. Taxonomy (NCBI): domain Bacteria; kingdom Pseudomonadati; phylum Pseudomonadota; class Gammaproteobacteria; order Moraxellales; family Moraxellaceae; genus Acinetobacter; species Acinetobacter sp. 18QD2AZ41W. The sequence goes on along the minus strand of NZ_WURP01000002.1, from coordinate 149,883 downwards.
TTTCGGTGGCGGTCAAGGCACTGGCTTTGGTGGTCAAGGTGGCTTCGGTGGCGGTCAAGGCGCTGGCTTTGGTGGTCAAGGTGGCTTCGGTGGCGGTCAAGGCGCTGGCTTTGGTGGTCAAGGTGGTGGCTTTGGTGGTCAAGGCGGCTTCGGTGGCGGTCAAGGCGCTGGCTTCGGTGGTCAAGGTGGCTTTGGTGGTCAAGGCGCTGGTTTTGACAACGATACTAAATTTGAAGATACTCAAGACGACGAAAATAATCGTTAATCGAGTCTGAAAATTAAAAAAACCTCTCATCGAGAGGTTTTTTTATGCCTGTAAGTTTTGCATGGATAAAAATTAAAAAGCCAGCAATCTAGCGCTGGCTTTTTAAAATGGATCTGGGCTTAACGATTACGTTTAGGATCCAGTTGTGGATCTTTAATTTCTACATAGGCATTGCTGCGTGTTTCACGTAACCAGCTGTCCAGCTCGGCATCAAACTGTCGTTCACCAAGTAATTGACGGGCCATACGTTCTTGATATTCCTCTGTCATATCCTGTTGACGTGTTTCGCTGACTTGCAGGATATGCCAGCCAAACTGGGATTGAAACGGTTTACTGAACTGACCCACTGGGGTGCTTTTCATCTGTTGTTCAAATTCAGGCACCATTACCCCAGGGCTTACCCAGCCAAGACTGCCACCATCACGTGCTGAACCGGTATCATTGGAGAAAGTTGAAGCTAAAACAGTAAAATCTTCGCCTTGTTGCAGGCGGCTATATAAACTGTCAATCATCTGTTTGGCATTTTCCGGACTGACTACTTCAGAGGGTTGAATCAGGATGTGACGGGTCAAGTATTGAGGAACCAGGGCTTTTTGTTCGCCACCTTTACGTTCTAGTAGCTTGAGTACATGTACCCCATCAGCAACCGGAATGAGTTCAGAGGTTTGACCTGGCTGTAGGGTCGTGACACGTGCAGCCAGTTCTGCCGGAATTTCTGACAGGCTTCTCACGCCCATGTCAGCAGCTTCGACTTTAATGCCGCCAGTGCTGTATTTTTTGCTGATTGCCTGAATATCATTACTGTTATTCAGCTCTTGCTTTACCTGTGTAGCAATCTGTTCAGCATTTTCGCCGCTTACACGTAAATGCAGCACATGTACCTGACTGCCGAGTAAAGCCTGACCTTGCGGGGTATTTAGGAAGTTTTTAACATCCTGGTCTGTGATTTGAATCCGTGAAGTCACGACTTGTTGACGTAAACGATTCAGCGCTAAATCTTCCGCAATACGGTTGCGTAAAGAAGCATAGGTATTTGGCGCCATGGCATCCAGTTTTTGCTGGAAAGCTTCCAGACTGGTTGAGCCCGAATCGCGTGCAACTTTCAGTACTGCATCATTCAGGGATTTTTCATCGGGACGAATATTGTAGCGTTTAACTTGTTCAAGTTGTGCTTGACGAATAATGAGCTGCTCTAAGGCTTGTTGCTCAAGAAATTGTTGGGGTGGAACTGTCTGATTTTGCTTTTGCAGCTGATGAGAAATCTCGGCCACACCTTGAGCCAGATCACTACGCAGAATGATACTATTGTCGACCACAGCTACAACTTCATCTTTAGGTTGGGCAACAGCAAACGTCGTCATCGCTGAAGAAAGGCATAGCGCAAGTGCAGTCGCTTTAAAAATTTGTTTTAACTGTTTTGTCTTCATTAACGTTCTGTCCAAGTTTGATTGATATTGTTAAAACCTAGAATGCGATTTTCTAGTAATGAGGTGAGTTTGCTGCTTAACCCACCTAAGCCTTTCAGGCTGACCTCGGCCATAATAGCGCGTTTGGCTTTGACGTTTGAATCATTAACGTCGTCTAAGTCATTGTAATATGAACGACCATATACAGAAACTCCCCAACAGCATGACTCATAGTTGACCCCAAGTAAATATTCTCGTGCGACACTATTGTCGAGGTCAAACTGCGCATGTCCTACCAGACGCCAGTTGTTGGCAAGCGGCTGAATAAAGGAGCCGACGATATGATCATAACGGTCTTGACGGTTCGGAATGTCTTTACGATAGAAATAGCCGACGTTGTATAGATTGCCCTGATCGCCAGTATAATAAACCTGCACATCACGCTGCGCATTTTGACCATTCGACATCCAGCTGGAGTTTAAATTGACATGGACATTATTCGATAGCTGGCTGGTGAGCTGAATGACAGGCCCTGTATGGCTTTCACGGTCAAATTTGTCTGCATCCTGTTCCAGTGTGACACGGCGATCTTCAAAGAAGAAACTTTGACCGACACTCGCGCGTAGGCGTTCCAGACCTTCTTCATTAAACAGGCTATAACTCAGGCCTAAAGAGGCAAAGTTATTGTCTTCCAAGCGGTCGTTGCCATAGAAGCGACGCGCACTGAAAAGCTGATCATAATTAATCGAAGCAACGACTGAATCAAAGTTAGGTTGATTCTGCTGGTTTTCATAAGGTGAATAGGCATAGAACAGACGAGGCGTTAAGGTCTGTAAATAGGTGCCTTCTTTTTCGAAAATTAAGCCGGTGTCCAGCGTGAATTGTGGCACCACAATGGACTGGCTTTCACTAGAACCACCACGGTCTCGGGTTTTCTCATCATAGAAGGTATTGATGTTGCGTACAGATGCTTCCGGAATAAAAAACGACCACGGGTTATAGTGATTATAACGCACCGAAAAGTCGTTATAGATGCGGGTGCCACTTGGTTGATAAATCTTGTCATCATTTTGAGGGATATCAGCAAAATTTCTCAGGTCTTTCTGGAAATAAGCAGTATCGTTATTAAACTCAAGCTGTAATCCGAGTGGATTGCCAGTTTTATAATTGACTAAAAGCTGTGGCAAACGTGCATAAGGACGATCTTCATCCAGTACAGTTGGATCGAGTGTCTGGAAATCTTCGACTTTGAATTGTGCCTTTAAGCCGGGAATACCATTTTTATAATTGACTTCCCAGGCGCGGCGCAGGTTTAAGTCAGTTTTTGAGTTCGGGTTATTGTCCAAGTCGGCAAAGTAATCTTTGTCTGAGGCGTAATTATATTCCAGATTGGTCGAGAACTGATCGTTGATTTGCCAATTATGCAAGTAATGTAAGCTTTTACGATCCTCATTATCATAACTTTCATCCGAAGGTAGATAGCCACCCCAGATGCGACCTTCACCATAATTTTCTGTCAGATAACGGAACTCGCCATCTAGCATGGCACCACGATCACCAATATAGCGCGGAGTGAGGGTAGCATCGTACTGTGGAGCCAAATTCAGATAAACAGGAACACCGAGTTCAAGTCCGCCATCATTGGTAAAACCAAAAGTTGGCGTCAGAATGCCAGTAGTACGGCGGTCATCAATCGGGAAGTTGAAATAAGGGATTGCCAATACCGGAACGTCTTTGACATACAGTTTGGTATTGCGGGTTTCACCACGTCCGGTTTCCTGATTCAGCTTGATCTTTTCTGCCTGTATTTTCCAGGTCGGCTTTTGCTCAGGCGGGCAGGTAGAGTAAGTGGCATTTTCCAGTTCTATCGTATCAGTCGATGTTTTGGCAATCTTTTCTGCACGACCGTGGGCATGTTGCTGCTCTGCAATATAGAAACTGTTGTTTAAATCGCCCTGTTGGGTTTTTAAATTATAGTTAATATCATCACTTTGTGAGATCAGACCGCCTTGTGCTAACTGTACCTGACCTGCTGCTTTGGCATAGGTCTGGGTCTGATCAATGGTCACTCGTTCGGCACGGATTTGACGACCTTGCTGATCAATAACCACATTGCCTTCCAGATAGGAGTCGCCTGCCGGATCGTAATGTCCATAATCGGCGGTAATGGTCGAGGTGGCTTGGTCTGGCGCAATAGTCGCTGCATCTGGAGCGATCGGGGTGACCCAGGCACCTTCACAATAAGCCGAACTTAAATACTGTCCCTGACGTTGCTGCGCTTCAGCCGAGGATTTATCGACATAGTATTGTGAAAAGAAGGCTTCACCTGGATAGGTCTCATTAATGCGCTGTTTGAGTTGTTCTGCATTTACATCGGATGAGACAGTTGATGCAGCATAGCTTGAGGCTGAGCTGCCACATAAAAGGGTTAAGATCGCAGTCGCTAGAGGGTTGATTTTAAAGTGATGCTTCATTTGTCTCATTAACCAATCATGCTTTTATCGCAATTAATTATTGTCGCATCATAGAGAAAAAGTTGATAAGTAGCTACACTTAGCACTTTAAAAACTCAGCCTGTATTAGAATTAATTGCAAATGAATACACAACGCGAACAATTGATACAATCTTGGATTGCCTCTGTACTCGGTTCAGATCAATTTGAAACTCATTTTTTAGCAGGTGATGCCAGCTTCCGTCGTTATGCACGAATCAAACTGAATAATAAAACATTTATGCTGATGGATGCACCACCAGAAAAAGAAGATTGTGTGCCTTTTGTGACGATTGATGAATTTTTTGATGCGCATGGCGTGCGTGTTCCGCATATTGTCGCCAAAGATCTGGAAAATGGTTTTTTGCTGCTCGAAGATTTTGGCGATGTCCTGCTTTCCAATCTGCTGAATGAAGAGACGGTGGATGCTTATTATGAGCAAAGCTTTAAGCAGCTGATTCAACTGCAATCAATTGCTGGAGAAGGACATTTTCCGGAATACTCTTATGAAAAACTGATCTCGGAAATGCAGCTGCTGACTGACTGGATGTTGCCAGCCTTAAAGATCCAGCCGACTGAATCAGAAAGTGCCTTGATCAAACGTAGCTTTGCGATTCTGGCCAATGCAGCGCTGGCGCAGCCACAAGTGATTGTGCATCGTGATTTTCATAGCCGTAATCTGATGAAAATTGACAATGAAACCGAACTCGGTGTGATTGATTTTCAGGATGCCGTGATTGGTGCAGATACTTATGACCTGATCTCGATTACCCGCGATGCCTATGTACAGTGGAATGCTGATCGTGTCTATCGCTGGTTTGAAGCCTTTTATAATTTATTGCCAGCCTCAGCCAAAGAAGACCGTGATTTTGAGCAGTTCAAGAAAGATGCCGATATGATGGCGATTCAACGTCATATCAAAATTCTGGGTATTTTTGTGCGTCTGTTTGAACGTGATGGTAAGTCTGGTTATTTAAAAGATTTACCACGGGTGATGTGGTATTTATTAGAAGAATCTAAACCTTATCCAGAATTACAACCTTTTATGCAGTTTATGCATGAAAAAGTGATGCCGGCTTTTGAAGCAAAATATGGTTCATATGAGGTGGCTGCCTAAATGAAAGCGATGATTTTAGCCGCAGGCCTCGGTAATCGTATGCGGCCTTTAACGCTGCATACCCCAAAGCCTTTGCTTGAAGTCGGTGGCAAGCCGCTGATTGTCTGGCATATCGAGAAACTGGCTGCGATTGGCGTCACTGAAATCGTGATCAATACTGCATGGCTCGGTGAAAAACTGGCACAAGCCCTGGGTGATGGCTCACAGTTTGGTGTCAAGATTCTGTGGTCACATGAAGGTGAAGGTCTGGAAACGGCAGGCGGGATCATTCATGCCTTGCCGCTTTTGGGTAATCAGCCTTTTATCCTATTAAATGGTGATGTCTGGACCACAATGGATTTTGCACCTTTATTAGATGTTGATCTGAACGATAATTTGGCACATCTGGTCTTGGTCGAAAATCCGCAGCAACATCCAGAGGGTGATTTCACCCTTGCAGAAGGGAAGGCTTATACCTTTGATCAGCAGGTCGAGGGTGAAAACCTGACTTTTAGCGGTGTATCCGTCATCAGTCCAAAAATATTTGAAGGCTTAGAGGCTGGAAAGCGTCCTTTGGCACCTTTATTGAAGGCAGCGATGCTGAATCATCAAGTGGTTGCCTCTAAACTGGCAGGTATTTGGGTAGATGTCGGCACGCCTGAACGTTTAACGGCACTAGATTTGGCAATCCGTGAAGCTAAGTCTGTTTAAGTGAATATTCACTAAGCACTGCCTACTATGACAAGATATAGAAAACGGTATACTTCCACCTAACTTTTTCGAGCGTAGATTGTTTATGCACATGTTTTTTCAAGAACTAAAGCAGGGTAGCCAAGCTTTGGGTTTAGAGCTATCTGAAGAAGCTTTGAATTTATTACTCAAGTATCAGGACGCTTTGGTGCTGTGGAACAAAGCATATAATTTAACTGCGATCCGTGATCCGAAAGAAATGCTGGTCAAGCATCTGCTGGACAGTCTCAGCATTCTAAAAGATCTGCCAGCGGGCCGTCTGCTCGATATCGGTACGGGTGGCGGTATGCCAGGTATGATCATTGCTTTATGTCAGCCTGAGCGTGAATGTGTATTACTCGATTCAAACGGTAAAAAAATTCGTTTCCTGAAGCAGTTTATTGCCGATCTGAAACTTAAAAATGTCATTGCGGTGCAAACGCGTGTAGAAAATGAAGACAGCATTAACGAGCTGGGTCAATTCGATGTGATTACCAGTCGTGCATTTGCATCTCTGACTGACTTTGTGGATGCCTCTAAACCGTATATGCATGAACAGACCATTATTGCCTCGATGAAAGGCTTAATTCCTGAAGATGAAGTCGCTGCTTTAAAAAATGAATTTAGTTGTGAGATTATTGAACTTAAAGTTCCGCGCTTAGACGAACAGCGTCATTTACTGCTATTAAAACGTATTTAAGAATTTTAAAGGGATTGGGGGCAACATGGCACAAATTATTGCGATTGCAAACCAAAAAGGTGGTGTTGGTAAAACCACAACCGCAGTAAATTTGGCGGCATCTTTAGCTGTGTTAAAAAAGCGCGTTTTGCTGGTCGATATGGATTCGCAAGGCAATGCAACCATGGGGTCGGGCATTCAAAAGAATGACTTGCTCTATTCGGTCACCGATGTATTGCTGGGTGAAGTGCCGATTGAAACGGCGATCGCCAAGGCAGAGGTCGGTTATAAGGTTCTGGGTGCCAACCGTGATCTGGCTGGGGTTGAGCTGGCAATTGCAGAGCAGGAAGGACGTGAATTCATCCTGCGTGATGCATTGCAAGAAGTCGAAAAGTCATTTGATTATATTATTGTTGATTGTGCGCCAAGTCTGAGCCTGATTACAGTGAATGCTTTGGCAGCGGTTGATGGTGTGCTGATTCCGATGCAGTGTGAATATTATGCACTGGAAGGTCTGGCTGATTTGACCCAGACCATCGATCGGATTCAGCAAGCATTGAATCCAGACCTGCAAATAGTCGGTGTATTACGTACCATGTATGATGCGCGTAATGCCTTGACCCGTGATGTCTCTGAAGAATTAGAACAATATTTCGGTAAAAAACTGTATGACACCGTGATTCCACGCAATATTCGTCTGGCTGAAGCACCAGCACACGGTTTGCCGGTGATTTATTTTGAAAAAAGCTCAAAGGGTGCAGTTGCTTATTTAAATCTGGCAGCTGAAGTATTAAAGAAAAGCAAAGTGAAAAAAGGAAGTAAAGCATGACCGTCAAGAAACGTGGACTCGCTAAAGGTCGTGGCTTGGATGCCTTGCTAGGCTCAATTCAAAAAGAAAAATTACAGATGGAAGCCCAAGGTCTTGATCATGGTCAGCTCAAACAGATTGATGTGAACCTGCTCAAGCGTGGTGAATACCAGCCGCGCCGTTATATCAACGAGCAAGACTTGCAAGAGCTGGCGGCATCGATTGAAAAACACGGCATTATGCAGCCGATTGTGATTCGTCCGGTCGATGACGAACGCTATCCTTATGAAATTATTGCCGGTGAACGTCGTTGGCGTGCAGCGCAGTTGGCAGGTCTGACTGAAATTCCTGCGATTGTGCGCGAACTTCAGGATCAGGTCGCGATTGCATTGGCTCTGATTGAAAACATCCAACGTCAGGATCTGAATCCGATTGATCAGGCCATGGCTCTGCAACGTTTCCATGAAGAATTTGGTTTAAGCCATCAGGAAATTGCAGACACAGTCGGCAAAGCACGTACTACGGTCAGTAACTTACTTCGCCTGCTCAGTCTGGCTGAAGAAGTGAAAGACTTTATGCAGCAAGGCCTGCTGGATATGGGGCATGCGCGTGCGATTCTAACGCTGAAGGCAAAAGACCAGCTCAAAGTCGCTGATATCGTGATTGAAAAAAGCTTGTCTGTTCGTCAAACCGAGCAGTTAGTCCGTGATTTTAATGCACCTAAACAAGAAAAAGTAAAACAAGCGCTTGCACCGGATATTCAGCAATTGACCCAGCGCCTTTCAGAGCGTTTCAGTGCTGATGTGAAAATTGACTATAACAAACAAGGTAAAGGAAAATTAGTCATTAGTTATCATTCTTTAGAAGAGCTGGATGGCATTCTTTCTATTTTAGAAGATGAATAATTTATATATTTTTTTTATTGGGGAATAAATTAGATGTGGGAATTGGTTAAAGCGGGTGGCTGGCTCATGCTGCCACTGGTCTTGTGTTCTATCTTTATGTTGGCGATTTCGATCGAGCGCCTGATTCGCCTGAAGAGGAAAGCGGTACTTCCGTCTACACTTCTGATGAGTCCAGTGCAAAATGCATCACAAGTCATGCAAAAAATTCAACAAAGTACAGAATTGAAGCACAGTACTTTAGGCCGGGTATTTGCAGCAGGCTATGCCAGCAAGCCGCAGGGCGAACAGTATGCCCGTGCACAAATGGAAGTGATGGCATCGCAGGAAATTGGTTATCTGGAAAAGAATATTAACTTTCTGGGAACCTTAAGTGCTGTGGCGCCATTGCTGGGTTTGTTGGGGACTGTGCTTGGGATTATCGAATCTTTTCTGATGATCGATGTGGGGACTGGGAGTGATCCGGTATTGATGATGCCAGGTATTTCCAAAGCCTTGATTACCACAGCAGCCGGGATGCTGATAGCAATTCCGGCACTTTTTGCCCATCGTTACTTCCAGCGACTGGTTCAGGAATATGTGGCGGAGCTTGAACAGCAGGCGACCTTGTTTCATGCGGATCTTTTTTATCGCAATATTGCAGATATAGACCAAGATATGCAAAAAGCCAGCTAGGAGGCGGATGATGAAATTCAAACGCAACCAGGTTGAAGATGTGCATATTAATCTGACCCCTATGATTGATTGTCTGCTGTTTATTCTGGTCTTTTTACTGTTATCGACAACATTTAGCCAAATGAGCCGTATGAACTTGACCTTACCAGATGCGCAGGGTGTTCCGCCTAAAAGTTATGATCAGAAAGTTGAAGTGATTGTGGATGCCAATGGTCATTATGCAGTCAATGGTCAATCCTTGGCCAGTAAAGAAGTCGCAGATTTAAATACTGCAATTAAACAGATTTCTAATGAACGCCGTGATTTAATGTTCGTCATTGCCGCTGACGCGAAAGCCAGCCATCAGGACGTGATTCGCGTTATGGATGTGGCCGGGCAGCTCGGCTTTGTCAATATTAATATCAGTACCAAAGTACCTACCCGAGGTTATTAGTGAAGCACGATTTTAAGGTCTATCTTCGCCTTTTAAGTTATTTAAAACCCTTTTGGGGCATCGGATTGCTTGTCCTGCTCGGTTTTTCTATTAATGCGGCTACAGAAGTTTCTGTGGCTAAATTACTGGAATATATTATTGAGGCCATTCAAGACAAAGACCAGAGTTTCACTTCGCTTTTCCCGTTTTTAGTGGTTGTCCTGATGTTCTTTCGTGGGCTGGGATTATTCATGGGGGGTTATTTTACTGCGGTGATTTCCCGTAATCTGGTGTTCAATATCCGTCAGGAAGTTTTTGCAAAACTGCTGCGTTTACCGTCTCAGTATTATCTGGACAATACCAGCGGGCATATTACTGCCAAGATCATGTATAACGTGGAACAGCTGACCGCTGCCTCAACAGAAGCGTTAAGAACCCTGTTGCAACAAGGTTTGATTACGATTGCACTATTAGGTTATCTGTTATATAGCAACTGGCGTCTGACCATGTGTATCCTGATTTTTGCACCCGTCATTGGCTTTGTGATCAGTAAGGCAGCTAGACGGATGCGTAAATTGTCACAGCAAGTGCAAGATACCATGGGGGATGTCAACCATGTGGTTCAGGAAACGGTCAATGCCAACCTGATCGTCAAGGGTTTTGGCGGCCAAAGTTACGAGCAGGAACGCTTTAAGCAGAACTCGCTGGAAAACTTGCGTCGTGGCTTGAAAATGGTCGCTGTGCAGCAGTTGAACAGTCCTGTGGTTCAGCTGATCATGTCTATTTCACTCAGTATTGTCATGTTTATTGCCTTGCGTCCACAGATCCTTGGCGATACCTCTGCCGGTGAATTTGTGGCTTATATTACGGCTGCGGGCATGTTGGCAAGACCAATCAAGGCTTTAACCGATATCAATGAAAAAATTCAACGGGGTATGGCCGCAGCGCATTCGGTATTTGAATTGCTGGACATGCCCGAAGAAAAAAATACCGGGACTTTAAGCGATAGCTTAAAAGGTAATATTCAGTTTAAAGATGTCAACCTGTTTTATGATGATGGTCATCATGCCATTCGTGATTTTAATTTAGAGGTAAAAGCTGGTGAAACGGTTGCTCTGGTTGGGCGTTCCGGTGCCGGTAAAAGCTCACTGGTGAATTTGCTGGTACGTTATCAGGATACAACGTCAGGTCAGCTTCTACTGGATCAGAAACCGATTGAAGACTTTGAGCTGACTGCTTTGCGTACCCAGATTGCGATGGTGAATCAGCAAGTGGTGCTGTTTAATCGGACTGTGCGAGAAAATATTGCCTATGGTCAGCTCGAAGGTGCGACTGATGAAGACATTATTGCAGCAGCAAAAGCCGCTTATGCACATGATTTTATTATGGCTCTGCCAAAAGGTTATGATACCCAACTGGGTGCTCAAGGTTTAAATCTGTCTGGTGGTCAGCGTCAGCGCATCGCGATTGCACGTGCGATTTTGAAAAATGCCTCTATTCTGATTCTGGATGAAGCAACCAGTGCCCTGGATAATGAATCCGAATACTTTATTCAGCGTGCCTTTGATCAGGCCATGCAAGATCGTACAACCATTGTGATTGCACACCGTTTATCGACGATTGAAAATGCGGATCGTATTGTGGTCATGGATCAGGGGTGTATTGTCGAGCAAGGGACTCATGCAGAACTGATTGCATTGCATGGGGCTTATTATCAGCTGCATCAACGTAATTTTGAGGAACAATAAGTTATGGCATTGGCGCAAATCATTCAGGATGCTTGGAATGCACAGGCAAAGTGGCTGGTGGTGCTGCGTCCTTTGTCATGCTTGTATCGTTTAGGTTTTGTCAGCAATCGCTGGCTGTACCAGAAAGGGATCAAGACAAGCTATAGTGCTCCGGTTCCGGTCATGGTGATTGGCAATATCACTGTCGGTGGTAGTGGTAAAACCCCTTTGCTGATTCATCTGGTTGATTATTTAACTCAACAAGGTGTAAAAGTTGGGGTGATTAGCCGTGGTTATGGCGGCAAAGGTCCATTTCCGGCTTATGTGGATTTTAATACCTTGCCTGAGGTCGTCGGTGATGAGCCTGCCTTGATTGTACAGGCGACGGGCGTGCCGATGGCCGTAGGGCCAAACCGGCAAAAAAGTATTGAACTGTTACTGCAAAGACATCAGTTGGATCTGATTATTTGTGATGATGGTTTGCAGCACTGGGCTTTAAATCGTCAGATTGAATGGATTGTACTGGACAATAATCGCGGTCTGGGCAACCAAAAACTGCTTCCGGAAGGCTATCTGCGTGAACCGGTGACACGCTTGGAAACAGGAACGGTAATTGAACATTCGGCAAGCCCAAGTTCTGAGCTGCATATGCATCTGGCTGCATCACAGCCTTATCTACTCAATCAAGACAACAATAAAATCTTCGATTCTCAGTCGGCTTTTTATGCCGTGGTGGGAATCGGTTTTCCGCAACGCTTTTATCAGACCCTGAAAAATCTGGGCATAGAACAATTCCAATGTCATGAATTTCCCGATCATCATGATTATGACATTGAGGATCTACAGTTTGATGATGCCAATCCGATCATTACCACGGAAAAAGACGCAGTCAAGATTATGGCATTACTGAAACAATATCCCGATTTTAAGCAGGATATCTGGGTGGTGCCAGTCGATGCAGTATTATCGCCAGCCTGCTATACGGTCTTGCAGCAACAGTTACAACAATACGGTATTCAAATTTCTTAAGGCTTATTCAGTATGAAACACATTGTTATTCCTGCACGTTTTGCCAGTTCACGTTTGCCGGGTAAACCCTTGCTGGACATTCATGGTCGTCCCATGATTCTGCGGGTAGTGGATCAAGCCAAAAAAGTACAAGGTTTTGATGATTTGTGTGTGGCGACCGATGATCAGCGTATTGCTGAGGTTTGTCGTGCCGAAGGTGTTGATGTGGTGATTACTTCGGTGGATCATCCTTCTGGGACAGACCGCCTCAGTGAAGTAGCGCGGATCAAAGGCTGGGACAGTCACGATATTATTGTCAATGTGCAGGGTGATGAGCCTTTATTGCCGGCACAACTGGTGAAACAGGTGGCACAACTTCTAGAAGATCAACCGGATTCTTCGATGTCGACGCTATGTGAGCCGATTCATCAACTAGACGAATTTAAGCGTGACAGCATTGTTAAAGTGGTGATGTCCAAACATAATCAAGCTTTGTATTTTAGCCGTGCCACCATTCCTTATGACCGTGATGGCGCGAAACTGGCTGAAGCAAAACTGCATAATCAGGCCTATCGTCATTTAGGTTTATATGCTTACCGTGTAAAACTGCTTCAAGAATATGTCACTTGGGAGATGGGGGTTCTGGAAAAACTGGAATCCCTAGAGCAATTGCGGGTACTGGAAAATGGTCACCGTATTGCGATTGCCGTGGCTGAAGCCAATTTGCCACCGGGTGTGGATACTCAAGAAGATCTGGATCGATTGAATCAAATGGATCTTTCTCATTTTGCTTAAGAAGAGTTGAATACATGCCTTTTGATGTCAATGCACAGATTTATCCATGGCAGCAACAGGTTTGGGAAACGCTGACCGGACGTTTTCCCAAGCTTGGGCATGGTTTATTGTTTTATGGCAAAAAAGGCTGTGGCAAGGAGGCATTTAGCCAGCAGTTTCTGGCTTGGGTCTTGTGTCTGAATCGGCAGTCTTCTGGTGCATGTGGCGAATGTGGCAGTTGCCAATGGCTCAAGGCTGATACGCATCCCAATTATGTGCATATCAGCACCGACGAAGACAATAAAAAACAGAATGCCAAAATCAAGATTGAAAAGATTCGTGATCTGTTGCCTTTTGTGCAGCAGACCGTCGATGGCTGGCGAGTGATTGTAATTGAACCTGCGGAAGCCTTAAATATCTCCTCTGCCAATGCATTATTGAAAACGCTAGAAGAACCCGGTGACAATACGGTCATTATTTTGCTGGCAGATCATTATTTAAAATTGCCTGCAACGATACGGAGTCGCTTGCAGCATTTTGCCTTAGACCGGATTTCTGCAGAACAATTTAGTGATTATGTTCAGGCACAGTTGCCGGATGCAGGTTCTAGCCAGCAACAGTTATTGATGAACCTGTCCAATCAGATGCCCTTACAAGCACTCGAGGTTGCACAAAGTGCCTGGCTGCCACTGCGTCAGGAATTCCTGCAAGACTGGCAAAAACTGGTGATGCAAAAAAATATGCCGCTTGCAATTGCGACCAAATGGAACAAAAGCCTGAGCTTTGGTGAATTTGCTCCCATGTTTGAATACTTGTTGTCCGATTTAATTTGTGTCAAGCTCAATCAAACGGTGAAAAACATTGATCTTGAGTTTAATGTGCTTGCCGAACAATATTCATTAGCAGCACTTTTTAAAATTTATGAAGATTTTCAGCAAGCCAAGCAATATCTCGAGCAGAATGTTCAAAGCAATCTGGTTATTGATGAATTGTTTATCAAGCTGATGAATCTTTAATTAAGGGGAAATCACATGCAACCACGTATGGGCGGTATTATTCAGGCCAATATTCCTGATATTGAAACACTGTTTGCCAGCTATATGCCTTATGTATGGGGTGGTGGACTGTTTATTCCGTCCAAGCAGCCGGTCAAGCTGGGTGAAGAAGTTTTTGTATTGACCACTTTGCCTGAACAGACCCAGAAAATTCCTTTAACCGGTAAAGTGATCTGGGTCTCGCAAAAGCAGAATGGCATCAAGCCACAAGGCTTTGGCATCCAGTTAAGCGGTGAAAAGGGTGTTTATTTCAAAAATGAAGCAGATCGTCTGGTTGCAGGTCTTAAATCTGAAGGGCGTAAAAGTTACACTATGTAGTTCATTTAGCTGTGGTAGGAACGCATTGTGTTTGTAGATACCCATTGTCATTTAACGATGCTGGATTTAACGCCGTATAACGGTGATCTGGATCAAGCACTCGCACAGGCCCGTGAAGCGGGTGTATCCAGGTTCATGAGTATCTCGGTCGATCTGGATGATCATATCGCGCTGGCGAAAATTGCCGCGCGTCACCCGGATGTCGGTTATACCGTTGGGGTACATCCTTGCGAAGATGCTGCGACCATGGCGCGTGCCACGACCGAATATCTGGTCGAGCTGGCACAGCCTGAAAAAGTCTGGGCACTCGGTGAAACCGGTCTGGATTATTATCACAGTACAGATTTTGTCGAAGAACAAAAAGCCTGCTTTGCCCGTCATATCCATGCTTCGCAAATGACCAAGAAACCGGTGGTGGTACATACCCGTGCTGCCAAGCATGATACCGTGGATATTATTCGTGCGGAAAAATCCACGCATGGCATCTTGCATTGCTTTACTGAAGATTGGGAAACTGCCAAAGCGGTTTTAGACTGCGGTTATTATGTCTCATTTTCCGGGATTATCTCGTTTAAAAATGCCCAGGATCTGCGCGATGTGGCCAAACAGGTTCCGTTGGATCGTGTACTGATTGAAACCGATAGTCCTTATCTTGCGCCGATGCCATATCGTGGTAAATCTAACGAACCTAAATACGTTCCTTATGTAGCCAAAGCGCTTTGTGATGTATATGATAAGTCGCTAGAAGAAATGGCTTCTATCACAAAGCAGAACTTTGAAAATCTTCTAAATTTAAAGTAAATAAAGTTATATAAAGTACAAGAGAGTTTATAGGGTGAAGATGGATCGTCAGGCTCAGTTTCGAGCAAGAGAAACCTTGATTTTTCAAGTCGCAGAGCAGCTCCTGCTGGAAAATGGTGAAGCAGGAATGACGCTAGATGCGCTTGCTGCTGAACTTGATCTGGCCAAAGGGACACTCTATAAACATTTTCAGAGTAAAGATGAACTGTATATGTTGCTGATTATCCGTAATGAGCGCATGTTGCTGGAAATGATTCAGGATAGTGATAAAGCTTTTCCTGAACATCTGGCCTTCTTTATGTTGCACCATTTACATCATCCGGAACGTACGGTGCTGTTCCATCAGATTGAAGAACGTCTGTCGACGACTGGCGTGGGAATTCAGCATCTATTCAGTGAACTGTATCAGGTACGCAAACAGCGTTTACGCCTGATCATCCGCATGACAGAAAGTTATCTGGTTTCAATTCATAGCCGCATGTCGGTGCGTGACTATCTGGCGTCGATCTGGTCACTGACCCATGGCGCCGCTGCAATTCTCAATTCCAGTTTTTATCAGCGTTATCTGGGTTCACGCGATACCTTGCGCGTGGCCTATATCGATCAAGCACTGGCTTTGCCAAAGCAGGTGCATTCTGCCGAGCAGTTTGCCTAAG
This sequence comes from Acinetobacter sp. 18QD2AZ41W, assembly GCF_009829025.1. NCBI lineage: Bacteria > Pseudomonadati > Pseudomonadota > Gammaproteobacteria > Moraxellales > Moraxellaceae > Acinetobacter > Acinetobacter sp. 18QD2AZ41W. The sequence goes on along the minus strand of NZ_WURP01000002.1, from coordinate 134,080 downwards.
GTTAGAGCTTAGTATGATCAGATCATCTCACAGCGCAGTTCGTGGCTTTACCCTCATCGAATTGATGGTGGTGATTGTGATTATGGGAATCATGGCCTCACTGGTATTGCTGAATACCAGTGGTGTCGATCAGCGTAAGGCCATGCAGGCACGCGAGATTTTGTTATTAGACTTGCAGCGGGTCATGCGTGAGGCGAATGACCAGTCCAGAATACTGGCGCTTGATCTGCAACCCGCGACCGATGTCTCGCCATTTCGCTATGGGATTGTAGAATATCGTTCAGCAGCGCAGACTGAACAGAACCTGCAAAATGAAAAATGGCAGAGTTATACAGAATTTAAATTACGTAAGCTGCCGGATCATGTGTCTTTTCGGATTCAGGGGCTAGAACAACAGCGTTATGCCCGTGCGCAAAATCGTGATCTGACGCAGGTGAATTCTCCGCAATTGATCTGGCTGGGGAATGGTGAGGTCAAGCCGGTACGGATTCAGTTCTTTTTAGAAGATCGTGAAGTCGGCTCTGCGATTGAGGTGGATCATCTGGGTAAAATCAATGAAATCTAGATCTTTCAAGCAAAGTGTGTGCTCCAGGCTGATCAAACCATTTAAATCGAGTGTTGATCGATTGCATTGTGGGCACTTCGAGCAGAGCCCTTGGTCTTGCGCAGCGGTGAAACAGCATTTCACTCATCGCAGCTCAGGCTTTACCTTGCTGGAAGTTATGGTTGCACTGGCAATTTTCGCCACCGCAGCCATGACGCTGACCAAAGTCGCGATGCAATATACCCAGTCAACCTCGAATGCCATTCTGCGCACCAAAGCACAGTTTGTTGCCCTGAACGAAGTGGCTCAAATGGAAATCAATCAGCAATGGATGGATGGTACGGCCTCCAAACAGCTGACCCAGCAAGGCGAAACCTGGCAAATTGACAAGCGCAGTGAACCGACGATCAGTCCCAATGTGCAGCGTATTGAACTACAGGTCAGTCTGGTCAATCAGGAGACTGGTCAAGTTGCATCCGGGATCAGCAGCTTGATGTTCTTTAATCATCGCATGAACAATACGCCATGAAGCCTAAAGGATTTACCCTGGTCGAATTATTGGTTGCCATTGCAATCTTTGCGGTACTGTCTGCTTTGGGCTGGAAAGTTTTTGATTATATTGTCAAAACCAAAGATCAAAATGCAGTACATGAACAGCGTCTAGGTCAGCTACAGGAAACCTATCAGCAAATTTTACGGGATACGGTACAGGCAGTCCCTTTAACGGCCAATATCAATAGTGATATTCAACCGGCTCTGGTTTTGCAAAATGGCCGTTTTAATTTTAGTAAAACTGGCGTGACTGATCCTCTGGAGGAGGGTATTTCGCCAGATGAACGCATTGAATATCAGTATCGGGCCGATGAAAAAAAACTGTATCGACTGAAATATCGCAACCTGAATCAGACCGGTCGTGATCAACCTGAATCCAGTATTTTATTATCGGACGTTGAGCAATTTCAGGTTGTGGTGCTGAATCCAAATGAACTCACACAGTGGCCTGATTCTTCTATGGATTTAAATCAGCTAGAGCAGAAACAGCGCTTGCCCAAAGGCATTAAAATCAATTTAACCGTGAATGGCGTCAGCTATGAGTGGCTGTTTAGTTTATTAAATACGGACTTTTTGCTTGATAATCAGAATACAGGTCAACCCGGCTAAGAATCATAAAAAATGAAAATGAATAAACAGAGGCTGAAGCAGCAGCAGGGCATTGCACTGATTACCATTCTGGTGATGGTGGCATTGGCGACTATTCTGGCAGCCACGATTGCCCAGCGTCAGGCTGCAACTGCTGAAAGTACCGCCTATCTGATGCGGCAAAATCAGTCGCTGATGTATGCCAAAAGTGCCGAAGCCTTTTTTTCTGAATTACTGGTGGATGATGCTGAAAATGCCGCAGAGGTTGATCATCTACAGGAAACCTGGGCGCAGCCGATGCCGGCTTTTCCGGTCGATGACGGCTATGTTTCCGGAATCATCCAGGATGAATCGGGCAAGTTTAATTTAAATAGCCTGATCACTGCTGAAGATAGCGTCAATGAAAATGCCAAAGCATGGTTCGAGCTGATTTTAAAACGTGCAGGTTTGCCAGCGCAGCTCAGTGAAGCCGTAATTGACTGGCAGGATGAAAACGAGCTGGTGAGTGGAGGTATGGGTGCCGAATCTAATTATTATCAAGGCTTACCGAATGCCGCTTTACCACCGAATGCAAAATTTCATAGCGTAGAGGAATTAAAGCTGGTACGTGGTTTTGAAGAAAATAAGTACAAACTGATAGCACCTTATCTGAGTGCTGCACCGATGCAGGAAAGTCCGGTCAATATTAATACAGCATCTGCTTTTCTTTTAGCCAGTATGGATGAAAAACTGGATGTGAATGCGGTACAGCAATTGCTGGATCAGCGACAGGCCAATTTGGAACACTTTTCTAATGTGTCTGAGTTATGGTCACTCGAACCGTTTGCGCAAGTCGATGCTGCCAAGCGTAATCTGTTTAATAGCCTGCTCGGAGTGCAATCCAATTATTTTAAAGCTCAGATCGAAGTGGTCTTGAGTGAACGCAAGCGCCAGTTCAGTAGTGATCTGGTTCGTCAGGACAAACAGGTATATGTGGCTTATCGCAGTATGGAACCCTTTTAGTCAGGGCTTATTCAGTTATACCGTTAGTCTAAATCTGAACAGCAGCTTGATCCCTTTTCCCTATCAGGCTGAACAGCAAAATTAATCCTCAAAGCTGTAGTTTTGCTTTATAATCAAAATCAATTCACCTATTTTTTGACGACATTACGGCATATGTTAATTCGTAAGTTATTTAAGTTTGAGAATGCTCATATTGTGCGTAACTGCACGTCAGATCGCTGTAAGCGTTCAATCCATGGCCATAGTTATAAAGTCGAGCTACTGTTAAAAGCCTCGAAGTTAGATCATGGGCAAATGGTCTATGACTTTGGTCTGCTTAAAGGTGTGATTAAGGATTTCTTTGATTCTTTCGATCATGCGATCTGTTTCTGGCAAAATGACGACCCGGAATATATTCAGGCTTGCAAAACTTTCAGTGCGCGGTGGGTGTCGTTACCGGTATCACCATCGGCAGAGCAGTTTTCACGTATCTTTTTCTTTCTGGCGCAACAAGTGCTGGCATCGACCGTGACTCAAAATGGCGAAGGTGATGTCGAAGTCTATTCTGTGATTATGCATGAAACCGATACCGGTTATGCACAAAGCTTTTTAGAAGATATTCAAAATGAACAGATGGGCATTCTGAGTCTGGATCAAATTGAGTTTTCTGAACAGGTGCAAGCTGAATGGACCGATCCGGACATGTTGAACAAGCTGAAACAGGGCACAGCATTTCATAACCCGACTGTAGATTTACAGGTACAGATTTAAAGTCTGCGTGACTTGAAATCCATTGACATAGATTTAGGATTGAAGAATGTCTTTAAATGAACAGCAACTGGCCAAACTGAATAAGGTTCAGTTGGATGAAAGCTGGAAATATGGATTGAGTGAGTTTTTACTCAGTCCGAAAATGGACGAATTAAAAGCTTTTCTGGTTGAAGAAAAAAAAGCAGATAAAACAATTTATCCTCCCAATCATCTGATTTTTAATGCCTTGAATACCACGCCGCTCGATCGGGTTAAAGTAGTCATTTTAGGGCAAGATCCTTATCATGGCCCGAATCAGGCGCATGGATTAAGCTTTTCGGTGCAAAAAGGGGTTGCATTGCCGCCATCTTTGCGTAATATTTTCCACGAGTTACATGCGGATGTCGGGGTTGAACGACCAAAGCATGGTGACTTGACGCATTGGGCGGAGCAGGGTGTGCTTCTGTTAAATGCAGTACTGACCGTAGAAGCAGGTCAGCCGACTTCGCATCAAAAGCGTGGTTGGGAGGAATTCACCGATCACGTCATTGATGTTTTAAATGAGCAGCGTGAACATATTGTCTTTATTCTTTGGGGCGCATACGCACAGCGTAAAGGACAGCGCATCAATCAGGACAAGCATCTTGTGTTAAAGGCCGCACATCCATCGCCTTTGGCCGCAAACCGTGGTGGTTTTTTTGGTTGTAAAGTATTTTCAAAATCGAATAACTATCTCAAACAACATGGCATTGAGCCTATAGATTGGCAGCTGGACGCATGACATATTCTCCCCTTAATAAAACTTATCATCCGGATTTGATCGTTGAAGAAGCGCATAATGGCTGGCGTATCGTTCGTTTAAATCGTCCAAAGTCTTTGCATGCTCTGGATGAATCGATTGCTTCTGCACTTTTGGAAGTATTTCAGGATTTTCATACGGATGACAGCGTAAAAGCGATCTGGTTAGATTCAACCACACCGAAAGCATTCTGTGCCGGCGGCGATGTGCGTAAATTACGTCAACTGGTCATTAACGATGAAGTGGCGGCTGCCAATAAGTTTTTTGAACAGGAATATGCGCTGGATCTGTTATTGCATAATTATGCCAAACCGGTTTTGGTCTGGGGTGAAGGTTATGTGATGGGTGGGGGCCTTGGTCTGTTTATGGCGGCACCTTTCCGTTTAGTGACGCCGTATTCGCGTTTGGCGATGCCTGAAATCAATATCGGTTTATATCCCGATGTGGGTGCAACTCGCTTCCTGGCCGATCGGGGCGCGATTGGTTTATTTACCGGCTTGACCGGTTCAATCATGACCGCTGCAGGTGCTTATGGGATTGGCTGGGCAACACATATTTGTGATGCACAGCGTGATTCAGTTTTAGATAAAGTGATTAATATTGACTGGGATCATTATCCTGCCGGTGACTTCCGTGCCATTGATGACACTTTAAATAGTATGCATCGTCCGGTAGGGCCAGGACCACTGCAAAACTCTCTGGATGTGATTCATAGTGTTTGTCGTGGTGTCAACTTCGAGCATGATTATGAATCGATTATCGGTCTGAGTGATGCGCGCAGTGACTGGTTGCGTCAAGCCAGTGAAAATCTGCAAAAAGGTTCACCAACTACAGCTGCATTGACCTGGTTGCTCTGGCAATGGGGTAAACAGGTACATTCCTGGAATGAAATTTTTGAACTGGAAACCCAGATTTCTGACTGGAAAATCCGTCATCATGATTTCGTTGAGGGGGTACGCGCGCGTCTGGTGGATAAAGACCTTTCTCCTGCATGGAAAAAGGGTGCAGATATGAGCTTAAAAGGTATTTTGTCTGCAAACCCTCCGGTGACCAATATTGAAAGCTGGAATGCCTTGTTAAAACAGTATGGTGTGATTTAAGTCTTACATGTCCGAAACACAATTGAGTCATGAATACTGGATGCAGCTTGCCTATGCGCAGGCTGCACTTGCTGCCGCACAGGGCGAAATTCCGGTGGGTGCGATTATTGTTAGTCAGAATCAGATCATTGGTCAGGGCTTTAATGCGCCGATTTCCTTAAATGATCCGACCGCGCATGCCGAGATTGTGGCGCTGCGTGATGCCTGTCAAAATATCCAGAATTATCGACTACCTGACGATGCAGTGCTGTATGTAACCCTTGAGCCGTGCACCATGTGTGTTGGTGCTTTGGTACATTCACGGGTTTCACGGGTAGTATTTGGCGCATTTGAAGCGAAAGCGGGTTCACTGGTCAGTGCACGTCAATTATTTGAAACGGGCTATTATAATCATGTATTTTCCTTTGAAGCAGGCTGCATGCAGCAGCAATGCTCCGAACAGCTTAGTGCATTTTTCAAGTTGCGTCGTGAGCAGAAGCGGCAACTCAGGTTACAAGAAAAATTATTAAATACGCAGAAATAAATCTACTTTATCGCTAAAATTCCTTAGTTTCGAATCTATAATTTCAGGAAAAATAATGCATAGCATTCAAGTAAAAAAAGAATTTCCGGCATCGATTGATGAAGTCTTTGATTTAATGTCTAAGCATGCCACCTATAATATTGCCTTTGCGCCGATGCAGGTTGAACGAATCAAGGATTCTGCAGATGCTGAACATCCGGATGGACTAGGTTCGGTGCGTGCTATGGGGGTGGGGCCGCTCAAGCCGCTGAAAGAACAGATTACATTGTTTGAGCCGAATGCTCGTATTGAATATCAGATTATTAAAAATCCATTGATCAAGCATCATCTGGGGATTATCGAATTTGAAGCGCTGGCCGATGATAAAACCCTGGTCACCTATACGATTGAATTACAGGCGCGTGCGCCTTTTGTGAGTAAATTAATTCTTGCACAGTTACAGGCAGCGATTAAACTAGGCCTGACGAAACTCGCAAAATCTGTTTAAACAACAACGGGAAAGCAATGACAGTTCAAATTATTACTATTGATGGTCCAAGTGGGTCTGGCAAAGGCACGTTGGCAGCAAAACTGGCTGCACATTATCAGTTTCACTTATTGGATTCTGGCGCGCTCTACCGACTTTTGGGTTTGTCATTGCATCACCATGATTTACTGGATTTAATGGATATTAAGTTGCCAGAATGCGTACAAATCGCAACAAATCTGGATATCCAGTTTGTCAGTAGCGAAACCGGGGTGCAGGTGTACTTGGATGGCGAAGATGTTTCCCAGACCATTCGAACTGAACGCGTCGGAGAATTTGCTTCAAAAGTTGCTGCAATTCCTGAGCTTAGAATGGTAATGGTTTCACGTCAACATGCTTTTGCACAGGCACCTGGTCTGGTGGCAGATGGCCGCGATATGGCCACAAGTATCTTCCCGCAAGCTCAGGCTAAAATATATTTGACTGCATCGGCTGAATCGCGCGCGCAAAGACGTGTAAAGCAGTTGCAGGGTATGGGGCTGGATGTTAAAATAAACGATATTTTAGCTAATATCATCGCGCGTGATAAACGAGATATGGAACGCACTGTCGCTCCACTCAAGCCTGCCGACGATGCTTACATTATCGATAGTTCAAATTTGAACATTGATGAGGTATTCCAGTTGATGACCACTTATGTGGACCAGCAGTTAGCCAATTAACCTGATTTTATCAGCAAACGCATAGCTTGATCAGTTTTATATGGACTATGTAGATGCTTAATTAAACCGGCCTTGTCTGATCCAAGACCGCTGACTTTATCGGAAATATCATGACCGAATCTTTTGCAGCCCTCTTTGAAGCAAGTGAATTAAACCTCAACGTTGAAAAGGGTGCAGTTATCCAGGGCGTTGTAGTAAGCATTGACTCTGATTGGGTAACTGTTGACACTGGCCTTAAATCTGAAGGCGTTGTTGACCGTGCTGAGTTCTTAAATGAACAGCGCGAACTTGAAGTTCAAGTTGGCGACACTGTAGACGTAGTTGTTGAAGCGCTTGACAACGGTATGGGTCAAACTGTTCTTTCTCGCGAAAAAGCTAAACGCGCTGAGACTTGGACTAAACTTGAAAAAATCTTTGAAGACGGCGAAATCGTTACTGGTGTTATCTCTGGTAAAGTTAAAGGCGGTTTCACTGTTGACATCGGTCCAGTACGTGCGTTCCTTCCAGGTTCTTTAGTTGATACTCGTCCTATTCGTGATACGACTCACCTAGAAGGCAAAGAGTTAGAATTTAAAGTAATCAAACTTGACGCTAAACGTAACAACGTTGTTGTTTCACGTCGTGCTGTTATGGAAGCTGAATCTTCAGCTGACCGTGAAGCTCTTCTTGCTCAGCTTGAAGAAGGTCAAACTGTTACTGGTACGATCAAAAACCTTACTGACTACGGTGCATTCGTTGACCTTGGCGGTATTGACGGTCTTCTTCACATCACTGATATGGCTTGGAAACGCATCAAGCATCCTTCAGAAGTTGTTGAAGTGGGTCAAGAAGTTACTGTTAAAGTACTTAAGTTCGACCGCGAGCGTAACCGTGTTTCTCTAGGTCTTAAACAACTTGGCGAAGATCCATGGTTAGCGATCATGAACCGTTACCCTAAAGGTTCAATCGTTAAAGCGCGCGTAACTAACCTGACTGACTACGGTTGTTTCGCTGAAATTGCTGAAGGCGTTGAAGGTTTAGTACACGTTTCAGAAATGGATCACACGAACAAAAACATCCACCCATCTAAAGTTGTTCAGATCGGTGATGAAGTTGATGTTATGGTTCTTGAAGTTGATGAAGAGCGTCGTCGTATTTCTCTTGGTATCAAACAAACTCGTGCTAACCCATGGGAAGAGTTTGCTAAAGACCACGACAAAGGCGAAAAAGTTTCTGGTACGATCAAATCTATCACTGACTTTGGTATCTTCATCGGTTTACCAGGCGGTATCGACGGTCTAGTTCACTTGTCTGATATTTCTTGGAACGAACAAGGCGAAGAAGCGATTCGTCGTTACAAGAAAGGCGACACTGTTGAAGCGGTTATCCTTTCTGTAGACGCTGAAGGCAACCGTATCAGCCTTGGCATCAAGCAAATGAACAACGATCCGTTCAATGACTTCCTTGCTGCTAACGAACGCGGTGCGTTGGTTAAAGGTACTGTAACTGCAGTTGATGCGAAAGGCGCGACTGTTAAGTTGGCTGACGAAGTTGAAGCGACTCTGAAAGCATCTGAAATCAACCGCGATCGCGTTGAAGATGCAACTAAGTTCCTTGAAGTTGGTCAAGAAGTGGAAGCGAAGATCATCAACGTTGATCGTAAATCTCGCGCAATCAACTTGTCTATCAAAGCGAAAGACGAAGCTGAAGAGAAAGAAGCAGTTGCTAACTTGAAAACAGCGCCAGCTGCTGGTCAAGACAATGGTCCTAAGACGATTGGTGACCTGATCAAAGCTCAAATGGGCAACTAAGTAGACGTTTGAATTGTATTGTTAATGTAAGTTAACTAATACTTTTTATACAAATACTGTAAACGGTAGCGTAGTATTTAATTATTGCGCTACCGTTTTGTATTTAAACAGGTTATTATCGGGAAATAGATCCCAAGTAGCTTGATAATTAAAGAGGTCGCAGATGACTACTGAAGCACTTAATAAGTCTGACTTAATAGAGCGCATTGCATTAAAAAATCCGCATTTGGCCGAGCCTTTAGTGGAAGAAGCGGTTAAAATTATGATTGATCAAATGATAGAAGCTTTATCATCTGACAATCGTATCGAGATTCGCGGATTTGGTAGTTTTGCATTGCATCATCGTGAGCCACGCGTGGGTCGTAACCCTAAAACTGGTAAATCTGTAGAAGTGGCTGCAAAAGCAGTTCCGCACTTTAAGCCAGGTAAGGCCCTTCGTGATGCTGTAAACGAATCTGCAAATAAATAATTGTAAATATTTACGGGGTGTTCATGCGTTACGTTCTGGTCGTTCTTTTATTGGTGCTGTTTGGCTATTCATTGGCTTTGGTTTTGCAAAATGGTACCGAATTGTCCGTGGACTTGTTATTTACTCAAGTTCCTGCAATGCGTCTAGGATTATTGCTGCTCCTTACCCTATCTCTAGGCGTCGTGTTAGGCCTGTTATTGGGCGTTCAAATCTTCCGGGTTTTCCAGACCAATTGGGAAATCAAGCGATTACGTAAAGACATTGAACATCTGCGTAAGGAACAGTTGAATACAGCCAAGTTAATGGCCGCTGAAGCAGCAGCCCATACCCGGCATGAAAAAACTGTATTAGATATTACCAATGAAAATCAAAGCCCATTATAATGGGCTTATTTTTTGCCTATTTGAAGGGATAATCTCTTGAGTATCATTGTTGCACTAGATGCCAAAAGCCAATTTGATGCCTTAGCCATTGCAGAACAGCTAGATCCTGCCTTGTGTCGACTAAAAGTGGGCAAAGAGTTATTTACCCATGAAGGTCCAATCATTGTCAGAGCACTTCAAGACAAAGGTTTTGATGTATTTCTGGATCTGAAATTTCATGATATTCCAAATACGACTGCACAGGCAGTCTGCGCGGCAGCTGATTTGGGTGTATGGATGGTGAATGTACATGCATCTGGTGGCCGAAAAATGATGGAAACCTGTGTGGAGCGTTTACAAGCAGGCAACTATAAAACTCAACTCATTGCTGTGACAGTGCTGACTTCAATGGGTCGTGAAGACCTCAAAGATATTGGTCTGGATATTGAGCCAAATGAGCATGTCAAGCGTCTGGCTCAACTGACCAAAAACAGTGGCCTGGACGGGGTGGTGTGTTCAGCTCAAGAAGCAAAAATGTTACGTGAAACATTAGGCCAAGACTTTGCTTTGGTAACACCCGGTATTCGTCCTGAAGGCTCAAATGCCGATGATCAGAAGCGTATTGTGACACCGAAACAGGCGATGCTGGACGGCTCGACTCATTTGGTGATTGGCCGTCCTATTACCCAGTCTAAGAATATGCGTCAGACTTTAAAAGATATTTTGGCAACGCTTTAATATGGTTTGAATGACAAAAAGCCTTTCAGTCGAAAGGCTTTTTTTATACTGTTGCACTTGCCGCTTGAATCCGCCTATTGAAAAAAATGGTTATAAAATAAAAAGGAAAAATGATGACTTCATCTGAACCACAATTAGAAAAAGAACAGAATGACGTGATTCAAAATGTTCAACAGGCGGAACAGCTTAAGCAACAAGAACAGCAACAACAGCAGGCAAGCTCAGCAGATTGGACAGCAGGGATCGATGTGGTCAGTTTGGCATCTGATGCCATCAGCCTTGCTTCGGATGTTATTGAAACAGTAGGCGATGCCTTAAGTGATATTGATTTAAGTTTTTAGTCAGCCCTTCTTGCTTGTGCTTCGTTTTAAAATCCTGCTTTAGAACTTAGTCAGGAAGGAGAGTTCCTCTTTAGAAAAGAGAGATTTAGGGAGATTGAGAAAGCAATAAAGCAATTAAATCGCTGCCAGTACACTCACCATGACTGGTGCTAACAGTGACAAAATAAATCCACTGACCATAGCATGCGGAATAAAATCGTGACCGCAAGCCTGCTTAACCATCGGTAAAGTCACATCCATTGCAGTTGCACCTGCTGCGGAAATGGCAGATCTCGGGTATCTCCAGCCCATACAATACATCAGTAAGATGGCAAAAATTTCTCTAAACAGGTCATTCATTAGTGCAATGCTGCCGAGTTCTGCATTTCGAAGCTCGGTCACGACAACGCCTGACATTGAGTAAAATCCATAGCCTTGTGACAGCATGATCAAATCTTTCAGGCCAATCTGTGTGTTCCAGAATGAATACAGCATAACTGCGAATAATGAACCGAAGATACAACCGATCGGAACCAGAAGAATTTTGATATTTAACCAAGAACGATCCAGTGGCGAATAAGCCAGATCTAAACCAATGAAAAACATAAATACCAGTAACAAATGCCAGGTGCTAATGTGTAAGGACAGATCAAACAGACTCAAGCCAGCATGTAAAAAGTATCCGCCTGCGAGTGCCAAAAAAGCATAACTCATATTCACTAAGGATTTAATTACCAGATCAAGGGATACTCTGCCTGAACTGGGAAGAAAACCAGCCCACTTGAACAGCAAATAGCAAATAGCAAAAGCACCGAGTGATGTCAGAAAGGCAATGCTGATGGATGTACTCAGAATCTGTAGGGGATGCTGTAATTCATCCACAAGCTGTGAGAATTCAAAGGAAATCGCAATCAGTAACACATAGCTAAAATAAGGTAAGAGCTTGAAACAGATTTTAATCATCGATACTGGAATCCGTTTCGCCAAAGCAAAACCGAGTGCCAAACAGAGAAGAAGCTGAAAGATGAGCCAAAGCGATTGCATAAGTTTAATAGATTGAAAAAATTATCTTTAAATTATGCCATCGCTTGATGCTAGATGGTGAAAAGCTTTTAGCTAACTTTATTGAATAATCGATAATCTGCGGTATTGGGTTTCTTGGTTTTCAGCCAGTATTTCCAGGTATAAGTCGGCCATAGGGCAAAATTCTTGCCACCTTCCTGCTGATACCAGCTGACACAGCCAGATTGCCATACGGTCTGTTCAAACATATGTTGCACCTGCTGATTAAATGTATCTTGCGCCTGCTCTTTGACCATAATGGCATCGCTATGTGATTGATCGACCCGCTGCATGAGCTGCAAGATATAGTCAACTTGTGCCTCAATCATAAAAATCACAGAGTTGTGTGCCAATAGGGTATTTGGGCCCAGTAATTGAAACAGGTTTGGGAAACCTTTCATGCAAATTCCATAATAACTTTCAGCCCCCTGTTTCCAGACCTCATTGAGCTGTAGATTATCCAGCCCAGTACATTGAAAATTCTTCATATAGATGCGTGGATCAGTAATGAACCCGGTGCCATAAATCAGACAGTCAATTGGCCGCTCCTGACCATCTTGGGTAATGATGCTATTTTCAGTGAGTTCCTGAATCTTTTCAGTCACCAGTTCTACATTCCTGCGGTTAAAAGTCGGGAAATAGCTATTGGAAACCAGAATACGTTTACAACCCATGATGTAATCCGGAGTGAGTTTTTGAGCTAACTCAGGATCTTTAATCTGGTATTTGATGAACAGTTCTGCCAGTTTCTGGGTGTATTTCATGATTCCGGGTTTAACGATGGGGATAACCCGCGATTCATTTGACCAATATAAGCGGGCACGGTGCAGTTTTCGGAACCAGTCATATTTTTCAAATAGTGTCTTTTCGAGATGGTGATAGACACGTTCATCGCGAGGAATGATCCAGGCTGCAGTACGTTGCATGACATAGAGTTGTTTGCATTGTGGGGCAATTTCCGGAACATATTGAATGGCGCTGCCACCTGTGCCAATCGATGCGACATTTTTTCCATTTAAATCATAAGTATGATCCCATTGTGCAGAATGAAAGACTTTCCCTTGAAACTTCTCAATACCGGGGATAGGTGGAATCTGGGGAATGTGCAAAGGCCCTGAAGCAAATATGACAAATTGGGCTTCCAGGATACTTTGATCTTGTAACTGCAATTGCCACAGACAGCGCTCTGCCTGGTAATGCGCTGAAAGGACTTCAGTATTTAAGCGGCAGAAAGCACGTAGCTTATAATCGTTTACCAGATCCTGAATATAGGAAAATATCTCGGGTGCTTCGGCATAGCGTTTTGACCAGTTGCTTTTCGGCGCAAATGACAGGGAATATAAATGTGACTGCACATCACAGGCTGCGCCAGGGTACTGGTTGTCTCGCCAGGTTCCACCAAATTCATTGCCTTTTTCCAGCAGAATAAAATCATGGATGCCTTGCTGCTGTAAACGTATTGCCATGGCAATACCGCCAAAACCGGCGCCAATAATGGCGACTTTGGTAAAGGGTGGCGAGCGGGTGGCACTTGTATTTTCCAGCATCATTGCATTCCTTGCTTATTTTAATAAGAGATTATTATCATCATTCACTGATAAAAGATTAGACCTAAAATTGATCTAAACGGCAATAGCAGTACACTTATTTTTATAGTACAACTAAGACTATCACATTGTATTTGTATGGTTATGAAACGTTCTGTTCTCAGTCTGATGTATTTGATTCAAGGTATGCGCAAGGCGGGCATAGACGTCGATCAGAAGCTGCAAAACATTGGACTGCGTGTCGATGCCTTTGATCCTGGCTCGATTATTCATCCGAGTCTGGAACATGATGTACTTAAGGTCGTAGGGCAGGAAATCGAAGCTGAACAGGGATTATTGATTGGCCAGCATTATGCATTGGCAGGTTATGGTCCGTTGTTGATGTTACTGGTTACCAGTCCGACGGTACGTGATGCGCTGCATCAGGTGATCCGCTTTCAACAGTTGACGCATTTGACAGGACAATTGGGTTTGCAACAAAGCGAGCATCATAGCGCGTTGTGTTATCGACCGAAAAATCTGGAAGATGGTCTGGGTGTGTTGCTGGCACAGGCGGAGATTTCGGGAACTTTCAAGTTTATCCGTGATATCTACAAAATGATGGGCCTGTCCAAACCTGATTTACGGATCGAGTTACCATTTGCCCATCCGCAAGAGCCGAATACCTTAAAGGTCTATCATGATTATTATGGGACACAGGTTCAGTTCGATGCACCAAGTGCGGCATTCTGGTTTGATGAAGCAGTTCTGGATATTAAAATTCCGTCTGCGGATACGGTGACCTTTGCGCTGTATGAAGCCAAGTGTTTTGCTGAATTGCAACGTTTGCAACAGGATGAGCAGACACCGACAGTGGTGCAGCGCGTTCAGGATTATCTGGAAATACAAAGCGGTTTGATGCCGAGCATGGCCGAAACTGCGCAGGCGCTAAATATTCCGGAGCGAACCTTGCGGCATCAGTTACAGCAGTGTGATACCAGTTATAAACAGATTCGCGAAGACATTATTAAAGATAAAGCTTTGCGATTGATTGAATATAAACAGTATTCAATTGAAATGATTGCTGAGTTGTTGGGCTATTCCGAGCCGGCTGCTTTTAACCATGCCTTTAAAGGCTGGTTTGGGCAAAGCCCTCGGCAATATGTGAAATAGCCTAAGCTTGTTTATGCCAAAGTGTTATAGTGTGTTGATTAAACTCCGCTATAATTAAATTGATCCCAAATAGTACGAAACTCTATGTCCGATTTTAATTCACAGCACAGCACCGCCTTTAGTCCGATTTCTCCTGCAGAACGTTATGCACAAGCGATATCTTCGGGACAGTTTATGCCTGATGATGCACAGGCAATGGCAGTACATGAACTGAATCGTGTCTGGCTGGAATTGATTCAGCGTTTTAAGGCCTCGAAAAAAGCCTTTCGCCGTTTTCGCCGTCAGACTTCTCCCAATGGCGTGTATATGTGGGGTGGTGTCGGTCGTGGCAAAACCTGGTTAATGGATCAGTTTTATGATTCGATTCCATTTCGCCGTAAAACCCGGATGCATTTTCACCACTTTATGCAGCATGTGCATCGTGAATTAAATAAGCTCTCTGGGCAGCGTAATCCGCTGGATCTGGTCGCGGATCAGATTTATAAAGACGCGGTGATTATCTGTTTCGATGAGTTCTTTGTATCCAATGTCACCGATGCCATGATTCTGAGTGATCTGTTCCAGAAACTGTTTGAACGCGGGATTACTTTGGTTGCAACTTCGAACATTGCCCCAGATGGTTTGTATAAAAACGGGATTCATCGTGACCGTTTCCTGCCGACGATTGAACTGGTCAAGAAAAACTGTGTGGTGTTAAACGTCGATGCCGGCGTCGATTACCGTTTACGCGTATTAAAACAGGCGCAGTTATTCAAATTCCCATTAACCCATGATCATAAAAACTGGATTGCGCAACGTTTCAGCGCTTTGACTCAGACGCAAACCTGCTCTGAAGAGCCGATTATCATCAATAACCGTATTGTGGAAACTGTGTCACATACCGAAGATGTATTGTGGTGCGAGTTTTCTGAGCTGTGTCTGAAACCACGTAGCCCGGCTGACTTTATTGAAATTGCCAATATTTATAATACGGTTTTAGTCAGTAATGTGCCGCACCTGACCGATTTCCTCAATGATGGGACGCGCCGTTTTATTTATCTGGTCGATGAGTTCTATGACCGTGGTGTCAAACTGTTATTGACCTCGGAAGACAATATTGTTGATATTTACCAGGGTGAAAAACTGGTCTTTGAAATTGAACGGACGCGTTCACGTTTGCTGGAAATGCAGTCGGATGAATATCTGAATTCTGAACATCGTCAGATTCAGAAAACTATCTCGAGTGAGTAGGAAGCAGAATAAAAGCGCTGGTCATTGACCGGCGCTTTTTTATAAAAATAAGCAGGTAAATGATCGACAATTAGGGCCAAACATGGCTTAATCTTGATCTAAATATGATCGTGTATAACTAGAATGCATAATTTTTACTCGAAAATCTGAACTTAAGTCTAATTTCTACATTTCGAAAACTTTATACACTGTCATTAGGGTATTTAGCAGAATGATATCTCAATGCGGCTGAGCGACGTCTGATATGTTTATGAGGGTACTCATATTATGAAAAATGCTCAGTATTTAGCAATTTGATAATACTATTCAGCTAGATTTTAATCGGTATACTAGAATCTCTTGTATAAAAAGTAGCAATATCAGGAAAGACAATGACTGCACGTATTCAAAAAGGCAAGTTAGCGATTGCTAAAGAACTTTACGATTTTATCGAAAATGAAGCACTACCAGGTTCTGGTTTGGATAGTGAAACTTACTGGAAAAACTTTGAACAAGTCGTTGTTGATCTTAGCCCTAAAAATAAAGCACTTTTGGCTAAGCGTAATGACATTCAAGCGAAAATCGATGAATGGCACCGCAATAACACATTTGAATTACAAGCTTACAAAGCTTTCTTGACTGAAATTGGCTACTTGTTACCAGAAGTAGAAGATTTTCAAATCAGCACTGAAAATGTAGACGAAGAAATTGCCGTATTGGCCGGCCCACAGCTGGTGGTACCGGTACGTAATGCACGTTACTGCCTCAACGCAGCCAACGCACGTTGGGGTTCTCTCTACGATGCACTTTATGGTTTCGACGTGATCTCTGAAGAAGATGGCGCGGAAAAAGGTAAAGGCTATAACCCGAAACGTGGTGAGAAAGTTGTCGCATTTGCGAAAAACTTCCTTGACGAAACTTTCCCATTGGCACAAGGTTCACACGCAGACGCAACTCAATATGCAGTTGATGGCAACGCACTGGTTGTAACATTAAAAGATGGTTCTACAACGACTGTTGCGGATAGCGCTAAATTTGTTGGCTTCAATGGCGAAGCGTCAGCACCGACTGAAATCGTATTTAAAAATAACGGTCTGCACGTTATTGTGCAAATTGATGCAACGAGCCCGATTGGCCAGACTGATGCCGCTGGCGTAAAAGACGTAGTTCTTGAAGCTGCAGTTACCACCATTCAGGATTTGGAAGACTCGATTGCAGCGGTTGATGCTGAAGAAAAAGTGGAAGGCTATCGTAACTGGTTAGGTCTGATGAAAGGCACTTTAGAAGAGTCCATTCAGAAGAATGGTAAAACAGTTACCCGTACACTGAATGCAGACCGTACTTTCAAAAATGTGGAAGGTGGTGAAACCAAGGTTCATGGTCGTTCATTGATGTTGCTGCGTAATGTCGGTCATTTGATGACAAACCCTGCCATTTTGGTCGATGGTGCAGAGATTTTTGAGGGCATCATGGATGCCTTGATTACACCATTGTTGTCTTTTGCCGACATCAAAGGTGAAAATACCATCAAGAACTCGCGTCAAGGTTCAATGTATATCGTTAAACCAAAAATGCATGGTCCTGAAGAAGTGGCATTTGCCGTTGAATTGTTTGAACGTGCGGAACAGGTACTGGGTTTGCCTGCAAAAACTTTAAAAATCGGGATTATGGATGAAGAGCGCCGTACTTCTGTAAACCTGAAGAACTGTATTGCACAAGCCAAAGACCGTACTATTTTCATCAATACAGGCTTCATGGACCGTACCGGTGACGAAATCCATACCTTTATGGAAGCAGGCCCATTCGTACGTAAAGGCGAAGTCAAAGGTCAGATCTGGTTCCCGGCTTATGAAAACCGTAACGTGATGATCGGTCTGCAAGCAGGTTTACGTGGCAAAGCGCAAATCGGTAAAGGCATGTGGCCAAAACCAGATATGTTGCTCGACATGTATAAAACCAAAACTGAACATCCGGAAGCAGGTGCGAGCTGTGCATGGGTGCCATCACCAACAGGTGCGGTAATTCACGCGATTCACTATCATCAGATTAATGTTGCGGATCGTCAGCAAGAGTTATTGGCAACTGAAGCCTTGTCACTAGATGACTTGTTAACGCCACCATTAGCAACAGACACTAACTGGTCTGAAGAAGAGAAAACCAAAGAACTTGAAAATAACTGTCAGGGGATCTTGGGTTATGTGGTTCGCTGGGTAGACTTAGGTGTAGGTTGTTCTAAAGTACTCGATATCAACGATGTCGGGTTAATGGAAGACCGTGCGACTCTACGTATTTCTTCACAGCACGTGGCGAACTGGTTGCGTCATGGTGTGGTAAGCCGTGAGCAAGTAGAAGAAGTGATGCAGCGTATGGCGAAAATTGTAGATCAGCAAAATGCCAATGATCCGTTGTATACGCCAATGTCTGCAGACTTTGCCAACAATATTGCATTCCAGGCAGCGTCTGACCTGATCTTTAAAGGTGGTGAACAGCCATCAGGTTATACCGAGCCACTTTTACATGCAGCACGTTTAAAGTTAAAAGGTTATACAGGTGACTAATCCCGTCTAACTTAAAAAAGCCTCTTCGGAGGCTTTTTTATTGTCTAATGGTAAGCGGCTGTCTTTCTGACTAGAAATTTTTCAGTTGAACTCTTAAAGTGGAGCAAAGCTTGCGAGGAACAATAAAATGATGACGGTATATCAGGACTTAGACCAGCAGTTTATTCATGGTCAGTGGCAACATGGAACTTCAACCAAAATCATAAAAAATATCAATCCTTTTACCCAAACCGAAATTATGAGTCTTGCAGCTGCCAGCTCTGTCGATGTAGACAGTGCGTATACGGCAGCAGAACAGGCTTTTCAACAGGGTGTTTTGAATTCCATTGAAGTCCGTAAAACAGTATTGCAAAATTTAATTAATATTATTCAGCAGCGCCGTGCAGAAATCATTGACTGGCTGATTATTGAATCAGGCAGTACGCGCATTAAAGCCGGCCTTGAGGTAGATGCTGCCTTGGGGATTATTCACGAAAGTCTGGCATTTCCAGATCAGCTGAAAACTGAACAGCTCGAAAGCAAAGATCCAGTACGGAAAAGTTTGGTCTTGCGTAAACCTTTAGGCGTGATTGCAGTCATCAGCCCATGGAACTTTCCATTTCATCTGTCCTTGCGTTCAGTGGCGACAGCGATTGCCTGTGGCAATACGGTTGTCTTGAAACCAGCCAGTGATACGCCGGTGACTGGCGGTACATTAATCGGGAAATTATTTGAAGAAGCCGGTTTGCCTCCGGGTGCATTGAATATTATTACCGGTGCTGGCAGTGAAATCGGGGATTATTTTGTCGAGCATTCAGTGCCAAAAATGATTTCATTTACCGGCTCGACTGAAGTGGGGAAAAGTGTCGGCAGTAAAGCTCTGGCCAGTTCCAGAATCAAACGTTTGGCACTGGAACTGGGCGGCAATGCACCCTTGGTGATTCTGGATGATGCCGACCTTGATCTGGCGGTTGAACTGACCTTGATGGGGCGTTTTATGCATCAGGGACAAATTTGCATGAGCACCAATCGGGTTGTTATCGATGCATCTATTCATGATGCTTATGTGGATAAGCTTCTGGATCGGGTCAAAATGATTCCAGTGGGCGATCCGAATCTGGAAGATACCATCATCGGGCCGATCATTAATCGGAGTCAGGTCAAAAAGCATCAACAGATCATTCAGACAGGCAGCGAGCAGGGCGCACAGCTGGTATATGAGGGCGGAATTGAAGGAAATCTGGTCTATCCGCATATTTTCATTAACGTCGCAGCCGATTCTGATTTAGCACAACAAGAAAGCTTCGGTCCGATTTTACCGATCTTAAAAGCACGTGATGAGGCCCATGCTTTAAATCTAGCCAATGCAACAGAGTTCGGTTTGTCCAGTGCAGTCTGTACATCAAATATCGAACGCGGCAGCGCTTTTGCGGCACAACTGGATATTGGCATGACCCATATTAACGGGATCAGTGTTGCAGATCAGTCTAATGCACCCTTTGGCGGCGAGAAAAACTCAGGACTAGGACGTTTTAATGGTCGCTGGATTTTTGAGGAGTTTACCCGGACACACTGGTTGACCATACCGAATTCATGATACTCAAATCTATATCAATATTACAGGTTTGGCTCAGACATCAGGTTATAATCGAGTGGTCGAATGATTTACATTAATCCGCCATGTGTGCCAACTTTAAACCTTTAAGCTTAGAACAATTGCATAATCTGGGGTTGCCCGAAATTCCCTTTGAATATCCGGAAGAGGTCTATCCCAATTATGCTACACCGCTGTTATTTCATTCAGCTCAAGGACTGGAATGGCGGTTGGTAAATTTTGGCCTGATTCCAAAATGGGCAGAAGATAAAAGTATAGCTACCAAGACCTATAACGCCAGAAATGAAACTTTATTGCAAAAGCCAACCTTTGCTGAAGCCACTGCCAAATGTCATTTTGGGGTCATTCCTGTTGCCGAGTTTTATGAGTCCAAATATTTTGACAATAAACCACAGCGTTGGGGTGTAAGACGTCAAGATGGTCAGGCGACTTTTATTGCGGCAGTATATGAGATTACACGAGTACAAGGGGAAATTGTACGATCTGCCAGCATGATTACGATGGATGCCATTGACCATCCGATGATGAAAGAATTTCATGAGCCTGGAAACATCAAACGTTCGGTGATCGTAATTCCACATGAGCGACTACAAGAATGGCTGACACTGAGTCATCCGGATATTCGGAGTTTTGTACACGGCTTTCCGGAAGAAGAGTTTGAATGTTCACAT
Organism: Acinetobacter sp. 18QD2AZ41W; assembly: GCF_009829025.1. Classification (NCBI taxonomy): domain Bacteria; kingdom Pseudomonadati; phylum Pseudomonadota; class Gammaproteobacteria; order Moraxellales; family Moraxellaceae; genus Acinetobacter; species Acinetobacter sp. 18QD2AZ41W. The sequence continues at coordinate 113,583 of NZ_WURP01000002.1, read as the reverse complement.
GTTCCCAAAGAAAAAATCAAAAAAGCCAGCCCACAACTGAACTTTTTTGATTCTTAGAAAGCTCCGGTGAATTATTTATTATTGAAAGTATGCCAATTCGCCAGCGTCTATTTAAAAATAAAAAGTAGGACTTTTAACGAGCCAGATTTTTAAAAATATGACGTAAACTTTCCATGGTTTTTTCAATTTGCAAAGGCGTCAAGCCTTCAAATGACTGCTCTAGTACTATATTGGTCAGATCATTGATCTTATGTGTCATTTGCATGCCTTTTTCGGTCAAAAATACCCGGGTAATTCGTGCATCATCTTCACATGAATAAGTCTCAACCAGACCTTCATCTTTTAAGCGATAAACGATTTTAGTGGTGGTCGACATTTTAGATACGACCATCTCTGATAAGTCGGATACACTCGCATGCGGTTTGGATTTTAAGGCAAGAAGGATACGGCGGCGCGAATTGTCTACACCATATTTTTTAAGTGCGTGATCGACATTAAGTACATATTGAGCATGAACCTGAGTAACCCAATAATAGGGAAAGTTTTCTAAATTAAATTCTTCCGTACACGGTAAAAATTTTGCATATTTCTTAGTCATGAAATGTTCCTTGTATTTATTTTTCTAGGGCCCGTCCATTTTATGAAAAAGTTTATGCATGTTTCAACCTTTATTTTAAAAATGTTAAAGAGATTGCACTTTTTAGTTTTTCTTAATAGCCCCAGAAGTCGAGCAGTTCTGCATATGCGCTGATTCAGGACAGAGAATGGCCATTTTAAATCGGATGAAAGGCAATAATATTTTGTGTAAAATTAATACTTAATTGTATATTTCTGAGGCGGAATCATTTTCCGCAATGGTTTGTCATTCGACAGCATGATTCGCTTATCGGCCAAAATGCAATCACTCTGATTTTAATCAACCAGACAATTTTGCTGATGGATCTATGCAGTTATGCGGAGGAATTTCCCCATCAAAAAATTCAAGCCCTATTTTAACTGATTGCTTTTTTAATCGGTATATATTTGATGGCTGAATTTTTAGTTCACTTTAAAAGTGGTTGAGCTAATGAATGGTAATTACTGCATATTTTTAATTAAAGTAAAATAATTTGTGAAGAAAAAATTAAGTTTAATGCGTTTTATACACACTGATTAATGAAAAAAGTCTAAGGAAAATCATAATCATGTAATTTTTTTATAAATTAATACATTACAAAATACTCAGTTTATGCATAATGGAATGGTCTTAAGTTACATAGGTTAAATTTAATGGATCCCTCGCCGTGCGTTGATCTTCCATCTCTATTTCTAGCTTACTCGAACGGGGTAGTTCTCTAATGGAATTTTTATTAGATCCCGGAATTTGGGTAGGTTTAATTACTCTTATTATTCTTGAAATCGTTTTAGGTATTGATAACCTAGTCTTTATTGCCATTCTGGCTGAAAAACTTCCTCCTGAACAACGTGATAAAGCTCGTGTCATCGGTCTTTCACTCGCATTATTGATGCGTCTGGGCCTGTTGTTTGCCATTGCTTGGCTGGTCACTTTGACTCAGCCGTTGATCACCCTGTTTGACTGGACCTTCTCCGGTCGGGACTTGATCTTGTTATTTGGTGGCTTGTTCTTGGTGTATAAGGCCGTCACAGAGTTACATGAAAAGATAGAAGGTAAGCCTGAAGTCAAATTGACCACTAAGGTGGTTTATGCAAGTTTCACTGCTGTTGTTGCCCAAATTGTTGTTTTAGATGCTGTATTCTCTTTAGATTCAGTGATTACTGCAATTGGTATGGTCGACAATATTTACGTCATGATGGCTGCAATGATTGTTGCGATGGGTGTAATGCTACTGGCATCGAAACCATTGACCAGTTTTGTAAACCGTCATCCAACTGTGGTGATTCTGTGTCTAAGCTTCCTGCTTTTGATTGGTATCAGTCTGATTGCAGAAGGTTTTGGTTTCCATATTCCAAAAGGCTATATCTATTCAGGTATTGGTGTCGCGATCTTGATCGAAGCGTTCAACCAGTTCGGCCAGCGTAATGCAGCAAAGCATGAATCTAAGATTCCTTTGCGTCATCGTACGGCTGATTCTATTTTGAAGTTAATGGGCGGCAAGCTGGAAACCACTGATACTGACAAAAATGAAGCTCAAGAAGCCTTTGCAGATGAAGAACGTTACATGATTGGCGGGGTATTGACCCTTGCAGAGCGTTCAGTCGCTTCGATCATGACACCGCGCAGTCAGATTTCATGGGTCGATCTAGAGGATAGCCCGGAACAGATCCGTGAAAGAATTCTATCTGTTCCCCACAGCCTGTTTCCGGTATGTCGTGGCAGCCTGGATAAGGTGATTAGCATCGTACGTGCCAAGGAATTACTGGATGTGCTGGAAGAACCGGAAGAGTTAAAAGCCCTGATCAAACGCCATCGTCCAATTTATATCTTTGAAAAGATGAAAGTTATTGATGCGATCAATACTTTGCGTACATCTAAAGGCTCTTTGGTCTTGGTGAGCGACGAGTTTGGTAATGTACAGGGTTTGATCTCACCACTAGATGTATTTGAAGCCATTGCCGGTGAGTTCCCGGATGCAGACGAACAACTTGATTTGGTCAGAATTGACGATTCCCACTGGATCGCTTCAGGTATGCTGGATCTGTATCAGCTTGAGCTTGAACTCGGCATGATTGATCTGATTGATGAAGATGCTGGTTATATCAGTGTTGCGGGTCTGATTCTGGATAAAACCAACAGTGTGGTCGAAGTCGGTACTGAATTGGATTATCAAGGTGTACAGTTCAAAGTCACTGAAATTGAAAGCAATCGTATCAAATCAGTCAGTATTCATTACGCGGCTTAAACACTTGCTTTGTTCAAATCTTGAAGGTCAGTTGCTCTAGTGGCAGCTGACTTTTTTTAATGCATCTTTTCTCAATTGTCCTTATTAAAACAAAGTGAGGTCATTGTTCAGACAGATTTTTTATCATTCGATGCAGACTATCACTCAAGTTGGATATTGAGCTGAATGGCTTGATATTGCACTAGAGTTTTAAGTCTAAAAGCCAGATTCGTAATGCAGCATAAGCAGAATCACATACTGGATATTGATCAATAGAGCCTGTTAATTAAAGCTTAAAAGTAACATTCAAATCCTGCTGAATAATTAAATTATAATTCACATGATTTCAGCTGGGATCATGTGAAAACAGATCAAACAAAAGTTTGATTCCTTTGGTGGAAATCGGTAGTTAAGTTATATGAAGCCTACTCAGTTAACCACCGATCATGCTCAAAATAGTTTCAGCGTAGGATTCAGAAGCAACCTATCTCTTCAGAAATTAGTAGAAGATGTGAGCGATGTACAGCTAAAAGTGGGGTGTCAGGTCTATGCAAACCTGCAAACACCCCTTAAAGCTGCTAGCAAACTAAACTGCTCCCGGCAAAATTTGAAAGTTGGCGTATTGTCGAATGCTTTCAGTATTAAGTTGATGGACTTCATCCAGAAAAGCCACATTAAAACGGCCAAGCTGTGGCGCACGTTCAAAAGCCCGTTGACCTGCAATTGCAAAATGCACATGTGCAGCGAGTGCCGCGATTGCGGGAGAACTTACAGCACTATAGGCTGCAATCAGTGCACCAAGTGCACAACCGGTGGCCGTGACTCGCGGTTGTAAATATGATCCGCCTGATACTTGTATTACCGGATAATCTCTGGAAATGATGTAATCAGATTCACCGGAAATCGCGACACAGTCACAATGCGCCAATAAGCTTTGTGCCTGTAAATAAACATCGGCACTATTGATGGTACTGTCCACACCTTTGGATTCGATCCGCTTGCCGGCCAAAGCACCAATTTCAGAGGCATTGCCCCGTAAAATTGTCGGATGGGAATTGAGTAACTGATCTACCGTATTCGAGCGCCAATGCAGTACCGTTCCATAACCAACCGGATCCAGTACCCATGGTTTTTTCAGACGATGTGCCGTTTCCGCAGCAATGTGCATGGCCTGTACTTGTTCGGTGGTCGGTGTACCCAGATTGAGATTGATCGCAGCTGCAATTTTGGCAAAGCTTTCGGCCTCAAAAGGATTATCGATCATGGCGGGGGAAGCATTGGCAGCCAGCACCACATTGGCCACATAATTACTGGCCACGGCATTGGTCATGATATGCACCAATGGCTGATGTTGCTGTAACTTTAACCATGCCTCGCAGATTTGATCCAGAAGCGTGTGCTGTAGTGCTTGCGTAGAAGTATTCATAATGATCATCTGTCAAAAAGTAATCTAAGTCGTATCTTCGCTCAGCGGGTAAAATAATGGTCCTGATGCTTACAGCTACGGCAGAACAGGCTGACATAGTCACTGGCATCATAATCCACCGAAAGCTCCTGTGAACCGCAGTGCATACAACGTTTCTGCGAATAAAATTTCAGGCGCGGTTCAATTTTATGCCATGAGCGCCAGACCGGCTGAAAGAAAATATTCTCATCATAACCCAGGAAGCGATAAAACAGGATTTCACTCATCTTGCTGAAGGCCAGTTGTGGCGGGCGTGGCAGGGTAGAGGTTTCCCATTTTTCCGTGACAGAACGTTCCCGATACTGTTGTAAGGTTTTTTTCAGCAGATTGGTATTAATAAAATTTTCATTGCGTGGCTTAAGCGCTTTTTGCTTATATAGATATTCCAGTGCGGTCTGTACCAGATAATAAATCTGCCCCACTGCCAAGACATCTAAAAGGCGATAGCAAAAGGTCTGAAAGCTCTGATTTCCGGCAATCTGCACATTCCAGCTACGACAGTAAAATTGCGCAAACTGAATGATCTCCTCATATAGCAGACAATACAGGGCATCTTTGACTTCATCTGCACTTTTAAAGGGCACACCTTGACTCAGGTTCTGATAAAACCAGTTGCGTAGTTGCTGGGTAATGCTGAACAGGCTCGGTTCAGAATAGCCATCCAGACGTACATTAATATAATAGTGCTGATTTTCCTGTTGCACATCTTTGGGAATTAAAATCTGTTCTCTGAGCATATTTTTGACCAGACAATGTTGAAACAGATAGTTCGGACTGATGGAAAAATAGCGAATTTGATGCCAGTCGATATATTCGCGGTGCTGGCTATATTCCTGTACTTGTTCATCTAAAATCGAAAGTAGAAACAGTTTATTGATAAAACTGAGCTGATTGAGCTCAGGAACCGGCCGGTCCTGTTTTTTATGATAGAGACGATTTTCCTGTAAACGGACTTCCTTGAGCATGCGTTTACGTTGGGCCAGACACTGTGCGCAATAACAATTATTTTTTTGATCCGGATGAAGCTGATGCTGGCAATGGCTGCATTCATGGTAACTCATCTCCTGATCATACTGTTCCGCCTCAATCCAATACATCGATGCCTTACATAGCGGGCAGTGGGTGCTTTCATCAAGCTGTTTTTGCAGAACACTGAATACCATGGGCGCGAGCAACTTTAGAATGGACGGGCATTTGATTATACACCGCTGATGCGAGGCAAATGTAGTTGACTGATGCTATTTTACGTCAGCAAAAAATATACGCGCACATGAAAAGAGCTACCGAAGTAGCTCTGATCTTAAAAACATGAAATGACGGGTTTTAGACTGGGCATGGTAAGGTTTCGTCTTGTTGTCCGCGATGTTTGGCGTGAATTAAGGCTTGAACTTTTTTAGATGGAACTTTCTTGGTACCGAGGGCATCGTAGCTGTTGAGAATGGCAGTCACTTCATGTGCCTGAAGAGGAATACCTTCACAGCTCATCAAGAGTGCAATGACTTTATGGTCAATATTGGCCTGATCCAGTGTTTGCAGGGTTTTGATATTTTCCATTCGTACAATATGTTTTTTTAAGTACATGGCTCACCTCATGGTTATCATTATTCTTTAATTTTAAGGGCGGGGAAATACAGCTTAACTCTAGCAAGAAGTGTGCTTATTTTTTAATCTGTATTTGTGAAGTGTAATTTGGATATCAATATATATCTTTAAATCAAATATTTATAATAATGTAAGAAATTATGATTCTGGCTGTTTATTTGGCATAGATATTTCTTAAGCTTAATCGAATGCTGCACAATTAGGCAAAATGCATTGAAAGTGGTGCGTACAATGCCCATATTAGAGCGAACAATACAAATGCACAGACAGCGTTTAAAACTTGGCGTATGATTTTGACATGAACAATGTCGAATAAGATAAAGATTAGGACAGGACATGAATATTGCGGCAAACCCGGTGATCGAAGCGGATCAAACCATTTATTTAAAAGACTACCAAAAACCCTCCTTTATCGTCGATTCTATCGAGCTGAATATTCAGGTCTATGCGGATCATACGCTGGTCAGCAGCAAACTGCAGATGCAGCGTCAAACTGCCGGTGATCTGGTCTTGCTCGGACGAGATCTGGAACTGCAATCGATTCAGTTAAATGGTCAAATACTCAATGCCAGTGACTACAGTCTGGATGCTGAGCAACTGCTGATTGCCAATGCACCTGATCAGGTATTGCTTGAAATCGTGGTGAAAATTCATCCGGAAAGCAATACTATGCTGGAAGGTCTGTATCAGGCCAGTTCAGATCTGTTTGTAACCCAAAATGAGCCAGAAGGTTTCCGTAAAATTACCTTCTATCCAGACCGTCCGGATGTGTTGTCGGTCTTTACCACACGTGTCGAAGCAGACAAGAAATATCCTGTTTTACTCGCCAATGGTAACCTGCTGGAAACCGGGGAAGTTGATGCCAACCGTCATTACGCCATCTGGCAGGACCCGACCAAAAAGCCAAGTTATCTCTTTGCCTGTGTCATTGGTGATCTGGCGGTGATGAAAGATTCCTATGTTACGTCAGAAGGCCGCAATGTGGCACTGGAAATCTATGCAGAAGAAAAAGATATTCCAAAATGCAAGATTGCCATGGAAGCGCTAAAACATTCCATGCGTTGGGATGAAGAGCATTATGGCCTGCCATATGACCTCGACAATTACATGATCGTGGCGACCAGTGCATTTAATATGGGTGCCATGGAAAACAAAGGGCTGAATATCTTCAATACCTCATGTGTGCTCGCCGATGAAGAATTTACCACTGATGCTGCGATCATGCGGGTACAGTCGGTGATTGCCCATGAATATTTTCATAACTGGACTGGTAACCGGATTACCTGCCGTGACTGGTTCCAGCTCTGCTTGAAAGAAGGCTTGACCGTGTTCCGTGACCAGTCTTTCTCGGAAGATTTACAGTCGGCTGCGGTACAGCGTATTGATGATGTGGCGGTTCTGAAGGCACATCAGTTCCCGGAAGATTCTGGCCCGCTATCCCATCCACCACGCCCGGATCATTTTGTCGAAATTAACAACTTCTATACCGCAACCGTGTATGAAAAAGGGGCGGAAATTAACCGCATGATGGCGACCTTGCTGGGCAAGGAAAAATTCCGCCAAGGTACCGATGAGTATTTCCGCCGTCATGATGGTCAGGCGGTAACGGTGGAAGACTGGGTGGCCGCGCTCACCGCAGGTTCAGGGGTGGATCTATCCAACTTCCTGACCTGGTATAACCAGCCGGGTACACCGAAACTTGAAGTAAAAGCCGAATATGATATTGAAATGCAAACTTATCGTCTTAGCTTGAAGCAAAGCCTGAAAACCCATGCCAAATATCCGAATCTGAAAGCGGTACCTATTCCAGTGGCTTTGGCGCTGTTTGATGCCGAAACCGGTGAGCAGTTAAAGTTGAACTCTGAAGCACTCTTTGAAAATGGCGTGAAAGATGGGGTGTATCTGTTTGATCAGGAACAAGCCACGATTGAATTTAGCGGCATAAGCAGCAAACCGGTGGTGTCCTTGTTGCGTAATTTTTCTGCGCCAGTCAATCTGGACTTTGACTATTCAGAACAAGAATTGGCCTTCCTGCTGCAATATGAGACCAATGGTTTCAACCAGTGGCAAGCCACTCAAACGTTATTAGAGCGTATCTTGCTGGATGATCAGCCTGCGGATATTTATATCGCGGCGATGCTGAATACCTTGCCGGGTGTGATAGAAAAAGATCCACTGTTGGCATCACGTCTGTTTGATGTACCGTCTGAAGGTTATTTGGGCAGCCGTATTGATCAGGACTATAATCCGGTCATGATTCAGGAAAAGCGTGAGGCTTTGCTGCATACGCTGGCACGTACCTTTGGTGAAACAGCCAAAGAGACGTATCTCGATCTGGATCCTGATCTGCAATCTGAATTCTCGCAAGCGATGGGTGTACGTGCTTTAAGAAACATCATGCTGACGATGATCGCCCGTCAGGGAGATGCATCTGCCTTTGATTTGGCCTATGAACAGTACCACACAGGTAATATGTCTGAACGTTTGGGCGCCCTGAAAGTTCTGGTCTGGAACGATGCACCACAAGCAGAAGAAGCTTTGGCAGACTTTTATAGCCGCTTTGAAGACGAAGCCCTGTCTTTAGATCAGTGGTTTATGGTGCAGGCAGCGCATCCAAAAGCAACCGATGCAACCATTGCCTATCTGACCCAGCATCCTGATTATGATCTGGCTGTACCAAACCGGATCCGTGCTGTGAGCGGTGGTCTGAACGCCAACCCGGTGAATACCTGGAGCTTTGGTGTGCAGCATTTTATTGGTCTGGCGAAATATCTAGATCAGAAAAACCCAATTGTGGGCTCACGTCTGCTGCAAGTATTGTCACGCTGGTACACCCTTGCTGAGCCGCAACGCAGTGAAGTCAAGGCGCAACTTGAAGTATTGAAGCCACTGGTCAAATCTAAAAATGTGTCTGAGACATTAAATAGTATGCTAAGCATATAAAATTCAGTCTGTATAAAAAAAACCGGATCATCAAGATCCGGTTTTTTTATCTGTTTTGATCTCAAATGGCCGGTTTAGATACATTTGAAATACGCTGATGCACTATGTGGCAACCAAAGCGTGTACAGTATTGCTATACCGACAAGAGTACTGATTTATTAAGCTGTAAGCAGGGGGTAAAAGGATCTTAGAGATCCACTTACTGGAGGTCATTTAAGATATGTTAGTGAAAATTGAAGATGGTTTTTATTTAAATAGCCAGCATATTATTGCCGTGCATGTCAGCAAGAATCCTGAAAATGGCTTACTTGAAATCTCGATTCAATATACGCCTCATTCTGTTCAGCAGGTCGGGGAATACAAGAAAGTATTTCAAAGCCAGCTTGATGCAGAAATCTTCTTGAGTGAGCTGAATCAAAAGCTTCGCTAAAAGCCTGCTCAGCTCAGGCTTTCATCAATACCTGTTATTGTCTGACCACCAGTACTGGAATATCAGAAAGTGCCAGCACATTTTGCGCCACACTACCCAGCATGAGTTTTTGCAAACCTTTACGGCCATGTGAACCCATAATAATGACATCAGTCGGTGATTCATTTGCAGCCTGTAAGATTCCTTCTGAAGGTGCCATACCATGCAGGATTTTTGTCGTGACCTGTATGCCTTCACGAACAAAGCTCTGTTTCAGGTCATTTAAGCGATCAAGCGCATTTTGTTCTGCATGCATAAAGTAATCTGTGACTGCTGGAGCAACTTTATAAAAATCTACGCCCTTAAAAGGGTCAACCGCAATGACACTGAGTAAGGTGACATGGCTATGAAATACTTTGGCCAGTTCGAGGGCATGTTCTGCGGCAGCATAGGAAATCGAGGACTCATCGAGTGCTACGAGAAGATGATCATAATTATTCATGGTGCTTCCTGATATTTATTATTGCAGTAAGGAAAATAGGATTTGGGTGGGTGAATCTCCATAACGTACGGTTTGGTTTGAAATCAAATATAGAAAACCGGGTAATGCGCACCTTGAAGATGCGCAAAGCTTTGATTATTTTTTCACGATCAGAACCGGAATTTCACTGGCACCTAAAACATCCTGTGCAAAGCTGCCCAGAATCATTTTCTGGAAGCCTTTACGGCCATGAGAACCCATAACAATCAGGTCTGCTTTTACTTCATCAGCAGTTTTGGCAATGTGCTCGGCATTGACCAGACCCGTGACGATCCGTGACTGAGCTTCAATACCTTCAGTCGCTGCAATCGCAGTGGCTTCTTTCAGGGCATTTTTGGCATTGGCATGCGCCTGTACAAAATATTCCTTCATGATAGATGAGCTGTAATAGAAATCAGCTTCAGTAAAAGGATCTTCTGCAATCAGGCTGATCAGGGAAAGCTGGCCACCAAATGCTTTGGCAATTTTTGCAGCATGTCGTACTGCGGAAAAAGAAATTTCTGAGCCGTCTACCGGAACTAAAATATGCTGATAGGCCATGATTTTTTTACTCCAAATGTTTATTGTTCGCTTCTGATTCATTGATAGCACAGTGACTCTACAGGTGCAATTGCAAAACCTAAAAAAATGAAAAAACTCATTAAATTACAACTATTATTCACATAAAACTGTAAAGAAATGGGCAAATAAATCCGAGCAAAAAACTGGGGATTTTCACCTCTGCTGCCAGAACGAACTGGATTAAGTTTTTGGTTTTTGAGCATTTCAGTTAAACTGCCTGCGCTTGATTTTTATCAATATAGGGAAATTGAAATTGTGAGATATATCGCGGTAAATCTTGTGCTGGTCAGCTCGATGATGTTAGCGGGCTGTCAGAATACCGTACAAAATAGCAGGCTAATTGCCAGTGCCTTCAATATGACTACGGGCCTACAACAAAAAGTGATGGATCGTTATGCCCCTAAAACTGTTCGGGTACAAAACAATATTGTGTACCAGCCGCTACAAGATTTAAGCTTCGATCTGTATCAACCGCAAAATATTCAGAATCTAGGCCCGAGACCGACCATTGTCTGGATTCATGGCGGTGGCTGGATTTCAGGTTCCAAGGCACATGCCCGCGGCTATTTTAAGCTATTGGCGGCGCAAGGCTATAACGTGATTTCTGTACAATATCAGTTTGCGCCGCAGGTGACTTATCCGAGTCAACTTCAGCAAATTAATCAGGCGTTGGCATTTATCAACACGCATGCCGAGAACTATCACATTGATGCAGCACAACTGTATTTAGCCGGAGATTCTGCCGGTGCCAATCTGGCCAGTCATTATGCCGCGTTGTTGACCAATCCAGAGTTTTCACAACAATCCAATTTTAGTCCAAATATTCAGCCAATGCAGCTCAAAGGCTTGATTTTGCATTGTGGTATTTACGATCTACAGGCCTTTGTGCAAAAAGCACCGGATGAAATCAAAATGGTCGAATGGGGCGTTTATAATCTGGTACAGGCTTATACGGGCGACCAGAAAGATGATGTCGAATTTTTAAAGCAGATTTCCCCGATCCAGCATATTTCAAATGCTTATCCGCCGGTGTTCATCAGTGGCGGTAATAAAGATTTTTTGACCGATACTCAATCCTTACCTTTTGTAGAGACACTCAAGGCCCGGAATATTGCAGTGACCGAGGTATTTTATCCGGAATCTAAAGCCTGGCTGATTCATGAATACCAGTTTTTTATGGGCAAAAAAGAGAGTCAGCAAACCTTTATTCGCACCCTTGATTTTCTGCACCAGCATTCATTGTAAAATAAGCATTATTTAAAGTTTAATTTTCTATTTTAATTGGCTTGTTATTCAAAGCATGAACACTGAAATTTTGGAGATGGAAAAATGAATCCTGTATCGTGGGCCTACCTGTTACTGGCACTGGCGATTGTCGCCGAAGTCACAGGCTCTACATTTTTAGTAAAATCTGAAGGCTTTAGCAAATTATGGCCGTCTTTGGCAGTCGTGGTTTTATTCTGTATTGCATTTTATTTATTGTCCCAAGTGATTAAAGTCATTCCATTGGGAATCGCTTATGCCATCTGGGCCGGTGTGGGAATTGTTCTGACTGCAATTGTGGGCTATGTACTTTTCAAGCAGACGCTCGATGTGCCTGCACTTATTGGCATTGCACTGATTATTTCCGGTGTACTCGTCATCAACCTTTTTTCCCAGACCGCAGGACATTCATAAAAGGCAGACATGATCGCTGCCCTTATTTGTCATTTTATTCTAATGATCAGTCATCAATTTTAAGTGACTTGAGGCTTGAGCTTAAATAGAAAATAAACCATTAATCCCAGTAGTAAGCCCCAAAAGGCTGAACCAATCCCGAAAAACTGAATATTGGATGCACTGAATAAAAAGGTCATCAGAGCCGCTTCACGTTCATGGCTTTGCTGAAAAGCCAGCGCGATATTATGCCCAATGGTGCCGAATAAGGCAATTCCGGCCAGAATGGTAATCAGGATTGCTGGAAATGCCATCAGGACACTGGTCAAGGTCGCTGCAAATAGTCCCATCAAAATATAAAACAGCCCACAACTCATGCCTGCAATATAGCGTTTCTGTGGGTCGGGATGAGCTTGAGTATCCAGACTCACTGCCGCACTGATCGCAGCAAGATTGACACTAAAGCAGCCAAAAGGTGCCAGTATCGCCTGACTTATACCGGTCCAGCCTAAAATACCGTTTACCTTGGGTGGATAGCCATAGCTTTTAATTACTGCCAGTCCGGGTAGATATTGCGAAGCCAGATTGATCACCAATAGTGGTAAAGCCAGCCCTAGAACAGCTTGTAGACTAAATTCAGGTTGGATCCAGACCGGCTGGGCCATACTCCAGTTTAAACTCGGGATTGTAAAATCGATAAAGAAAGGGCAGAGCGCAATTGCGGTAAATACGGTAATCACGATGCTATAGCGTGTGCTGATTTTTTTTGAGATCAGATAAATGGCCAGGACACTGAGTACAAATTTCCAGGACTGTTGCAGGCTACCAAATACTGAAATACCAAATTTTAGCAATACTCCAGCCAGCATGGCACTGGTTAAACTTTGTGGAATAAAATGAAAAATACGCTCAAAAATTCCTAAGAATCCCAGCGCAGCAGTCAACAGTCCACAAATCAGAAACGCACCAATCGCTTCACCGAGGCTGTAATGACCCGCAGACGCAATGATCAAAGCTAGTCCCGCCGTTGACCAGGCAGTAGAAACAGGATACTGATATTTCCAGGACAGCCACACACCAGAGATACCTATGCCGATTCCCAGTGCCCATAACCAGGAACTGATTTGTGCCGCATTGGCGCCTAAGCTTTGTGCAGCTTCAATCACCAGTACAGCAGAAACACTAATGCCAATCAGGCAGGTAATCAGGCCGGCAATGACCGCAGTAAGAGACAGATCTTGTAATAGTTTTGGCATCGTCCATGACACAATTTTAAAAAGCGTTTAAATCATACGCTTTTCACGTATTTAGACAATATCTGTTTCAAGCTTTTATAAGGTAGAGCTGGCTAGCTTCATCCCAAAACCACAGAATAAAATGCCGACTATGGCCACACAACTGGCTGTCAGTTTGTAATGCTGGTTGAAATAGGAGGCCAGTTTTACCCCTGAGAAAATCAGAATGGACAGATAGGTCATGCTAATCAATTGCAAGATCAAAGCCAATAGAATGAAAGTCAATGCCGGATAAGGATAGCGAGGATCAACAAATTGCACAAAAAATGACAGATAAAACAGAATCGCTTTTGGATTTAAAATACTGATGGTCAATGCAGTACGAAATGGCTGAATAGACGAAGCTTTAGCATCAGCCGCATTCATCTGCGGAATCGTCACTTTTTCTGTTGGACGAATGGTTTTATAGGCGGCAATTAATAACTTCATCCCCAGATAACTCAGGTAGATGGCGCCGATAATCTTCAAAGTAATAAACAGGATTGGAAAAGCATGCAATAAAGATGCAGCCCCCAAAGCAGTACATAAAATCAGAATCATGTCACCGGTATACACTCCCAGAGCACCTAAATAACCTGTCTTGATACCAAAACGTGAGGCAATGGACATGACATAAAGGGAATTGGGGCCGGGCAAGAGCACAATTAAGGTGGTACCAATGATAAAGGTACTGAGATCTGTAATACCAAACACGAAGAATTCGCACAAGAAAAAGCCGATGCGGCATTATAGCAACATCGGCTGGTAAAATTTCTAAGATTTTAGCTTAGCTTTCAACGGGATTGAGAAAGGTTTGACCTAATAGCGCAGCCAGTTGCTCACGCGCTTTGATGAAACCCTGAATACCGCCTTGTAACAGTTCACTGGCCATTTGATCCTGCTTCAGCTGTTCCAGAAATGCTGCCTGACTGATCGGACTCAGTTCACCCTGCACAGTAATAGCTGTCGCTGAAAGTTGCGGCTGAACTTTACGTTGATCATGGTTCAGTTCTGCCAGTAGATTTGGTGCAACGGTAAGAAGGTCACAACCGCTCAAGCCCAAGACCTGATCGATACTGCGGAAGCTGGCGCCCATAATTTCGGTTTGAATGCCATGGGCTTTATAAAACTCATAAATACTTTTAACCGATAACACGCCAGGATCTTTTTCGATTGGATAAGCATCCACACCTTCAGCCTTCTTGTACCAGTCCAGAATCCGGCCAACAAAAGGTGAAATTAAAGTAACTTTGGCATCAGCGCAGGCATGGGCCTGATGCTGGCCAAATAACAGGGTCAGGTTGGTATGAATGCCTTCTTCTTCTAAGGTTCTTGCGGCCTGAATGCCTTCCCAGGTTGATGCAATCTTGATCAGGATGCGATCGGAGTCAATCCCATACTGCGCATATAGTGCCAGTAACTCTTTGGCTTTTGCGATGGTGGCAGCAGTATCAAAAGACAGGGACGCATCGACTTCAGTCGAAACACGCCCTTCAATTAATTTCAAGATTTCAACGCCGAATTTGACGGTCAAAATATCAATGGTACGTTCAATTAGGGCATCATCCGCATAGCCTTCCTGCTGCGCCTGCTGATAGGCCGCTTCAATCAGGGCCTTGTTCTCAACTTGACTGGCCGCTGCTGTAATCAGTGATGGATTGGTGGTTGCATCCAGAGGACGAAATTTTTCAATTGCGCTCAAGTCACTGCTATCCGCCACAATTGTGGTCAAGTTTTTTAATTGGTCTAATGCGGTTAATGTCATTACGATCTAGTTCTATGGTTATTGCTTATGCATACTTTTATATCATAAACCCTGTATTTACCAAGTAGACTGAAGTGGTGTTTCTGTGATTATTTGCTACTTTTACGCTGATTTCGCAGATGATTAATCAAAAAATGAGCAGCTGTGCCCAAGTTGCTTTCCCGACTCCAGACCAGATCGATAAAATATTCAAACTTTGGGGTGAAATCGAGCAGATTCAGCACTTGCAGATTTTGCTGTAAATTCGGCTGTTTTTTTAGCATTTCCTGCGGGAGAACACCCCAACCCAAACCCTGTTGAATCATGCTACAGGCAGAATGATGATTGTCAGTGCGCCAGTAATGACGGGAATATAATAATTCAGGTTTAATATTACGGTCACGGCTCGCCACCACAATTTGACGGCTATTTAGAATTTGTTCAAAGCTGACCTGATCGTATTGACTCAGTACATGCTGCTTGGCTGCGACAGGAATCAAGACTTCACGCTTTAATTCCACAAACTGTTCACGTGCATCGAGTTGTTCCCGCTCAAACATTAATGCCAGTTGTGCGCTACCATCCAAGAGCATCTGTTGCGCATCTTCCTGAGGTGCACCAAAGACATTAATCTGAAGCTCGGGAAATTGCTGTTCCACCAGAACGACATAATCAGTCCAGCGCGTATGCAGTAATTCAGAAACGATGACGATATTCAGTTCAGACTCCAGGCCTGAACTTAGGGCAAGCGCATGCTGTTTCCACTGATTCATTTCGATTAACAGCTGTTCTGTTCTTTCATACAGTGTCTGTGCCTGCTCCGTTGGCACAGGTTCACGCCCAATACGCTGGAACAGTTGCAGATTCAGATCAATTTCTAAATTCGCAATTGACATGCTAATGGCAGAGGGAACTTTTCCCAATTTTCGTGCAGCTGCAGAGAATGAACCGGTTTCCATCACAGTTTTAAATACAGTGAGTTGTTCCTGATTAATATTCATGTAATCTTATCTATCAATTTTATTGAAATATTCTAACTCGATTAATCAGTTTAAAGAACATAATATGCGCGATTATTGATAAAAAACCGAGTAATGAAAATGTTGATTTCCAAAAGACGACTTGTGCATGCGCTTAGCTATGAAGTCATCCTGTTGGTGATCATTGTGATAGCTTTGAGTCTTATTTTTAATATGCCGCTAGAAGTCACAGGTGTACTGGGAATTGTGATGGCCGTGACCTCTGTCATCTGGAATATGCTGTTTAATCATTATTTCGAAAAATTTGAAGCGAAACGTCAACTGAAACGAACGATTCGAGTGCGTATTTTACATGCGATTGGCTTTGAAGGTGGTTTAATGCTCGCCACCATTCCAATGGTGGCCTATGCGATGAACATGGGGCTATGGCAGGCGATTGTGCTCGATTTTAGCCTGACCTTGTGTATTCTGGTATATACCTTCATTTTTCAGTGGTGTTATGATTCGATAGAAGAAATGCTTGGATATCAGCCTGAGCATCGAAAAATATAATAAGAAAAGCATAGAAAAAAATAAAGCACAGCTAATGTTACTTGTGCTTTATGTGGGGAATCTAGTAAACAGCAGTATTTCTTTGACACATAGCACACTTATTCGACTTGGTATTCATCTTAAACCCCTTTATAAGAGCAGAAGTTTTTATGCATTTGCATCTAAGGGGAATTATGAAGTTAAAATATAGCTTGTTGAGTTTAAGCATTGCCTTACTCATGACTGCTTGTGGCGGCGGTGGTGGTGAGAATGACAGCCATGCATCTAAGCCTGGGTCAGGTACGGTTGGCTCTAATCCATCAACAGGAAATAATGCTCAATTTACCAAAATTTCAGAATTTAAAGTCTTGGATGTGGGTTCGGAACTTACTGCTCAAGATTTCGGTTTAAGTACATGGAATCCTACAGCCCTGGTACGAACTGGTGATGTATTGTATATCGCCAATAGCCAATCAGAATCAAAAATTTTACGTTATGATTTAAAACAAAAACGTGCGCTGAGTGCAATTGACCCATTAAAAATTGAAGGCTTAGCAAAAAAATGGGACAGTCTTGCAGATATCGAAATCCATGCAGAACGCTTATATGTGGCCAGTTATGGTTCTAACCGTGTCGATATTCTAGATATTTCACAGCCTCAACCGAGCTTTGTGATGGCGCTAGGAACTGGCGTTTGGTGGGGCGATACAGTGAACCATGCTTTAGTTCACAGTAATGCTGTTACCGTAGATGACCGCTATATCTATGTCCCCGATATCGAAGGTCGTATTAATGTCTGGCGTCAAAGCGATGCTATTGCACAAAACCATTTAAAAGCGAAAAAGTTTGCTCGGCTCAGTCTTCCTGATTGTGGTCGTAACTGTAATGCACGTATGGAAGTCATGCGAGATCATCTGTATACCAGCCTTCCAAACGGTAAAACTTATGTGCATGACATTAACCAAATTCGTGAAAATGACACTCACATTGCACCTATTTTGACAGAGTCAAATCTTGCGACCCTTTTACACCGTCATGATGACGGTACTGTGTATACCGCAAGGAATGATGGTTCGATAGCAACATATCCTACTCAGGAATTTGGCTTAAAATCAATTCTGCCAAAGCACAATATCGACCAATTCAAAAAATATATCCTGAAAGGGCAAGCTGAAAGCAGTCATATCGAAAGAGCAGGTGATGTTGCGGTGTATGGCCAACAGTTGATTCATTTGTCTAATCAAAGGGTTAAGCTCTTGCCAATGGTCACATTACAGCAAAATAAGACCAAACAGCTGAGTTCTGCATTATTGTTGACTGAATTTAAAGCACAAAATCAAACACGTGTATTGCAAGATGGTGAATCTTGGGAGACGCTGACCAATAGTGCTGAACGTCATGTGTATATGAATCGGATTTTATCGGCAGAGCTGAGTAGCAACGCTTTAACGCTTAAAAGTTATAGCGCTGTTCCTGTTCGAAATTTACAAATTCGCGCCAAAATTCGTCATTCAGATGATTGGGTTATACTTGCAGATTTAGATGAGCTTACGCCATTTTCCACTGCAAAATTTAATATTAAATTGAATGATCAATCCCGCTTCCCACTTGCAGATGGTAGCGGTTCAATTCAGTTGACAGGTTTAAGTCAGACCACGCTGATACCAAGTGATATTTTCGATTTACATGTGACTTCTGAAACAGACGAGCATGTGAAAAAGCTCAATAAAATTCAGGCAAAATGGAAAATCTATTTTGGTAAATATGACGAACCAGGCAAATGGTGTCGAGTAACGCCTGTCTATGCGCGTGAATGGGTCATCATGATGACGAACTTAGCATACATGCTCAGTACCCCTGAATTTGAAAACCTCTGGTTTAATCATAAAGCAGTGATGGGCCATGATTTCTTTGGTAATGCAGGTCAAGTCGATGGGCCAAACGGTATTTATATGCCTGAAGACTATGTTCGTATCTACAAAGAGATTTTAAATCGTAACGAGATTAATCTTGGTATTACCAATATGGGTGGTGGTCTTGGTGGCGGTACCGTGCTGGGTGTCGATACTTGGCTATTCTATGGTCACTATCGTTTATCAGGTTTTCGTATTATTGCGCATGAATTCGGACATCATTGGGGGGGACATAATAGCGCATGGGCGATGTCATCACATGGCTTCGAGCCGATGGTGGATTGGTTGAACTTCTACTTCCAGCGCCGTCCTGGTTCACTGCCTTATATGGATCCAAATGTTAACGCATTCCACCTCACTCCCGATGCAGCGCTGTGCCAGGGGGTTAATCAAAACATTGTGAGGGGTGTAGCATCAACAGCACCTTGGAATAAAGTTGACGAATACTTTAAAAATAATCCAATGCCAATACAGTAGGTAAAAGGTATAAAAAAGCTCCTCAATCGAGGAGCTTTTTTGAATCAAGGTAGCAGCTTATTTTTCAATAATCGCTGTAACACCCTGACCACCGGCAGCACAGATCGATACCAGTACACGACCTGAACCTTTTTGAGCAATCAGTTTGGCTGCCGTCGCAATAATACGACCACCAGTTGCTGCAAAGGGATGACCGGCTGCAAGTGATGAGCCTTTCACGTTCAGTTTTACACGGTCAATTGAACCGAGTGGCGCATCCAGACCTAAACGCTCTTTACAGAATGCTGGATCTTCCCATGCCTTTAAAGTAGACAGCACTTGAGAAGCAAATGCTTCATGAATTTCATAATAGTCGAAGTCCTGAAGTTTTAGGCCCGCACGTTCCAGCATGCGAGGAACAGCATAAGCAGGTGCCATCAATAAACCTTCTTTCTTCTCGACGAAATCAACTGCTGCAGTTTCCTGAAAAGTCAGATAAGCCAAAACTTCATGACCATTGGCTTTTGCCCATTCTTCAGACGCTAGCAGAACGCAAGAAGCACCATCTGTCAGTGGGGTAGAGTTACCCGCAGTCATGGTACGCGCATCGCCCTTACCAAACGCAGGTTTAAGCTTCGCCAGTTTCTCGACTGAAGAATCAGCACGCAGGTTATTGTCACGCTCTAAACCCAGGAATGGCGTGATCAGATCATCAAAGAAACCTTCTTCATAAGCTGCTGCCATTTTCTGGTGTGAAGATGCAGCAAGTTCATCTTGCGCTTCACGGGAAATACCCCATTCCAGTGTGGTAATCGCCTGATGATCACCCATAGACAAGCCAGTACGTGGCTCACCATTTTTAGGTGCGTCCATCAATTCTTTGACATTAATTTTGGTCAAGGCTTTTAAACGGTCTTTGGCAGTTTTGGCAATGTTCAATTCAAGCAGCGCTTTACGCAAGCCGTCACCCAATGCAATGGGCGCATCAGAGGTGGTATCTACACCACCGGCGATTCCTACTTCAATTTGGCCCAGTGCAATCTTGTTTGCCACTAAAAATGCAGCTTGTAAACCCGTACCACACGCCTGCTGGATATCATAAGCTGGGGTTTCTGGTGCCAGTGCCGTATCCAGAACACATTCACGAGTCAGGTTAAAGTCACGGCTATGCTTCAGGACAGCACCTGCAACCACTTCACCGACACGTTGACCTTGCAGATTAAAGCGCTCTACCAGACCATTTAATGCTGCGGTCAGCATGTCCGAGTTAGAGGCAGTAAAATAGGCACCATTCGAACGTGCAAATGGAATACGGTTGCCACCAAGAATAGCAACGCGGCGAACTGTGTTTTGGCTCATATTATTATCCTGTTGAACAGAAGGCTGTGTTTTTGAAACTGAATCTGTTTGAGTTGATGTCGTCTGACTGCTACTGCTCGCTGTACGACGGGTACGCGGAGTTTTAGCCGGACTTTTAGCTGCAGCAGCGGCTGTATCCGTGTTTTTAGTGCTACGCTTAGCACGCGTTGATGATTTTGACACAGCTGGAGATGCGGAATTCTCGACTGCTGGATTTTCTTGAGTTGTTTTGCTCATAAGGCTTTTCCAAGCAAATTGATCGTCTTCTTGTGGCTTACATTAGCATAGATGAGTATATGCTGTATTGACTACAATGACATTGCAGACTGCGCTCAGGTCAAGTCATCTGCCAGATATCTCAAGTATGATTGGGTAGAATCTGGTAGATCTATTGCAATATAAGTATCTGGCATTATATTGAAGTTAAAGGATAACTTTAGATCGATCAAAAATTAATTTGTATGAGAGATAATAAACATGACTGATCAGTACCAAACTTTCGCAAAATCTCCTATTGGTAAATTTGTCATTAAAAATCTGGGCCTGCCATCCCCAATTTCCCTAGACCGTTTCGAGTCTGTAACGCCAGTGGTAAAAGGCGCTGTGTTATTCGGTGCTGCACCTGCGAGTGTATTGACCGGTTCTATTGCTCAGGTGTTGGCAAATATTCATGCCAATAGCTATGCAGGCAATAATGCGGAACTGCAACAGGCAGCAGCGAAATCGGGTCTGAACCTGAATGCATTTAATACTGGCGATAAAGAATCCAAATTTAAAGTGGTTATTTTTGATGCTTCTGGTATTGAAAATTCAGAGCAACTAAAATCACTTTATGAATTCTTTAATCCGATTGCGCGTCAGATTCAAAGTTCTGGTCGTGTGGTCGTGATCGGCACAACACCTGAATCTGCAAAATCTGTGAGTCAGGCCATTGCACAACGTGCGCTCGAAGGTTTTGTCAAATCTGTGGGCAAAGAATTTAAAAAGGGTATTGCAGCCAACCTGATTTATGTCGATGCAGGTGCCGAAGCCAATCTTGAGTCTGTGCTACGTTTTGCAATTTCTCCACGCTCTGCCTATGTGTCGGGTCAGGTTGTTCGTGTATCGGCAGCAGCACAAGTAGACTTGGACTGGAGTAAGCCACTGGCAGGAAAAACGGCAGTAGTAACTGGAGCAAGCCGTGGTATTGGTGAGGCGATTGCTCATGTGCTGGCACGTGATGGCGCACATGTGATTTGTCTGGATGTCCCACAACAGCAGGCGGATCTGGATCGTGTCGCTGGTGAAATTGGCGGCTCTACACTGGCGATTGACATTACTGCAGCCGATGCGGGTGAGAAAATCAAACAGGCGGCAGCGGCGCAGGGTGGTCTGGATATTATCGTGCATAATGCAGGGATTACCCGCGACAAGACTTTGGCCAATATGAAGCCTGAGCTTTGGGATCTGGTCATTAACATCAACCTGTCAGCAATTGAACGTGTCAATGATTACTTGCTCTGCAACGATGGTCTAAATGCAAATGGTCGCATTATCTGTGTATCTTCTATTTCAGGTATTGCAGGTAATCTGGGTCAAACCAACTATGCAGCCTCTAAAGCAGGTGTAATTGGTGTGGTGAAATTCACAGCACCGACATTAAAAAATGGTATAACCATTAATGCTGTGGCACCGGGTTTTATTGAAACGCAAATGACAGCAGCAATTCCATTTGCCATCCGTGAAGCTGGACGCCGTATGAACTCCATGAGTCAGGGTGGTCATCCTGCTGATGTGGCAGAAGCGATTGCGATGTTTGCCTCGACTGCCTCTTCAGGTTTGAATGGCAATGTGGTGCGTGTGTGTGGTCAGAGCTTGTTAGGGGCTTAATTTAGAATCCCCCTAAATCCCTCTTTGCAAAAGAGGGGACTACTCCTCCCTTTGTTAAAGGGAGGTTGGGAGGGATTTATTTAAAAAGATATTCTTCCTTCTTTTAAAAAGAAGGACGTCATAAAGATAAATATTCCAAAGGTTCAGTATGAATACTCGCCATTTTAGTCAACTTCCAAAACCTTATTTAGCCTATCCAAAAGTGATTCAGGGCTTGATTTTTAAAAAGCCAAAAGCTGAAAAAGTTCTACCGCAAGTTGAATATGTGGTGGATTCATTCAAGGTCGATCAAAAGCATCTGAAAGCCTATAATGAAGTTTGTGGTTTTAAAAATAATGGCTATATTCCAGCCATTTATCTAACAGTTCTTTCACAAAGCCTGCAAATGCATATGATGACGGCTGAAGCTTTTCCTTTTCCGGTTCTCGGTCTGGTGCATATCCGCAATCAGGTCAAACAGTATCGTAAAATCGGAGTCAATGAATCTCTCACATTGTCTTGCAAGTTTGGTGAATTGCAGCCGCATGATAAAGGTGTACAGTTTGATTTCATCACCACAGTAAAAGTCGGTGATGAAGTGGTGGTGGAAGCCTTGACCACTTATCTGTCCCGTCAAAAGAGTAAAGGCAAAGCTGCAGCCAAAATCGTCGAAAACAAGACACCCGATTATGAGCTGAATGCTGAATGGGAAATTCTGGAAAATACGGGTCGCCGTTATGCCATGACATCCGGCGACTTTAACCTGATTCATATTCATGCCCTAATGGCTAAGGCATTCGGATTTAAACAGGCGATTGCGCATGGTATGTGGACCAAGGCTAAAGCTTTGTCCAGCCTGGCATTGCCCGATGCCTATGAAGCAGATGTCTGGTTTAAACTGCCTTTATATTTGCCTTCCAAAGTGCAATTCTTGACCGCGAAAGCAGCTAATGATACGGAAATCCTGATTCGTAATAGCAAAAATCAGAAGCCGCATGTCACAGGAACTGTGACCGCAATTTAAAGCACGATAAAAGCCTGAACCTGATTTAGGCTTTTTTGTTTTTAAGGGATCAATATTCTATGGATAGAATCATGCAGCCACTCAAAGATTATTTATTTGCGGATACAGCCCATTACCAAGGAACGGTAAATGAAAATTTCCGTGACCTTGCTCAGCAGTTTAGTCGCCTACAGCATGCTCGCACAGAGCAGGGTGGTGCAGCACTTGTTGTCTATTTTCAGGGACAAAAAGTCATCGATATTTATACCGGGAAAAAATCGGAATCTGAGGCTTGGCAAACCGATACCATGTCGCTGTGTTATTCGACGGGCAAAGGTGTGCTGGCGACACTGGCACATATTCTGGCCAGTCAGGGCCTGGTTGATTATGACCAGCCTGTTGCAGAATATTGGCCTGAATTTGCGCAAAACGGTAAAGAAAATATTACTCTGGCGCATATGCTGAGTCATCAAAGCGGATTGTTTGATATCCGTAATATCATTGCCGACGCCACTGAAATGGCCGACTGGCCGCAGATGCTAGACCGAATTGCCGCGGCTGAACCACGTTTTCAAGTTGCAACAGATGCGGCCTATCAACCGCTGACCTTTGGCTGGCAGGTCGGTGGTGCATTAGAAAAAGCGACAGCTAAAACTTTAACTGAACTGATGCAGGCATATCTGGTTCAGCCTTTGATGTTGAATGGTGCTTATTTCAGTGTGCCGACCAATGAATTAGCTCGGGTAGCACTGCCGATTTTTAAAGCTAAAGCAGCCAAGTCTCAATCGCAGCCTGCGAAAAAAACAGGATCAAGAAAACCGAATCTGATGGAGCGGGCTTTGATTTGGAGTGGACAAGATCCGCAGGATTTTCAGGATGCGATGATTCCCAAAGGAATGAGGAATTTCAGTTTCTTTAGTGAGCAAGGCCTGCAAGCAATCATTCCATCCGCCAATGGAGTATTTACCGCAGAGAGTCTGGCAAAAATTTATGCCATGCTGGCCAACCGCGGCGAATGGCAAGGACAGCAATTGATCTCGCCTGAAGTTTTTCAGCGTCTCAGTCAGATTCAATGCAAAAAACGCGATCGAGTCATGCCTTTGCCGATGCACTGGCGATTGGGTTATCATCGGGTGCTTACTTTAGGTAAAGCTTCGCAAGGTTTTGGTCATATGGGCTTTAATGGTTCGGGAGCCTGGTGTGACCCTGAGCGCAATTTAAGTTTTGCCTATACCCATAATTTCCCGACAGGTTCATTGACCGGAGATTATCGTCTGTGGGGTTTGACACAGGAAACCTTACGCTGTGCTGATGCCGTCCTGACTGGATGTAAAGGTTGGCGCTAAATATCCCTGATTGGGGAGTTTAGTAAAGTCCTTAAAATATGTTATTTTGGCGTGACTCCCAGTCTGTGGTATGAAGTGATGAAAAAAGTGCTGATGATTCCTCTGGTCGCAAGCAGTGCCTTGTTTGGCTGCCAGGATCAAAACCAATCGACGGCAAATACTGCTATTGAGGCTAAAGCTCAGATTCCTGCCTGGGTCGGGAATTATCAGGGCACCACACCCTGTATGGGATGTTTTTCAAGTTGTGACGATTGTCCGGGTATGGCTGTTGCTTTGAGCTTGCATGATGATCGGACTTTTACGTTATCACGTGAAAGCTTGAGTGGGCATAACCCGATTGAAACCATTACTGGGCCGATTCGTTTTCAGGATGATACGCAACAAAAGATTGAACTGCTGAATGTCGATACCCGCAATCTGGTTTATGTGGATCTGAAAAAGCAGGTTCTGGAAATTCGTGAAGATCAAACAGGCAAACGCTACCAGATGCAAAGTGACTTTATCCTGTTTGAATCGGTCTGATTTTAAGAAAATATATGTTTTATATCCCTTTTTCAATGATTTTGATCAAGGGATTTTTATTGTTTATAAACCGGCATTCATTTCACTATTTACTAAAAAAACAGTATGCTTAGACCTGTAAAAAGGAGCATACATGTATCAAGTACTTGCGCGAAAATACCGTCCTCGTAATTTTAATGAATTGGTGGGGCAAAACCATGTTTCACGTGCTTTAACCAGCGCGCTCGAACGTGGCCGTTTGCACCATGCCTATTTGTTTACAGGAACGCGTGGTGTCGGAAAAACCACGATTGCACGTATTTTGGCGAAGTGCTTGAACTGTGAGACCGGTATCACCTCGACACCGTGTGAAGTCTGTGCGACTTGTAGCGCCGTCAACGAAGGACGCTTTATCGATTTGATCGAAATCGATGCGGCCTCACGCACCAAGGTTGAAGATACTCGCGAGCTGCTCGACAATGTGCCTTATGCACCGACTCAAGGTCGTTTTAAAGTTTACCTGATTGATGAAGTGCACATGCTGTCCACGCATTCTTTCAATGCTTTATTAAAGACTCTGGAAGAGCCACCTGCGCACGTCAAGTTCCTGTTTGCTACGACCGACCCACAAAAGCTGCCAATTACCGTAATTTCACGCTGTTTGCAGTTTACTTTGCGCCCATTGGCTGTTGATGAAATTACCGAGCATCTGGCCCAGATTTTAGGCCAAGAAAGTATTCAGTCGGATCAGGATGCCATCTGGCAAATTGCCGAATCTGCTCAAGGTTCTTTGCGTGATGCCTTGTCTCTGACCGATCAGGCGATTGCCTATGGTCAGGGTGCGATTCAGCATCAGGATGTCAAAGACATGCTGGGCTTGATTGACCGGACCATTATTTATGATCTGATTCTGGCGATTCACCAGAACCAGAAAGCACAGGTCAGTCAGTTGTTGCTGCAATTCCGTCAGCAGGCTTTGGATGTGTCACTGGTTTTAGATCAGTTAATTTCGACTTTGCATGAACTGGCTTTATTACAATATCTGCCTGATTTAAGTCTGAAATATAGTGCTGAAATCAATCAAAAGATCATGCAATTATCCGGTCTGATTTCGGCTCAGGATTTACAACTGTATTATCAAGTTGCTTGTAAGGGACGCGCTGATTTACAGTTGGCTGTGACTCAGGAACAAGGTTTTGAGATGACGGTGCTACGCTTATTGGCATTCCGACCCTTACAGCCAAGCGAGGTTCCAGTCGTTCATGAAGCCGCAACTCAACCAATAGCAGCTTCTCCTACACGTCTACAACAGCCCGTTCAGACACAATTGCAGTCTGAAACAGTCACAGCAAAAACATTTGAAGCGGAACCAGTGTTTGATGATTTCTCTCTGGACGATGAGACGGATGAGGAAGCTTATACGCCATCAATGCCTGAACCATCTTCAGATGATTTTCTCCATGAAGAAAAGTCCACTAATGATCATGCACCTGAGCCTGTTCAACAGGGAGTAATTCAGACAGCGATTGAGGAAGTACAGTCTAGTGATCAGATCGTTTTTGATCCAAATGACGACAAAGGCCTGTTTGGTTTTGATGAAATCGAGAGTAGCGTAGAAGCACCGGCGACAAGCAGCAGCTCGGATGATTTCCTGCTTGAAGAGTTTATTCCTGTAGATGCTGTTACTCATGTCGAAGCAGCACAAGAAATATCTGCTGATGAGGAATTTAGTCTTGCCTCACCGGAATTGGAACTTTCACAGGAAACGATTGCTCAGCCTGTGATTGAAGAAGTCGCTCCGATTCAGACTGCGCTACCGGATGACATTTCCCAAGATTTAAATACGCAGAATCTGATGCCACAGGATATTTTAAAAATCCCTGAGCAAATGTTAGAGGGTGAGTGGAGCGTCGAAAAATGGGAATACTGGTTCCGTAACAGCCAGCTTTCTCCAGCAGTGCAGGAACTGGCACAGTATGGTGTCATGAGCGGACAGATTAATGGCCAATCCGTTTTTCATATCCCTGAGCAATACCAGCAACTTTTGACACAACTGCAACATACTCTGGAAGCTGCTTTACAACAGCAGTGGCCGCAAACTCATTTCCAGGTGAAATTTGAAAGTGTGGACCAGCTAACACCCTATACCATGCAGCATCAGCGGAAGGCTCGTGCCTTTAAACGCGCTGAAGAGCTGTTACAGGCTGAACCTGCGGTACGTGACCTGTTGCAGCAGTTCGATGGTGAATTGCAAAATATTCAGCTGAAATAGACTGGATTTTAAGGCACAACAAATCGAGATAAGGCATCCCGCATTTCGGCTGAAATCGGGGTGCTTTTTCGTGTCTCACGATCGACAAATACATGAACAAAATTACCCTGAGCTGCAGCTGTATCCGAATTGCGTTTAAAAATGGCCAGATCGTAGCTCAGTGATGAATTTCCCATGCTTTCAATGGCCACGCCCACTTCAATAATTTCCGGATAAGACAGTTCCTGATTAAACTGGCAGTTGGAGCTGACCACCAGCCCAATCATCGGAGAGTATTTCGGATCAAAGGCCGCTTCCTGAATCAGCAGGGCATTGGCTGCGGTGTCAAAATAACTGTAATAAGTCACATTGTTGACGTGGCCATACAGGTCATTGTCTGCCCAGCGGGTCTGAATGGGCAAGAAAAAGGCATAGTGTTCGCGTTGTTTGATCGTGGCTTTCATCAGGATTCGCTCTCAGCTAGACAAGGCTTAGTGTGGAAATAGATTTAGGCATAAATCGCCTGGTAAATCTGGTAAGCGTCATCCAGCTTGAGTTCGCGTGGATTGTTCTGCAACAGCCGGCTTTGTTGCATGGCATCTTCTGCCATAACCATCAACATCTGTTCTGGTACATTTAACTGCTTTAATTTTAAGGTTAAGCCGCTCTGTATCAGATGATTATTAAAATGATCAATAAACAGATCGGTCAGTCCATCATGACAACCTTTACTGTGGGGATCTAACCAGGTCATCAATTCGGCATAGAGCTGTTTGGCTACAGGTGCATTAAATTTTAAGACTTCGGTCAGCACCAAAGCATTGCTATGTCCATGCGACAGATGAAAATGCCCACCGAGTGGATAAGCCAGCGCATGCACGGCGGCAACCGGTGCGTTGGCAAAGGCTTGTCCGGCCAGCATGGAACCGACCAGCATATTTTGACGGGCATCTAGATCATGACCATCTTGCAGAACACGTTGCAAATTGGCATTCAATAATCTTAAAGCCTGTTTGGCCAGCATATCCGAATAAGGATTTTTCTTGTGTTTTGAGGTATAGGCTTCAATGGCATGTACCATGGCATCGATTCCGGTGGCAGCGGTAATCTGTGCCGGCAAATTCCGAGTGAAAGTCGCATCCAGAATGGCAACATCTGCATAGAGAATGGGCGCGACAATGCCGGTCTTGGTCGTTTCACCTGTGGTGACAATCGAAATCGGCGTCACTTCTGAACCTGTTCCAGCCGTGGTCGGTACCAGAATTAAAGCTAAACGCGGTCCGGTGGCATTATCGACGCCATACAGATCGGACAGTGTCTGATGCTGCTCAGGATGCGCCAAAATCGCAATCAGCTTGGCCACATCCATCGAGCTGCCACCACCAAAGCCTAGCACCACATCAATCTTTTCCTGCTTTGCAAAAGCTGCTGCTTCAAGCACTACGTTATCGGGCGGGTCAGCCTGAACATCTGAGTAAATCACATAATCCAGACCGGCAGATTCAATAATATCCAGAATCGGCAGATGTAATTGCTGCTTCAGCATACCCGGGTCAGTCACCAGTAGAAGACGTTGATAACGGCCATTTTTTAGAATTTTAAATAATTCCTGAATCGTGCCTAGTCCGGCAATGATATTGGGGACGGTTTGAAACTGAAAACGATTCATGGCGATATCCTTGATTTTTTTATTGCAAATACGAGATTATTCTATGGTTGTGAGATAGGAATCAGTATATAAATAACTTAACATAAGAATCCTTAAAATAAAGTAGCTCTGAGGTTGTTTATGTCATCCAGAACGCCATACAAGGTGTTATGTGTTTGTTTGGGAAATATTTGCCGCTCTCCCACGGCAGAGGTGGTACTCAGACATTATTGTGATGAACAGCAACTGAATATTGTGGTCGATTCTGCTGGAACCAGTAATTATCATCCGGGCAAGGCCCCAGACCTGCGTAGCCAGCAGCATGCACTGAAACGTGGCTATGATCTGTCAACGCTTCGCGCACGTCAGCTGACCACGCATGATTTTATTGATTATGATCTGATTCTGGCAATGGATCTGGAAAACCTATCTAATATCCAGAATATACAGCGTCTGGCCGAAACTGAGTTCGGTCATTTACGTGCACGCGTTGCATTGATGAGTGAGCATGATCAGGATTATCCACAACAGGCCTTGCCCGATCCTTATTATGGCGAAGCGGATGGTTTTGAACGGGTGCTCGATCAGTGTGAGTCCAGCAGTCAGGCATGGGTTGAAATTTTCAAACAGAATGTACACAAGGTTTAAGCAATGCAGATTCAAACTCAGGTTCAACTTAAACCCTTTAATACCCTAAATTTAGAAGCCGTTGCTTCACACTATGCCCATATTCAATCGACCGATGATCTGCTGGCGGCACTGGATTTTGCTGAACAGCAACAGTTAAATGTGCTGATTCTGTCAGGTGGCAGCAATATGTTGTTGCCTGAACAGATTCACGCACTGGTTTTGCATATCGATATTCAGGGCATTGAGATGCTGGATGGCGATGATCAGTCGCAACGTTTACGCGTGGGCGGCGGGCAGGGCTGGCATGACTTCGTGCTCTGGACTACAGCACAAGGTCTGTATGGTTTACAAAATCTGGCCCTGATTCCTGGGCGTGTTGGTGCATCGCCGGTACAGAATATTGGCGCCTATGGCGTCGAAGTTGGCGGGTTTATCGATTCGGTTGCAGTCTATGACCGGCAGCTCAAACAGTTTGGCTCGATTAGCGCAGCAGATTGCCAGTTTGCCTATCGACATAGTATTTTTAAAGATGATCCAAACCGTTATGTGATTACCCATGTGACTTTTAAATTACTGAAACAGCCAGATTTGAAACTGAATTACGGTGACTTAAAGACAGCCGTCGGTGATACGCTTACAGCAGAAAACCTGCAACAGCAAGTGATTCAGATCCGTCAAAGCAAATTACCTGATCCGCAAGAATTTCCCAATGTGGGGAGTTTTTTTAAAAATCCGCTGGTAGATCAGCCGGTCTTTGACCAGATTGCGGCATCTTTCCCGAATTTACCCCATTACCAGCAAGCCAATACTCAAGTTAAACTGGCAGCGGGCTGGCTGATTGATCAGGCTGGCTGGAAGGGCAAACAGTTGGGGTCTGTCGGCATGTTTCATAAACAGGCGCTGGTCTTGGTGAATTATGGTCAGGCCTCTCTTACCGATGTGCGTAAAACTTATCGTGCAGTACAGCAGTCGGTCTGGGAAAAATTCAAGCTGCTGCTGGAACCAGAACCTGTATTGTTTGACCAAAATGGATTGATCCGTTCTCATCAGGATGAAAAATGATATGAATAAAACCCATTGGATGGTACGTTTGCTACAAGTGGTCACTGGACTGTTTGTACTATTCGGCTGTCTACTGGTGTTGGTTTATACCCCTTTTTACTCGCAAATGATCGTCAAGGGCTTAAACCAGTTTGTATCTTTAGAACTTAATGAAGTAGCAGCGCAAAGCCAGAAAATGGCAGCATTGAGCGAGCATGAAAATCTGGAACCTGGCTCCGATTTATGGATTGCCCGTCAGGCATATTTAAAGGTCATGGAAAAGGATATCCAACAAAACAATTCTGCCAACCTGATTCTGATTCAGGCACGTTATAAAGCGCTGCAACAGGTCATTGAAGAACATCAGCGTGAGCAGCAAAGTCAAAAGGCAGAGCAAAGTCCGCCTGCTCAAGTTCCATTATTATATTCACAAGTACCGACAGAGCCGGTTGATCCGACTGCAAATGTTCGGAAGTTGCTGGACTGGGACAGCAATGAAAACAAAGAACGTATTGAACAATATATTGAGTTCCTGAGTACGCATCCTATAGAACAAGAAGAGGCTAGCTCGGTACAAGAAACCGCTGAAGAGGAAATTCAGCAGGACCTGGCTTTACTACAAGATCAGCAACAAGTGAAACCGGCGAATAGCTCCCAGCCTTATGCCATTGTGGTGTTGGGTGGCGGTTTAACGCTAGATGAAAAGGGTGAAGAGATTGTGGTCAATCACTATACGCGTTTACGTCTGGAAACCACGCTGGCGGTAGAAAAACATTATCAGTTACCGATTGTGCTGAGTGGTGTAGAAGCGCCGTATATGCAGCGCTGGTTGAAAAACCACGATGTTGATGCCAAATTGCTGGAAGATCGCAGCATGAATACCTGTGAAAATACCCGTTTCAGTTCATTATTATTACAAAAGAAAGGTGGAGCACCGACTGTGATTCTGATTACGGATCGTTATCATATGCCACGGACCCGCCGTTTATTTGCTTTAAATGGCATACAAACCATTCCGGTAGAGGCACCGATGCCGAAGCCTTTGACACGATGGCGTCCAAGTGCGCAAAATTATGATCATAGTCGTCGTGCCAATTATGAAATGTTGGCGACCATGCGCGATATGTGGTTTGGATCTAGTGACTGTCGGGAGGTGCCATAATGTCTGATATCCCATTTTTAAATCCCACGATCCTGAAGCAACTTGATTTACCCATCCCAAGCCGGGATATAACGCCACAACTCTTGCCGCCGTTAAACCTGAATCGTAGTGATGAGCCGCCAATTGATCTGCAATCCTATCGCAAGCTGTATGGCTTTGATTTATTGGACTGCAAACACTGGCAAGGCTATGTACAGATGCCATTGTTTAAATTGCATGTACAGGTATTTGAGCCAAACCTGGAAAATACCCGCTTTGACAAGATTCAGGGCACTGCTTTCTTGCTGCATGGTTATCTGGAACATAGCGGGATTTATCAGCCGATTGTCAAAGAGCTGCTGGAGCAAGGTTTTAGTGTGCTGACCTATGATCTGCCCGGACATGGTCTGAGTGATGGTTCACCTGCCAGCATTCAGAATTTTGATCATTATCAGCAGGTTTTGCATGCCGTACATCGCTATGTACAACATGCCGCGCAATTGCCCAAACCTTGGGTCGGCATTGGACAGAGTACCGGTGGTGCAATCTGGATGCATCACTTACTCGAATTTGCACAGCGCCGCGAAAATCCTTTTGTAGAACGGGTTTTGCTGTTATCGCCGCTGATTCGTCCTGCGAAAACAGCCTGGTGGCATAACTCGGTCGGGCTGGGCATTATTAGCCGGATCAAGCGTGAAGTTCCCCGGCATTTCAGACGCAATAACCATAATCCGGAGTTTCTGCGTTTTATCCGGCTTAAAGATCCGTTACAGCCGCGGATGATGGGTATGGACTGGATTCTGGCGATGTCGCGCTGGATGCTGGAAATGGAAGCGCGTCCGGCCTGTCGTATTCCGGTCTGGCTGGCACAGGGTGCACAGGATCAGACCGTAGACTGGCGCTATAATATCGAATTTATCCGACGTAAATTCCGTCTCCAGACCTTACTGATGCTGGAAGAAGGTTCGCATCAACTGATCAATGAACGCGCGGATATTCGTGCTGCATTGACCGGCTTGATTCCTGCCTTTCTACATGCACAGGGCAGTAAAACCTATTATTGATCTACAATTCAATGTGAAAAAAGGCGTTTGATTAAACGCCTTTTCTAATTTAACTGTATTGAGTTAAAATTTATCCAGTTTAGCCAGGTTCCACATCCGGAAGTAGAAGTTCTCCTCATCCTTATTTTCACAGGATAATAATTCTCCCTCTTTCAACCAAAAATGAATCTGCGCAAAGTTCTTTATTTCGTGATTATTCACACGTTGTGCCAAGTGATGTGCCTTAATCGCCGAAGGGTGTTTCAGGCCTGCAGAAGCAATCAGTTCAGACAAGGCGTGTAAGGTGTTTTTATGATAATGAAATACGCGCTCTGCTTTGGTGGGCACATGTAAGGCCTTTTGACGATCTTTATCCTGTGTGGTGACACCGACAGGACACTGGTTGGTATGACAGCTTTGAGCCTGAATACAGCCGACGGCAAACATAAAACCACGTGCCGAATTCACCCAATCTGCCCCAATCGCGAGCGTGCTGGCAATATCAAATGCACTAATAATTTTACCACTTGCACCAATTTTGATTTTATCTCTTAAACCTGCACCAACAAGGGTATTATGCACAAATAGTAAACCTTCTCTTAGGGGTGCACCGACAAAGTCGATTAACTCAATGGGTGCAGCGCCCGTTCCACCTTCAGAGCCATCGACGACGATGAAATCGGGATAAATCTGGGTGTGCAGCATGGCTTTGACCATACTCATAAACTGCCAGGGCTGCCCCAGACATAGCTTGAATCCGACCGGTTTTCCGTTGGAAAGTTCACGTAATCGTTGGATGAAATTCATCATTTCAATCGGGGTGCTAAAGGCGGGATGACTAGAGGGTGATACGCAATCATGTTCACGGCTGATGCCCCGGATTTGGGCAATTTCTTCCGAGATCTTGCTTTTAGGTAAAATACCGCCATGTCCGGGTTTAGCCCCTTGTGATAACTTGATTTCAATCATTTTTACTTGCGGTAATTTGGCTTGTGCCGCAAAGCGTTCCGGATCAAACTGTCCATCTAAGGTACGGCAGCCAAAATAACCACTGCCAATTTCCCAGACCAGATCGCCCCCATATTCAAGATGATAGGGGCTGATACTGCCTTCACCGGTATCATGGAAAAAATCACCTTTTTGAGCGCCGAGATTCAGCGCACGGATTGCATTGGCACTCATACTGCCAAAGCTCATGGCTGAAATATTTAAAATGGAAGCAGAGAAGGGCTGTGTACATTGCTCATTGCCGATCAGGATACGGAAAGTTTGTGGATCGGCCACCTTACATGGCGTCAAAGAGTGACTGACAAATCTATAATTGTCTTCATAGACATTGAGAATTGAACCGAAAGGTTTATCTGAATTTTCATTTTTCGCCCGCTGATACACCAGACTACGTTGCATACGGGAAAAGGGCAGTGCATCGCGGTCGGCTTCAATAAAATATTGACGAATCTCCGGACGAAATTCTTCGAAGATAAAGCGGAAATGTCCCATGATGGGGTAGTTTTTAAGAATAGAATGCTTGTTTTGCAGTACATCATACAAACCCAACAGGCTCAGGAGTATACTCAGAATCCACAGGGTATTCACCAAAGTTTGCGGCATAAAATAATAGATATAACGCGGCGAATAACCGATATGGAATGTGGTAAAAATCACTGCAATCAGAATGCAGGCAAACCAGACTGAATGGCGAGAAAAGAAAGTATTGAGCAGCTTGTGCCGTACTAATTGAGCAGGGTTAGCCATTGTAAAATTAAGTCCCTATTTCTACTTCTATAGGGCTTTATGATGTGCAGAGCCAGGTATCTTATGCAAGCATAGAATTGTTATTCAATTTTATAAACTTGCCAAAAATCATACCCAGACAGGCAATCAATCAGTAGCAATTGCAGATAAATTTTGCGGAAAAATTCCTATAGAAAAAATATGCAAAGCACATATATTCTATTTATTTCACAGGCAGAGTGAATGCTTTTATAGTCGATTTATCACCCATACAGGAGTTATAAACCATGACAAAAAAATCCATTCGCTTTAATAATGCCGAACTGGCTTGCTCATGTCTCAGTTCTGTTTAAATATTGAGGTTTCATCCAATCTGCATTTCGGGGTATTAGAGAAAAGCAGGTTGGTACAGCGGTAGACCACCAGAACAATCATAAAAATACAAGCATAATTCTCCAATCCCCAATCTGGGGATTTTTTTATTCTGGAATTATTAAAGCTGAATGAAATCCATTTGGTTAAGGGTTTTCCTCATCCATCTGGCTAACTGCATTGGACACCATACTGGGTTCAATATGTTTAATCTTTTTACCAAAGCTGCGCAGCCACCACACCAGTTGTGAAGTAAAAGGAACCGTTGCACTAATCAGCGACATACCATTGTCCAGTTTTTCAATCTTCTGATCTTTACTGAGCTGACTTTCCTCAAAATAATGTGCATCCGATTCCGACATGCTCAGTTTTAGAATGACATTTTCAGTAGGGTGATTGAAATCCACCCGGAAGCCCAATGCACCAGAATCGATATAGTCATCAATATCAAAATTCACCGGATGCAGGGCACGTGAATTGAGAACTACTGCCGATTTAAAACGGTGCAGGGCAAAGGTCTGAATATCAGATTTGTCATGACGGGTACAGACCAGATAAATGATGGAGCCTTTTTGCACCAAAGCCAGTGGATTGAGGATATAAGTCTTTTCTTCGCTGTTGTGACCGCGGCCCTGATAGACACATTCCAGCTGTTTGTCCTGCAACAAGCCTTCATATACCGCCTGCTGTGCAGTCTTATCCACGAACGGTGGAATGAGCGGTTGGGTGGCAGGCACAATCCGTACCCGATTAATCCATTGGCGGACATTGTTTTGCGAGGACAGACTGCGGCGTGCCAGATCAAACCAGGGATTCATTTCTTCGATCAGGCTCGGTGGCAGCAAATGTTTTAAATGTTCTTCGACCATCATAAAGGTGACCGCCTGTGAGCTGGTCATATGCGGCAAGCTTTGCAGCGGTGCATCTGAGCGCCAACGCCAGCCTTGTGGTGTGGTCTTGCTGCTTTCGATTGGAAAGCGCTGCGCAATCTGGTTCAGGTCACGCTGAATGGTACGCAGGCTGATATCAATTCCTTCGCGATTCAAGATTTCCTGTAATTCACGTGTTCCCATCCATTTGCCGGTAGAAAGACGCGACAAGATTTGCCATTGGCGATACAGGCTATTCGAGGTTTCTTTTTCTTGTGCTGACATAATTTATTTTGCTGGCGATAAAGAGGATGGGATTTAGGCTTAGACTAACACAATAAAAAAACTCTCATTTTTTCGCAAGTCTTTCTGCGCAACAATTGTCCTACAAACTAAAAACAACTTGGTAAGAAATGGCATTGAGTTCAGGGCGCATTTATTAGATTAATGGTAGTTGCAATATAGGTTCAATGGCATGGATATTGCTTTGATTTAATTATAATAGATGATAAGACGAGGTTTGTATGCTTAAAGGAAATCGGGATACAAATGTAATTGAAAAAATTGATAATTTTAGTTCCCCAAATCTTGGGAAAAATTTTATAGAGGCTAAAACAGCAACGGTATCGACTACAGCAAATCCACAACTTTTATTTCAACAGTTGTCTTCAAAATTCTTTAATGAAATGCAGGATGAGCAAGTCATGTCCAGTCAGGCAAGTCAAAGACTGGAAGAATGGTTATCCCAACACACGCTGGATGAATTGAATGCTCTGAATCAGGTGGCAAAAGAACATTTTTTACATCATGGCATTAGCTTTACGGTTTACGAAGATAAAGAGGGGGTAGAGCGAAGCATTCCTTTCGATATCATTCCACGAGTGATTGACCGCAAACAGTGGAATATGGTGGCTCTGGGGTCGGCACAACGCGTGCGCGCACTGAATCTGTTTTTACATGACATTTATCATCAACAGGATATTTTAAAAGCCAATATCATTCCTGAACTCCAGATTTTGACGCATGAGGCTTATCAGCCGCATATGTATCAACATAGCCTGAAAGGCAGGATTTATAGCCAGATTAGTGGCATTGATGTAATACGTGATTCCAAGGGCAAATTTTATGTCTTGGAGGACAATCTTAGAACGCCATCGGGTGTCTCTTATATGCTGGAATGTCGTAAGATTAGCCAAACGCTGATGCCGAAAATATTTGAACAGTCCAAGATTGCTGGAATTGAGCAATACCCCCAGCTTTTAAAAGAAATCCTGATCGAAAATGCCCATGTCGACAAACCCTTTGTCGTAGTGCTGACGCCAGGGCGTTTTAATAGTGCTTACTATGAGCACGCCTTTCTCGCAAGAGAAATGAATGTACCGTTGGTAACATCACGTGATCTTTTTGTTGATGACTCGAAGGTTTATGTAAAAACTATACGTGGTCGCCAAAGAGTCGATGTTATTTATAGACGGGTCGATGATGCTTATCTCGATCCATTATGCTTTAAACCGGAGAGTACCCTGGGTGTACCTGGCTTAATGTCAGCTTATTTACAAAATAATGTCCTGATTGCCAACGCACCGGGTACAGGTGTCGCAGATGACAAATCGATTTATCCATATGTCGATAAAATGATTCATTTTTATTTGGGTGAACAGCCAATACTAAAAAATGTTCCGACGTATCAATGTCGTAATCAGCAAGATTTAAGCTATGTGTTGGCCCATCTGGACCAGCTGGTGGTAAAAGAAGCTCAGGGTTCGGGTGGTTATGGCATGCTGATTGGGCCACAGGCTTCGAAACAGCAAATTGAATTTTTCAGGGAGAAAATTTTAGCTGCGCCGCATTTGTATATTGCGCAGCCAACTTTGGACTTATCGGTTAGTCCGACTTTGACCAATTTTGGTATTGCTGAACGTCATATTGACTTGCGCCCATTTGTCTTAAGCTCGCCTTACCGTACTGAAATTGTGCAGGGTGGCTTGACACGTGTAGCGATGCAGCCCGGTTCACTGGTGGTGAATTCATCACAGGGTGGCGGTATTAAAGATACCTGGGTAGTCGACAATTTACATTCATAATATTCCAAAGAAGGAAAATGTCATGGTTTTGCTGAATAGCAATGCACAACATATTTTTTGGTTAGGGCGTTATTTATCTCGCACTCATTTTTTATGTGCGCGCTTTCCATTTTTAGAAGACGAAGCAGCTGTGGCCTATGCCCATGCTTTTTGTTTACCCGCTTTTGATGCCAGTTCCTTAAATGAATTGGTACTAGATTCAACTCAGACCGCATCTTTTAGCCAGCAGTTTAAAGTGGCTAAAGATAATATTCAGGAACTACGCGGAGTATTGTCTGCATCAGGCTATGCAGAACTAATGAAACTGATCAAAACTGCAGACAAAAATGCTGGTTATATTTGTGAAGTGGTGACTGAATGTGAAGATATTCTGGAAGCTGAATCTGCCGATATTTTTCTGTTCTTTAGCCTGGGACAATGTGTCGAACAGCTCGATCATCAGTTACGACTCGGTGAAGAAACCAGTACGACACTGTGCAAGATCGATGATGTAGTCAGAATTCTAGTGGAAATGGGCTGGGGTGACCTGGAGCAATACTGGGAACAGTTGCGTACAGAACCGAACCGGATTCAGTTCTATCAGTTTAGCGACCATATCCATCAACTGTTTGAGGCAGATGTATGAAATTGATGGTGAATCACCAAACGCATTATATGTATACAGCTGAGGTGAGGAACAGTATTCAGTACATCAAAATGATGCCTTCGAGCAATGCGCATCAACGGGTGCATTCCTGGGATATTAGTGTACCGGGGAATAAAGAAATCCGAAAAGATGCCTTTCATAATCTGTGGATGACCTGTAACCAGCGCGAACCTTATTATTCCTTAACGATCATGGCGCAAGGGATTGTCGAGCTGAATCCCGCGCATCAGACTGGACTGAATGATTCAATCAATCCCAATATTTTTTTACAGCCGACCGAATCAACGCAATGTAATGCAGCAATGAAAAATTTTGCACAAGCTCATGTCCCTGCATTAAGCCGTCAACATCTGATTGAACTGGCACAGGCCTTGCTGGAACATGTCCCTTATATTTCCAATAGCACCTCAGTGCAAGGCTCTGCCATAGATGCCTTTGAAGCACGTCAGGGGGTCTGTCAGGATCATAGTCATATTTTCATTGCCATGTGCAAATATCTAGGTTTACCTGCCCGATATGTGTCTGGCTATTTATATGCACAAAATGCTTCGCATCTGGCCAGTCATGCCTGGGCAGAGGTGTTTGTAGAGCAGACATGGTATTGTTTTGATGTGAGTAATCTGCTGTTTAGTCCAAGCTCGCATATTTATGTGGCCATTGGGCGGGATTATTGGGATGTAGCACCGGTACGCGGTGTGAGGGAGAAGGGCGGAGTGGAATCCATGCATTCCATTGTTCAGGTACTAGGATGTTAATAAGGACAAAAGAATGACGTATTGTTGTGCGCTACGTTTAGAGCAAGGTATGCTTTTTATCAGTGATACCCGGACCAATGCCGGAGTAGATCACATTTCTGTATTTCGAAAGTTGTATACCTTTGGTATTCCTGGGGAACGTATGATCGTCATACAGGCATCCGGAAACCTGGCAACCACACAAGCCGTAATTGGTCATATCAAAAATCAGCTCGAACTGAAGCAGGAACCCAATATCTTGAGTCTGCACACCATGTTTGATGTTGCTGAGCTGGTGGGAAGCATGCTGAAAAAAGTGATTGCGAATGTTACGAGCGATATTTCGGAACAAAGCAATTACTATTGTAATCTGCTGGTCGGTGGACAACTTAAAGATCAGGATATGCAGCTTTATCATGTCTATCCGCAAGGGAACTTTATCTGTGCCACACGTGATACGCCATATTTCCAGATTGGTGAAAGTAAATATGGCAAGCCGATCCTGGATCGTGCGCTCACTTATGATATGCCGCTGGATGAAGCTTTGCGCTGTTCCCTGATTTCATTTGCATCGACCCTACGTTCCAATGTATCGGTCGGTATGCCACTCGATGTGCTGGTCTATAAAAAAGACAGTCTGATCATGCCAAGAGGCAAGCGTATTGCCGAAGATGATGAGTATTTCACGGCAATCAGCCGGCAATGGTCAGAGACCTTGAAAAAAGGATTGGCAGAACTTCCAGTTCCCTCTAATGAGTATTTCTTATAAAAACCTATCGTGATTCAGGTTTTTCGCGTACAGTGTTAACTTCTATGCGGTTCAGCATAATAAAAATAGAGAAGTTAGCGCATGTACCAATTTTGTTACGCCAGTAAAAGTACTTCTCCCAAAACTGACTTACTTGAAGATTTGGCGCATATCCTGAAAGAAGCTCGTGATTTTAATTATCAGCATCAAGTGACAGGTGTACTGTATTTCGCAGATGGTCATTTTTTTCAATGTCTGGAAGGTGAATGTCTCACTTTAAAAAGTCTATTGGTGGAGCGATTAAATAAAGATCCACGCCATCAGGATATTAAATTATTTGAGACCAAGGAAATTGAATATCCAAGTTTCCCGGACTGGTCCATGAAATATATTTCCAAACGCAGTCAGATCCAGCAATTCTGTCGGGAAATGGGATTTGATGACTTTAATCCTTTTGCCTTTCAGCAACATCATGTCGATGCTTTATTAGAGAAATTGAGTTTAGAGCAGGCTGAAGAACAAAAATCAGCTTAAATAAAAAGCCCAACTTCTGTTGGACTTTTTTGGCTCTGAGGATCAACTCAAATAACTTTACGTAGCGGACGATGACTGAGTCTGCATAACAGTTCATAACCAATGGTGCCATTGGCTTCAGCAACCTCATCGACCAAACGGGTATTCCCCCAAAGTTCGACTTGAGTGCCAGGTTTTACCTGCATCGCAGTTACATCAATCGCGATCATGTCCATTGCTACACGACCAATGACACGCGTTTGCTGGCCATTAATCGCCACATAGTTCTGTTTCGGGAAAGCACGAGGGTAGCCATCACCATAGCCAATTGAAACAATCGCAAGTGTCATGTCTTGCTCAGCTGTAAATGTTGAACCATAACCGACATGCTCACCTGCCTTGATATGGTTGAGCGCAATCACTTCGGCAGTAAAGGTCATGACTGGTTTTAAATCCAGATCATGCACATCACGATCTGCAAATGGAGTCGCGCCATAAAGCATGATCCCGGGACGGACAAAATCAAAATGCAATTCTGGATATTTATAAATGGCTGCTGAGTTACAACATGAACCCATCAATGGTGCACAGTCATTTTTAATTTCTAAGAATTGACGGATTTGTTCATCATTCAGCGGGTGATCAGCATCGGCATTGGCAAAATGCATCGCCAAAACACAAGTAAAACCTTCAGCTTTGAGTTGATTGATCACGTCTTTAATTACATCAATTTTAAAGCCAAGACGGTTCATCCCGCTATTCAGCTTGACCCAGACTTTCAGGTCTTTGGCGATATAAGCATCTTTATGTGCCAAGAGCCAATCGACCTGTGCCTGCTGATGCACAATCACTTCAATATTCTGATCAATCACGATTGGCATTTCGTCTGCAACAAAAACACCTTCGATGAGCGTGATCGGCTGTTGATAACCCAATTCACGAATTTCCAGGGCTTCTTGTAAGCATGCGACACCAAAAGCATCGCTTGCACTTAAGGCTGCTAGGCAGTCTTTAACTCCATGTCCGTAAGCATTGGCTTTGACCATACTGACGATTTTAGCGGTTGGGGCAAGTTGTTTGACACGGTTTAAATTATATTGCAGTGCTGCACTGTCAATATAAACTGTAGCTTGGCGCACCCTAAATTACTCCTGGAGGGACGATGGAAATCTGATGATTGAGCTTGTTTACTCTTCATCATCATACTGAGCATAAAACTCAGGTGAGAGATTACTAAAACGGGTATATTGACCTTCGAAAGCCAGACGTACCGTACCAATCGGGCCGTTACGCTGCTTACCAATAATAATTTCAGCAGTGCCGGCTTCCTTTGATTCCTTGTTATAAACCTCGTCGCGGTAAATGAACATGATCAAATCGGCATCCTGCTCGATTGCACCGGATTCACGTAAATCGGACATCACCGGGCGTTTATTGGGGCGGTTTTCCAGGGCGCGGTTTAACTGGGAAAGTGCAATCACAGGGCACTGCATTTCTTTGGCTAAGGCTTTTAAACTTCGTGAAATTTCCGAGATCTCGCCGACACGGTTGTCGCCCATACCGGGTACTTTCATCAACTGAAGATAATCGACCATGATACAGCCGAGTTTGCCACCATGCATTTTGGCAATACGACGGGCACGGGAACGTAATTCAGTTGGTGGCAGGGCAGAGGAATCATCGATATACAGGTTTTTTTCCTGTAAATGCACAATGGTACTGGTCACTTTTGACCACTCATCGCTGTCCATTTTGCCTGAACGCAAATGCCCCTGATGCACACGGCCAAATGACGAAATCAAACGCATGGCAATCGAATCCGCTGGCATCTCCATAGAATAGACCAGCGCCGGCAGGTTGTTATTAAATAAAACGCTTTCGACCAGATTCATGGCAAAAGTGGTTTTACCCATGGACGGACGCGCTGCGACAATAATCAGGTCGCCGGATTGCATGCCTGAGGTTTTATTATCCAGTTCCACAAAACCTGTGGTTAAACCGGTAATGCTACCTTCCATTTGTGATAATTCATTCAATTTATCAAAAACATCGGCAACGACAGAGTTAATCGGTTTAGGCCCTTGCGCCTTGGCATTGTTATTATGTTGTTCTGCAATCGAGAAAATATTGGTTTCAGCCAAGTCCAGAATTTCACTGACGGTACGGCCTTTGGTGTCATAGGCATTTTGTAAAATTTCAGAGCTGACTTTAATCATGCTGCGCAGGGTGGAGAATTCTTTAATTTTGCCTGCATAGGTTTCCAGGTTGTAGAAACTCGATGGCGAGTCTGCCATGAGCTGCATCAGATATTCTTCACCACCAATGGCATCCAGCAAGTTCTGCTTGATCAGCCAGTCATGCACCAGTACCGCATCATAGGGTGAGTTTTCTTTAGAGAGTTGATCAATGGCGCGGAAAATATATTTATGTCGGGTCGCATAAAAATCATTTTCAGTCAGCACATCACCGACCTGTTCAAAAGATTCGGCAACGGTCATTAATGCAGCAAGTACGGCTTGTTCAATCGCTAAATTGTGCGGTGGAGTACGAAATTCCTTGAGATTGCTGTTCTCAGTACTGATTTCGATATTAG
Source organism: Acinetobacter sp. 18QD2AZ41W (assembly GCF_009829025.1). Classification (NCBI taxonomy): domain Bacteria; kingdom Pseudomonadati; phylum Pseudomonadota; class Gammaproteobacteria; order Moraxellales; family Moraxellaceae; genus Acinetobacter; species Acinetobacter sp. 18QD2AZ41W. Next base: position 70,564 of record NZ_WURP01000002.1, on the reverse strand, counting down.
CGCTGGTCGGCTTTTTGCTGGCATTCGCCTGTGACATATAAATCCCTGATTTTAAATACAATGGTTAAACATTATCGGAGATGAATAGCTTTTATTCACTACGACATGAAATCATACGCGTTCTGAAATCAAATGCGAAGGGTAAATTTTCATTTGTATGGGTAATAAAATAATTTTTAAGCAGGAGATACCTGTCATTTTTTTATAGATAAAAAAAGAGCATGCTTTCGCATGCTCTTTTTGAGGCGAGAAATTACTCAGCTACGATAGTAACCAGAACTTCTGCAGTAACATCATGGTGCAATTGGATTGCGATGTTAAATTCGCCAGTGTGACGAAGTGCGCCATTTGGAAGACGTACTTCTGCACGGTCTACTTCTAGACCAGCATTTGTCAACGCGTCAGCGATGTCACGAGTACCGATAGAACCGAATAGTTTACCTTCGTCACCAGCTTTCGCAGTGATTACGATATTTACTTCGTTCAATTGGTCAGCACGTGCTTGAGCAGCAGCTAAAACATCAGCTTCAGCTTTCTCAAGTTCAGCACGACGAGCTTCAAAAGCAGCAGTGTTTGATTCTGTTGCAGCAACTGCCATACCTTGTGGGATAAGGAAGTTACGGCCATAACCAGCTTTAACTGATACTTTATCGCCTAGTTTACCTAGGTTTTTAATGCGTTGTAATAAGATAATATCCACAGCTCAACCTCACTTATGATTGTCAGTGTAAGGGATCAAAGACAAGAAGCGAGCTTGTTTAATAGCTAGCGCCAATTGACGTTGGTAACGAGCTTTAGTACCTGTAATACGGCTAGGAACAATCTTGCCGTTTTCAGTGATGTACTGTTTTAAAGTGTCGATATCTTTGTAGTCGATGTACGTAACGTTCTCAGCTGTAAAGCGGCAGAACTTGCGACGACGGTAAAAACGTGCCATGTTATGTTCTCCTTAAGCTTCAGCAGAGTCTTGAGCGTGTTGTGCTTCTTCACGTTGAGCTTTACGCGCACGTTTTTCTTCAGCACTTTTCGCCAATAGTGACTCTTCAGTGATTGCGTTTTCACGACGGATGATAAGGCTACGAATGATTGCATCGTTATAACGGAACAATTCTTCAAGCTCATCAAGAGTAGTCTGACCACACTCAACATTCATAAGAATGTAGTGAGCTTTGTGGATCTTGTTGATTGGGTAAGCCAATTGACGACGGCCCCAGTCTTCAAGACGGTGGATTTGACCTTCAGCTTCTTTGATGTGAGTTAGGTAGCGTTCTACCATACCAACGACTTGATCGCTTTGATCAGGGTGTACTAAAAGTACGATTTCGTAATGACGCATTGTCAGCTCCTTACGGTTTGGACAGCCCCAATTTAAGTAAATTGAAGCAAGGAGTCACAACCAAGGTTGTGTCGCAGTGTTTGCGAAGGGTGAATTGTAGAGATTTTCGAGGATAATTTCAACCAGATAAGCCATTTTTGTGAAATTATATCTATTGCCAGATTCTCTTATCAAAAAATCGTTATATTTTTAATCAGGCTTAAACTGCTTAAATTTATTAAATATACTGTTGATCATATCAACCGACTCTTTCTAGGCAGGAATTGGCCTAAACCTATGAATGTGACTCTAAAACAAAAATGAGTGAATTTCACAGAAGATAAGAAAGGAGGGGACGAGCGCTTAAAGCTGAAATTTTGATTCTGCAAACAGATGCTCGGAGTGGGGGGATAAAATCAAAATAAAAAAAGATAGAGGCGAACTCTCTATCTTTTTAAAAAAATACTATCTGTGTAGATGGCGCAGTTGAAGTAAAGCTAAATACAATACTGATCACGGTAATCAGGATGACAGAGAACAGAAAATATTTCTTTGCCCAAAGCTGATCATTTTCAGCTTTAAATCCAATGACACCGATATACAACCAGTAAATGCACAATAGATTTAAAATGACTGCATACAACCAATTGGCATAGCCATATACAAATAATGCATTCATGGTCAGGGTGAATAACACCACATACAAAAGTGATTCGATCTTGGTACGATGAATCGAGCGCGCCACAGGCAAAATGGGAATGCCTGCATTTTTGTAATCATCAAAGCGGTAAACCGCAATTGCCCATGAGTGAGGCATTTGCCACAACGCATAACCTAAAAAGATCAGTAATGCACCCAGGTCAAATTGATTGGCCACAGCGGTATAACCAATGACAGGCGGAGCTGCACCAGAAATACTGCCGACTACAGTTTGATGAATTGTGGTTCGTTTTGTCCATAGGCTGTAGAAACCAACATATACAACAAAACCAATCACCGCGAAAAGAAAAGCGTACGCATTTACCCAGAACCATAAAATGCTAAAACCAATGAGGCCTAAGACCAGAGCAAAAGCCAGGGCAACAGGTTCAGAGATGGTTTTGATGACCAGAGCACGATTTTGTGTGCGCTGCATTTTTTGGTCGATGTCCTGGTCAATCACGTTGTTGACCACACATCCTGATGCTACGACAAGCGTAGTACCGAGAAGGGTAATAAGCAGGAGAAGGAAATCTACAGAACCTTGAGTGGCTACGAAGTAGCCACCCAAAGTGGTAACAAAGTTACCGAAGAGAATTCCTGGCTTAGTCAGGAATAAATACTTTTTCAACATGACGACCAGTTTAGATCATCATGTTGTAGTGTAGGTAATTCATGATCCATACAGAACCTACTAAAAGAATAGCGATGGTTAAGATGGTATACACGAACGCAATCACGTTCCAGCGTTGCTCTGAAGAAGAGTTCATATGCAGGAAGTAAATTAACTGCACAAGAATCTGAGCAACCGCAGTAATCGCAATTACTGCAATCAAGATACCGCGTTCAAAACCGCCTGCCATCACCATACCGAATGGAATTACGGTAAGGATGACAGAAAGTACGAAGCCAATTGTATATTGCTTAACGTTACCGTGTGATGCACCAGCTGAGTTGTGATCGTGACTCATTACAGAACTCCCATCAAGTAAACTACGCTGAATACACAGATCCAAACGATGTCAAGGAAGTGCCAGAACAAGCTTAGGCAAGCTAGACGACGCGTGTTTGCAAGAGTCAAACCATATTTCTTGATTTGAACCATTAACACGATCATCCAGACTAGACCAGAAGTTACGTGAATACCGTGCGTACCTACCAAGGTAAAGAACGCAGATAAGAACGCACTTGTGCTTGGACCGTGACCCGCATGAACTAAGTGATTGAACTCATATAGTTCCATGCCGATGAAGATAGCACCGAATACCCAAGTAATCGCTAACCAAGTCAGTACTTTTGCAACGTCTTTTTTGTATGCAGCAAGAACTGCAAAACCAAAGGTTACAGAAGAGATCAAGAGAGCGAAGGTTTCAGTCAGAACGAAACCTAAAGAGTCGCCAAACAGGTCTCTCGCACTTGGAGTACCCACAGGAATGTGGCTACTTAAAACAGCGAACGCAATGAAGAGTGTACCGAACAGGACAAGGTCACTCATCAAGTAAGTCCAGAAACCAAAGACGGTGATGTCAGTATCATCGTGATGATGCTCATCGTGTCCGTGGTTATCGTGATGAAGTACTTCAGCCATTGTCTTAGTCCTTCTTCAAGTGTTTTTCAAGAATCGCATAGCGTTCGTTTTCAATACGCTCAACTTCAGCAGCAGGAACATAGTAATCCACTTTCTTGGTGAAAGAAGACACGATGAAGCTAATGATAGAAGCAATGAACGTAACAACTACTAACCACCAGATGTGCCAGATTAAACCGAAGCCCATTACAGTGATGAACATCGCGATAACGAAACCAGCAGCACGATTCGTTGGCATATGGATATCTTCATACTTCGTTGGTTTTGCATATGCAACACCATTTTCTTTCTCAACCCAGAAAGTATCAATACCATTGATCTTTGGAAGATGAGCAAAGTTATAGAACGGAGCAGGAGAAGATGTCGACCATTCAAGCGTACGACCATCCCATGGATCGCCAGTCAAATCTAGACGTTGGTCACGTTGTAGGAAACCAACCACAATTTGCATCACGAAACATACAATACCAAGTGCAATCAGAACTGCACCAAACATTGCAATATTTACATACGGATCCCAGTCTGGGTTGTCAAATGTATTCAAACGACGAGTCATACCCATGAAACCAAGGATATAAAGTGGCATGAATGCAAAGTAGAAACCGAAGAACCAGAACCAGAATGCTGCTTTACCCCAAGTTTCATTCAGTCTCCAACCGAACATTTTCGGCCAGTAGAAGATGATACCTGCGAACATCGCGAATACTACACCACCAATAATTACGTTATGGAAGTGAGCAATCAGGAATAAAGAGTTGTGTACCAGGAAGTCCGCTGGTGGAACTGCCATCAATACACCTGTTAAACCACCGATACCGAAAGTCACAAGGAAGCCAAGTGTCCATAGCATTGGGGTAGTGTAAACAATACGACCCTTGTACATGGTGAACAACCAAGAGAAGATCTTCACACCTGTAGGAATCGCAATAATCATGGTCATGATACCGAAGAACGCGTTAACGTTGGCACCTGCACCCATAGTAAAGAAGTGGTGAACCCATACAACGAATGACAATACTGTGATTGCTACTGTTGCATACACCATGGATTTGTAACCGAACAATGCTTTGCGCGAGTAAGTCGCAACAACTTCTGAGTAAATACCAAATGCTGGTAATACCAAGATATACACTTCTGGGTGACCCCAAGTCCAAATCAGGTTTACATACAACATTGGGCTACCACCCAGGTCATTTGTAAAGAAGTGGAAATCGAAGTAACGGTCAAGCGTTAGCATTGCAATTGTTGCAGTCAACACCGGGAAAGCCGCAATAATCAATACTGCTGTACATAAAGATGTCCAGGTAAAGATTGGCATTTCCATGAGTTTCATGCCAGGCGCACGCATTTTGATGATGGTAACAAAGAAGTTAACACCCGTTAATAGCGTACCTAGACCTGAAATTTGCAGTGCCCAGATGTAGTAGTCCATACCTACGCCTGGAGAATATTCGATACCTGACAGTGGAGGGTATGCCATCCAGCCTGTTGCAGCGAATTCACCTAACGCAAGTGAAACCATCATCAGACCCGCAGCGCCGGCAAATAACCAGAAGCTGAGTGAGTTCAATAATGGGAATGCAACGTCACGTGCACCGATTTGAAGCGGTACAGAGATGTTCATTAAACCAACTACAAGACCCATTGCCACGAAGAAGATCATGATCACGCCATGCGCGGTAAAGATCTGGTCGTAATGCTCAGGGTGTAAATAACCTTCGCCGCCACCTTTTGCAAGGAACTGCTGAAGACGCATCATGATCGCATCGGCGAAACCACGCACCAGCATGATCACAGATACGAAGATATACATGATACCAATTTTTTTATGGTCTACAGATGTGAACCATTCGTTCCACAAGTAGCCCCATTTTTTGAAGTAGGTAATACCAGCAACAACTGCGATAGCACCCAAGATCATCATTGCAACAGTTGCCAATACGATTGGATCGTAAGGAATTGCATCTGGACCTAACTTACCTAAGAAGCTCATGTCTTATTCTCCTTGAGAAGCAGTCGCATGTTCACCTGCTACATGAGCTTCAGAAGCAGATGCTTCCTGAGCAACAGCATCAGTCGCTGCAGCTTCTACAGGAGCTGTATGATCAGCACCGTGGTAGTTACTCATATAGTTGTGAATCACAGATTCAAACAAACCAGACTCGACAGAAGAATAATAAGTCACAGGATGTGGCTGAGTCTTATATGGGCCTTCTGCTTGTGCAGTTTCAGCAAGTCGTTTCTCTAAATCTGTTCTTGCATTACGAACCATTGCATCAATTTGTTTTTGTGAACGGTTGCCGTCACGTAAGGTCGCAAATTCAGCTTGGTCTAAAACAGTTTTTTGAACTGCAACAGGATTTACTGAAGTACCATTACCTGATTGAACTGCAGCAACCCATTCAGCGAATTGAGCATCAGTCACAGAATGTGCACGGAAGCGCATTTGTGAGAAGCCATAGCCTGAATAGTTTGAAGAGAAACCACGATAACCTTCAGCTGGACTCGTTTCATCAGCTAAGAAGTTAAGGTGAGTTTGCATGCCTGCCATTGCATAAATCTGACCACTTAACGCCGGGATGAAGAAAGAGTTCATCGTGAAGTTAGACGTGATACGAAGGCTTACCGGAGTTTTCTCTGGGAAACGCAATTCGTTAATTGTTGCAATGTTTTGCTCAGGATAGATGAAGATCCATTTAAATTGTTCAGCAATAACTTGAACAGTTAATGGTGCTTTATCTGCTTCAATTGGACGGTATGGGTCATACTTGTGGGAACCCCACCAAGTTAACCAAGCTAAAATACCAATAATAATGACAGGAATACCCCATACCACAATTTCAATCGCAGTAGAGTGTGTCCATGTAGGTTTATAGTCTGCGTCTTTATTCGATGCACGATATTTCCAACCGAACCATAATGCCATGATGATTGATGGAATAACCACCAACAGCATTAAGTAAATCGCAGTCATCATCAGGTTACTTTGACCTGCTGCAACTGGACCTTTAGAGTTCAGAAGTACCATATCACCACCACACCCGGTCAAGAGTGCAGTCATCGCAGATAAAGACAATACAGCTAAAATCGTTTGTCTCATTTTACAACCTCGGTGAAGAGTCCCATTCCCTAATTTAATATGGGATAGCGATTAAAGTGCACATGACGAAAAAGGCTGATTTTTACAAAACATCCTATTAATCATAATACACCGCTACGTTGTAGGGCATTATGCCTGAGATTGACGAACTAAGCTATATCTAAAGCCGCTTTAAATGCCTGTAATAAAAACCGATTTTGTTGCTCGGGATTTAGGAATATTTATAGGAATTTTATTTCAATTTCAAGGTTATGTAAGAAAGAATGGGATGAATATCATCCCATTTTAAGTGATTCAAAATTATTGTTTTACCACTTGAGTTTTTGCCAGTTTATCGTGTAGGGTCTGACGTTTTTTACCCAATCCGAAGGCCCAGTCAATCATTAAACTCAAGGGCATGAAGATGATATTCAGAAATATAAAGAATACGCTACGAATGGTGAAGGCACGTAATAAGCTAACTTTCTCACCAGATTCAGCATCTACAATTTTGATTTTCGTCATTTTTTTGCCAATACTTTGCCCAGATTTGGCAATAAGGTAGGCTTGAATCACCAGCATGATCAGTAAATAGACCGCAGTTGCAATCCAGGCTTGTTGAGAAAACATCTCAAACATCTGGGTTTGCAGTTGCTGCGCCATGGTAGGATCAGCATCACTGTTGAGTATCACATTCATGAACTCTTGGTTCAATTCTGCAAAGCGGACTTCCTGTTCAGGGGTGAAGAATCCAGTCAGAATAAAAGTCGCTGGTAACCAGAGTAACACGTCTACAATTTTGGCCAGAATACGGCTGGGAATACTGGCAAGTGTATTTTTTTGCGTAGTTGCTTGGGTGCGTGGTTGCGTACCAGACACTGTTATAGGCGGGTTGTTCTGGAAAGGCGTGTCAGGTGTTGCGGTTGGTGCGACATAACCCTCAGGTTGATATACCGATTTTCCCTGGGTAAGCTCACCTAAAGCTTTCCACTCTGCCATGCCTTGATGCCATGCCAAATCAGTTAGCATGACTTGCTGATTGGCAAGCATTTGATTTAATTGCTCGAGCGTATATGGACCAGCTTGTTGATTGTTTCGTGCCAAGTAAATCTGCATATAGACTGAATCTCAATATATAAATTTGAACTGATAATAGGTTGAATTAAGATTGTATTGAATTCTATTTTGAAAACAAACACCATCTTATCGTTAAGATTATAGATAAATTGAGTATTTTCAATCCTATTTATGAAGAAAATGCTTCAAATCAAAAACAGTGTAACAAGGATCGGGTGGTTTGAGTGCATCATTCAACATATCCGATTCGCTTTAATTATTGCCCTTTAAAAATGATTTTACTGTTGGCATTTGTTTGTCATTACAATTTGAATGTGGAGAAACAAAATACAAAAACTTATATTTTTAAAACTTTCAGAAGAGCGTTTTGAAATATAAAAGAATATTCATCCCATAAAAAAAAGACCCTGCGAAAGGGTCTTTTTTTATTTAAAATCTATTATGCAGTTGCCACTTTTTCTTTAGCCAGGAAGAACCAGGTATCCAGGACTGAATCCGGGTTTAAAGATACAGACTCAATGCCTTGTTCCATGAGCCATTTCGCAAGATCAGGATGGTCTGAAGGACCTTGGCCACAAATACCCACGTATTTGCCTGCACGGTGACATGCCTGGATTGCAAGAGCAAGAAGCGCTTTTACAGCAGGGTCACGTTCGTCGAACAAGTGCGATACGATACCAGAGTCACGGTCTAGACCAAGCGTTAGCTGGGTCAGGTCGTTTGAACCGATAGAGAAACCATCGAAGTGTTCAAGGAATTGATCGGCCAACAATGCGTTGGTTGGTAATTCACACATCATGATCACTTTAAGACCATTTTCACCACGTTTAAGACCGTTCAATTCCAATAACTCGATCACACGTTTTGCTTCAGCCACAGTACGCACAAATGGAATCATGATCTGTACATTGGTTAAGCCCATTTCATCACGAACTTTTTTCAATGCACGGCATTCAAGCTCGAAGCAGTCACGGAAGTTGTCAGACACGTAGCGGCTTGCACCACGGAAGCCCAGCATCGGGTTCTCTTCTTCTGGCTCGTACAACTTACCGCCGATCAAGTTTGCGTATTCATTTGACTTAAAGTCAGACATACGCACGATCACTGGTTTATCTGCAAATGCAGCAGCAAGAGTAGAGATACCTTCAACCAGTTTTTCTACATAGAACTCGATTGGAGAAGCATAACCAGCAGTACGCGCCATCACAGCAGCACGTGTTTCACGTGGCAAGCTGTCAATATTCAACAATGCTTTAGGATGCACACCGATCATACGGTTGATGATGAATTCTAAACGTGCAAGACCAATCCCTTCGTTTGGAATTTGCGCGAAGTCGAATGCACGATCCGGATTACCGACGTTCATCATGACTTTGAACGGAAGAGCAGGCATTGATTCGATCGAGTTGGTTTGGATTTCGAAATCCAGCGCACCTTCATAGATGAAGCCCGTATCACCTTCAGCGCAAGACACAGTCACTTCCTGACCGTCAACCAGTACTTCAGTGGCATTACCACAGCCTACAATCGCAGGAACACCAAGTTCACGTGCAATGATTGCAGCATGACAGGTACGACCACCACGGTTGGTAATAATCGCAGCAGCACGTTTCATCACTGGTTCCCAATCCGGGTCAGTCATGTCAGATACCAGCACGTCACCGTCTTGTACTTTGTCCATTTCTTTGATTGAAGTCACGATACGGACTTTACCAGAACCGATACGTTGACCGATTGAGCGACCTTCACAGATCACAGTACCACGTTGTTTGAGGAGATAGCGCTCCATGGTGCCGACATTTTCACGGCTTTTTACTGTTTCAGGGCGTGCCTGAACGATGTAGATTTTTCCATCATCGCCATCTTTTGCCCACTCGATGTCCATTGGAGAACCGTAGTGGTTTTCAATGATCAGCGCTTGTTTGGCAAGTTCTTGGAGTTCTTGGTCGTTTAGAGCGAACTGTTGACGCTCAGCTTTTTCTACATCTACGACAACCACTGATTTACCTGCAGAAGCTTCTTCACCATAAATCATCTTCTGGTGTTTAGAACCCAAGTTGCGGCGTAAAATCGCGTGTCGGCCTGCATTTAACAGCGGTTTAGAAATATAGAATTCGTCAGGGTTGACTGCACCTTGAACGACCATTTCACCCAAACCATAAGACGCGGTAATAAACACTGCATCACGGAAGCCTGATTCAGTGTCCAGGGTAAACATCACACCTGCAGCACCCGTTTCAGAGCGAACCATACGTTGGATCCCTGCTGAAAGGGCAACCACGTCATGCGCGAAGTTTTGATGGACACGATAAGAAATTGCGCGGTCATTATATAAAGATGCAAAAACTTCTTTGATCGCGATAAGCACGTTATCAATACCGCGAATATTCAAGAAAGTTTCTTGCTGTCCAGCAAAAGAAGCATCTGGTAAATCTTCTGCTGTCGCTGATGAACGAACGGCAACCGCGATATCAGGGTTGCCGTTAGAAAGTTCTGCAAATGCTGTACGAACTTCTTGTTCTAATTCAGAGGTAAGTGGAGTATCCACAATCCATTGGCGGATTTTTGCACCGGTTTCAGCAAGAGCATTCACATCATCCACATTTAGTGCTGCAAGCTCTGCATTAATTTTAGCGTTTAGGCCACTTTGCTCGAGAAATTCACGATATGCTTCAGCTGTAGTTGCAAAGCCACCTGGCACCGATACACCAGCATTGGATAAGTGGCTGATCATTTCGCCCAAGGATGAGTTTTTCCCACCCACGAGTTCAACGTCGTGCTTCCCTAATTTTTCCAGACCAATTACGCGCGCTTCCAAAGTTGTTACTCCACTTTTGCAGTATTAATCACTATCTTGGCATGAGAGTATAGCAAATCATCTAGGTTTTTGATTTTACTAAGCGACAGTCATGTAAGATCGGTTTACTATAAAGATTATATAGCACTAAGACAAATGGTGGAGGAGAATTTTAATGTCAGAAGGTAAACAAATTCAGCGTAGTGTTTTCTTTATCTCGGATGGCACGGCAATTACCGCTGAAACGCTTGGACACTCACTATTAGCGCAGTTTCCAAATGTAAAGTTTGACATTCATATTATCCCTTATATTAGCTCTGAAGAAGCCGCAACCAGTGTGGTTGCAGAGATCAATGCGCGTGCTCTGCAAGACGGTGAAAAACCACTGGTTTTTGATACTTTAGTCGACCCTTATGTGCGGGAGATTATTAATACCGCAAATGCCGTAAATCTTGATGTATTTGAAGGACTTATAAGTAAGTTGTCGGATGAGTTGCAGGTGTTGCCTACAACTTTAGTCGGTCAAACCCATGCGGTGACTGATACTGCCTCCTATAAAGCCCGTATCGATGCGGTACATTTTGCCTTGGACAATGATGATGGCGCGCGTACGCGTCATTATGATAAAGCCGATCTGATTCTGATTGGGGTGTCGCGTTCGGGTAAAACACCTACCTCCATTTATTTGTCTTTGCAATTTGGTATTCGGGTGGCCAACTATCCACTAACAGAAGAAGATCTGGACGATAATCGCTTGCCAGCGGTACTGCGTCCGCATAAAAACAAGCTGTTTGGTCTGATGATTGATGCAGACCGTCTCGTCGCGATTCGCACTGAACGTAAGGCCAATAGTCGTTATGCCAGCTTTAGCCAGTGCCAGATGGAGCTGCGTGCCATTGAAGGAATCTACATTTCGGAAGGAATCAAGTACCTGAATGTCTCTGAAATGTCGATTGAAGAAATCTCGACACGTGTCTTGCAAATGACGGGTTTAAAACGTCGAATTGGCTAAAAAGCCAAACAGAGCCAAACTTTGATTTGGCTCTGTTTTATAGCTAAAAAATACCAATAAGTGCTTATTTATAGAAATAATATATGATTTTTATAAATTTAAAAAATATCAAGTATCATAATTAAAAATACAAAAGAGCGTTATTTAATCAATTTGTTGAATAAGTACACTATTAATCCTGGGTGTAGAGTTCTAGATTTCATCAATTTTTCATGTTGAGTTGCCAACGTAGCTTATTCTTCTGCTAAATAAGTATGAATAATAATATCGACCTGATGCTGATCTCCATTGATACAGCAAATACTGTTTTCAGTAATTTTTAGGATTGGCCAGGTAATCAGCTGACAATTTTCCCGCTGTAGCGCGGCATAATAATGATCTGACTTGAGATAGGTGCTAGGAGAAGATGCAAGATTTGGCATTAACTGGCGTCTTAGCCACAGGTTTTGTACCTGATTTTCCAGAAATCTGAGGGAAAGCAGACTCTTAATCCGGTTGTTAAATAGACGACGATTTTTACCAATTAAAGGATGATTAATAATGCGTTGCAGAATGCGGTCTGAACCTGGCAGCACAAAAGCAGGATTAATCTGAAAAACTTTCACCGAACCGGCATGTTGACTAATTTTATCCAGCTGGGTAACGGTAAACTGGTCTGTACCAATAATTGCAATATCTTTGTTTGAATAATCCAGTTTCATAAGCTCGGAAGAAGCGATATTTATTCCGGTAAACAGCTGGAAATGTTCGGGATGATTTTCAAAAATGCCAGCGTGTAGATCTTGCTTGGTGGCCATTAGACTTCCTTGAATTTATTTAATAATTGATTTTCTTTGTCTTAGATATAAACAAAAACCAGAAGCAGGGTAAAGGAGAAAATTTAACTTAGACAGTCATCTATTTGACAGAAATACAGCGGCTTATTTTTTCTAAGTCAGGAGATATAAATATGATTAAAAAGCGGTGGTGTTAAGTAAGAGAGAAGAATGAATAGAAAAAGTTTGGATGACGGTGTTGAACAGATTGTTGCTATTTTATTTGAAAGTTATACAACATCTACCCATTGCTGAGAATAGGTAGATGTCGCTTTCATTTATTGCCCGTTTTTAAGCTGCATCAACAGCTCAAAGTTATGCAGACGCTTGTCAGTGTCATAGATGTCACAAGTGAAGATAAACTCATCGACATCATATCTGGCCAAAAGCGATTCCAGCCCAGCTTTCACAGTTTCTTTGGAGCCGACCTGTGCCATGGCAAAGAAATTATCAACCGACATTTTCTCGGCAGGTGACCATAGACCGTCCATTGAATCTATCGGCGCTTTCAGTTTTAAGGTCTGACCACGAATCAATGACAAAACCCGCTGATAGGCACTGGTCGCGAGGTATTCTGCTTCTTCATCGCTATCTGCCACACAGGTTGGGACACCCATTGAGACATAAGGACGTTCCAGATATTCGGAAGGCTCAAAGTTTTCACGATACAGCTGAATCGCCTGACCGAGCATACGCGGGGCAAAATGTGAAGCAAAAGAATAAGGCAGGCCCAGTTTTGCTGCAAGTTGTGCACTGAACAGACTCGATCCGAGTAGCCAGACCGGAACATGCGTGCTTTGACCGGGAGTCGCAACAATACGCTGATTTGGCTCTGGATCTTTAAAATATTGCAAAATTTCCAGAATATCTTGCGGGAACTGATCTTCAGTTTCCTGACGGCCACGGCGCAGGGCACGCATGGTCATCTGGTCAGTTCCAGGAGCACGGCCCAGACCGAGTTCAACACGATCTGGATATAAGGTCGCTAAAGTTCCGAATTGCTCAGCCACCACCAGCGGCGCATGATTCGGGAGCATAATCCCGCCTGAGCCTAAAGTTAAGCTTTTGGTGTTCGCCAGTAAATAGCCTAAAAGAACGGCTGTGGCTGAACTGGCAATGCCATCCATATTGTGATGTTCTGCCAGCCACATTCGGCTATAACCCAGTTGTTCTGCTGCCTGGGCAAGCTCCAGCGCGTGGTTCAGCGCGAATTGAATAGTCTTATCGTCACGAACAGGAACCAGTTCGAGGATAGAGAACCGGGTATCGTTAAGTGTACGCATCGTATTACTCTTAAATAGACATGACTAAAAGCATACGACTTTGCATTGTATTTGTATATCGAAAAAAATCGATATAAGTGTAAACGAAAATAACAGGCAAAAAAATAAGCATCCGAAGATGCTTATTTAAGGAGGGAAGCTAGAGAGTGCAGCCTTAACGACGACGGTTGTTATAGCGATAGTCATTCGTGCGGTAGTTTTTTGAACTGTAGCGACGGTCATAGCGGTCATCATAACGGCGATCCTCACTGACTTTTTTACCCAGTGCTGAACCACCCGCAGAACCTAGTGCTGCACCGATATAACCGCCATTGGTACCCGCCATATTTCGGCCGACTGCATAACCTGCACCACCACCCAGGGCACCACCGATAATTGCACCATTACGGTCACGCTTGTTTGCTGCAACTGCTGCACCAGCACCACCACCAATTGCCGAACCGATGGTTGCACCGGTTGTACCACCCATTTTATTACCTACTGCCGCACCAACAACACCACCAAGTGCTGAAGCTAAGGCGGTATTGGTTGTATTACCCGCATTGGCTGCTGTCATACCCATGGCTGAGGTTGCTACGACAGCGATCATTAGAGATTTATAGTTCATGAGTACACCTTTTATATATCTAGCTGTATTTGTTGATAAGATCAATTTAATCTAGCAAGCGTCAAACAGCATGAAGGCAATGTTGGCGAATTGTGATTTTTATCTCCTTAATTTATTCATGATTTTGAGTGAATAATTTTATGTATTACATGAATTTGACTGTGTTTGAAAAGCATAAAAAAAGCACCCGAAGGTGCTCTTAATGACGAATGTCTGAGGTCTAACGCATTGATCAGTTATAACGGTAATGACGTTTTTTCTTGTAGTGGCGTGATTTGGCTTTTTCTGCAGTTTTGTCTTTGGAAATCTTGTTACCTAATGCAGCACCACCGGCAGCACCCAAGGCTGAACCGATATAACCGCCATTGCTGCCGCCCATGTTTTTACCTACGGTATAACCTGCACCGCCACCCAAAGCACCACCGATTGCAGATTCAGTACGGTTCTTTTTGCTACTTGCCACTGCTGCGCCGCCTGCACCACCTAAGGCTGCGCCAAGTGTAGCGCCAGTATTGCCGCCCATGTTTTTACCTAGGGCTGTACCTGCAACACTACCTAAGGCACTTGCTGCTGCAACACGTGCTGTACTGTCTGCATGTGCATTTACCGCCATCATTGAACCAGCAGCTAAAACTGTACTCATTAAAAGTGCGTTGAGTTTCATGTCATCACTCCGTGTCCATTAACAGGACTGTATTTATTTCGATGTGGAAAATGTAACAAATCATGCCCAGAATAATATGAAGATGTTTCTCCATAATTTACTGCTTTATTTGATGAATTGTAAAATCTGCAAGAAATAAGCATAAGATCGATTATAAAAAAGGCAATTCCACTATTTTTAATCTTATTTGTTAACAAATGCTGCCGAGAGAGAATGATAGCGGCGTGGACTTACTCAATAATGATGTTCATTAGAAGCCAGAATCGTTAAACTAGGCGCAATTTTTTGATTTCGCTGTGCTAAATCGGTTTTTAGTTGCAGCCTATGTTTTGAGATTTTTTAAAAAATGAAAGAATCGTTACGTTTACGATTAGACCAACTCTCTGACCGCCACGAAGAGCTGACAGCATTATTGGCTGATATAGAAGTAATTTCAGACAATAAACGTTTTCGTCAGCTGTCGCGTGAGCATAATGACCTGACAGAAATCACCAGCGTTTGGAGCAAGTACAGACAGGCTGAAGAAGATATTGAAACAGCTCAGGCCATGTTGTCGGACCCGGACTTTAAGGAAATGGCACAAGAGGAAATCAAAGAAAATAAAGCTTTGATTGAAGCGCTTGAATCAGACCTGAATATTCTGATGATTCCAAAAGATCCAAATGATGCCAACTCTGCTTATCTGGAAATTCGTGCCGGAACCGGCGGCGATGAAGCAGCGATTTTCTCGGGTGATCTGTATCGCATGTATAGTAAATATGCAGAAAATCAAGGCTGGCGTATTGAAATCCTGTCAGAAAATGAAGGTGAACACGGCGGTTATAAAGAAGTGATTTGCCTGATCAATGGTGACGGTGTATATGGTCGCTTGAAGTTTGAGAGTGGTGCGCATCGTGTACAACGTGTGCCAGCAACCGAATCGCAAGGTCGTGTACATACGTCTGCTTGTACCGTTGCGATCTTACCGGAAGTCGATGTCGATACTTCGGTAGAAATCAATTCCTCGGATTTGCGGATTGATACTTACCGTGCCTCAGGTGCTGGTGGTCAGCATATTAACAAAACTGATTCTGCGGTACGTATTACCCATTTACCGACAGGCACGGTAGTGGAGTGTCAGGATGAACGTTCGCAACACAAAAACAAAGCCAAAGCGATGGCACTTTTGGTGTCTCGTTTAGAAAATGCCAAACGGGCTGCTGCCGATGCTGCAACCTCTGAAATGCGTCGTGATCTGGTTGGTTCAGGGGATCGTTCAGAACGTATTCGTACCTATAATTACCCTCAAGGTCGTATGACCGACCACCGCATTAACCTGACTTTATACAAGCTGGATGCGGTCATGGAAGGTGATTTGACCGAATTGCTGGACAGCCTGCATCGCGAATATCAGGCCGATCAGTTGGCCATGCTTGCACAGCAGAATGGTGGATAATGAATATTTTACAAGCGCTGGCTTTACGCGGTGAAGCTGAAAGTTATGAGCGTCAGGAAAATGCCTGGTTGCTGGAACACATCACCAAGATTGATTCATTTGATCTGTTGATGAAAAAAGATCAGGAATTGACGCCTGAGCAGGAACAAGCTTATAAGGATGGTCTGGCACGAATTGCTGCCGGTGAACCTTTGGCTTATGTCACCGGTTCACAACCATTCTGGACTTTGGATCTGAAAGTCAGCAAAGATACGTTGGTGCCGCGTCCTGATACTGAAGTGCTGGTTGAAACCGTGTTAAAGTTAGATTTGCCTGAAGATGCCCGTGTGGTGGATTTGGGTACAGGCACAGGTGCAATTGCCTTATCGCTTGCATCGGAGCGTCCTGAATGGGTGATTGTTGCATCAGATATTTATGCGCCTACGCTTGAAGTAGCCAAATATAATGCAGAACAACATGATATTGAGAATGTAGAATTCGTTCTGGGTTCGTGGTTGAAACCATTTGGCCGTCAGTTCTTTGATGTGATTGCTTCAAATCCGCCGTATATCGATCCGGATGATGCACATATGCAGCATCTGGCGACCGAGCCGCAACGTGCACTGGTTGCGGATAAAAAGGGCTTGGCTGATTTGGAAGACATTATTATTCAGGCCAAAAAGCATTTAACCGTCAATGGCTGGGTGGTGCTTGAGCATGGTTATGATCAGGCTGATGCCGTGCAGCATCTATTTAAGCAGGCCGGTTATAAAAAGGTCCGTACCGTAAAAGATTATGGCGGTAATGATCGGGTGACTTTGGGCCAGTGGCCGCATTAATTTTAATCCTTCTTTATGAAAAGAGCGACCGATCTGGTCGCTTTTTTAGTTGCCTTTCACTTTATTTGCTTTTAATCACATCACGCCAACGTAGTAATCGAGTTTCCAGTATTTTCATTAGCTTATCTGTAATTTTTCCTAAAATTGCCAATAAAATAATCGCAATAATCACGATATCGGGTCTGGATGTTTCCCGGCCATCACTGAGTAAATAGCCGATACCTTGTGTTGCTGCAATCAGTTCTGCAGCAATCATAAACATCCAGGACAGACTTAAGCTATTCCTTAAACCTGTCAGTATGCCCGGGGACGCAGCCGGCAAAACAATTTGCTGAATCTGCTGCCAGTATTTCAGACGATACACTCGTGCTACTTCAATCAGTTTACGATCGACGCCCTGAATGGCCGCCACAGTATTGGTATAGGTGGGAAAGAAAGCACCAATCGCAATTAAGGTAATTTTTGAGGCTTCATCAATCCCCAACCAAAGCAGTAGCAGGGGAATCCAGGCCAAACTTGGAATCGATTTAATTGCAGAGAAGGAGGGTTCCAGAAACTCTTCTGCCTGTTTATTCAGACCCACGAAAATGGCAAAGATTAATCCTAGACCACTCCCGATCGCAAAGCCCCAAATTACCCGCCAGGTACTGACTCCGATATGTTGCCATAAATCGCCTTCTACCAGTTCAGCCAAAGACTGAAGCAGACTACTCGGTGCAGGCAACAGATAAGGTTCAATAACACCGCTGCGAACCAGTAATTCACATAGAACGATTAAAATGACAGGGAGTGCCAGACCTTTCAGCATCGAAAGACTGCGCGACAGAAAAATCGACTTGTGGGCTTGATGCTGCACGAGTTGTTCCGAGATGCTTTTAGGTAAAGCCATTATTTGCTCACAACCTTTTGTGCATATTTTGTCTCAAGCAGCTGGGACACCACTTGATTGACATTGGTGCCTTTACGCACCAGATTTTCTTCGGTCAGAATCGTGCCAGCTTTTTGTAAGGCCTTAATATGTTTGGTATTAGGGATATTTTGATCAAGATTGGTGCGGCTGAGCTGCAGTTTGACAACGTTTAATGGCAGTTTTGTTTCACGTGCCAAAAGTTCAGCCAGTTTGTCCGGATTGGCTTTGGCCCATTGGCGTGCCTGTTCATAGGCTTTAAGCACGGCTTCAATTGCTTCCGGGCTTTGTTTGGCAAAGTTTTCCTTTACACTTAAAACGCTATAAGAATTAAAGCCCACATTGCGATATAGCAGTTTGGCACCTGACTGTACTTGTGCAGAGGCCATTAGTGGATCTAAGCCAGCCCAGGCATCGATCTGTTTACGTTCTAGTGCGGTTTTACCATCCGGATGCTGTAAATGTACCAGTTGAACATCACCTTTACTGAGGCCGACAGTATCCAGAGCTTGCAAAGTGAACAGGAATGGATCGGTACCTTTGGTTGCTGCAATTTTTTTACCTTTTAGGTCTTTCAGGGATTTTATCGGCGAGTCTTTTGCAACGACCAGTGCAGTCCACTCTGGTTGGCTTTGTACATATACAGTTTTAATCGGGCTGCCATTGGCACGACTGAGGACGGCAGCCAAACCTGCAGTCGAAGCAAAATCGACACTGCCACTGTTTAAATACTCTAGAGAACGATTACTGCCTTGGCTAAATACCCATTTGATTTGTGTTTTCGGAAGTGCTTTTTCTAAAAGTTTTTGCTCTTTTAGCACCAGACTGGTCGGAGCATAATAAGCATAATCCAGTTTTAGCTCTGCCGGAATGGCTGCGAACGTTATACCACTGATCAGGGAAGAAGAAACTGTCAGTACCACCAATCTTGTGGAGATCAATATTTTTTTCATGCTTATCTCAAAGTCATCATAATGAATTTTTCGACATAAATAGCGGGTGTTGAGTGAAGATGCAAAAGAGAAAAACAGATAAGAAAATCAAAAAATAAAATATTTAAAAAATCTTATTTAAGTGTTTGAAATTATAAAAAAATTAGTAGGGTTACTAACTAAGGAAAACTTATATGAAATTCTTTAAAATCTAGCATCAAACCGAATAAGCTGAATTTTATGTAAAACAAGGCAATAAATATAGAAAATAAATTGCATCAAGATAAACGCCACTCTCAACTTTTAATTAAGTTTTCCAACTGTAAAGGAGGACTACCTAATTGAGAATTTAAAACGACTGAAATTGTATGTGAAAGAATTTTTCGAGTGATACGATGAGATAAATGCCATAGATCTCTAGCCCTGACTTTTTGTATATTAAACTGCGCTGTTAGTTGTCCTATAACTGTTTCAATTTTCCTTCGGGCATTCATTAGTATTCTCATAGCTTCTTTCGGTCGATGATCAACCATATTTTTTCTAAATGGTGTTTGTAAGTCAACAGACTGTAAATCATAATATTTTTTTAGTTCAGGTCTTAAATACCCTTTATCAGCGCCAAGCAAACTATGAATATTCTGTGTAATTTCAGGTGCAACATCTCGTTCATCGCAGTTTGCTGGAGCAAAAGTATAATCTGTAATCATTCCTGGGAAATTAATCACAATATGTGCTTTAAAACCATAATATTTTTCTTGTTTAGCTGCACAATAACTGAAGCCAGCATCGGTTTTAAAATTTCTGTGTTTTTTTGCTCGAGCATAGCGACAAACAGGAATAGGAAAACCATCAATAAAATGAATATTATCGTGCATAAAGGTTTTTCTAATCTTGGTCATAATTTGCTGATTGACTTGCCATAAATTTGCATAGTGTTTACAGAAATTAGGATAAGAACCTAATTTTGGAAACCAGTCTAAGTAATTGTGTTTAAAATATTTCCAGATATTTTTATCAGAATCCAATCCTAAAAATTTACCTACAATTTGTATAGTCATTATTTCAATATCGGTTAAAGCTGGAGGAAATCCTCTCGTTCTTAATGGCTTTGTGACGATAAGTGAATAGCAAGAATCTATGAATAAATACACAGAAATGATAAATTCGTAAATGGACATAACACGAGGTAGTTTTCTTGGTCGAAATCTAAATTGTGTTATGTCCTTTTTATTTCAATAGTCTAGAAAGTTGAAATTCGCGTAAGATAAATGAATAAGTATAAAAAAAGCGATACATCTGCATCGCTTTTTTGGGGTTGGTTCAATTTAGACCGGATAGTCTTGAAGGCAGTCATAGACTTCGACTTGATCTAAGCCACCGGTTTCCATTGCCAGACAAAGCGCTACAACTTTCACGGTATCTGCCAAGTATTGTTCATCTTTGAGCGCAATACCTTGTTGCAGGGCGACAATGCGATCTGCCGAAATTTCTAAGGCTGCCGCAGTTTCAGTTGCATCAACACGGTTAAAGAACTGAACCACAACATCTTTAAGCGCTGAGTCAGAGGCACTTAAAATAGCTTGATTAAGCTGTTCAGAGATTTGATCAGCTGAATGAACTAAAGCATTGGCGAAGTTTTGAACAAGATTCTGTTCAAGAACATCAGTCATCTTTAACATGAAAATACCTTCAACTTAGGAGAGAATTTGGGAGTACAGCCAATAGCAAAGTGCTATAAATTGAGTGAAAAGTAAGCTATTTTCAGGTGAATTGCAAAGCTTTCTGGATGACTGTGTAGTCCTGCTAATATATGCTGCAGGGCTTGAAATTTATAATCACAGTAAAAATATGAACTTAAGTTTCAATAAAATTTTATTAATATTTTTTAAGTATTAGTTTATATAAATTATATGCCAATCTCAACTTAAAATGAGTTTTTCGAGTTGAATTGGCGAATGGCCAAGCTTCTTATTCAAAACAACGCAGACGGTGTGTGACAGAATCTTTCTGATAAAGCGATGTGATAAATGCCATAAATCTTTTGCTCTTACTTTTTGGATATTAAAGCGATCTACCAACTGGCCAATGACGGTCTCAATTTTTCTTCTAGCCTTCATCAACACTCTCATTGATTCTTTAGGTCTGAGATCAAGCATATTCTTTCTAAATGGTGTCTGTAAATCAACATATTGAAATTTATAGTATTCGATTAAGCTTGGTCTTAAATAGCCTTTATCTGCTCCCAATAATCCATGAATGTGTGTTGTAATTTCTGGTGCAATATCACGCTCATCAACATTCGCCAGGGCAAAAGTGTAGCCTGTGACCATACCATCAAAATTAATCACGATATGTCCCTTAAAACCATAGTATTTTTCCTGTTGAGCTGCACAATAACTAAAGCCTGCATGTTCTTTGAAGTTTTTATGTCTTTTTGCTCGACTATAGCGACAGACAGGAATAGGAAATCCATCAATAAAATGAATATTATCCTGACCATAATATGTAGTTAAGCGAGCTATGATTTTCTGATTGATCTGCCATAAGTTTGCACAATGTTTACAAAAATTAGGATATGACCCCAGTTTTGGAAACCAAGCTAACCAGTTGTTTTTAAAATACATCCAGATACTTTTATCTGTATCCATTCCAAGGAATTCACCCACAATTTGCATTGTGATAATTTCAATATCGGTAAGAGCAGGTGGAAAGCCACGAGTTCTGAGTGGTTTATTAACAACAATTGGATATAGCTCATCTATAATTAAATAGACAAAGATGATAAATTCTTCAATGGACATAACTGTAATTTTATTTTCTTGGTCGAAATTAAAGTGAGGTTATGTCCTTCTCATTTCAATGACTTAAAAAGTTGAGATTGGCGTTAATTATCTAATATTGTTTTGACGATAAGCTCCCGGACTGACTCCAGTCCATTTCTTAAAGGCACGATGAAAGGCGCTGGATTCCTGGAAGTTGAGCTGGTCACTGATGTCTTGCAAGCTTTGCTCAGTACGCGTCAATAATTCGATTGCGGTATCCCGGCGTATTTCATTTTTTAATTGCTGGTAGCTGACCCCTTCGCTTTTTAAACGCCGTTGCATGGTCGCCTCGGACATATTCATTTTTGAGGCAAGATCATTCAGTTCTAGCCATTCTGACGGTGAAACTTGCAGAAGCTGTCTGCGAATCTGGGTGCTGAGTGCATAAGGATTTTTAAAACGCACCAATAAATTGTGAGGCGTTTGTTGAATAAACTGATACCAGGATTGAGCATCCTGCTTAATCGGCAGTTGCAGATAGCTTGCATCAAACTGCACATAGTTTTCATTGGCCTGATATTCAATCTGTTCACAAAAACGGACTTTATAATCAAAATCATCGAGTGGTGCAGGACATTTTAATTGAATCTGATTCAGCAAAATCCGTTGTCCACTTAACCAGCAGATCAAGGTATGAATCAGCATCAGATAGGTCGCATAACTAAACATGCGTTTTGTAGATTTTAAATCATAAATCACGATATAGGCATAGTGTTCCTCAACGAGAAGCGTGCTTTGCAGATCGTCCAGAATCAAGTTGAGAAATTGCAAAATGTGTTGTAGCGCCTTTTCCAGTGTATCTGCCTGCATAAGCATTTTTGAAAGCAATTTAAAGCTGCCACGGCGCATGGCATGACTGTCCATGCCAAAAAATTCGTCATTCATGCTGTCTGCAAGCACTGTCCATAATTGGGCAAACTGGCTTACCGACACGCGCGCTTGAGGTGCATTGAGTACTTCGGCTGGAATATTGGCTTTTTTCAGAATAGTAGAGATATCAAATTCTAATCGTTTGGCATCGAGCAAGGCTTCCTTGACCAAGTCGATCGAAATAGTCCCTTTGCTATATTCCAGTGCAGGCTTATGCATGTTCAGTGTGACATCCTCATTTTTATTGTCCAAATACCTCAGGCAAGATGCAATATTTGGAAATTGTACAGAATAAAAACTCTGTTTACTCTGCATATTAAGTCGTATCTCAAATAGAAAATTATCAGGGAAGAAATATGAAAATTCAGGGAAAAGTCGTTGTGATTACCGGGGGAGCATCGGGTTTGGGTGCAGCGACAGCCACGCATCTGGTTGCACACGGTGCCAAAGTGATTCTGGTCGATATGAATCAAGAGCAGGGTGAGGCATTACAGCAACAACTGGGTGAGCAGGCTGAATTTGTACAGCTAGATGTCACCGATGAGCAGGCCGTAGAAACGTTCTTTGCACATGTCGAAAATGCGTATGCTCAACTGAATGGTTTGATCAACTGCGCAGGTATTGCACCTTCTGCCAAAGTGCTGGGGCGTAACGGTATTCATGAATTGGCGATGTTCCAAAAAGTGCTGAATATTAACGTGAATGGCACATTTAATATGCTACGTCATGCAGCGGCGTTAATTGCAAAATATGAACTGCAATCTGGTGAAGAAGAGCGTGGCGTGATTGTAAATACCGCTTCGGTCGCCGCTTATGATGGTCAAATTGGCCAGACCGCTTATGCTGCTTCCAAAGGTGCAGTGGTGGCGATGACTTTACCTTTGGCTCGTGAACTGGCACGTGAAGCCATTCGAGTGATGACCATCGCCCCGGGCATTATGGAAACCCCGATGCTAAAAGGTATGCCGCAAAATGTTCAGGATGCTTTGGGACAAATGGTGCCATTCCCATCACGTTTGGCTAAACCTCAGGAATTTGCCCAGCTGGTGGGGCATATTTTTGAAAATAGCTATTTAAATGGTGAAGTGATTCGTCTGGATGGCGCGATTCGCATGCAGCCTAAATAAGTCTTCGATTTATATAGGACATGATGATTTGCACAGCTGCCAGTTTCTCATTGAATTTAAATGACTTTGTTTAAGCATGCATTTTCTTTTGAAGGATCAAAAGAAACAAAAATCCTTTGCGAAACTGAAGATACATCCCTGTATCTCAGTTTCGCAGGCGACATCCATGCCGCCTTAACTGACGTTCCAACGATCTCAATAGTAAAAAGCTTGAAGTAAATAAAATAGATATAGAAAGGGAAGTTCAATGATTTTAAATGATGAACAAAAAATGATTCAGGACATGATGCGCAATTATTCGCAGCAGAAACTGAAACCAACAGCGGCCTTACGCGATAAAACAGCACAATTTCCTGCACAAGAACTCAAAGAACTGGGTGAGCTTGGCGCACTGGGTATGACCGTTGCTGAAGAATGGGGCGGTGCAGGTCTGGATTATGTTTCTCTGGTTTTGGCACTTGAGGAAATTGCCGCAGGAGATGGGGCAATTTCGACTATTATTAGTGTGCAGAATTCTTTGCCTTGTGGGATTACCCAGCGTTATGGCACCGAAGCACAGAAACAGCAGTATTTAACTAAACTGGCCACCGGTGAATGGCTGGGTTGTTTCTGCTTGACAGAACCTCAGGCCGGTTCAGATGCCAGTTCTTTAGAATGTAGGGCCGAACGTGATGGCGATGAATGGGTACTTAATGGCACCAAGCAGTTTATTACCACGGGCAAACATGCACAGATCGCATTAGTCTTTGCTGTGACAGATAAATTGGCAGGGAAAAAAGGCATTTCATGTTTTCTGGTACCGACCGATGCACCGGGTTATATCGTGTCACGCCTAGAGGAGAAAATGGGTCAGCATTGTTCCGATACCGCGACGATTGTTCTGGATAACTGCCGGATTCCGGTGGAAAACCTGCTGGGTCAGGAAGGTGAAGGCTACAAAATTGCCTTGTCCAATCTTGAATCTGGTCGTATTGGTATTGCAGCACAATCAGTCGGGATGGCTCGGGCTGCGCTGGATGCAGCGGTGGAATATGCCAATGAACGTAAAGCCTTTGGTGTAGAAATTGTGCAGCATCAGGCAGTGGCTTTCAGGCTGGCAGATATGGCGACACAAATTGAAGCGGCACGTCAGCTGACCTTGCATGCGGCAACTTTAAAAGATGCTGGTTTAGCCTGCTTAAAAGAAGCCTCAATGGCAAAACTGTTTGCATCAACCATTGCAGAACGGGTCTGTTCCGATGCGATTCAGATTCATGGTGGCTACGGTTATGTCTCTGATTTTCCAGTAGAGCGTATTTACCGTGATGTGCGCGTGAGCCAAATTTATGAAGGTGCATCGGATATTCAACGTTTGGTGATTGCGCGTGAAGTCTGTCAACGTTGATTTTGATTAAAAAATAGATTTTGGTCGATATTCAAATCTGGCATTTCGGTTGATGGATATGGAAATTGCCAGGATCAAGCAACCCTGATTAGCTAAAGACAGACAGTACGCAGAAGATAAATAAAGCAGCATGATTCATGTCTTAGTCATCAGGCATGAATTAGATGTGAAGAAACTATGCTGATGGAATCAGCAGGAACAACAACGATAAGTGGACACACTCAGGCAAGGTCGCCTGAAAAATACAACAGGATAGAGGTTGTCGTCATGAAGACACTAGAACAAGCATATGTTGATTTCAATTTTGAAAATATGGTTCAGGAACATCTGGCTGGAAATGCAGAGTCCATCAATGCCTATACTGAATGTTGTGGACGTTACCTTGGCCAAAACCGAACCGCACTGATCTGGGAAGGCAAAAATGGTCAAACAGAGCAGTGGACATTTGAACAATTGGCAACTGCTTCAGGACAGCTGGCCAATTATATGCATTCTCTGGGTTTAAAAGCAGGAGATTGTATAGCTGGACTACTGCCAAGAACACCTGCACTCTTAATTACTATTTTGGCCACCTGGCGGATCGGTGCTATCTATCAGCCTTTGTTCACTGCCTTTGAAAGTAAAGCAATTGAGCATCGTATGAGTACAGCCGCTACTCAACTGATTGTCACCGATCAAGAGCAGCGCTTGAAACTGCATGATCTGAATATTCCAAATATTCTGACCGTACATCAGGCAGTGGCAGATCATTATCCGGATGCTGACTTTTGGACCGAGTTAAAGCAGCAGTCAGAAGAGTTTGAGCCAGTGAGTGGCCAATTTAATGATATTTTTCTGATGATGTTTACTTCAGGCACCACAGGCTTGGCAAAATCGGTTCCTGTACCTTTAAAAGCGTTGTTGGCCTTTAAAGGCTATATGCTGCACGCCGTAGATCTGCGAGAAGAAGATTCCTTCTGGAATCTGGCAGATCCAGGTTGGGCCTATGGACTATATTATGGCATTGCGGGCCCGCTCAGTTTAGGTCATAGCATCATTATGGATGAACGTGGATTTAGCGTCGATAATGCTGTACATATCATTGAGAAATATAAAGTCAGTAACCTGACTGGCTCGCCAACTGCATTCCGGATGTTCTTTGGCTTTAAAGAAAAATTTGATGCAGGCATCAGTTCGCATTTGCGTGTGGTCAGTAGTGCAGGTGAACCGCTTACGCCTGAAGTGATCCAGTGGTTCAATCATGATTTAAATGTGAATATTTATGATCAATATGGACAGACTGAACTCGGTATGGTGATCGCCAATCATCATGGCTTGGAGCATCATAAAAAAGTGGGTTCAGCTGGATTTGCGATTCCGGGGCATCGCTTTGCGGTATTGAACGCAGAACATCAGGAAGTCGAAAAAGGCGGGATTGGAATCTTGGCAATTGACTGTTCGGCTTCACCCTTGATGTGGTTTAAAGGCTATGCCGGTCATAATCGAAAGTCTTTTGTCGGGCAGTATTATTTAACCGGTGACACTGTAAAACTGAATGAATATGGCGGTATTGATTTTATTGGACGTGCGGACGATGTCATTACAACCTCAGGCTATCGGGTGGGGCCTTTTGATGTAGAAAGTACCTTGCTGGAATGTGAAGAAGTGCTTGAATCTGCAGTCGTTGGTAAACCAGATCGAGAACGAACAGAAATTGTAAAAGCCTTTGTGGTACTTAAACCAGCCTATCCAGCCACTGAAGAACTCATGCTGAAGCTGCAAAGCTATGTGCGTTCACGCCTATCCAAGCATGCCTACCCAAAAGAGATTGAATTTGTCGAGTGTTTACCTAAAACATCGAGTGGAAAAATTCAGCGAAATTTACTCAAACAGCAGGAAATTGCCAAACTTCAAGAAATGAAGCGAGTCAGTTAGTTTTTAAAATTAATCTGTTAAGTAAGTGCCAAAAGGCTGCCATGGCAGCCTGTGGTTTTTTGACAAAATACAGCATTTTCTAGTTAAATTTTAAATTAGAGATAGGACTGATTTTTACAAGATTTTATTTTCAAAAGTACGAATTAAATTAAGCGAAATACATGGTTGATGTAATTACATTGAAATTATGACAAGGTTTAAGATTAAATATATCAAAAATTTAGCCTCTTAATCTTAAGAGGCTAAATGTATCCATTACCAAATATTGGTTTGTAAATTTACTTTTTGGTGTTCCGCATGTGGCTCACCCGCTTCACCGGTAACGCCACCTTTTAAAGCTTTAAAGAGCTGGGTGACTTTGTTGTCGGTCACATTCCAGTATTCAGCGCTGACCGCTTCAGCAATCAGTACCCGTACAGTCGGATCATCCTTGCCATCAAACCAGTTTTCTGCCCATGGATTCCACAACTGTTCAATCAGAATACGATCGGTACTAATCTGGGCATGGGCACTGATTGACACATAAATACCATCTGATGGTTTTGCAAAAGACAATCCAATTTGACCACGGCCTGTTTCTGCTGCTTTGACCAGATCATTGGTATTACGCAGGATGAAATATAAATTTTGACGTTCATTCATCTGTTCGGAGTTCAGCATGGTCATTGGCTGGGAATGGATTTCATGGGTGTCAGTTAAATGGCTGATCATGGTGTAACGGACATCCTTGATCAATTCCCATAATTTTTCACGATTATCATGTTGAGTATTGTTATGCTCGGTCATGTATGTTCTCCATACGATTTTATGAAAACTTGAAAAGATTGCTTGGTATTTTCAGATTAATCATATTTAGAGACAGATGCCTGAGGTCTCACTGAACTCATACATTTTTATACGCAAATGCAGGCAGAGACTACAGAATCGCTAAACAAGGCAACTTAATGTACAGGGTAATTTAATAGCAAAGATTTTAATAACAGCAGGTCTGACGCCTTTTATAAACTGGAGAGCCATTTGCCGGAACTGTTTAATTGAGGTGATTCAAAAAAATCATGCCAAGCCCTAGTGGCTGCAGCTTGATACCGAGCGTTTAGCTGATATGCTATTTGGCTCAGCGATGGCCAAACCATTTATTGATGTGCTGTGAATTGACTGTGAAATTGATCTTCCAAAGATTTTTAGCCTTCAGAAACATCAGTAAAGCCAATTTTGCGATCATTGTTAAAAATTTTCGAAACAAGGAAAGACGTTGTCTACATTTAATATGGATGCCATATCCCCAGAATTCGAACTCACCGATGCTGAATTACATTTGTATAGCCGTCAGATTCTCTTAGATGACTGGGATATTGACGCTCAAGAACGGTTAAAATTTTCTAATGTCTGCATTGTTGGTTGTGGTGGAATTGGCTGTGCACTGGCAGAACTTTTGGCACGTGCCGGTGTAGGAAAAATTACCCTGATCGATCCAGATACGATCGAGATGAGCAATTTACAGCGACAACTTACATTTACACCGCAGGATCTTGGACTTTACAAAGCAGAAATTCTGGCGAAACGACTGGGCCAAATTAATCCAAACGTACAGGTTGAATATATTAATCAGGCCTTAACGGCTGAAAATGCAGTCAGTGTGATTCGGCATCAGGACTTGGTGCTGGATGGTTGCGACCAGTTTGCGACACGTTATCTGGTTAATCAGCGCTGTGTAGAACTGAATGTACCTTTGTTGAGTGCCTCGGCGATTGGCCTGCAAGGGCAACTTTTTATGCTCGAAGGGGATTCGGCCTGCTATGCCTGCCTGTTCCCACCCGAGAATCAGGCCGATGAAAGTCTGCGCTGTGCAGATTCCGGAGTACTGGCGACCACGCCTAACGTGATGGCCAGCTTGCAAGCCCATCATGCCTTGTTATATCTGGGTTTGGGATTGATGCCACTCAGACAAAAACTGCTGTTATGGGATGGATTGAGTTTTAAGCAGCGGATTCTCGCTTTCGAAAAAGATACAGATTGTCCGATCTGTCAGGCAAGATAAGCCTGCAAATTAATATTTTTTTGCTACACTGCATGTAATTAATTTTTCCTAAGACATTATGAAAAACAATATCTGGTTAGATGGAATACGTTCAGTTGCCCGCATGGGAGAAACAGCGGTCGTTGCGGCAAAGGCGGGCTTTAAATATGCTACTGAAAAGCCAAGCAATGCCAAACTCATGCGGGAGACTTTTGAATCTCTGGGTTCAACTTATATCAAGCTGGGGCAGTTTATTGCCAGTACGCCGTCTCTATTTCCGCGTGAATATGTAGAAGAATTTCAGGGCTGTCTGGATCAGACTCCACGCTTGCCGTTCAGTTATATCCAGCAAGTGTTGGCCTCTGAATTTGAAGGGCGTAATCTGGATGAGATCTTTGCCTCGATTGATGAAACGCCATTGGCCTCTGCGTCTATTGCACAGGTGCATGCGGCCAAGCTGGTGTCTGGCGAAGATGTCGTGATTAAGGTACAAAAACCGGGTGTGGAAACCATTTTATACACCGATTTAAATGTACTGCACTGGGCGACCAAAGTGCTGGAAAAAGCCGTGCCCAAAGTCAAATTCGCTTCGCTGGCCGATATTGTTGATGAAATCAAAACCCGGATGGTACGTGAAGTTGATTTTATCGAAGAAGCACAGAATCTGGATGATTTTGTCAATTATCTGAATATCACCAATAATAAGGCAGCGACTGCACCTAAGGTTTATCATCAGTATTCGACCCGTCGTGTGCTGACCATGCAACGCTTGTATGGTGTGCCATTGACCGATTTTGAAGTGGTCAAAAAAGTATCCAAAGATCCATCTCAAGTACTCATTACCGCAATGAACACCTGGTTTGGCAGCCTGATGATGTGTAACAGTTTCCATGCCGATCTGCATGCAGGCAACCTGATGCTGCTCGAAGATGGCCGTGTCGGTTTTATCGATTTTGGCATTGTTGGCCAGCTCAAACCTGAGGTATGGACGGCATGTATGGCATTTATGGATTCATTGCAACATACCAATTATGAGTTGATGGCACAGAACATGCTGAAAATGGGTATGACTGCTGTGCAGATTGATACCAAAGTTCTGGCAGCGGATCTTGAGCGTTTATTCAGTGGCGTATTGATGGCAGACCCTCAGGAGCTGTTAACATCAAATCCGGCTGATCTGAACGATATCATGATGGATATGGTGGCTGTGGGTGAACGTCACGGCATCCGCTTCCCGCGCGACTTTGCTTTGCTGTTTAAGCAAATGCTGTATTTCGACCGTTTTATGCGAATTTTGGCACCATATACCGATATCTATGCCGATCAGCGTTTGCAAATGATTCAGGACATTGATCCGAATTTACTGTTAAAGCATTAATTTAATCCCTCCCGACCTCCCTTCCTTGCGCGAATTTTAAAGCAGCGCTTTAAAATAGCTCAGGGAGGAGTGTTTCACTGCTTGATAAAGTATAAGCGATAAAAGTTCCTCTTTATAAAAGAGGGATTTAGGGAGATTAGTTGTAAATATCATATTCTCGAGCAATCCAATGGACGCCATTATTATTGAAGGTTTAAAGGTTGAAACAGTCGTGGGCTGCTTTAACTGGGAGCGTCAAATTATTCAGCCTTTAATGCTGGATTTGACCATTCAAACCGATTTAGAACAGGCATCAAATTCAGATGCTCTTGCAGATACGCTGAATTATGCAGAAATTTGTGAGATTTCAGCCAAGGTCATTCAAGAAGCTCAGCCTGAATTGATTGAACATGCAGCAAAGTTAGTGCTGAATGCACTTTTTACTACCTTTACAGCAATTGAATCGATTAATATTACGATCCGTAAGCCTGCCATTATCGCGCAAGCCAATTCTGTAGGGATACGTCTTGAACGCCACCGAAACGATTTTCGCTCTAGCATTAGCGAGTAATTGTCATCCTCAGCAACATTTTCAAGCTGCACAGCAAGGTATTTCTGAATGGGGAGAAGTCCAGTTCTCTCCCATTTATAGGATTCCTTGCCGGGATGGCATCGGCGCCGATTACTGGAATGCGGCATGTCTATTAAAAAGTTCGGTGTCGAGTGCAGAAATTATTGAGCTGCTTAAACAGCTGGAACAGGCATCAGGGCGGACACGTCCATCGCATCAAATTACCCTGGATGTAGATCTGATTGCCTGGGGATCAGATCTTCGACATATGCAGTTTAATGAAAAAAAATTGCCCCTGGCTTTGGATGTAAAAGTTCCCATGTTTGATATCTGGCAAGACCCTGTATTCGAGCATGAGTTACATTGTTTCCCAAGAGTTGAACAGCTGATTTAAATCAAATCACCTAATTTTTTGCTGATGTAATTTATGCAATACGAATATTTAAAAGCCTGATCAAGCAAGATCAGGCTTTTTTTATGATGCAGTTTTTTGTTTTTATATGAAAAGAAAAATTCAGATAAGATGGCTCAGGTGGAGTTTAGGAATCATTTAAACATGAAAATATGAGAAATCTTGGCTTATGTTATTTTAATTTTTGGGATCCTTTATGTGATCCAATGAGGATTTCATGGTTTTCCGACAAGGAATTCATATGTGATTGATTTGAAGCTCTGGAATTTATTCTAAGATCAGTAAAAACCCTCAAAGCAGTAAAAATGCATCATCGCGCTTTTACTTTTTCTTGTTATAAAAAATAATCAGCAATACGATAATGATCACCAAGATGGCAAGAATGATCGTAGTTTCCATAACAATACCTCTCAGACATAGATCTTAAGGTTTAAGCGTCTAAATTAAAACTGAACGTAAATTAAAATAAACTCAAGTTTTGTTAGAGCCGTTAGTTTTTCGAAAAAACATTTTTCAGTGATGTTAATAGAAGAACCGCTCAATCCTATTCTGTATTTAACTAAAAAATAAACCCATATTTAGGCAACAGACACATTAAATAATGATCCGATCCACGCACTGAATAACATGGCGATAATTCCCCACAGCATCACCCGAACTGCACCTCTCCAGACGCTCACTCCACCGGCATAGCTCGCCAGTGCACCCATCATCCCCAAACTTAAAACGCCAATCAGCATGACGCCTTTATCCAGATAGTGTTCCGGTAGAATCATGATTGAAATTAAAGGAAATAATGAACCTACCGTAAATGCCATAGCCGAAGAAAATGCAGCGAGAAAGGGCTGAGCCGAGGTATGTGCTGAAATACCAATTTCATCCCGGGCATGGGCATCCAAGGCATTATGGTCGGTCAACTGTTCAGCGACCTGTTGTGCCAAAGCGGGTTCCAGACCTCGTTGTATATAAATCGTTTTGAGCTCATTTAATTCATGGGTGGGATGGCGTTGCAGTTCGCGCTCTTCCATGAGTAGATCATTGGTTTCAATATCTTGCTGGGATTTTACTGAAATATATTCACCAGCTGCCATTGATGCGGCGCCAGAAATCAATCCGGCAACACAGGTTACCAATAAAATTTCAGTGGATGCTCCACTGGCTGCGATACCCACCACCAGACTGGTGACCGAAATAATCCCGTCATTTGCCCCCAGTACAGCTGCACGAAGCCAGCCCGCACGTTCGATATAATGTTTTTCAAGATGGTATGAATGGCACACAATGAAGCCCTTTTTTATTATCATTATGATTATAGTAAATTTAAGTCATGTATAGATAGTAGGATTGAATCGATCTGAAAATTACCTTGAATGATCAGATCATAGTGCGCTTGGTTAAGTATTTTATCAATCCAAAATAAAACCGAGGTGAAATTCATTTATTCAAAAGACCAGACGGACTTGATATATAATTGATATCCAAGGGATCAAATTT
Source organism: Acinetobacter sp. 18QD2AZ41W (assembly GCF_009829025.1). NCBI lineage: Bacteria > Pseudomonadati > Pseudomonadota > Gammaproteobacteria > Moraxellales > Moraxellaceae > Acinetobacter > Acinetobacter sp. 18QD2AZ41W. Next base: position 37,568 of record NZ_WURP01000002.1, on the reverse strand, counting down.
ATTTAATAAAAACAATTATATAAAAATTATAGCTGAGTGAGCTGGTTTAAAAAGAGAATTATCATGAAAGAAAAAAATGAGAGCCATAAATGTTTGGTGTGCGGCAAGCACTTTCTTCTGAAAGATCTTACTCCGATGGGAACGGTCAGAAAAGTCATTACTGAAGAGATTGGCAAGGATATTCCAGTCTGGACGCCGCAAGATTATATTTGTCAGACAGATCTAACCCGCTATCGCATGCAGTATGTACATTCATTATTAAGTTTGGAAAAGGGTGAGGTCACAGATCTTGAGGTCGAAGTGATTCATAGCATGCATCAGCATGAACTGATCACCAAAAATGTGGAAACAGCATTAGAGCAAAAGTGGACTCTGGGCGAAAAGCTCGCCGATAAAATTGCAACTTTTGGCGGAAGCTGGACATTCTTAATTTGCTTTGCAATTTTTCTGGGTCTGTGGATTACGATTAATACGGTTGTTTTGGTAACTCAACCTGCCGATCCTTATCCCTTTATCCTGTTAAATTTAATTCTGTCCTGTCTCGCGGCAATTCAGGCACCGGTCATTATGATGAGTCAGAATAGACAAGAGGCAAAAGACCGTCTACGTTCTCAAAATGATTATCAGATCAATTTAAAAGCCGAACTGGAAATCCAGCATTTACATGAAAAACTCGATCATCTATTAATGCATCAATGGGAAAGGCTGGCGCAAATACAGGAAATCCAGCTGGATTTACTCTCGGAAATGAGCAAGAAGTATTGAAATGAAAAGCTGTGGTATTTCTCATATTTTATATGGATTGTAAATAAAGGATGATCGCATATCTTTAGCGAATAAATTTAGATCAAAATTTGAGACACATTAAAAAGCCCACAATGCGTGGGCTGAGATCGGATCGATCTTTTTAAATAAAATAACTGGTCTTGGTCATGAGTTTGGAAATAGCTGTCATGGTGATTTTGACCGGAGCAGGCAGATCTACACCGCCTGCCTTCAACGCTGTATCCCGATGATGCAGCTCATCTTCATTCATCTGTTCCAGAATGCGCCGAGAACGCTCATCTTGCGGCGGCAACTGACTGATATGATGCTGCAAATGCATGCTCACCTGACGTTCAGTTTCTGCGACAAAACCCAGACTGTATTTATCACCGGCAATTCCGGCCAGCGCGCCCATACCAAAGGACAGGCCGTACCAGACCGGATTGAGCAGACTGGTATGGCTATCCAGTTCTTTCAAGCGGTCTTCACACCAGGTCAGATGATCCTGCTCCTCAATCGCTGCCTGTTCCATTTCACGACGAACATTCGGAAGTTTTGCCGTCATGGCCTGACCATGATAGAGCGCCTGTGCACACACTTCACCACTATGATTGACCCGCATCAAACCTGCCACATGACGGGCATCGCTCACCGTCAATTGTGTTTCTACCGGTTGGGCTGGATTTTCACGTTGTGCCGATGTCGTGCCCGGGACGAGACTGCGTAATGCCTGATCAAAAGAATGAATCAGCTTGTCGACACCTGTATATTGACGCATGAATTAATCCTCCAAGGGTGTTTTCGCGGTTTTGATCATGGGTTTGAGTCGGAAAAGCAGCCATAGGGTAAACAGGCCGCTCAACACTGCGGTAATACAAAAAAGTACTTTAAGATCAAGCTCTAAAATACTTAAAATAATAATCGAAAATATAGCAGAAGATACCATGAAAACGGCATTCAGAATGTTATTTGCTGCAACCACACGCGCACGATGTGAGCGGGGAGAATGCGCCTGCATCATGGCATAAAGCGGTACGATATAAAAACCGCCACTAATCCCGAGTAAGGTCACTGCCAGCATCACATGGTAATAACTCCAGCCTTGCTGAAACACATCAGCCAGACCGATTAATTCACCGGTACGTGCTGGAACAAAGGCCAGACTCGCGGCCAGATATAGGGCAAAGATCACCAGACCGATTGCGCCAAAAGGCACCATCTTGATATTGACCTTGCTGCCGCCAATTTTACGGCATAAATATGAACCTAGCCCGATTCCGACAGAAAAGAAAGTTAAGAGCAGGCTGGCAACATTTTCAGAGGCATGCAGATTTTGCAAGGTCAGTTGAGGGATTTGAGTCAGATAGGTTGCGCCGTAAAACCAGTACCATGAGTTGCCCAATAAAATGGTAAAGACTAATGGCAAACCCTGAGCATATTTTAATGTTTGCAAGCTGGTACGGAAAAAATTCCAGTCAATTTGCAGTTCTGGTGCAGGGATATTTTGTTTGAGAATATAACGACTCGATCCATAACCAATCAGGGCGATCACAACGACTGTTAAACTGATCCAGATCAGATTACCAGAAGATGCAGCAATGACCGCACCACCCAGAATCATACCGAATAAAATTGCCAGCGATGTTCCGGACTGAAACAGGGCATTGCCAGACATCAGCTCATTGGGTTTTAGCACTTCCGGTAAAATGGCATATTTGATTGGGCCAAAGAAGGTGGACTGGGTTCCCATCAGGAACAAGGCAAATAACAGAATCCAGAGATTGCCAAGCAGGAAACCCACCGTTCCCAACAACATAATCACAATTTCCAGAATCTTTAAATAGCGAATCAGCTGTGAACGTTCGTATTTATCGGCAATTTGTCCGGCGGTGGCTGAAAAAATAAAATAAGGCAGGATAAACAGCAAAGCAGCCAGATTATTCAAGGTGCTGATGCTGGCCGATTGTTGCTGAATCCAGCCGTAGGTGATGACTAGGAGTAACGCTTGTTTAAATACATTATCGTTTAATGCACCAAAAAACTGCGTCAGAAACATCGGTAAAAAGCGCCGAGAAGCTAACAAATGTTCATTTTTGTTCATATAGAGCGTGCTACATTAAGTTTTATTAAGAAATGTCAGTTATGCGTAAACATTGAGAAAAATCATGTAAGATACTTTCAGCCATGTAAAGGTAAAAACCAATCAATTAAGCTCTTTAGCTTATATTTTTCGGTCAAATAATCAATTAAAGAATGTATTCGTTTCGAGTTTGCCATGCCTGCAAAGAAAAAATTTAAAAAAACGATGCTTCATCGCAGTATGGGGTCGCTTATACCACTTCAGAGTGGGGCACAGCTGTGTATGAGCATTTTTTTTATGATGTTATCCCATCAGAGCATGGCACAAACCGAACAGCCTGAAACACCTGTGGCCATTTCTCAGGCAGAAATGGTAGATGAACTGTCCAAAGAAGCGATGCGACAGGGACTGGTCACATCTGAAAATGAAGCCACCGAAAAAATTGAAGAAGCGATACAGCCGGAAGCATCTGTCGACAGCATGTTGATGCTGGAGCAACAGCAAAATGCAGGCTCCGGTCTGGACGTATTTACACCGATCCAGTTCGATGATCTGGAAGAGCTGCCGATCCAGTCCATTGACCAGAACATGGCGAATGAAATTTATCGTGAGGCCGAGCAAGCCAAGCAGGAAGCACAAAATTATCGCAATACCCAGACCGCTGAAACAGTCGTAGCAGATATCAGTCAGCAAGAGTTACTTGAAATCAATCAGGCACCTGTAAATGTCGACCAGTTGATGCAATCGATTCAGGCAGACAGCCAGATTATTGTACAAAATAATGAAGCCGGCATGACTTTGCCAGAAGTAACGGGGCCACTTGTTGCTGAAGATGAGAAACGTCCCAATATTTTTAAACGACTATTTTATAAAATCCGTCCGCCACGTCAGATCATGACCGCGAGAGTTCCGCGAATTAGTGCGGATGTGGTGATTATGAACGGCGAAGGTATTGCGCAAAGCAATGGTATGCTGAATCGTAGAGCTGAGCCTGAAGGCTATCTGAATTTAAGAAATAATGTCAAAGCCAAACTGTCCAGTTTTACCCAGGAGTCTTTTGGCGACTTTAATTCCGCTTTGCCACAACTGCGAACCTTGTCCCGACAGGCGGCACAGGCAGTCGGTTATTACAATGCCCAGTTCAGGTTTGAAAAAATCTCTGATAGTCGCGTTCGGGTTTTTGTCACCCCGAATGAACCTGTGCTGATCACTACACAAAATCTGGAATTTAGCGGAGCGGGTGCGGAACAGCCGCAATTCCAGGTCATCAGTCTTTTGCCTGAGCAGGAAGAGGGCGATATTTTCAATCACGGCAATTATGAACAGACCAAACAACGGATTAATACTGCCGCCAATAACAACGGTTATTTTGATTCATACTGGCGCTTGCATGATGTCAAGATTTCACAGCCACAAAATACGGCCGATGTAAATCTACGTTTCGAGACAGGCGAGCGTTACAAGCTGGGCAATGTCGAGTTTAGAATGAGTGATCCTGAAAAGGAATTTCCGCTGGATCGTGATGTACTCGAAAGTCTGGTCACCTGGAAAGATGGTGCAGACTATACCTTCTGGCGAGTGAATAGCCTGGCCAATAACCTGACCAACTCGCGCTATTTTAACTATACCCTGGTGGACGCAATTCGCCCTGATCCGGTTGACAGGGAGCTGGAGCTGGCACCGGATATTCAAAGCCTGATAGAAGAACAGAAACTTTCTGAAGATCAGGCGACTGCGACACAGCCTGATCGCTCAGTGGCATCTGCTAAAGAAGTCACTCAAAATGTCGTCGATGAAGACCAGTTTGCCGGTAGCCGCGATCAGGAAAATCCAAATTTAAGAAGCTTGCGGGTCGAGCAGCAGACCAAAGAAAATGAGCAGGAGCGTTTAAAGGCACAAGCGCGGGAAGAGAAGAAAGTTCCAGTGATTGTGACTTTAAATGCAGACCGTTTAAACAGTGCTGAACTGGGTCTGGGTTATGGAACAGATACCAATATCCGTCTACGTGGTCAGTACCGCCGCGCCATTGTAAATAAGCGCGGACATTCTTTTGATGCCAACCTCGAGTTGTCCGGTATCCGGCAGTCCATCGATGGTCGTTATAACATTCCTTATCACCATCCGCTGAATGATTATGTCAGTATTGTCGGTGGTTATGAGCGCGAAGAACGTGATGGCGTGGCTCAAGGTGAAGGTCTGCAAATTGAATCGGCAGTGCTGGGTGTAGACCGGATTATTAAAAACCCGCTGGGTAACTGGCAGCGTACTTTTGGAGCGCGTTACCGTCTGGATCGCTTGAAGCAGAATGGTTCTGTTGATTTTAACCAGATTCCGGAAGCGTTTCGCTTTAATACCGAAGATGAACAGCAGTCGTTACTGGTCGGTTATGAAGTTTCACGTACCGATACCGATCGTCGGGTCAATCCGACCAAGGGTTTCAAGCAGACCTACAAAGTCGAGCTGGGTAGTGAGGCGTTATTGTCTGATGCAGATATGGCGATTGTAAATGCAGGCTGGCGTTTTATCTATTCATTGGGTGAAAATGCAGATCATCAGTTTGTTGGACGTGCCGATGCCGGTTATATCTTCACTGAAGATTTTGCCAAAGTGCCGTATAACCTGAGATATTTCACCGGTGGTGACCAGAGCATTCGTGGTTTTGATTACAAGAGTCTTTCTCCGGAAATTGAAGGCTTTAAAGTCGGTGGTCAGGCCTTAGGGGTTGCTTCCTTAGAGTATAACTATCAGTTTAGGGAAGGCTGGCGTGCTGCGGTTTTTGCAGATGCCGGAAATGCTTATAATAAAGAGTTCAGTAATCCGACCGAATATGGTGCGGGTGTGGGGATACGTTGGGCCTCACCGATTGGACCGATTCGTATCGATGTGGCGACTGGATTGTCTGATGACAATCACCCAATTCGTCTGCATTTCTTTATTGGTTCGCAGTTATAAAACATCATTTTTTAAAAATAGTTATTTGGGTACATCATGGTCGAGAACCAACCACAGCCAGAACAACAACCACAAGATAGCGTTGTGCCGAAAAAGCGCCGTATATTGAGAAGTATCCTGTTGTCGGTACTTTTCTCACTCATTTTCCTGCTCTCTGTGCTGGCGCTGCTGTTTTCGACCAATCAGGGCAGTAAGTTCCTGCTAGATCAGGTATTACAACGCCAGCAAATTATTCATTATGAATATGAAGGCGGAAATTTATGGCGTGGAATTATTCTTAAAAATGTGCTGGTCAGCCTGAAACCGGTCGATGTCAAAATTGATCGTGCTGATGTAAAACTGGGCTGGCGGGCGATCATCAAAAAAGAAATTCATCTGAATGAAGCAGATGTCCGTAACCTGCAAATTATTAATAAAACTCCGTCTAGCAGCGAACCTTTCAAGTTCAATGCCATCCGTTTGCCTTTTGTGCTGCGCGTCGATCATCTGCTCCTTGATCATCTGGTGATTAAAACCCAAACCACGGCAGTTGATTTTTATAATATCGAATTAAATGATGCGCTCTGGTCTGGTACCGAATTAAACTTTGAAGATTCCCGCATGGATATGGGTTATCTCTCGGTGCGTGAAGCGACGGGTAAAATGCAGTTTGAAGGCAAATATCCACTGGATGCCCGCGCAATCGTCAATCTGCCTTCTTTAAGAGACAGCTTGAATATTCATGATATTCAGGTTCGGGCGCGTGGCACGCTGGATACGATTCAGGCAGGCGTAGCGACCAATACACCCGATTTATTAACCGGTTGGGCCATCGTACATCCAATGCGGCCCCAGGTGCCGATGCGTGGCGAGTTAAAATTTAAGGATTATAACTGGCCGATTCTGACTGAGCAGAAACTGTTTACGAAAGACGGGATTGCCGAGTTCAATGGAGATATCGATCGCCTGGACTTGAACGTCCGTACCGACCTGATCGGTGAAAATATTCCACAAGGCCAGTATAACGCGGTGATGTATACCGATCTGGTCAATCAGCTCAATATTACCGATCTGAATGGCCAGCTGATGAAAGGTGCGGTTAGCCTTGCCGGGACAGTGGGCTGGAACGAACAGGTAAGCTGGGATCTGAACGGACGATTAAACGGAATTGATCCTAAGCATGAACGTATCCCGCAAGTCGTACAAGACTTTTTACCACCTAGCCTGGATGGCAATATTGCCTCAAAAGGCAATCTGGAAAATGGCCTGCATCTGACGGCGCTGGTAGATTTTGACCGTTATGAAACTTGGAATATCAAACTGGATCAGAATCCGGTTAAAGACAATAAAGCACAACCGATTCTTCTGGATGTTGCCTGGCAAAATATCGACCGCGCCGTACCCTATGTCGGCTGGCTCAGCAGTCAGTCTGGCGATGTGAAACTGGCACTGGTCGAAGGCCAGCAGAATATTCATGTGGCAACCAAAGTCGAACAGCACGAACAAGGTCTTCTGCCAGCAGGCATGTATCAGGCCAAACTGGATCTGAAAAATAATATTCTAAATGTGCCGAGCTTCAATTATAGCGCCAATGCACAGGCAGGTAGCTTAAGCGGTCATGCGCGAATTGAACTGCCACAAGAAAAACGCCAGTTGAAATGGACTGCATTATTAAACGCCAAGGACTTAAATACCCGAAGTCTGGCTGCGGCTTCACCGATAGACCGTTTAAATGGCCAGATCAAGGCCAATGGCTATGCACAACCCAATCAGCAGATTATTAAACTGTCTAATGTAGACCTGACTGGGCGCCTGGCAGAACAGAACGAAACAGTACGTCTGACCGGTAACAGTACCATTGCTTTATTATTCCATAATGAAAAAGCCGGCGGTGGTTTTAGAGGCTATGCAGTCAATTATGATGGGGCTTTAAATGCCAGTCAGTTGCAAGCCAGTCAGGGAATCCTGAAACTGCGTGTTTCAGGTACACCAGAAGTATTGAGAGTCAATGAATTGCGTCATGATGGTATCGCTGGCAAGATTAATGCCAATGGTCTGGTGAATCTGGCAAATGGTATTGACTGGGATATTAACGCTTCATTAATCCGCTTTAAGCCGCAATATTTTAATGCCAACCTGAAAGGCGAGTTGTCGGGCAATGTAAAAACCCAAGGGGTTTGGTCAGATGCCTTAAAACGCATTCAGATCCAGCGTTTGAATCTGGCCGGTATGTTAAATAACAAGCCGGTACGAGGCACAGGTAATTTATCAGTCATTATTAATTCAAATCAGCGTGGTTTTGTTCCAGAGCAGTTTGAAGCCAATAACCTGTTCCTGTCTTATGCCAGCAACCAGATTCAGGCCACCGGCAATGCGCAGAATCTGCAACTCAAAGTCAACGCACCAGCATTGTATGAGTTATATCCGGGCTTAAGAGGTCGTGCGCAGGGCTATATCAATATGCAGGCGCAGCCACGTTTGCAGGCTTCGGCAAATCTTTCGATTGATAATTTTGCCTTTAAAAACCTGATGAGTGTGCAAAAAATTCGTGTCCGCGGGCAGTTGCCGACCTCGCAGACCACAGCAACCTTATTAACTGCCACAATGGATCGCTTGCGTAGCGGTTCACGGGAAATTGTACGCGGGGAAATATCACTTGCCGGTACTCGTGCGGCGCATATCCTTAAAGTTCAGGCAGAAAATAAACTGTCAAAATTCTTTGTGCAGCTGGCCGGTGGCTTTAATGCACAAAATAACTGGCTGGGTCAGATTCAAAAAGGTGATTTTGACTCTTTGCGTGCTCATTTAGTACAGCGTCAAAATGCGGCAGTGATTTATAATGCGGCCCAGTCTGATCTGTTTGTCGGTGCACATTGCTGGATGAGTCAGCAAAGCCAGTTGTGTTTTGATCAACCGATTCGGGTCAATAAAACCCGTGGCAGCGTATCCTTTGTGACCCAAAACCTGGATCTGGATGATTTCAGTGCATTCCTGCCTGAAGGGCTGGCATTGACCGGTAAAGTGAACGGTTATGCCAAGGCAGCCTGGGCGCAAGGTGCTAAACCAAAAATCGATGCGCGTCTGGTCACCCGAAGTGGTGTGGTCGGCTTATCTTCGGAAGACCCGGATTATTTAGGTTCTACCCTAAAATATGATGAAGTGGGTCTGGTGGCAAAAAGTGTCGCAGAAGGCTTACAAGTTCGACTGGATGTAAAAACTCCGGATATCGGGACAGGGTATGCCAATGTCATTATTGATCCATATCGGGACAGTAAACCGATGCGTGGCGAAATTGCCTTTAATCAGGTACAGCTTAAAGTCTTTAAACCCTTTATTCAGGACATCCGTAATCTGGATGGCACCTTGTCCTATGCCGGAAAAGTGAGTGGAACCTTAACTGATCCTTTGCTGGAAGGTGAGGTTCGAGTCAAAGATGCTTCGATCAGCATGATCTCCTTGCCGGTGAATCTGACCAATGTGCAGTTGTATTCATCGATACGTCAGAATTCTGCCAGTATTAATGGTGCATTTAACAGTGGTCGTGGCGTGGGTAAATTGACCGGTTCAGTCGACTGGAAAGGTGATCCGCGAGTGCAGTTAAAACTGCAAGGTGAAAATCTGCTGATTCGTCAGGCACCTTTAATTACTGCCGTGGTTACGCCCGATTTAACTTTGGACATGTATCCATTCAATAAAAAGCTGAGTCTAAGTGGTACGGTTGATGTGCCACGTGCACTAATTTCTATGCCTGAAGCCTCAGAACCTGTGGTTGGACTTTCTTCAGATGTACGTGTCGTGCGTGAAGGTGATGACCAGCTGGCTATTCTCAAATCTGCCCGTCCTTGGGATATTCGGGCTGATGTGGCGGTTTCTCTGGGCAATCAAGTGATATTCCAGGGCTTTGATAGCCGTATTCCGCTATTGGGCCGGGTCAATCTGTCACAGCGGGGTCTGGAAACTGCGATGCGTGCCAATGGTGCGATCGGGGTATCACAGCGGGTGAAAATCGAAGCTTATGGTCAGAGTCTGGATCTGAACCGTGCCATTGCCCGTTTTAATGGTGAGTTGACCAATCCGACGCTGGATGTTGATGCCAATAAGTCGGTTCAGGGAAGTACGGTCGGGGTACGGGTGACGGGCACTGCTTCAAGTCCAAATATTCAGATTTATAATGATGCTGGCTTGTCAGAGCAGGAAGCTTTAAATGCCTTGATTACTGGTCGTATCAACGAAGGTGCATCCGGTTTAAGTCAGGCTGAAGGATTCAGATCTGATGTGAATAATACCATTGCCGCAGCAGGTATCAGTCTGGGCCTGGGTGGAACCCGCGCGCTCACCAACCAGATTGGACGGACTTTTGGCTTGAGTGGTTTGGCACTAGATGCACAAGGGACAGGGGATGATACCCAGGTGTCGGTGACCGGCTATATTACCCCTGATTTATATCTTCGTTATGGTGTTGGGGTGTTTACCCCGGTGAACAAGCTGACTTTACGTTATCAGGTGAATCAGCGTCTTTACTTGGAAGCGAGTCAGTCCTTAGAACGTGCAATTGACTTGTTCTATAACTGGCGTTTCTAATCATAAGGACAGATAAATATTTTTTAAATGATTGCTAGATTTCATTAGATATCTTTAACTGATCAAAAAATGTTCAATTTATTCATATTTAAATAGATGCTGAAAATACCCTCATCCTTCTGGGATGAGAAGCACTGCTTCGCAAGAGGATGAGGGTATTTTATTTATAATGATTAAAAAATGACTTATCAAAGAACGCTAGTATCTATTGATATGTATCTGGCTTGAAAACCGCAATATAGACCCGGTTACACAAATGATCATGCTTGACCCTTGAATGAAACGATCAAATGTTTGAGCATGATATTTTCTGGGTTATAGAAGTGATGGATCGCCATGATAGATGAAGAAAAGCCGTTAAACTTCGATGATGACAATGAGCCTCAAGATTTCGAAGATGAAGAGTTTATCGATGATAAGAAAGAGGATGAGCTGTACAACACGATTACCAAAGATGGTTCAAGTGTTGATCCTGCAGATGATGGCACGCGGCATATTCGCCCTGAAGATGGTAATCCCATAGAAGTTGAAGAGTAAAGAAAAAAGTCCAATTCAATATTGGGCTTTTTATGTTCGTGATTTTCTTTGTCATGAAGTACAGTGCTTTGGGTATACACCTGTAGAAGCAATGAATATCAGAATTTAAGCGCAATGGGCTGCAAAAAAGTTGTGAAATATGGCTGAAATTATGTTTCTGTTACATCCTTAAGAAAAATGAATGAAGCAATAAATCAGCGCTAAAATATAAAAAATCAATCAAATCAGATCATAATAAATTGAAAATCAATAAAGCCTTAATAAAATTAGGTGTATATTGAAAGTACAATTTCACTCATCAGAGTATGTTCGCATGGCGACTAAATTTATAATCCGTTTTGCAATGATTCTATTCGCTGTACTTATTTTGACTGCGCTTTCGATTCAATTTTTCTTTGATCCAGAAGTGACTGTGGTTTTATGGATCTTCGCTGTACCCTTTATTCTGGGGGTGCCAATTTTAGCCTCTGTCGTATTGGCAAGTAATGAGGAACTGGATATTCATAGCGTAAATTAAATTGAAAAAAGCCCTCATTTTTTGAGGGTTTTTTATGATATAAAGATGCTTAAATAGCCTAAGCTAATCAACTAGAGTCATTCAATCACTAATCTTTAAATGTGTCATTTAGCGCACTTTGCACCGCTTCAACACGTGCCTTGCAGGCTTTATAGGCGCTCATGGATTCTTCCACGATTTTCATCAGATTATCAATGTCCGGTTCTTGCTGAGATTCGAGCAATTCCGCATTCTTTTTCAAGATGTCATAGCCTTGCTGGAAGCTTAAAGTATCATGAGTCATGGGGAAGTACCTGTATAAGTTGTGCTGAAAAAATGCCATCCTGCAGTTCTACCTGAACCGGATCGCTGGGCTGAATCTGGTTGATAGAACCCACCACATGTTCTTGCTGACGTACGATGGCATAACCTTTCGATAAAACATGTCGTGGGTTTTGCAATAGCGTTTCCCGCATCAGGGCATCTAGCTGCTGATTGATTAGTTGGGTATGTTGCTGAGCCAGACTGGAGGTATTGGCCTTGATCTGTTGCAGACGTTGCAGGGCATCCATAATTTGGCTGTTGGCCAGACTTTGAATGAGTTTTAAGAATTGATCATTCTGATTTTGGTAGGCCTGAATTTGCTGTTGAGATAAACGCTGAATCCGCTGTAAATAATTCAAGACATCTTGTGTGAGTTCGACTATATGATTGCGAATTCCGGCGATGACTTTACTCGGAGTATCAAAGGAGCGATGCGCAATCTCATCCAGAATGGTGTGGTCTTTTTCATGTCCGATGCCCACCCAAATCGGAACCGAGCGTTTACAGAGCAGGGCAGCCAGATCATAATCATTTAAATAAGCCAGATCATTGACTGCTCCGCCACCCCGAATAATGACGATTAAATCTGGCGCAGTGTCATAGGTTTTCGCCCATTGTTTCAGAGCTTGTGCCAGACTCTGCATAATGCTTTGCGGGGCAGAATTTCCCTGAAAAGTCGCAGTGTGATAGATAAACTCGCAAACTTGCGCACGATGTAGTGCATCGGCATCTTTTCTGAAATCTCCGAGACCTGCTGCGTTTTCGGGAGCAATCACTAAAATTCGGTTCAAATCAAAAGGGCTGGGCAGGTTTCTATTACGCTGAATCAGCCCTTCAGCGCTTAGCCTGTCAATAATCTGCTGATAACGCCGGGCAATATCACCCAAGGTATAACCCGAGTCAATCTCGACGATATTTAAAGAAAAACCATATTGTGGATCAAAATTGGCTTTGACTTTAATCAGAACTTTGAGATCACGACTTAATTCAATCCCGCTTTCACGTTCAAATTGAGTGACAATTTTCTGGGCGCTAAATTTCCAGATGGTGGCTCGGCAACTGGCAATGACCTGATCGCTATCAGCCTCTTTTTCTGCCAGTTCCAGATAATAATGACCTGCTTTGATACTAAGGTTACGAATCTCAGCTTTGACCCATACCGGCGTATCGAAAGTGAGTTTGACCACTTCCTGAACTGTCGCAAGATATTCCTTGAGGGAGAGTTGGAGATCGTCTGTCATGCCAGTAGAAAGTTTAAAATTCAATCAAATAGTAAATCAATCTGGCAAAGATCACAAATCTAAAAATGCAGTTATTTAAACTTTATGTAATGACATTGTGTTGATAATGGAATGAAGAATTACTTAATTGAGAACGCTAAATTAGTATTCGTCTCAATTTAAACAGATTCCACGCATCTCTAGCTTCAGCAATCAAATAGTTGGCAAGATAGCAATACTGAATTTAGCAATACTGAATTTAGCAATACTTTTATTCTTAAACTTTATTGAAGGTGTTTGATTAACAATGTACACAGACTTGTGCCTAGAAAAGGTATGGAAATATGCTAAATTAGTGCAGAATTATTGAAGAAGAATACACGCTCATGAAAAAAACAATGCTGTTCGGTTTGCTGGCGGTTGCTTTAAGCGCCTGTACCACTACACCACAATCAGAAACGGAAGCGCCCAAAATAGGTATGCCAAATCCGGCGAGCACTTATTGTGTCAATCAGGGTGGCAAGCTTGAAATACGTAATGAAAGTAATGGCCAGGTTGGATATTGTCATTTAAAGAATGGACAGGTGGTAGAAGAATGGGAGTTGCTGCATATGAACCAGCCTAAATGTATTACCGATCAGGCGATGACATTGGTTGGTCAGTCCAACCTGACTGAAGCGCAAATCAAACAGAAAACCCAGGCGCAGATTGTACGTATGGTCGAGCCGGGCCAAGCAGTCACCATGGATTATCGTGAAGAGCGTGTGACAGTAACTGTAGATCCTGCCAGCAAAAAAATTCTTCAGGCTTCATGCGGTTAATCATTTAAAAAACAAAAGCCCATTGATGGGCTTTTTTAAATTTAGAGTCATACTGGCATTTTAAATGACAAATCTTCCCCGATCTTTTATATTGCCCCTCGGAAGGAGAAACTCATGAAAAAGTTATTGGCTTTATCGTTTATGCTGGCTCTGGCCGGTTGTGCCGAGAAGAAACCCTTAACCCCTGAAGAGCAGTGGCAAGGTTATTGTCGAAGTGTGGGAAATGCCGCGCGAACCATTATGCTGGATCGTCAGAATGCGATTGAGAAAGAGAAAGCAATCGAGCATGCCCTCAAGATCGATGATGAAACCACCAAAGGTTTTATTCTGAACATTATTGATGAAGTCTACGCACTTCCAGCCGAAGAGATTAAGGCAGATGTAAAAGCAGCCCGTGAAAAAGTCCGCGCTGAGTTTACTGAAAAATGTATTGCCACGCCGCATGATGAATTACCAGATTACAAACCGTTCTAGGGAACGGTTTTTTAATGGCTGAATCAGGCATAGCAACATCTCTTTAAAAAAAGTATCAACCCGAATAAAAGACAAAAAAACCTCTACTTAATAATAAAAAAATAGCCTAAGCAAAATGTACACTTTGTGACAATTTCTAAATCTAAAATATAGAAATACTTATCTTTATATTGAATAATGAATTTAACTCCAATTACCCGAGGAGTAACACAATATGCAAGTCGTCAGATATTTACATCATTCTGATCTGCTCTTAGAAGATGAACATGGTGTAGTCATTATTGCTGGTAGTCGCTATGTCCTGAGCGTAGGCGACAAAGTATTTTTAAAGAAGGTGCTAGAACAAGAAAAAAAGCTGTATCAGGTGGATATTTCCTTTGCCAGCAATAATCACAGCACGATGTGTGAAGATGAATGCGTGGTGAAATTCAAAGGCTGCCGGGATTCATATCAGCAATATTTAAACTCGACCACTGTACACTAAGGTGGAGTATCTTTTTAACTTCAAATCAGGCAACATCATGGTTGCCTTTTTTATGCATTAAATTCAGTTAAAAGGGCCTGCTCATAGGCTTGTTTCTTGAGATCTGATCTAAAAGTGATTATTGAATAATCATTAAGAGCATCATTTAGTTATAAAATAACGAGCATCACAAAGAAACACTTGAGTTGCATTAACTTTTAACTGGAAATTTAGTAAAATTTCGGAGTCCATATTATTTGTGAAGCTTGGAATAAGCAGGAATTCATAAGTAATTTTTTAAAAAAGAGGAATAACACTGTGCTAGAAGCTTACCGCCAACACGTTGAAGAACGTGCCGCACTCGGAGTCCCACCGAAGCCACTTGACGATGCCCAAACCGCTGCATTAGTTGAACTACTAGTTAACCCGCCAGCTGGTGAAGAAGCATACTTGGTAGATTTGCTTGAAAACCGTGTACCAGCAGGTGTTGACCAAGCTGCATATGTAAAAGCTGCGTTCCTGGCTGCATTGGCAAAAGGCGAAGCAACCTCTCCACTTATTTCTAAAGAACGTGCGGTTTACTTGCTAGGTACTATGCTTGGTGGTTATAACGTAGCGCCTTTAGTTGAACTTTTAGACAACGCTGAACTTTCTGAGCTTGCTGCTGAAGCGCTTAAGAAAACGCTTCTTGTATTTGATGCATTCCACGATGTCGCTGATAAAGCAAAAGCGGGTAACGCAAATGCACAAGCTGTTATGCAGTCTTGGGCTGATGCTGAATGGTTTACTTCACGTCCAGACGTTCCTGAAGAAATCAAACTGACAGTTTTCAAAGTCACTGGTGAAACGAATACTGATGACTTGTCACCTGCACAAGACGCTTGGAGCCGCCCGGACATTCCATTGCACGCAAATGCAATGTTGAAAAACGTACGTGACGGAATCAACCCGGAAGTTCCTGGTGAAGTTGGTCCATTAAACCAAATCAAAGAATTGATCGCGAAAGGCAACCAAGTTGCTTACGTAGGTGACGTTGTTGGTACAGGTTCATCTCGTAAATCTGCAACCAACTCTGTGCTTTGGTTCTTTGGTGATGACATTGCTCACATCCCGAACAAAAAAGACGGTGGTTACTGCCTAGGTTCTAAAATTGCGCCAATTTTCTTCAACACGATGGAAGATGCGGGTGCATTACCGATCGAGATCGATGTTGGCAACATGAACATGGGCGATGAAATCGTTCTTAAAATCGATCATGCTGCTGCGAAAGTTTCTGCATCTAAAGACGGTGCTGTAATTGCTGAAGCTGATCTTAAAACACCTGTACTTCTAGACGAAGTTCGTGCTGGCGGTCGTATTAACCTGATCGTTGGTCGTGGTTTGACCACTAAAGCACGTGAAGCTTTAGGTCTTCCAGTATCTACGTTGTTCCGTACTCCGGTTCAACCTGCTGCAACTGGCAAAGGCTTCACTCAAGCACAGAAAATGGTTGGTCGCGCTTGTGGTCTTCCTGAAGGTCAAGGCGTACTTCCAGGTACTTACTGTGAACCTAAGATGACCACTGTTGGTTCGCAAGATACCACTGGTCCAATGACGCGTGACGAATTGAAAGACTTGGCTTGCCTAGGTTTCTCTGCTGACCTTGTTATGCAGTCTTTCTGTCATACCGCTGCGTATCCAAAGCCAGTTGACGTTCAAATGCAACACTCGCTTCCTGATTTCATCATGAACCGTGGTGGTGTGTCTTTACGTCCAGGTGATGGTATTATCCACTCTTGGTTAAACCGTATGCTTCTTCCGGATACTGTGGGTACTGGTGGTGACTCGCATACTCGTTTCCCAATCGGTATTTCGTTCCCGGCGGGTTCTGGTCTAGTAGCTTTTGCTGCAGCAACTGGTGTTATGCCACTTGATATGCCTGAATCTGTACTTGTGAAGTTCAAAGGTAAAATGCAGCCTGGTATCACACTACGTGACCTGGTACATGCAATTCCTTACTACGCAATTCAAGCGGGTGACTTAACTGTAGAGAAGAAAGGTAAGAAAAACATCTTCTCTGGTCGTATCCTTGAGATCGATTTGACAGAAATGGAAACTGACCTGACTGTTGAGCAAGCATTCGAATTGTCTGATGCTTCTGCTGAACGTTCAGCTGCTGGTTGTTCGATCACGCTTTCTGAAGAGAAAGTTGCTGAATACCTTCGTTCAAACATCACTATGCTTAAGTGGATGATTTCTGAAGGTTATGGCGATGCGCGTACGATGGCTCGTCGTGTTGAGAACATGGAAAAATGGTTAGCGAATCCATCACTTCTTAAAGCTGATGCGGATGCTGAATACACGAAAGTGTATGAAATCGATCTAGCTGACATTAAAGAACCTGTTCTTTGCTGCCCGAACGATCCAGATGATGCAAAACTTCTTTCTGACGTTCAAGGCGTGAAAATTGACGAAGTATTCGTTGGTTCTTGTATGACAAACATTGGTCACTTCCGTGCGACTGGTAAATTGTTAGAGAAAGTTCCAGGTGGTGCATTGTCAACTCGTTTGTGGATTGCTCCGCCAACGCGTATGGACGAACATCAGTTGATGGAAGAAGGTTTCTATAATATTTATGGTAAAGCTGGTGCGCGTACTGAAATGCCAGGTTGTTCATTATGTATGGGTAACCAGGCACGTGTAGCTCCGAACACAACTTGTGTATCGACGTCTACACGTAACTTCCCGAACCGTTTAGGTCAGGGGGCTAACGTTTACTTGGCTTCTGCTGAACTTGCATCTGTTGCTGCTGTATTGGGTAAATTACCAACTCCAGAAGAATACCAACAATATGCAGCTCAAATTGATAGTATGTCAGCTGACATCTATCAATACTTAAGCTTCGACAAGATGAGCGAATATACTAACGCTGCTGCGAATGTTGATACGAAGAAAATTGCTGCTGCTCAATTGACTTAATGAGCTAGGATTAAGAAAAGCCGAAAGGCTTTTCCCTAGCGCAAGAGCAAATCTATGATTTGCTTTGTTAATTAAGTAATAAGCGGTATAAAATAAGGGCTGATTTGTCAGCCCTTATTTTTTTTATGAAAATAAGAAATTAAAATTAGAACTCAAAAATTAGGTATGGAAAATAATAGAGAATTTTTTAAATATGATGAGGCCTTAGAGTCATTAATAAATAAAAAATTAATACGTGATATTGGTAATAAGGGGGAAATATTTGAATTGATACAGAAAGGGTGGGAGTTGACATCTAATTTAAATTTTGCAGCATGAAATTCTGTATCTTTTCACAACTTCAGAATTAAATTTTTGAGTATGTCCAATATTGAAAAACTTTTATTGGTAATGCTTTACACTTTATCCAATAAATCGTTTAATCCCCACATTGAAAAATGATTTAGCAAGTTGACCTAAAACATGCCTAAACAATCCCGATTCCTCTGTATTGGCGGTTTCCTTAACGGAACCCAAGTTAAAGACCAAGGCGATAGCTTTGTCTGTGTCGAAAAGTCTAAAAATGTGACTTACTATAAAAAAGAAATTTTACATCCAGATGCTTGGAATCATGATTATTACGTCTGTGAAAGCACCACAGATCAGCAAGCGCGCAACTGGGTTTATGATATTCCATCACGTTAATTGCGTCTATTCAGGCTATAAATTAAACAATTATTAGAAACAATAACTTGCATTACATTTCTGTGATTGATTTTTCATCTCTCTTTCCCAAAACTGTATGAAAATAAAGCCAATAGGGAATGTTATGACTTATGAAATAGATGCCTTTGGCACTCTAGTAATTGCTGTTTTTTTTCTTTTTATTGGGCGGTATCTTGTTAGTAAAATTAGCTTCTTTAGGAACTATAACTTACCTGAACCTGTAATCGGTGGTTTAGTCGCAGCGATTACGGCCTTTATTTTCTATAAATTGTTTAATATCAGTGCCACATTTGACGCACAGATTCAAACCATCCTGATGCTGATGTTCTTTACTTCTGTTGGCTTAAGTGCAGACTTTTTGAAACTGAAAGAAGGCGGAAAATCGCTCCTGATCTTTCTGGTCTGTGTCATTTTATTTGTAGTCGTGCAAAATGCGGTTGGTATGAGTTTAGCCACAGTGCTTGGACTTGACCCATTGATCGGGTTGATTGTTGGTTCTGTCACCTTAACGGGTGGTCATGGTACCGCCGGTGCCTGGGGCGAGGTTCTGGAGACTCAATATGGAATCCAGGGAGCAGTTGTTCTCGGTATGGCAAGTGCCACATTTGGCTTGATTATTGGTGGACTTGTAGGCGGTCCAGTTGCCAAGTTCCTGATTAAACGCAACCAACTGGCTGATACGGTAGCACAAGAGACCAATGAACAACAGCTCGAATCGCACATTAACACCGCACCCTTTGAGTATCCAAAGAAAACCCGATTGATTACATCCAGTAATGCCGTGTCGACTTTGGGGATGTTTGCCCTGTGTATTTTTGTCGCCAATCAGATGACAGACTTCAGCCAGGGAAGATGGTTTGAATTGCCCACTTTTGTATGGGCTTTAGGCACAGGTGTGATTGTGCGTAATGTCTTGGAGCATGTGCTGAAAGTCGATATCTTCGACCGTGCAATCGATGTATTTGGCAATGCGTCTTTATCCCTGTATTTATCTATGGCTTTACTATCACTGCAACTCTGGTTACTGGCCGATTTGGCAGGTCCGCTCATTACCATTTTATTGGCGCAGACAGCGGTATTGATTTTATTTACCGCAATTGTGACCTTTAGAATCATGGGCAAAAATTACGATGCAGCAGTATTAGTGGCAGGGCATTGTGGTTTTGGTATGGGGGCAACACCGACAGCGATTGCCAATATTCAGGCGGTGACCAATAGCTATGGTCCATCACATAAAGCTTTTTTAATTGTACCGCTGTGTGGTGCATTTTTTATTGATATTGTGAATGCTGTGGTGATCCAAAGCATCATTGCATTTTTCGGCTAAATGTTAATACGTTTTTAAAATCATACATGCAATAAAAAGCCCCATGGTTAAGTGCTATCCCAAATAGCTGAATTATAATAATATTCTATGGGGTTATTTAATAAAACTATATAAAACAACAAATTAAATAAAAATGAATAACATGATCTACCTTAAAAACTTCTTCTTAAATCCATTCTAATTGAACATATTGGACGTTTTGGACGAAAAATAAGTTAAGATGAAAGACTATTTACGCCAAGATTACGCCAGAAATGAAACTACCAAAAGCAAGGAAACGTGGAGAGTCATACCGTATTGAGCTGATGTTTAATGGTAAGCGCATCAGTGCTACGCGAGATACCGAAAAGGAATGTGAGCAATGGGCTATGCTCAAAATTCTAGAATTAAAAACTGAGCAAAATAAAAATCAAAGCGAAGTCAAACAACATTATCCATTTTCCGCATTAATGCATAAGTACTATGAGGAAATTGGAAGGCATAAGAAATCTAGCCGAACCATTAGAATCTCAATCAAGCAGTTTCTTGATACCTATCCTGTTATCTCGGAAATGTCAGTGCACGACATTACCCCACAAATTCTGACTGACTGGCGCAACTCAAGACTAAAAAGTGTGAGTGTTGGTACTGTGCTTCGTGATATATCTTTGTTTTCAGCTATCTTCACTTATGCCCAGAAAGAGCTTTTCCTTATTGAAAGCAATCCGTTCTCCATGGTTAGCAAACCATCTCAGCCAAAATCAAGAAATCGACGCATAAGCAATGCTGAAATTGATTTGGTGCTAGAAGCTCATAATTATGAGAGAGGGCAGATCCCAACCGAGATACAGCATTTTATCGCTTGGGCTTTTCTTTTTGCTATTGAAACAACTATGCGGCAAGGGGAGATTCTTTCTATTAAAAGGTCGAATATCCATAAAGACTATATTCACCTGCCTGACACCAAGAATGGCCACTCGCGTGATGTGCCATTGATGGATAGTGCGAAAGAGTTATTAAAACTAATCCCAGATAATGGGTCTGACAAGCTAATTGAGATAAGCAGCAGCACTTTTCAAAATACGTTTAGCAAAAGAATAAAGAAGGCGAATATCAAGGAACTACATTTTCATGATACCCGACATGAAGGGATTACCAGATTGGTTAAATTAAGAAAGGTGCCAATTGAGATTCTAATGAAAATTACCGGTCACAAGACTGCCGGTATTTTGATTAATACTTATTATAATCCCACAGCAAGCGAAATCAGTGAGATGCTGAACGGGTCTAATTGACCCGTTTTGATCCGCGTTTATTTCTTTGTGGCTTTGATAGGATCATCATGGCCACCTTGGTTTCATAAAGATGCTTACCTTCAGTTCCTTGGTTATAGCCTTCAAGTTTTTTGATGATTGTGGTTTTGGTTAATCCATATTTTTCAACCAACCACGACACTGGAACCAAAGCGGGCAAATCCTCCATCTTAAGTTGAACAATTTTCCCACCAAAGATGCTCTGTCCAAGATAAAGCTGAGGCTCGACATCAGCTTCAACCGTAATGGTGTACTTAAGTGCTCCCATCAGCTCACTTCTCCCAAAACCTTCACCACTCCAAACCGATCGTGCTTTGCGATGTAGCTGCTCAGCATGTGGTAATACAGGTCAGCATTACTATTAATCTCAAGAATCACGCCAGTACCATTGCTCACGCGCTGTCTTAAGGTTGCTTCCAGCTTGCGAACAAAGTCACTGTGCAAGTGATGTGACTCACTCGCAATGTGGTACAAAGCACCCGTTTCACCTGCATCCAAAGCCAAATTAAAAGGCTTGTCCTTGTGCAGCTCGTCAATGATGAAGTTGGCCACAGCAATGTTTGTTTGTTGAATTTCAGTCATTGGCTGGCTCCCGTGGTTCGATTGCTGGATCATTGCCCAACACAGACCAATGTGTGATTAATTCCTGGTTGAGTGCGTCACCATCTTCTATAGATGAGAAGCCCCAAGGTGACTCCCATTTTGCGACCAATTGTTGGTTCATAATAAAGATCTGGTACGGGCCATCAATGCGAGGCGATTCAACTGTGTAATCTTTCCACTCCGGCACCGCTTGGGTTTTGGCTTCCTTCCAGGCGGACCAACTAAAAAGAAGTGCTGTGATTAATTTTCCACACTTCTTTTCAATGTCAGCAGGAACATCAGTACGTTTGATGTATGCTCCAAATTCAAAGAAGGTGTATTGCGCAACATGCTCAAGACGTTTAAAGCATTCAGTCTGCTCAAATTCAGTTTTTAATTTTTCGATATCCATCACGCCACCTTCACATCTAAATAATCAGGGTTATCCAGGTGTTCTTCATATTCATCGAATAGCACCTGACATGCCGCATTACCTGTTAAATCTTTCTTTAAGAGCACGTAACTCAGTGTCTTGCGTGTGCCTTTGCCGCTAAATGTCGAGCTGCCATCCGCAAGTTCATTTTTGGCATAACCCAATTTTTCTAGCCAAAGCTTAAAGCCAACTTCATGCTTCTTTTTAATTCTGAAGATCATCTGTACCCCCAGGTGTTCGCAAAATTTCGAAGGCAATCATCAATACCGAATAGGTTGATGTTGTGGTAAGTTCTAACCCGACCTTTGTGCTGCACAAGCAGCACGCGGGTCATAGAAGAGTAGGAATAACTCATGGCGTTAGCGCCGCTTCTTGTGCTTCATACGCTGAATTAATCTGACTGATCTGCTCCTCAGTCATCTGAGCCGTGAAGGGCTCAAAGCGTGAAGCCATAATTGCGTTAAGTGATTCCAGATCGGTCGTGTTGCTGATCTCGTTAATTACTGACTGAATTGATTCATCGGGAAAAGCCTGGGCAGCTTTTAGCTCTTTACGCTTGGCTTTAAACACTTCGCCGATTTCAGACTTAGCTGGCTCACCTAAATTCAACTCAGCAATGTCAGCACCGATCTGATCGAGTTCCTCAAGAGAAGTGGCGTTATCAATACGCTGGTAGTACGGGGTTAGGTCAATTTCTGTAGCCACCGACTCGACAGCATCTTTCTTTTTGGCCATGCGCGCTTTCAGCGATGACGATCCGCTATTTGCCTTCGTTGTACTGGTTTCTGGTGCAGTGGGAGTAATATCAATTTCCTTATCTTTTTCCTCCTCAGCAATTGCCATACCCTTGAGCACATCTGGAAAAACATCACGTAGGGCATAAGAGCGAGCACGTAGCTTCAACATGCGTTTTGGATACTGCGTCCAAGGCCCCTGTTTACCTGATAGACCTGCCTTTTTCGCATCCTCCATTGTGAATACTGAAGCAACTGGTTCTTCATTTTTCCGCTTCACAGTTACAGTGGCTTTTTGACCATCTTCGGAAATTTCCTCGCGGATGAAATCGAGCAGACCGGATCCACGAACAAGGGCAAGCATTGCATCACCCCAGATAGAAGGGCGACCATTAATCACGGCAATGTTTTGCATAGCTTGTAATGGCTGCAAGCCAATTTCAGCACCCCATTGCATAGCAACAAGAATGTTCCCAGGCTTGCGCTGGTAGTCCTTCGGCACAATGTCAGACTCGGCAAGGATGCCGGCAATCTGCATTGCTTCTTGCAGGTTGTTCGGAGTTAAGAAATTAACGGCAGCGTTTTGGCCTGTTTTAACAATTGAGTTCATATTCTTCTACCTTAAATTTTAATTAATGCGCAGCACGCGAGTGCTTGAAGTCTTCACAAATTGTTCGTAAATATCCGGGTGAGCGGCTTTCAGCGCTTTGCTGTCCAGTGTGTTACGTTCTTGATATTTGAATGTTGCTAAACGCTTTTCTTCAGCAATAATCATTTCCGCATCTTCCATGCGTGAGCAGATTTGCAGCTTCATGCCATCCAGTTCAGCACTAGCCTCTTTGATAGTTTTATTTAGATCCTTGTACTCAGCGACCAGATTGGCAAGCTCATCATCCGCCTGCAATGCCTGATTAGGATTATGAGTAGACCAGCGATGCAGAACATCATCAAACGTGGTTGGAGCTGGTGGTACGTCAGCCTGAACATGCTCATTCCAGAACTTTGAGCATTCATCTGTGAGCATTTCAAACAGCTCAGGATCGAATGCGACCTGATAGCTACGGAACTTCTGACCACCGATCAGCACACCCAAGCCACACATCGAAGCGCCTGTAATACCCATGTACCACTGCACTTGCGTCAGGTAGTAATCTGGCACCTGTTCAGACTGCTCATCACCCCACAATTTAGCCAGGTACTGGTTAGCAGTCTTGCATTCTAGAATACGGTCAGTGGTCAGCTTTCCATCTTTGATACGGACATTACCTGCAATTTCTGGATTGATAATGGCACGGTCAATATTGGCACGCATCCAGTCATGTTCAGGGTGAGCAATCGTTGCATTAACACGCTGTACCTTTACGCCGTTTCGTTTGGCGTACTCCTTTGCCACAATGTCTTCAAGCATGTTGCCCCAGTAGGCCGGTTCGCTGGTGCTGTCTTTCAGTTCAGAGCGACCGGTCTTGTCCAGCCAAAGCTGATACGGTGAGCTATATTTGCTTAAGCCCAAGATTGCCGCCACATCAGAACCACCAATACCAAGACGACGTGACTGCAACCATTCTTGACGAGCATCTTCAATGCTTTGTAAATTTACTTGAGTATTCACTTTACACCTCCAAGAGCTTTAACAATCGCTTCAGCTTGATAAGCAGCTTCCTGATCGGCTGCATAGGTAAACATTGCAGCTAGACCAATGAAGATAGAGATGAGAAGCAAGAAGGCAGAGAAGTTGCTCAACCAATGCGGTTTAGATGCAGGCTCTGGATGTTGATACAGCTTTTCAGAAGTCATGCTTGATGGCTTGAATTCCGGTAAGTTGCTTTGAATCGGCTTTTTGTTCATAATAATTTCACTCACAGTTATGTTGTGGGTCACGCCTCAGGTGGTTCGCAGCACGCTGAGGTTTTTTGTTGTCTGCGATATAAATATCGCATTTCCGATATTTATAGTCAATAGGAAAACCGATATTAATATAGAAAAACCGATATTTTTAATTTGAACTATGTTTTAATAGATAAAAGAAAACCCACACAGGGTGGGGTGGTTGGAGTCTTTAAAATGATTGGTATTACAAAAAAGGGAAAGTTAATGACAATTAATGTGAACTCATCAATTACAGGACATCAATTTATTGGCGTTGTTATTACTGATCCACGTAAACTTGATGAGAGTTGTGCGAATATTGCTAATCATTTTTACAGCAAAGATCACCAACAACTTGATAAGTTAGTCCTAGAAGCTTTACATACAAATCAGAGTCACCACCATTTGTTGAATGAGCAATCTTAATTACTTCAAACATATTGCTTTCACCATCTATTTCTATATCAATCCATTCACCAATGCGGGGGTGGGTTTTAAACTCCCTTGCATAGAGGGATTTAGGTTTGTTTCCTGAAATGTCAATTACAGATAACTCAAACATCTATTTCTCCACCCGATCCAAGAGCCGCTCGGGTATGCGGCAAGGTAATTGTTATGAATAAAAAATTCTAATGTTGTCGTTCTTCTTTTAGGCTGTGGCCCTTGTCGCATATATTTTTCACTTTGATGTGCTGACTTATATATTTGTTTTCTCTCTTTGGTTGGCAGCAATCTTTTCTAGTTTCAACATCAAGAAGATTATTCAAGACAGCAAGAAATGGAATATAAGGCAACCACTTTCTTTATTTTATCAATTGAATAATGCCTGTTATTGCTGCAATGAAGGCTAGAACTACACCCAAATAAACCGTCCAATGTGGCTTGCTAGCTTCTTTAATTTGCCTACTCAGAATTTCATTACTAATGAGCTGAATGATGGGCTCGCGTATTAAGCCACTATGGCTTTCACCACTTAAAAACTTGTGCAACTCTTCTGTGGGTAGTTCTTTAATTTGATTTATTGTTAGTTCCAGAAAGTTAAAGTCTACTGGCTTAATAAGCTTGACTGGATCAGCATGCTTTGTTTTTGTATTGCGAAGTTGATCTTGCATAGCTTGCGATGCCGCTGGTCGCCAATGTTCATCAGCTCGCGGTCCTTTGCTGTGTTTTGCTAGAGCTTCAAGTTGTCTGGTTCTTTCAAGCATTGCCTGCTGTAGCTTCTCAGAACCATCTTCATTATTCACTATTTGCCCGTTCAGCTTCTTTAATAGCTCAGGAGTTAAAGTTCCGAGCTTTATTGGGCCTTTATTCTGTCCATCTACTTCTTTCAATGATCACCCCCATAAAACACCCAAGCCGCATATAGCGGCTTTTTATTTAATACTTCAATTTACTCATGGCTTTATTATGGTACATGTTTTCATCCGCCTCTATTATCGCAGTGTAGAGACTGTATGCTGGATTGCGCATTGCAAGGCCAATTGCTGCACTAATTCCATCTTTTGTAAAAGCACTCTGAATTCTTGATACAAGTTTCTCAGCATGCTCTAGGTTAGTTTCAATAGTCATTACAGCAAACTCATCACCACCTAATCGAGCGACAATATCATTATTGCGTACAGTGTTTTTGAGAGTTAAAGCCATTCTTTGAATCAGTTCGTCACCTGCAGCATGCCCCAAATTATCATTGGTGATTTTGAGATCATTAAGATCAATCATAAGTACAGCAGTAGGGTGACCATATCGCTTGCAGCGCTCTTCTTCTTTAGCAATAAGCTCATCCCAGGCACGACGATTAAAAAGTCCAGTCATTGGATCAGACAACGCTTCCATTTCAAAACGTTCGGCTTTACGTATATGCTCATCTGCTTTTAATTCAGCTTGAATCGTATAGCTAAGCACTTTCGCTATCAGCTCAAATAATGGAGCATCTTCAATAAGAACTTTAGGTTGAGGCTCAGGATCAATCGCACAAAGAGTGCCGAAAAGAGAACCATCTTCTTTAAAAAGAGGCTGACCAATATAAGCCTTAATGGTGATAAGTTTATTTATAGGTGCATCTGTGTACGCTTGGATATCAGGCGAATAGGGAACAACACGAGGTGCGTTATTTTGTATCATTTGCGCGCAGAAAGAGTCAGCCCAACGGAATACTTGTCCTGGCTTAACGTCATAGCCATTATCTTCACTTAGTAGTACGATCCAGTCATCACCTTCAGTACGGGTAATCATCCATAACTTAAATCCAAATCGTTGGGATAAGAATTTTAATATAGCTTGGCCAGCTTCTTCGAAACTCTTAAAGTTAATATTATTCACTAAGTTAATCCATTATTTACACTAAGAGAGATATGACAAAACACAGTTTGTAGACTACAGCGCCGTATATTGTGACTTTAAACTAATTAGCTCACTAATTATTCAAAAATGTAATTCACTTTACCTAAAATTACTGCCAATATCATTGGCTAATAACTAGTATTATTACTTTATTTAATAAAAAGAAAACCCACCGCTGGGGTGGGTCGTCCTGCAACAATAATCTTATTTTTTGTATTCAGTAATACTAATAGGTTTGTCTTTCATAAACTCTACAATACCCTCACCAGCTTTGAAGTGAATTGAAACGCCGTCATCATTGGCCAAACGCATACCACTTCCTGAAATAGCTCGTTTAAGGTGATAAATCTTGCCAGAATTATCTG
Organism: Acinetobacter sp. 18QD2AZ41W; assembly: GCF_009829025.1. Lineage (NCBI taxonomy): Bacteria > Pseudomonadati > Pseudomonadota > Gammaproteobacteria > Moraxellales > Moraxellaceae > Acinetobacter > Acinetobacter sp. 18QD2AZ41W. The sequence goes on along the minus strand of NZ_WURP01000002.1, from coordinate 10,274 downwards.
TCATTTCTGCGGTTTCAAAATTATCTGAAGATTTCAATTCGATTGTAAGATCCATTGGACCAGTAAAATTAATTACTTGAGTTTCAGCTGCAGTATTGCTCACAACTTTTTCTTGCTCTACTTCGTTTTTTGGATTTGAAGTACAGCCAGTAATCACTAATCCTAACAATGCTGCGCCTAACAAATATTTCATTGAGACTTACCTTTCTATTTATGAATCATAGGTATCTTTATACTAATTGTTATAATGTAACATTTAAATACAAGGTTACACTTACCTTACATAAAGAAAAACCCGCGGATAGCGGGTTAGTGATGCTTTACTTTGTTATTACAGACCTGGCCATGAGAGGTCTTAAGTTCAATATATAGATTTAATATTTCAGAAGTAAGAAAGCTTTAGCATTGAATGGCATCTTTCTCTTTGTAGTGATCCAAAACCAAATCCATATCAGCCAAAAGTGCAGTTTCAGAGTATTCACCAGGTGATAGCTTCAACAAGTTAGGCATATAATTTTTTTCATACTCGCGCGGGTAGTCTCTGCATAAAATTTTAATTCGCACATCTTGTGTAGTGAACTCTGAGTCTAACTTTTCTATGTACTTACTAAGAATATTATCTGAGTTCTCAAGTGCTGTTGTGGTTGTGATTGGATCTATATGTTTACTAAGTTGCTTCTCACACCCAGTGAAAGCTAAAGACAAGAGTAGGGTAGTTAAAGTTATTGTTTTCATGGTTTGATTTTATTTTTATTGGACCTAGAATTATATATAGAATACTCATAAAAGAAAACCCACTATGAAAGTGGGTTTTCTTTTATGGAAGGTGAATGCGATCACCTAAATAGTACAAGCAATAAAATGTAATAAAGACTAGTTGGAATAGAAAAACAAATAGTATGAATGAGATTATTAAATATGACGATAGGAATAAATAACTATTTGTAATAACAATATCCAAACTAAAAAAATATTTAATAATAGCTCCAAATATTAATAAGACTATACTTAAGAATGTCAAATATGAAAATGACTGAGCTAGAAAGCGGCGTCTAGTCATTTTTTTTCTATCTTTATCTATTGGTGTACTACCCACCATATCCTTATCCATGCCCGGGTTATTAAATGTAGAAATTGCCGCTAAGGCAGCAATGTAAAAGCCAGGCATAGTTTGTAAAAAATTTAAAATTACATTAAAAGCATCATTGTTAAATAGGATTTTTTTACAAGAGTTTAAGCATGTAAAATTTAAATGATAGACTGTAAATAATACTAAGCAGACTATTAACGAGAAAATTAATGGAAAGATCCAGTCCATTCGATCTTTTTTCTTATTTTCATCAGGATTATCTTTCCAGCTTATCCATAAATAGTCACATGGCCTTAAAATTTCCCTACTCATGCTCCACCTCTTACATTATAGAGCTTTAAGTTTTGAAAAAACTCTCAAGCATAAAGAATGATTAATTTCAGGTATTTCCTTCCACTCTATGTGTGTGAAAGTCTTAGGATCTACTGTTATAGTTTTTGCTAAAGTCATATCTAAGGATTCTGATGGAGTATATGTAAATGAAACTATTTTACCAGCATCATTTTCGTAACGTATACGATACTTATGTTCTGCTAATGGAAGTGGTTGTTCAGATTTAAATACCTTATTCCATAAACCAGATAGCTCATGCATAATGGTTGTTTGAATTTCACCTGAATCTACAACTTCATCTGGAATAATTAGAGGATCCACATCAAAGTGAAATGAACTTGATTTAGGCTTAAAAGTTGAGTGGTGATCAGTTGTAGTTTCCTGAACAGTATGTATTAATTCTAAATCATTAATTTTACCCTGCTTAAATGCATTAAGTACCTCATCACTAAAAATATTTTCTAAATTACATTTGATTTTTTTTGGTAGTTTTGTAAATGTACCGTCTTCCTCTTTAAAACCTGACGGGTGTTCTTCTGAGAAAAGATTAATAATATCCTTATTGCTTTTATTATTTTCATAAATATATTCTAAAGCTCTATCTAGTAATACTCTTAATAAGTTTGGGTTTATATGAGATCCTCGTTCTCTTTCTATAGCGAGAAGGCCCGTAAGAAAGTCTGGGTTTGATTTGATTGTTATATGAACTCTTGCATCGTCACCCTCTGTTTTTCCTTTATTTGTAAGTCTAGTTTTTCCTGTTTTACTATCAGTATAACTTCTATTTCTTGCATTTAAATCAGAAACTATAACTAATAGTTTAATAATTTTCTTATCTTCATCTAGCTCAATTATTCTTATTCTTGATATTAAAGTACTATCAAGTAGAGGGTAACTATATTCACTATATTTGTATTTAGAAATAGTTTTAAACAGTTCCCATATATTGATTGGCTGTTGTGGTTCATCAAAATCTTTATTGAATCTTTTTGCATCAAAACGTAGCTCATGCACAGAAAATAAAACTGGCTTACTCATTATTACCCCTGACTAACGAATATATAATTTTCAATATATATAATTAATTTAAAAAATTATTAATTTTAAAATATTTTAAATACTGAAATTTCCAAATCCCACAATTAATTAACCCAAGCCGCATATAGCTGTTTTTAATTCTTTCTAACTCTTGGTCTTGCTCGATAAACATAACGAACGCAGTCAACTACCTGACCTACAAAAAGGCATTGCTCATCTAACTCAATAATATTTGGCTTAAATTCTGGGTTTAGAGCTTGAAGGTATCTTTTACCATTTGTCTCGATAACCAGTTTCTTGAAAGTAGCATCGTCACCTCGACGAACTACAATAATGTCACCAGACTGCATATCCCCATAATAAGCATCTGGATCCACAACGATGTAATCACCTTCCATGAAATCAGGGAAGTTACTCAAGCCTTGGACTTTAAGAAAGAAGCAGTTTGAGCATTCATCTTCTGGCAAAGGTAACCATTCAGTTACTTCGCTCATATCGACTGCTGCAACATTGGTAAAACTACCAGCCTGAACCCAAGATAGAACAGGGGCCATACGGGCTTTGACTCGCACAGCATTAGCAGGCTCAACTTCCCCTGTAAGCCCTTTTTTAAGCTCTTCAGCAGTAACTCCAAGGGCATTCGCTAATTCCAAAATAAACCCAGTTGACTTGGCGTTACCAGTTTCTAAATCAGAGATAACTGATTGTTTAACTCCTGATTTTTTAGCTAACTGTGTTTGGGTCATTTTTTTCGCTTTGCGAATTTGTTTTAAATTCTCCCCCAAAGTTGCCATGCATATTTCCTTGATTACTGATATCGGAATTGTGATACAAATACTTATCGGTTTGGCTATTGTTTAAATATCGGAAAACCTATATATTTGTTGAAAATTATCGGAGGTTCTTATGAATCAATGGCAAACAATGATCTCTGATTTACGCAAACAGGGATTAACACAGACTCAAATCGCTAACGAAATTAAATGTTCACAGAACTATATAAGCAATCTGGAACACGGTATTTGCGGTAAGCGTCTTTCCTACGATAAGGGCAGAAGTCTTGAGAAGCTTTGGAAAAAGACTTGCTCATCAAAGACAGCCGCTTAAACCAATTATCAATCAATAAATTTTTTAAAGAAACGTGAACAAAAACAGGTATTCACATGATTCTAAAGAAAGAAACAAGAATAGCGATTCACCAGATGATTAATCAGTCTGAAGGATTTGATCCAAAGGATATTGCTCAAGTCACTGGTGATGCGCACAAGACGATTTGTAACTACGGTAATCCAAATATGGAAAACCATGATCCAAGTCTTAAGAAGTTTGAGGCGATCATGCTTTTGACCCAAAACCCAGTAGTTCTGAAGGTTTGGGCGCACATGCTTGGTTTTGTGCTTATGCCGGCAGGCGGTGAAGGCTCACATCGCCAAATGACTATCGTTGAAGCATTGCTTCAAATGAATTCTGAAACCGGAAAAGCCAATCAAAAGGTTTATGAAGTTTTAGAGGATGGAATGGTTACGCCACAAGAATATGCGGAAGCGAGCGAAATTCTTAATCGCATCATTGAAAACGCTAAAGCAGCGGATATGGCTTTAAACAAGCAAATGCATAAATTCACTCAAAAAGAAAAAGCCTGACGGTCTAGGTCAGGCTTTTTAATTCAAAACTTTGGAAGGCATTGAATATGAAATCAAATTTAGCACATAAGCAGGGGATAGACAACGATATTTCGTTACACCCATCCACTGCTAAAAAATTAGAGCGACAAGCCATGTCGAAAAAAGATGATGGGTATTCACCCTTGCCTAATTTCATCTGTGACGAAGGTTATCTAGCTGTATTAAGTGGGGATGCTGTCAAGTGCATCGTTCTACTTAATCGTCACATCAAAGGATTTCACTTGGATCAAAAGTCAATCGGTGAAACCTTGGTAATGAAGATCACTGGAATTAAGGACAAGCGAACTGTACGTAAATGTATGGCTGATTTAGCTAAATACCAATTGATCAGCATCACTAAAACACTGGGTAAAAGTAGCTCTTACACCCTGACTTTAGATGATCGTATTTCTATTGAAGCAGTAGCATCGAATGTAACTACATCTAATGCGGTTACATCAAATGTAGTTACATCTCATGTCACCACACCAGTAACATCAAATGCTACTACACCAGTAGCATCAAATGTCACCACCACTAGTGACATCAAATGTCACTCTGTAAAAGAAATAGATTTAAAAGAAAATATTAAAGAAAACTTTAAAGAGAGAAACGCGCAAGAAAATTCAGATGCTCAAGTGTGGAATCCAAATCTTGAAACACTGAGTTCGATTCTCAAAACCACCAAACATTCACACCGTGTTTCTGAAATTCTTAGTCTGGAAGATTTTCAATTTCATCTTGGAAACTTCAACACACACCATGAGAAAAACTTTCAACTGACTGACAATCAAAAACACCGAAAGTTTGCACAGTGGATTATTCAAGAGTTTGAAAGAGTCTTGGAAAAAGCTGAACGCAAAAACAAACAATCATCTGGTTACACACGTTCTGAAAAACCAAATTCTAATCTTGACGTGAATACAGCCTGGGCAGACCAAGCATCGCAATATCACGAACCAGTGGATTCACCAGTCCATATTCCGGAGGACTTTGTATGAACGCAATGTCGATGTTGACTCAGGGATTAAAACAAACACAAGCGATCTGCTCGAAACACAAAACCGCCATGGTACAAGCAGGCCCTTTTCAGAAGTGCCCACAATGCGCTGTTGAGTTCCATGAAGAACAACTCGCACAAGCACAGGCTGAAATTGATCGTACCGTACGTGAAAAACACTTTGCTGGGGCAATGCTTCCAGAGCGTCATGCAACATCAGGTTTTAAGAATTACCTGGTCAAACATGCTGGACACCAGAATGCATTGAATCAGGTCGTTTCTTTTGCCAAGAACATGATCAATGGCCACAAAAACAACTTTGTGATGGTAGGGCCTACAGGCACCGGTAAAACCCATCTGAGTTGCGCTACGGCTCGGACATTGCTCAACAAGGGCAAGTATGCGCGTTACATCACCAGTGAGGATATGGCGCAGCGAATCATGAATGCATGGGAGCAGCCGGACGCTACAGAGAAGTCTGTGATTTATGACTTCACCCAGTATGACCTGTTGATCCTGGATGAATATGGATTGCATGACCGCGATAAACGCCGTGAGCTGGTTCATAAAGTTTTGTATGCACGCTATGACCGTATGAAGCCAACCATGCTGATTTCGAATCTCACATTGGCTGAGCTTCAAAAGGATCTGGGTGATCGTCTTTGGTCTCGTTTCCAGCAGGGCGGCCTAACCTTGGTGGAATGCAATTGGGCAGATCAGCGTGTAGGGGGTGAGATGTGAATCAACCAATTTTAGATGTGTGCTGTGGATCCCGAATGATGCACTTTGATCGCCAGAATCCAAATGTTGTTTATGGTGATATTCGAACCGAAAGCCATACGCTTTGTGATGGTCGAGCTTTGGAGGTCTCACCTGATATTGAAATAGATTTTCGTGATATGCCATTTGATGATGGTCAATTTAATTTAGTTGTGTTTGATCCACCTCACTTGGTTCGAGCAGGTAAGCAGAGTTGGCTTGCTCTTAAATATGGGAAGTTGAACAAAGACTGGCGTGAAGATATTCGGAAAGGATTTGAGGAGTGCTTTCGCGTGTTGGCCACCGGTGGAGTTTTAATTTTTAAGTGGAATGAAACTCAAATTAAAGTTAGTGAGATTTTAGAGTTGACCGATCAAAAACCAGTATTTGGTCATATCAGTGGTAAGCGTGCAAATACTCATTGGATTACTTTTATGAAGTGGGGGACAGCATGAACACACCCACCATCCAGCGGTTTGAAGAAATCAAAGACATCCTGGTGTACGTGGCTTTTTCAAAACATGAGGTCACATCAGCAGAGCTGGAAGAACATGTATGTGACAAAACCCGAGCAGCCTTAAATCAGAAATTGCGAGGACTAGTCCAGGCGGTTTACTTGGCATTTAGATGTAATCATTGCACAAGACTGTATGTTGCCACTGAAAAGACTAAACAGCTATTTGGAGTGCGTGATATGGGTGAGGTATGACCAGCTACTCAATCGCTGAATACAAGAAAATGGTGAAAGCCACCAGACCGAAAGGGCGCTCTACACGCCCTAAGGTTAAAGGTGAAAAAGTATCAAATGAGTTTGAAGCGAAGCTGGCCACAGAACTAAAGACTTTAAAAATAGATTTTGAGCAAGAATTTGAGTTTCACCAGGTACGGAAGTGGAGAGCAGATTTTCACTTGGTAGGCAAAAAAATACTGGTAGAGGTTGAAGGCGGGATCTGGAGTGGAGGAAGGCATACCAGAAGTAAGGGGTATGTCGGGGACATGGAAAAATATAACGCAGCAACAATGCTTGGTTATCAAGTAATACGGTTTAGTACAGATCAAGTGAAGTCAGGTCACGCGATCCAGCAGATAGAGAAGATGGTAGGGGATTTGGGATGAATGCAGCAGTAACGATTATGCAGGCAATGGATTGGACTAAGTTTAGTGCTGAGGATTGGTTTCGTCAGTTTGGGGCTTGGATGAATGGGGATACTGAAACCATGGTAGTCATGGTGAAAACTATGCCTACTCGACGAATTACCCAGGAACAGCGTGAACGTCTTCTGGCAATGTACATGAGTGATAAAACGCTTAAGGATCGCTTATGCACTCAGCGCCGTGGTATTCGTTGTCAGATTGATGACAATGAAGCGCGTGCAATTCAGCGAGTGATTATTGAATTAAAAACTATTGAAGATGAAATTGTTCAGGAATGGATATCAACATTATGGTCGCACTATGTGATGGGCAATTCATTGCGTGATATTGCTGAAAGTAACGACACATCAGTACTTCAGATCCGACAAGATCTGAAGTGTGGATTAGCTTTTGTGAAATGTTGCCATCCTCACTTAACTTTTGATATGTTTAAAAAAACCGTTTGACTGTGCGCACGGGGTATGCGATATTCGTGATATTGTGATCGAAGTGTACGTTAAAGCACTAGATTGATTTAAAAGCTCGCCAATGGTGGGCTTTTTTTGTACTAATAGATGTGATAAATTAGATTTAAGGCGGTAACTGCCGATGTGGGTCAGTTTAGCAAGTTCATCTTGTGACACTCCCGCCGTTGGAAATGTTACTATGAAGAAGCTCATCGAAAGGTGGGCTTTTTTGTTTCTATAGTCTTTTAAAATTAGAATAAGAAAACGAACTGCAAATACACTTTTTGTACATCGTAATGAGAAGTGTTGATTTATCTTCAATGGGCTTAGTTAACCCGTTGGATTGCTATGGTCCAGGAGATGTTTGACTTTATTTATGATGAAGTTCTAAAGGAGTATGAGCCATCAACATATGAAATAGTCAATAAGTTAAAGTTTTTTTCAATAGCTCTGCGATTATTTGCAGAACTCATGGATGAAGATGCATTCATTGAAATCAATACCTTGACTGTCATATTTAAATGCAGGTCTGGATCTACATGTTATTGGGTATTTGATATGCCTGAAATACGGAACAAAAAGCAGTTCGTTGAGTATCTGTCTTCTGAATTAAATAAATTGTGATGGTGGTTCAAGACTCAAAGAATGTAAGTCCTTTCGTGTTAAGGTGTTGTTATCTTTCCCACGTGAAAGAGCATGAGTCATGGAACTAATTTTTCTTATTGTTATTATCCTTTTTATAACAGTATTTGTAATGGTTAAACCCACCCATAAGAAGTCTGGTGGAAAATTTAGAGAGATGACTAAAAATAAGTTTAGTCATCAGATTTCCGGTGCAATTAACTTCCAACAACCCATAATTGAAATAGTTGGTCCAGAACTTGAAGATTCTGTTAGCAAAGTCGTTAATGCTCTTCTTATCATGGATACCACAAACACAGAATATACCTATGCAATTATGGTGATTGTAAGTGATATTCAAGTTGGTTATTTAAGTGATGAAGATGCTGAAAAGTTTCTGAAGATTTTAAAAGATAAAAATTTATACGAAGATACTGGAATTGAAGTAAAGGCACTTATCTATGGGGATTGGGGCAATGCTGATCAAATTGGAAATTTTAAAATCAATTTAAATCTTCCTAAAAATTTTGAAGACTCAGAAATTAAGTAATCGGATTTGCTAAGTGAGTCTCCTTTGGGGGATTTTTTATTATTTAAAATTTATTTCCTAACAAGAAAAGCAACCAAAATTAGACAATGAAAAACAATTTCTTAATATTCTCTATACTTTCTGATCAAAGCCTTGGTGCTATATTGTTCTTGCGATAAGAAGAAGATGCAATACGAAGAAAGTGACTACAGCACTGGCCCACTTATTTGACGAGTAAGTGGGCTTTTTATTGCCTAAATAAAATGATTTTTACTGTTGATTAAAAAATAAATTTAGATAGAATCGTGGCCTAGATTCTATCGCTGTAGTTTCTTTCCAATTTCAGCCTCCTTTTCCCAAAGGAGGTTTTTTTTGCCTATTTTTCTTATGTCATGTGTTGCTATATTGTTTGATAGGTCACATTTAATAGTGAATTGATACAAGCATCTATAATGAAAAAACATAATATTCTGATAGATTAAAATTACAACAAAAAGTCTGGAGGTTTGTATGACACGTATACCAAACGGAACACAGGTTATTCATCATATCTCACTTTTCGATCATGCTTACTATAAGGAAGAGAATGGAGTCTTAAAGGTTTGGAGCAAGGGAGAGTGGATAGAGGCACTGATACCCAGTATTAATGAAATGATTGATAACGGTTTTGAATTAGAAGTTCTTCACAGCTAATTGTTATGCAGGCGATGAGCAAGTACTAACTTGTTATTTACCATCTACGATCACTCCACTTTTCAGTGGGGCCTCCAACATTTGGGAGAAAAATATGCGGCAACTCTTAAAGCAGCTATTATGCTTTCATCACTACACTTATGAGTCGGATATTTTTATTCAGGTAGAATGTTGCAAGTGTGGTAAGCATAGAGATGATTACACAAATTAAATAAAGTAAATTTAAAAGAGGTAAGCCTGTTCATGAATTTGATCAGGCTTTTTTAATTTATAGAGAAAAGTATGCTCCAATTTATATTCTGCTTATTTGGCCTGCATGGTGTGACTGAAATTAATTGTGATGAACAGAAAGAGTGTCGTCATTGTTTGAAAGAAGTTGAATAACAATCACTCAAGCAAAGAGCTGTTTCATAAAGCTGTAATATTTAAGCAATATAGTTGCTCTGCAAAAGAAGAAAGACGTTGTGACGCAAGTCAAGCCCGTTTAATTGGAGAGAGTTAAACGGGTTTTTTATTGAAATATATTGCTATTTTCCTTTTGTCGAACATATTACGACTCAAACCCCGTCATTAATTTGTCGGGGTTTTTCTTTTCTTATTGGTGGTACCCATGACAGACAAAGTACAAGCTAAACAAGACTTAGAATTTTGCAGTACTGAGCTGTCTAAGTATCAAAACCTCAGTCGATCCGGCCTGACACGTAATGAGCTGCTGGCAATTGACGGCATCATGATTAAGCTTAAAGAGCGCATTAAGAATTTGCGTGTGGCTTTATATGCGTGATATCGGATGATTTGAAGTGGTGTTATCAATGATATGATCTCTAAAAATATCAACGAGATCTTTATTATGAATAAGAATTTTTTTTCTCTGTACACGACAAATTTCACAGAACCCTTATCCTATCAGGATTCTGCTTTCTTAAAATTGCCAAAATTTCCTTAA